>NZ_MOLR01000004.1:0-751586 GCF_001863355.1 Arthrobacter sp. UCD-GKA | reverse complement strand
GGGCAACCGGAAATACCTGCGCGAGCGCGGCATCCAATGCGTGATCCCCGAAAAGGACGACCAAAAGGCCAACCGGAAGCGCAAGGGCTCCGCCGGAGGACGTCCGGTCACCTACGACAAGGAGGCCTACAAGCGCCGCAACGTCGTGGAGCGCAGCTTCAACGCCCTGAAGCAATGGCGCGGCATGGCCACCCGCTACGACAAGCTCGCCCTGACCTACCGCTCGGCCGTGGTGCTCCACGCGGTGGTCATCTGGAGCGCCGCCCTCGAGAAATCACGATTGGGAGACACGCCCTAGCTCCCTGCGCCCAAATTTCGGGTCCAATCCCGGAAACCGAGGGGAATCGAGCCGTCGTGCTCGAATCCTACGGAACGGAACGGATGCCCACATACGGGTACATTCAAGAAGAATACTTTGTTTCGGGTATCGCAGCCGAGGCACCATTTCTCACACGTATTTTGGTTCGACGGCCTGAAAACATGGAAAAGTTCAATGGTCGAACACTCACGGAGGTAAGCCATATCTGGGGTGGAACCTCGGTCTGGCGCGCCTACAACCGTGCGCTGATGCGTGATGGGTATATGTGGATAGAAATTGACTCACAGGCTCCCTCGGCGCTGGATTTGATCCAGGGGGGCAACCCCGAACGATATCGAGACATGAAGTTTACGGCGGGGGAGCTGGCCAGCGACTTCGCAGGTTCGATTCCCTTCACAGCGAACCCGACTCCTGAGATCCTTGCTGAACAATACGATGCGTTCAAGGAACGATGGTGGCGAGCGACACCCCAGTCATTTGAAATAATTGCACAAGTTGCGCACGCACTTCGTGGGGGACTGCCGGGAATCAAGAATTCAGAAGCCAAGACGCTTCTCTTCGCCGGGATATCCCAGACCGGTGGTGTGGTTCGTCGCTTTGTTGAGCACCACCACGAAGCCATGCGTCGGGCCGATGGCGGGCCACTTTTTGACGGATACCTGCCTGGAGCCTCAGGAGGTGAAGCACTGCCGGACATCGATGTTCCGGTGATTGAAGTATTGGGTGAAGCAGAATTTCAGTCTGTTCGTTGGGATTGCGGAGTATCTGGTCAAGTTCGTGGACTGAAACACCGCCGAGCAGATTCCGAAACATTCCGCCTTTACGAGGTCGCAGGGATGGCACATCGGGAAACGCGCCACATGAGTCAGAAGGATGTACTTCGGCTAAAGGATTGCCCACTGCCTCCCGGAGCACACTGGTCGACCTTCCCGAATTCCCATATTTACGGAGCGCTTCTGGGACTGCTTGCAGACTGGGCAGAAGGAAAGCTTGTGCCGCCACCTTCCCAATTGCTTGAAACCGAGGGACACACCGATACCATTTTGCGTGATCAGTGGGGCAACGCGCGTGGAGGTGTACGAAGCACTTACACCGATGCTCCGACGTCGACCTTGGTGGCAGCGACGCCCATGGGACGCCCCTCGTGGTACCACGGTAATGAGACACCGTTCGAGGGGCAGCAGTTGCAAGAGATTTACGGCGATGCTGATAGCTACCGCCGTGTCTTTGCTCGAATCGTCGACCAGCTGATCTTGCAGCGATTTTTGCTCCCTGTTGATGCCGAGGAACTGCGAATTTCTGCCGAGGGACTGCGCTTCTAAACGCCGTTGATTCCTCGGGTTTGAGATGCTATTCGTCGACACCCGAGGTCAGCTAAGCTCGTCTCATGCCGATCATCTTTGACCTGACCGACGTCGAACCTGCGAATGTCACTGTCAGGGTTTCAGAGATGGCCGAGATGATGGCCATGCTCCACTGCATTGCCGAGCCTGGCCATCATCTTGAACTGTCGCGAGAACTCAAAGCGATTGACGCCCAAATGTCTGCCCAGTTGAGACGGACCATGCGTTCGTTCTCACCATTGTGGGCGCGATTCAGATTCCGCGCACTGATGCCTCTGAACACCATCGACTACCAAAGTTTCGAATCGGAGCTGGCAACCTTCGAAGCCCTGCCCCTAGAAGCGTTTGTGCAAATGAGCGTTCAGGCGGTCATTGGTGGTCGCTCCGAGCGTCCCATGGACATCATGAACAACAGTAGCGACCGCGCTGATTTTCTAGAGATGTGCCGGGCACGGAGCGAAGAGCGCGAAGAACTTGGTGCCCGGTTAGCTCGCGATCCCGAGCACTTCCGGCAGGTCCTGACTGCGTTTCTCAAGACGTTCCATGACACTTGCTTTCGTGCGCGCTGGGTATCGGGATCTGCTCGGCTCAAAGCCAGTGAAGTTGAAGTACAACGAAGACTCGCTGGCGGGTCCGTTTCTATGGTGCTGACCTCTTTGACGCCCGGCGCACATTTCTTTCCACAGACCGCTCAGGTGGCCTATGACAAGCTGCAAAATGCCTTCGTTAGCGGTTACGGCCGCAAATTCGTCCTTGTCCCGAGTATCCTGACGAAGCCTCACATAGTTGTGAAGTACGACGATGAATATGCGGGTTACGGTGTGCCCATTGTTGTGCAATTTCCGATTTCCGACATGGGAGCCGTCAACAGGAACATCCACGAAATCCAAAATCAAATGGCAGTGCTAGCCGATGGTGCACGTTTGGAGCTGTGTCGGCACCTCGTCAACGAATATTGCACCACCAGTGATCTATCCAGACGGCTGGGCATTGGAGCTCCACAGGTATCGCGGCATCTCCGGAAACTCAGAGAAGCAGAACTTCTTGAATCGGTGCGGGATGGGAAAATGGTAAAGCATCGGCTTCGAATGAATGTCGTCTATTCTATTGGTTATGAATTTTTGACCCAAATCGTGAAGTAAAATCGATCACTCAAAATGCTAAATGCCTCGGGAAAGGTATGCCCGAGTACTGTCCAGCGAGTGCGTGGCTAAAACACCGCCATCCGGCCCAGGAGCATCACATCCGCACGGGAATCGGCGAACCTCGATCAAACAAGTAACGCATTTTGCATATGCAATACGGATAGATCTCCTGCTGCCAGGTTGCCGTAGGCATTTCACCCAACCGACGTGATCGGCGTGGTACGCACTGGAAGCCTCCTTCGACGGGGAATTCCTGGCCGCAATGGCGAGGAAGTTCTCATCAACATGGAGGAATTCGGACAAGGCCAGCTGCGCCGCAGTCAACGTGTTCATTCAGACTCTGCGGAACCGGCGGAGTGGTTTCAGGGACTCTTTAAACCACTGGATACGTGGGCCCATGTCTGCTGCGAGAAATCGGTCAACCCGCCTGCGGCAACCCGAAGGATCCCCAAACCGGCAGTGGAAGTTCCCTTCAGGGCTTTCCGAATCCAACGTGCGCAAACGGGCGTACAGTGAAAATACAAGGGCATACAGACTTAGCGTCGAGGAGATGGTCAGCCATGACTGCTCAGGTGCAGCCGTACAAAAAGTTCAAGATGCCGTTCAACTATGTTCAGGTTGTCATTGCGACTTTTGGGGCCGTGATCACGAGTATTTTTGTCTATTTCGTCAGCGAGGCAGCTGGGGCTTCCATGTATTTCAACGGCGGCCTATTCACGCATCTGACTTTTGGTGAGATCGTTGGCTACATTGTTTTGCCGTTCGCCGTTCTTGGGTTCCTCACCTTCCTGATTGGCAGGTCGAAGCCGGGGTTCTGCAAGATCGCGCAGTGGATCGGCGTGGCTGTCGCCGTGCTTTCGATCGCCAATGCGATCCTGTACGCAGCAGACCTGCCCAGCGGTATAGGGCTTGCAGTCATGCATCTGGTCGTCGGTGCATCCTGGTACCTCGCGGTGAACAACTCGAACAAGAAATACAACGAGGAAGCCGCCGCAAGCCGGAACGCATTGGTTAGCACATAGTCTTCCTCATGGCGCATGAATGGCGCTGCTTCCTCGGGTGGAACAAAATCTCCGGTTCGCCCGTCTATCGAAGGGCGATGCCAAGTTTTAGGCTTGGAACATGTCGCAGGAAGAGCCGTCCTCCGCGGACATCGAAACGACCGACAGGCAACAAACCGCCGCCACAGAGGCGCCTCCGAAATCGGGGCACCGCACGTTCATGCATGTGCTGGTCAATACAGCTTTGGCCAACGTGGTCACCAGTTTCCTTTGGTTCGCGCTGACCTTCTGGGTGTACCTGGAGACGCGCTCGGTCCTGGCCACAGGGCTCATTGGCGGGACCTACATGCTGCTGGTCGCGTTCTTCGGCCTGTTCTTCGGGGTGCTGGTGGACAGGTACCGCAAGCATGCGGTGATGGTCGGCTCCACGCTGTTCACCGTGGCGTGCTTCGCGCTGGCCGGAACGATGTTCCTGCTGGTTCCCGAGGCCGAGCTGCTGAGCCTGTCCGGGATCTGGTTCTGGCTCTTTGCCCTGGTGGTGCTCATCGGTGCGGTGGTCGAACAGCTGCGCAACATTGCCCTGTCCACCACCGTGACCCTGCTGGTGCCGGCCGAGCGCCGGGCCAACGCCAACGGACTGGTGGGCACTGTGCAGGGGCTGGCCTTCATGATCACCAGTGTCTTCAGCGGCCTGGCGATCGGGTTCCTGGGCATGGGCGGAACGATCGTCATCTCGCTGGTGGCCTGCGGCGCGGTGCTCGGGCACCTGCTTTTCCTGCGGATCCCGGAGCCCAAGATCGTGCGCGCGCAGGACCGCGAAAGCTTCGCCGAGCTGCGGGCCGGGATCGCGGCCGTGCGTGCCACGCAGGGCCTGTTCGCGCTGATCCTGTTCACCACCTTCAACAACCTCACCGGAGGGGTGTTCATGGCGCTGATGGATCCCTACGGCCTGACGATCTTCCCGGTTGAGGTCTGGGGTGTGGTGCTCGGGGTGACCGCAACCGGATTCCTGATCGGCGGCGGGCTGGTGGCCAAGTTCGGCCTGGGCAAGAACCCGATCCGCACCATGTTGGTCCTGGTCGCCTTCAGCGGCGTGCTCGGCGCGACCTTCACGATCCGCGAGTGGTGGTGGCTCTATGCCCTGGGCATCTGGATCTACATGATGCTCATCCCCGCGGTCGAGGCGGCCGAGCAGACGGTGATCCAGAAGGTGGTGCCCTACAAGGTCCAGGGCCGGGTCTTCGGCTTCGCGATGACCTTCGAGGCCGCTGCCGCGCCGATCACCGCGTTCATGATCGCGCCTTTGGCCGAGTTCTGGATCATCCCGTACATGAACTCTCAACCCGGGAAGCAGGGCTGGGGCTGGCTGCTGGGGGAGGGGGACGCCCGCGGCATCGCGTTGGTGTTCCTGGTTTCCGGGATCGCCTCGATCTTCCTGGGCCTCGCCGCCCTGGCCACGCGGTCCTACCGGCGGCTTTCGGTCGTCTATGCCGCAGCTCCGTAGAACGCGCCGGACGTGGATGGCGAACAGAGTGGCTAAACCATTTCGGACGAGAGCCCATGGACGAAGGCGCACGAAGTCGGTTGCGTGATCGGAAAAGTGGACGTGTGCCGTGCAAGATCTTCGTTACCTCTAACGTGAAATCAATTTGCTCTATCAATAGAGCGAACCGGCGCCACTTTGTATCTCAGCCAATTGATTTACGCAGCTGGTTGCTACTGGTCTAGAGATTTCGTAGAAATCTCCGCGGTTGCTCAGAGATTATGACATTCCGACTGAATCGAAGTTGACTCGGTATTTTCTTGCTGGTTCGAGTGGGTTCACGACCCATAGTGGAATATTTTCCATGTTAGCGACGGCTCTGGGCTAACGTTTATCAAAGTATTTTCGAAAGTGGCGAAATCATATTTTTTCGCCCAACAAACAACAAGGGAAACCATGAGCACCGAGAACCCACCGAATTCTTCCGACTACCCGGCACGACCGGTTCCACAGGCGATTCCGGAACCACCAGCGCAGCCCCAAGCCCAGAACATCAACATCACTAACACCGTGGTTCTCGTCAATTCTAAGAGCACCGGCGTAGCCTACGTCCTCTGGTTCTTCTTGGGGCAGCTGGGAATCCACAAGTTCTACTTGAACCAGACCGGAATGGGCGTGCTCTATTTGGTTCTGGGCGTGGTGGGTTGGGCCACGACGTTCCTTTTCGTGGGCTTCCTTATCCTCGGTGTGTTGTGGCTCTTGATGATCGTTGACCTCTTCCTGATTCCGGGCCGGGTCAACCAGCTCAATTCACGGGCGATGCAAAGCTAGCTCCCAGACCTGCCGGAAACGGTGATAACCAGTTCGCGGTTTGAGGTTCCAAGAATCGGGTTGCGCGGCGGAACTGGTTATGTGGGTGGTCTGGAAGGTGGATGACTGTCCATCTTCCAGACCACCGACGAATTTAACCGTTCGAATCGTCATGGTCCTATCGAGCTTCGGCCGCGGACTGACCCACAGAAAAGCCGAACTTCCGGACACAAAAGCATCGTGCCCCTGCTCGACGGCAGGTCGCGGCGTGTCGGTCTAGTGCTGGAGGAACCGTGTTTCGCCTCACCGCCGGGGCCCGGAAGGAATAGCGTTGCCGCGGGGCTGGTTGCACCAGGCAACCACCCCCGACCTCTGGAGTCCCACAGCATGGACCTGTTTTCCCCGCTCACCCTCGGTGACCTCGAACTGCCCAACCGCCTGGTCATGGCGCCGCTGACCCGCTCCCGCTCCCGCGTGGACGGGGTGCCGAACGACGACGTCGTCGAGTACTACCGCCAGCGTGCCTCGATGGGCTTGATCGTCTCGGAGGGCGTCTATCCCAGCTTCACCGGCCAGGGGTTCGTCCGCCAGCCCGGGCTTGTCTCGCAGGAGCAGATCGCCGGATGGAAGCGCGTCACCGACGCGGTGCACGCCGAGGGCGGGTTGATCGTCGCGCAGGTGATGCATGCCGGCCGTGTCACCCACCCCGAGACCACCGGGCAAAGCCACGTCGTGGCACCGAGCGCCATTGCCGTGGACGGGGTCACCCGGACCTACACCGGCAAGCACGCCTACCCCGTCCCGCACGCCTTGGAGACCGGAGAACTGCCCGGAATCATCGAGGAGTTCGTAACCGGATCCCGCAATGCGATCGCCGCGGGGTTCGACGGCGTGGAACTGCACGGGGCCAACGGCTACCTGCTGCACGAGTTCCTGGCACCCAGCTCCAACACCCGCACCGACGCCTATGGCGGGTCCCCGGAAAACCGGGCGCGCTTTGTCATCGAGGTCGCCACCGCCGTGGCCGACGCCATCGGCGCGGGCCGGACGGGCCTGCGCATTTCCCCCGAGCACAATGTCCAGGGTGCGCTGGAAACCGATCCGGCGGATGTTGCCGCCACCTATGCCGCGCTGATTGATGGGATTGCGCCGTTGGGCCTGGCGGCGCTGAGCATCCTGCACGCCGATCCCGCCGGAACGCTCGTCCAGGACCTGCGGGAACGGTTTGACGGACCGGTCCTGCTGAACACCGGGTTCCGGACCGTCACCACCTACGACGACGCGGCCGCGGTTGCCGCCAACGGCTGGGGAGATGCCGTGGTGGTGGGCCGCCCGGCGATCGCCAACCCCGACCTGGTTCGCCGTTGGCAGGAGGGCCTGCCGTTGAACGAGCCCGATTCCTCGACCTTCTACACGGAGGGCGCCGCCGGCTACACCGACTACCCGTTCTGGCAGAACTGACTCTTATTGATTTGTGGGCCCGGGTGAGCAAGGCGCGTTAACGACGTGAGGGGCCGTCGCATCAATGATGCGACGGCCCCTCACGTTGAGTTGCCCGGTATTTGGGGATCAGCGGCGGATCGAGCCGCCGTCAACTACCAGTGTCTGGCCGGTGACAAAGCCCGCTCCCTCGGAGAGGAAGAAGCGGGTTGGCCCCACGTAGTCCTCGACCACCGAGGCGCGCTTGATGGCGCGGGTGGCGATATTCGCTTCCTCGCCGCCGGCGAGCTTGGCGGCCAGCGGCGTCATGACCAGGCCCGGTGCGATCACGTTGACCGTGATGTTGCGTTCTCCCATTTCCATGGCGAAGCTGCGGGCAAAGCCGATGATGCCGGCCTTGGACGCGGCGTAGGCGGCGGCGCCGCCCGGGGCCTTGAACACGGTGCCCGAGGAGTACAGCAGGATGCGTCCGCCGTCCTGAACCAGGTCCGCGGTTCCCTGGAGGAAGCTCAGCGTGCCATGCAGGTTCAGCATCAGCGCGCGTTCCCAGTCGGCCTTGGGGGTGTCCAGGAACTTGCCGAAGAGGCCGACGCCTGCACAGTGGATCAGCGAGTGGATGGACTCGCGCCCTTGTTCCTTCAATGCAACGCGGACGTTCTCCGCGGCATCCCCCGCGACATCGCCTGCCACGTAGTTGACCCCGTCCAGCGGGTTCTTGGGTAGGGAACGGGACACCGAGGTGACGTCCCAGTCCTTGCGCAGGTCGTTGACCAGGCCCTCGCCGATTCCGGAGGAACCGCCGGAGATCACCAGTGCCGGCGCGCTCATGCGTTGCCGTCCTGGGTGATCTCGGTCAGGAACTCGTTGATGACGGCCCAGGTCGGCTGCGGCTGGCTGATGTTCGGGCTGTGCCTGGAATCCATGACCACGGCCTTGGCCTGTGGCAGGAACTCCCGCAGCTTTGCGCTCCAGCCGCTTTCGAACAGGGTGTCGTCCTTGCCCTCGATCAGCAGGGCCGGGGTCGTGATGCCCGCCAGGTTGCCCGGGTACGGGTCCGCAGGACGCTCAACCTTCATGGCCTCCGGCACCGCGGTGTGCGGGGCCTTCATCGAGGCGAAGTGCCCCGGCGCGATGGCCCAGCGCATGCGGGCTTCAAGCTGGGCATCCTTGCCGTCGAACGGTTCGCACAGGTAGCCGACGATTTCCTCGAGGCGCTCGGGCGTGCCGTCGAAGTCGCCGATCTTGGCCAGGTCGGCCCCGCGCCAGGCGCCGCCGGTGCCCGCGATGGTGGTCACCGAGGCGATGCGCTCGCGCAATGCCGGGTTGGTCAGGGCACGCAGCGTCAGCGAACCGCCGAAGGAGTTGCCGACCAGGTGCACCGGTTCGGTGATTCCCAGGTGGTCCAGCAGCGAGAACAGGTGGGTCAGGCGGAACGCGAAGGGCGAGACGTCCAACCGGATCGACTTGGCCGAGCCGCCGTAGCCCAGCAGGTCGGGTGCGATGACGCGGAACTTCTCGGCGGCCAGCGGCAGGATGCCGCCCCAGGTCACGTCCGAGGCGCCGCCCCAGGCGCCGTCGTGCAGGAAGACGACGACGGGGGCGCCATCGGTCGGGCCGCCGGAGAGGTAGCGGGTTTCAAGGTTGGCGACGACAACCGTCGTCTCGGTGATCATTGATGTCTCGGTGAGCAATTCAGCCTCCGGTGTTGTGGAACGGATGTTGGATGTTTACGGCGGCGGATCAGCCCAGCTGGTATTCCTCGGGGCGCACGTGGGTGGTGCGCTCGAAGTAGTTCCGTGCCGGCAGCGGCCACATGATGGTCGAGCGGCCCTCGGCGTTCATGTACCAGGAGTGGGTCTTGGACCAGCCCCAGGTGCGCTTGGCGCTCTCGGCCACGATTTCCTTGTCGTACGCGGCAAACACCTCGTCGCGCAGGTTCATCGACTTGTAGCCGCCCGATGCCAGGGTCTTGATCGCGTCCAGGACGTAGTTGGCCTGGCATTCGAGGAAGAAGACCAGGTTGCCGTGGATGACGGTGTTGGTGTTCGGCCCGTACATGCAGAAGAAGTTGGGGAAGCCCGGCAGCGTGGAGCCCAGGTAGGCGCTGGCGTCGATACCCCAGGTCTCGTGCAGGTCCTTGCCTCCGATGCCCGCCACCGACATCGGAAGCAGGAAGTCGGCGGCCTTGAAGCCGGTGCCCAGCAGGATGATGTCTGCCTCGATGTGCTCGTCGCCCAGCCATACGCCGGTCTCGTCGACGCGGCTCACGCCCCGGGACACCAGCCGGACGTTCTCGCGCTTGAGCGTCCTGACCCAGGTGCCGTCGTCGCAAATGATGCGCTTGGCGGCCGGCGGGTAGTTCGGGATGATCTGGGCGAGCAGCTCCTTGTCATCCCCGGCCTGCTCGGTGAGGTACGCGGTGAGGTCGACGCGCAATGCCTCGTTGGCGGCGGAGACGGAGACCTCGGTCGGCCCGAAGTCCTCATCGACGGTGGCTGCGGCCAGGTTGCCCACCACGCGGGGCAGGAAGATCGAGAAGCGGTAGTAGGCGCGGTACTGGTTCAGGTTGTTCAGCAGCCAGCGCTCGCCGCTCTCGATCTCCTGGCGGAGCACCGGGGTGGAGCGCAGCCACGGGGCGCTGCGCTGGAAGATGGTGACCTGTTCGGCGACCTTGGCGACGGCCGGGGCGAACTGCAGGGCGCTGGCACCGGTGCCGACGACGACGACCTTCTTGCCGGCGAAGTCCAGCTCGTGGTCCCACCGGGCGGAGTGTACGACGGGGCCCTTGAAGGTGTCAAGGCCTTCCAGGTTCGGGACCGAGGGGCGGTTGAGCTGGCCCACGGCGCTGACGACGATGCTGGACTCGAAGCTTTCCCCGACGCCCTGCGCGGTCTTGGTCTCCAACGTCCAGGTGCTGGTCTCCTCGTTCCAGCGGGTCGCGGTGACCTCGGTGCCGTAGACCATGTGTTCAAGCAGGCCGTTGTCCTTCGCGAACCGGTGCAGGTAGCCGTGGATCTTGTCCTGGCGCCCGAAGTGCGTCTCCCAGTCGTGCTGGGTGAAGGAGTAGGTGTAGATGTGGCTGCGCACGTCGGTGCGGCAATCGGGGTAGGTGTTTTCCCACCAGGTGCCGCCGACGTCGTGGCTCTTTTCGATGATCTTGAACGGGACGCCCGCCTGTTTCAGGCGCAGGCCGGCGAGCAGCCCGGAGAAGCCGGCGCCGATGACCACGGCGTTCAATGCGGTGTCCGGGGCGATCTGCTCGAGCGTCCACCCGGGCCGGCGCGGATCGGTGTTGTTGGGGACGAAGGAGACCTCGGACATCGCCAGCGCGTCCTCCACCGGGGCACCCATCAGCCAAGTGCTCATGGCCAGGCGGAGGTCCTCGCCGGGCTCCTGGTCCCAGGTGCCCTGGGTCGCCAAGTACGGTGCCAGCAGCTCGAAGCAGCACTTGCGGGCCGTAGCCTCGGTCTCGGCATCCAGGCCGCTGTTCGGCAAGGCGCGCAGGTTCGGGCGCCAGTCGTCGCGCAGCACGCTGGTGTCGCCGGTGACGTGGGCGGTCAGCATGATCAGCGCCGGAACCTGGGCGGACTCCAGGTGGGCGGCAAGTTCTTCTTCGCTGACGTGCGCCGTGGCGCGATCCAGTGTCTTATTCATTTCTTCTCCGTAAGGCAGTTTAAGTGTACGGCGGACCCGAAAGGCCGTTATTTGGTCCAGCAGTCCAAGCTGTCAAGGAAGGGGCGCACGGTTCGGGCGACCTCTTCCGGATTCTCGAAGGCCACCAGGTGCCCGCCCGCGGCAAAGCGCAACTCGGCACCGGGGATCGAGGCGGCCAGCTGCTCGATGGCAGCACGCGGGGTGCTTCGGTCATCGTCTCCACCGACCACGAGGGTTGGGGGTGGCGAATCCAGCTGGAAGTCGCCGACCTTCGTCATGGCCTCGAAGTACCCGGCGATTTCCTCGCCGCCTGCCCCGAGGAACTGGGCACGGGCCTGGGCCACCAGGGGGTTGGAGGCGTCGGTGGAATTCTCGCCGAACCAGCGGTGCATGGTCGCCTCTGCGGCGTCCTGCAGTCCGTTCGGGGCCCGGACCTCCGCCGCACGCGCCAGGGTCCCGGTGGTTGCCGCGTCGTCGTAGGCACCGCGGGTGGCCATCAGGATCTGCGCGTCCACGCGGTCGGGGAAGCTGCCGGTGAGCGCCTGGGCAACCATGCCGCCAAGCGAAATGCCCAGGATGACCGAGCTGCGCACGTTCTCGGCGTCCCACATGGCGGCAATGTCCCGGGCCACGAGGGCCAGGGTGGGTGCCGAGTCCCCGCGGGCGCTGTGGCCGTGCCCGCGGAAGTCGGGCGCCAGCAGGCGATACTCCTCGCCGAGGGCCTCGGCCAGGGGTGCGTACCAGGATCCGTCCAAGGCAAGGGAGTGCAGGACGGTCACCAGGCGCGGTCCGTGCCCGTACTGGCGATAGGCGACGGTGGTGCCGTCGGCGGCGGGAACCTTCTGCAAGGTGTCAGCCATTCTGGTTTTCCTCCCGGATGCGCTGTTCGGCGAGTTCGACCTCGGAACGAAGCCGATCGGACATGTCATGGAAATAGGACTTGAACAAGTCCGATTCCCGGCGCATTTCCTGGCGGCGCGGGCGTTCGAGCTCGATCTTCATGTCGACCACCATGCGGCCCGGACGGCTGGCCATCAGGATAACGCGGTCGGACAGCAGGATGGCCTCTTCGAGGTCGTGGGTCACGAAGATGACGGTGGGACGCTCGGCTTCCCAGAGGCGCGTGAACTCCTCCTGCTGGATGGCGCGGGTCTGTGCGTCAAGGGCCGCAAAAGGTTCGTCCATCAACAGGACCTTGGGGTTCTGCACCAGTGTCCGGGCAATTGCCACGCGCTGGCGCATGCCCTGGGACAGGTGTAGGACGTCGGAGTCGGCGAATTCGTGCAGGCGGACCTTGCGCAACCACTCCTCGGCGCGCACGCGGCGCTCTTCCTTGGGAACCCCGCGGATCTCCATGCCGAGTTCCACGTTGCTGCGGACCCGGCGCCAGGGCAACAGGGCATCGCGGGCGAAGAGGAAGGCGGCCTCGTTGCTGTCGGGGCGCACCTTGTGGCCGTCGATGAGGACCTGTCCTGCGCGCGGCTTCAGGAGGTTGCCGACCATGCCCAGGGCAGTGGTCTTGCCGCAACCCGACGGGCCGACAATGCTGACGAACTCCGAGGGTTCGATGCGCAGGTTGAAATCGTTCAACACCCGCACCGGCCGGTTGCCGTGGAGGAAGCTGTGGTTCACCTGTTGGAACTCGACAGAGACCCCTCGGGCCGTGGAGGACGGGGCCGCCTTTTCGGTCATGGAAGTCTCGCTGTCGGAAGTTGCGCGGAGGGTTGTATTGGGCATTTTCGCTCCAGTCACTGGTTTGCGGGGCCGACCCGTTTGGCAGTTTGCGTTGGTCAAGGATTGCTGAGCCGGCGCCAGCGATGGTCACGCTGGAACAGCTATGAACACGAGGGAACCGGACGGCTTGTGCTTGTGGTGCACGTCACCAGCTGGTCCATGAATCGTTGAACACCCCGGCGGCAGAGTCAAGGAAAAGACGGGCAATCCGGGGCTATCGCATCGATAGCGATTAGTTCATTGCTACCGGGAACGAATGGATGGAAGCTTTCTCAAACGCACCATTTCCATGTGGGCCCGCCGTGTGCGATCCACCCCAGCACACCGGGCAGGCATCAATTCAGAAGGATTCCAGGATGACGAAAACAGACACCGCCAACAGCAAAAAAGTGGGACAGGCCACGTTCGATTTCACGGGCCAGGTCGTCATCGTGACGGGCGCTTCGGGCGGTATCGGTTCGGCACTTGCCGACAAGTTTGCCGCGGCGGGCGCGGACCTGATCCTGCACGGTCGCAAGGCCGAGACGCTCGAGGCCAAGGCCCAAGAGATCCGCGCACTCGGCCGAAGGGCCGAGGTCGTTACCGGCAACATCAAGGAGCCCGAAACCGCCGCACTGCTGGTGGCCACCGCCGTGGAAAAGTTCGGCCGCATCGACATCCTGATCAACAACGCCGGCGGCAACTTCGCAGCACGCCTCGAAGACCTGTCGACCAACGCCTGGAACGCCGTGATCGGCACCAACCTCACTGGCTCATTCCAGACCGCCGTGGCCTGCCTGCCCGTCTTCACCGAGCAGGGCGGCGGAAACATCATCAACGTCGGTTCCAGCTCGGCCAACCACGCCCACCCGATGCGTGGCGCCTACGCCGCCGCCAAGGCCGGCATCGCCTCGCTGACCAAGACCATGTCGTGGGAATGGGCAGACCGTGGCATCCGCGTCAACTGCGTGGAGCCCGGTGCCACCCTGACTCCCGCTTCCCGCTTCAATTCCCCCGAGGCCGAGAGGACCTTCGGCGAGAACATTGCCCTCGGGCGCGTGGGCCGGCCCGAAGAGGTCGCGGACGCCATCATGTTCCTGTGCTCCGGCGGTGCAAGCTTCATCACCGGAACCATCGTCCAGGCCACCGGCGGACCACACACCTCGTCACTCTCGGACATCAAGCTCATTCGTTGAGCATCGCACCGAATCATTCATCAAGCACCAAACCTTCCTGGAAGGAAAGGGCCCACCATGGAAACCATCGCTCAAGCCGCCACTGAGGCCGGACCCGTCGCCTACACGGACAGCACGATTCTTGCTGAACGCACCCGCACACGCCGCAAGGAAAAAGCAACCGTCTGGGCACTTCGGCTGGGCGCGCTCGCGGCCTTCGTCCTGGCGTGGTCGTTTGTCACCCGCCAAGGGATCATGGATTCGACCCTGGTTTCCACCCCGATCGATGTCGGGACATCCTTCATCAAGCAGTTGTCGGATGCCACGTTCTGGACGGACGTGTCCGCGACGTTCAGCGGTGCCATGGCCGGCCTGGTTTCCGGCGCGGTCCTCGGCATCCTGGCGGGCGTCACCTTTGTGCGGGTCCCTGTCCTGCACGTTGCGGCCAGGCCGTTCCTGACCCTGATGAACAGCCTTCCCCGCCCGGCGCTGGCACCGATTTTCATCCTCTGGTTCGGGCTCGGCTTCGGGCCAAAGGCCCTGGTCGCCTTCAGCGTCGTGTTCTTCGTCCTGATGACCAGCACCATGGGGGCCCTGCAGGCCCTGGACCACGACATCAAGCAGTTGACCCAGTCCCTGGGCATGTCCAAGGCGCAGCGATTCTTCAAGATCGAGCTGCCCTCGGCACTTCCGGCCATCGTCGGTGGTTTGCGGCTCGGTGCTGTCTACTCGGTGCTCGGGGCGGTGGTGTCGGAAATGGTCGGCGCCTACACCGGTCTGGGACAGCGACTGGTGGTGGTGACCAACAACTTCCAGGTCGCCGAGACCTTCGCGATCCTGCTGGCCATGGGCTTGCTGTCGATGGTTCTGGATCTTTCCATTTCGGGCCTACAAAAACTCGTGACCAAATGGACCCGCTAGAACAACACTGACTCGGCAAACCAAGGAATAGACATATGGCGGTCAGGGACGAGAAAACTTGTCCCTGGCCGTTCATGTGCATGCTGGAAGGAAACGCCATGCCCAGGGAACAACTCACCCGCCCACTTCCCGCCACGGAGGTTGACCACGCAAGGCTATTCAGGCTCGACGGCAATAAGTACGTGGTGCTGGGCGCGGGAGGCGGCATCGGGGAACATGTCACCCGGACGATCGTTGGCCTCGGCGGACGGGTCCTGGGCGCGGACATCGATGCGGAGGCCCTCGCCGGTGTTGCCGGCTCGGTGGGGATGCCCTCGGTGGTCGCGGACGCCACCACCGAGAGCGGCATGAAGCTGGTTGCCGAGGCTGCGCGCGCCGAATTCGGGACGATCAACGGATACATCGACGTCATCGGACAGATGCACAGACGGGGAATCGCCGAGTACTCACTGGCCGATTGGGATCTTGATTTCAGGACCAACCTTGGCCATGCCTTCTTCTCTGCCCTTGTCCTTGCACCCTTGGTGGAGCATGGATCGATAGTCCATGTCTCCAGCGTGGTGGCCTCGCGCGGGGGCCTGACGGCGCCGGGCTACGGTCCGGCCAAGGCGGCACTGCAGGTGTGGGTCAAGCAGTTGGCCGCCGAACACGGGTCCCGCGGCGTGCGTGTCAACGCGGTGGCGCCCGGGCTCTTCCTCTCGCCACGTTATGTCGCTGCGGGCCGAAGCACCGCCGATTCACGGGCGCATGCCTCAAGGCCCCTGCTCGGCCGGCTTGGGCAGCCCCATGAGATTGCCGCCGCGATCGTCTTCCTGCTGACACCGGCGGCCGGATACATCACCGGGACCACGATCCCCGTCGAAGGCGGGGCCCTGTCAAGGGATGCAACGGGAATCGATGGACCCTAGCGCCAACACCGGCCCGGCCCCCCAGGTCCAATGCTACGCCGCCATTAACGGGCGTTTCCCCACCGGGCATGTGATCGCGGTAACGTTGGCCACCGGTGGTCTGGAGCCGCAACAAAACATAAGGAGAGCACGCCATGAGATTTGCGCAATTGCGTTACCTGGAGGCTGCTTTGCGGACGGGTTCCTTCCGCCAGGCAGCCAAGGAACTGGGCATTTCCCAGCCCACGATCACCAACCAGGTGCAGCGTCTCGAAGAAGACCTCGGTGTCATCCTGGTGACCCGCGGCGCCAAGGGCGTGCGCCCGACCTATGCGGCCGAGCGGATCCTGCCCCACGTCGTCGCGGCGGTCCAGGCCGAGCGCATGCTGCGTGAGGAAGCCAGCGCCATCGGAGGCCTGAAGCTTGGAACGGTCCGGCTGGGCACGGTGCCCGCCGGATCCCAGACGATTCTTCCCGGGGTGGTCAAGCGACTGCTGACGGAATTCCCCAATGTCCGTTTCGAGGTTGACGAGGGTCCCTCGAAGATGGTGGCTCGGGGTGTCATTGCAGGGAACCTCGATGTTGGCTTGGTGACCCGGCTGCCGGGAATCGAGATGGCACCTGGCGCTGACGCCTTGCTGCACCACATCGACCTGCTTGCCGGCCGCCTGGTCCTGGCGGTGCCCGAGGGGCACCGGCTGGCCGAACAGGACGAGTTCAATCCCGCCGACCTGGAGGGCGAAGCGCTGATCTTTCCGGCGGAATCAAGCATCCTGGGGCAGGCCTGGGAACGGTTGCTCGACGGTGTTGAGGCCAAGGTCGTTTTCACCACGCCCAATGCCGAGGCCTCGCAGTCAATGGTGCGGGCCGGTGTCGGAATTTGCATGGCGAACACGCTGCTGGACTCCACGGTCAGCGGCAACGGCGTCTCCCTGGTGCCCCTGCCCTACGAGTGGGCACATGTCAGCACCTCGGCAATCGTCAGGAAGGACGAGGCCAGGTCCTCGGCGGTGCAAGCGTTCCTGCGCCTCCTGAAGGAAACCGCCAAGACACTCTAGGGGTTGTTTGGTTCCAACGCGCCCCGCCGGCAGTACCTGAGAACGTCTGCCGGCGGGGCGTTTGGCGTGCCGGTGCCCAAGCCCCGCCGGGGTCACCGGCGAGGTGGTGTCCCCGAGGCAGGCACCCCTGGCGGCATCCGCTCTTCACCTTCCGGCATCGGATGGCCCGGGGTTCCTGTTGGTGGCAAACGCGGGCCGGGCCAGGAATCCAACCTGGACCTGGCCTGCGTGGGGCCTGAAACGACTCGGCACATCCGCACGGTGCCACCCAAAGGGCGCTCCGCGAGCCGAATCCCACCGCCGTCCCGGCAACGCTTGGCTCCGGCCATGCGACCACGCCATGTCGTCCTGGGGGATCAGCGGGCGGCGTTCTGGCGGATGGCATGGATCACCGTGTAGTCAAGAAGCCTGGCCCGGGCGCGGGCCGGATTCAGCATCAGGCCGCCGGCCACGGCAAGGACGCAAATGATGATGCCGACGATCAGGAACCCGTTGGCATAGCCCTCCGCAGGTGTTGCCGCACGCTCAACAATGATCCCCAGTGCATAGGGTGCCACCATTCCGGCCACCGAGTAGGCGGCGACGATGCAGCCAAAGAACGCTGCGCGTTGGTGGGCGGGCAAGAAGTCCGAGGCCCCGGCGAAACCGATCGCGAAGGCGATCGAGTTGACGGAAAACGCGGCAACCACGAACACCAATTGAATCGGGCCGGCGGGGAGCTGGGTGAAGGCGATCATGCTCAGTCCCGCGAACACCAGGCAGGCCGTGGTCAGGAACGACCGTGCCACACGTGAGGAGAAGCCCCGCTTGAGCAGCCAGCCGGAAAGTGCGCCCGTGCCGAGGAGCAAGAACATGGCACAGACATAGGGGACCGCCACCAACGTGCCCACGGTTTGCATGGAATAGCCCAGGCCCTCATTCATGAAGGCAGGCAGCCACGTGACCTTGAGCGAGGTGATCAGGTAACCGGCAAAGGTCAGCAGGGCCAAGCCCCAGAAGCTGGGAAGCATCAGCAGCCGGTAGAACGGAACAACGATGTCGCCGTTGGGATCGACGATCGCTTCCCTTTCCTCGGTGGTTTGGGGACGCTTCTTGAACGGCAGGCGGTCCGCGAAAAAGAACCACACGACCGTCCAAACCACGCTGACGCCAACCAGGAAGATAAACGATGCATGCCAGTCCCACCTCATGATGATCCACGTCAGCGTCGGAGCTGCGAGCAACGGGCCGATCGAGGTTCCGGCGGTGACAATGGCACCGGCGGTGGCGCGCTTTTGGGCCGGGAAAAGCCCGTGGACGATTGACTGGCACAAGGCATGAGCCGGTCCCTCAAAGAATCCCAGGGCAATGCGGCTGGCCAGCAGGACACCGAAGGTGGTTTGCGTGGTCAACGGAAGCATCGTCAAAACCCAGGTGAACATCAGGATGCCGACGGCCCAGTTGTATGAAATCCTCCTGAACACCGCGGTCAAAACCACGGCACCCACGGCAAAGAGCCAGAAGAAGGCACTGGACAGCAGGCCATATTGGCTGGCGCCCAAGTCCATGGTTTCGCGGATCGGCTTGCTCGCCAGCCCGATTGCTGCCTTGTCGGCAAAATTGAGCATGGAGAAAATCAGAAGCATGAGGACAATGCCCCAGTTGCGCCGACTCGTGGGCGTGCTTGGCTGCATGACGCTGCCCCGCGGGCTCGTGGAAAGGGACACGCTGGTCTCCTGGCGTATTGGGTGTCGATGGACGGGAGGCCGAGTGTGACATGCCGCACACCGTGATCCTCATTCTACAAGTAGAGCCGGGGCACTGCTGCCGTTCAACGGCGCTTTGGCTATCGCGCTGATCGGGAATCATGCTGGACAACCGGGCCGATCTCCCGGCCCTTGGACGGCCACGGCGCCCAGGCCGTGAGGGAGTCCGCTTGGCAGCCATGGCGGCTCGGCGGTCCGGTTGCGAATTTCCGCATCCCGGATCGTGCCGGGGATCTCCCGTGGGTTCCCGCACCGGGACCGGAAGGCGACCATCGCGGGATCTTGCCTGTCCATCGCGTGGCGAGCCGCCGGATGCCTGAAGGGGGATTGCGGGCCATCGATCTGCCCCGCCCGGCCGGCCGACGGCATGGCATCCCCGGCGGCATCGGAAAACCGCGGCGTTTGCCTTCGGGAGTCCGTGTTTCCGGACGACCCTCGGGGTGGAGCCCACCGTGCCGGAGCCGCGCCGTCGGTCGGTGTCGCCCGATCGAGCCCACCTGCTTTCCTTCCCCGGGCAAGCGCCCCGGACTCCCCACCCGGCCGGGTTTTCCGTGACCGGAGGAGTTTGGAAGTGCGGGTGATAAGGATTTCCGATAGCGCACCGGTATCACCGTGCCAGCGCGGAAATGCTTCACAGATGTGAATTGGCTAACGAGACTGATCTCACGCCGGACGCATGCCATGCCGTCCGATCCAACGTTCAGTGAGGTGCCCCCAGTTGTTAGTCGAAACAGCCAAGCCTAGTAACTCCGACACCATCGTTGGGTTCATTGCCCAGGCGAAAAACAGGGAATCGGCCATGTTCACCGAAGCAGAAGGAAAATCCCTGCTCTCGGCCTTCGGCATCGACACCCCCCAGGGCGTGGAAATCCCCGTGGGAGGGGAACTTCCCGGACACCTTCGCGAGCCCCTGGTCGTCAAGGCGATTTCCACGACGCTTGTACACAAGTCGGATGCCGGCGGAGTCCGCGTCGGGGTGACCCGCGCCGAACTCCATGAGGTCGCAACGCAGATGCGTGACTCCCTCGCCGACTTCGGGCACCGGCTCGAGGGCCTGCTGGTCGAGGAAATGATTCCGGCCGGCCACGAAATCATCGTCGGCGCCGTGCGCGCCCCCGGACTGGGCTGGACCGTCATGGTCGGCCTGGGCGGAGTCATGGTCGAGGTCTTCGAAGACGTCGCCTTCGGCCTGGCCCCGCTGTCCGAGACCCGGATCAACGGCATGCTGCAGGAACTGCGCGGCCTGAAGATCCTCAACGGCGCACGCGGCGGCCTGAAGGCCGACGTTTCATCGCTGGTCACCCTGATTTCCCGGCTCGCCGGCCCGGACGGACTGCTGGCCTCGCTGCCCGCGGACGTCACGGAAATCGACCTGAACCCGGTCATCGTCTCCGACACCCGCGCGGTGGCCGTGGATGCCCGCTTCGTCGTCGGGGAAGCCGACCCGGCCGATACCGCCGCCATTCAACGTTCCGAGGTTGCGGCAACCGATTTCTCCGCACTGTTCGAACCCCGCCGCGTCGCCGTCGTCGGTGCCAGCGGCAAGCGCCCGAACATGGCCAACCGCTTCATCCTCAACATGCTCGCCAACGGCTTCACCGGAACCATCATCCCGGTGAACCCGACCGCCGACACCATCGAAGGCCTTCCGGCCATCGCTTCGCTGGCCGAGCTGGACGAGCCGGTCGACTACGCATTCGTGGCCATGCCCGGTGCACGCGTTGCCCAGGCGCTGGCCGCCGGCGCCGGCAAGGTGCGCTTCGCGCAGGTCATCTCCAGCGGCTTCGGAGAAGTCGAGGACGGCAAGGAGCTGGAAGCAGAACTGGTGCGCACCGTGCGCGAAGCCGGCATCCGCTTGATCGGCCCGAACTGCCTGGGCACCCACGCCTCGGCCTCACGCCTGTCCTTCCTGCCCGAGGCGCCGCTGACCCCGGGGTCGACGGCAGTGGTATCCCAGAGCGGCGGACTGAGCGTGGACATCCTGCGTGTGGGGGCCATGCGCGGCATCGACTTCCATTCCGTGGTCAGCATCGGCAACAGCGCCGACGTGAACGCGGCCGAACTGGTGAAGTCCCACCTGGCAAACGACGACGTGCAGGTCATCGGCCTGTACGTTGAATCCCTCGGGGTGGCCCGCGAGGTCATGGACGTGCTCGGGGCCGCAGCGACCCGCAAGCCGGTGGTGCTGCTGGCCGGCGGCCGGACGGCCGAAGGCTCGCGTGCAGCAACCAGCCACACCGGCGCCCTGTCCGGGAACCACCGGCTGTGGCCGGCCATTGCCCGGCAGGCAGGGATGACGCTGGTCGACTCGCTCGAGGACTTCGCCACGGCCCTGCACGCACTCTCGACGCTGGACCTCGGCGTGCAGACACGCGGCCGCGAGGCCGTCCTGTTCGGCAACGGCGGCGGCGCCAGCGTGCTGGGCGCCGACGCACTTGACCGCCAGGGCGTGGGATCCCCGCCCCTGCCCGACTCGGTGGTCAACCAGCTTGAATCCCTGGAGCTGCCACCGGGCAACGGCTTCCACAACCCGATCGACGTGCCGGCCGGGACGCTGGCGGTCAAGAACGGCGCTGTCGCGCAGGACATCCTCAAGACTGTTCTCGCCGGCAGCCACCCGGCCTTGCTGATCTCCCACCTGAATGTCGGGATCATCCAGCGCAACCTCGGGGAAACGCACGGCGACGTGACGGGCAACATCATCGACTCGATCGGCAAGGCCCGCGACGAATCGAAGCCCGGCACCCACCAGCTGCTGGTCCTGAAAACCGATGGCAGCGCCGAAACCGAGGAAATGATCAAGGCGTACGCACAACGTGCCCGCCGGATCGGCATCCCGGTATTCCCGACCTTTGAAGACGCGGCACTTGCCGCGCGGGCAGTGCTCGAACAGGGCCAGCAAATCCACCAGGCATCGCTTGGCGCAAACGGAAGGCAAGAAAGATGACAACCGAAGCAGTCAAGAAAGACGTGGCCGGCCTCGCAGAAGCCACGTGCACCCGCGAGCAGGAGCACGAAAAGAAGCGCGCTGCTGCATTGGCCATGGGCGGGGTCCGGAAGCTTGAGGCCCGCCGGGCCAAGGGCGAGCTGAACGCCCGCGAGCGCATCGCGCTGCTGCTGGACCCTGGAACCTTCCGCGAGTCCGGGCTGTTCGTGACCTCGGCCGTGCCGGCGGACCGCGACAAGACCCCCGCCGACGGCAAGATTACCGGTACCGGCGAGGTTGACGGCCGGCGCGCGAGCGTCGTGGCCTACGACTTCACCGTCAAGGGATCCTCTTCGTCCCCGATCAGCAACAAGAAGATGTCCCACTTCAAGGAATTGGTGGTCAAGACCGGCCAGCCACTGGTCTACCTTTGCGAATCCACTGGCGTGCGCATGCCCGACGCCATGGGCGGCACCGGCATGGGATCGGCCAACGGCAAGACCCGGTTCCTGCGCCAGCGGGAAAGCCCCTGGGTTTCGGCCGCCTTCGGCTACTGCTTCGGATCGGCGGCCTGGCACACCATGGCCTCTGACTTCGCGGTGTTCCGCAAGGGCGCCGTGCTTGCGGTCTCCAGCCCCAACTTGGTCTCCCGCGCCACCGGCCAGCAGGTCGACGCCCAGGAGCTCGGCGGCTGGAAGATGCACTCCGAGGTCACCGGCTTCGCCGACGCGGTGGCCGACTCCGACGAGGAAGCGATCGAACTGATCCGCCGCTTCCTTTCCTACCTGCCCTCGCACAACGGCCAGACCCCGCCGCTGGCCCCGGTCCCCAGCGGATCCGGGGACCGCGCCGAGGAAATCAAGAACATCGTTCCCGCCGAACGCACCAAGACCTACGACGTGCGCAAGGTCATCGACATCGTCGTGGACACCGGCTCGGTGTTCCCGATCAAGGCCCGCTACGGCAAGTCCCTGGTGACCTCGCTCGCCCGCATCGGCGGCCAGTCGGTCGGCATCATCGCCAACAACCCGATGTTCAAGGGAGGCGCCCTGGACGGCGCCGCCTGCGACAAGGCGACCAGCTTCCTGGTCCTGTGCGATTCGTACAACATCCCCGTGGTGATGCTCGTTGACCAGCCCGGCTTCCTGATCGGCCTCGAGGCCGAGCGGAGCAAGGTGGCCGGCAAGATAATCAACTGGATGAACGCTCTTTCACTGGTCACCGTGCCGAAGATCGCCGTCACCATGCGCAAGAACTACGGCCAGGCCCTGATCAACATGGGTGGCGGCGGCACCGCCGACGCCACCGCCGGCTGGTGGTCCTCCGAGGTGAGCTTCATGGATCCGACCTCGGCTGTATCGGTGGTGCACGGCATCGACAAGGAAACCGACCCGGAAATGTACGAACTGCGTCTCGCGGAGATGAACAAGGGCACCACCGCCTACGACGTGGCCCAGGTCTTCGGATTCGAGCAGGTCATCGATCCGGCCGAAACCCGCGAGTTCATCCTCGGCGCCCTCAAGGACCACTACCGTGCCCGGACCAACGGTGTCGGCGAACACCTGTTGCGCACCTGGCCCACGAGCTTCTAAGGAGCCCATAATGAATTCATTTCCCGAATGCCTGCTGGTCGCCAACCGCGGCGAAATCGCCCGGCG
Source organism: Arthrobacter sp. UCD-GKA (assembly GCF_001863355.1). NCBI lineage: Bacteria > Bacillati > Actinomycetota > Actinomycetes > Micrococcales > Micrococcaceae > Arthrobacter > Arthrobacter sp. UCD-GKA. The sequence continues at coordinate 728,308 of NZ_MOLR01000004.1, read as the reverse complement.
CATCATCAAGACGGCCAACCGCCTCGGTGTGCGCACCGTCGCCGTCTACCACAAGGTCGACGCCGCCCTGCCCTACGTGGCAGAGGCTTCAGTGGCCATCGAGCTCACCGGCGACATGCCGGTGCAGTCCTACCTCGACCGCGCACAGATCATTGCGATCGCCAAGGAAGCAGGGGCCACCGCCATCCACCCCGGCTACGGGTTCCTGGCCGAAAATGCCGGATTCGCCCGCGAGGTCGCCGAGGCCGGATTGATCTGGGTGGGTCCCTCGGCCGAGGTCATCGAGGTCATGGGGGACAAGGTCGAGTCCCGCCGCGCCGTGGCGGCAGCGGGCGTGCCGATCAGCGGCGACGCCGGTGCCGCACTGAAGACCGGCGATGAGGCCGTCGAGGAAGCCGACCGCATCGGATACCCGGTGATGGTCAAGGCCTCCGCCGGCGGCGGAGGCATCGGCATGGCCGTTGCGCACAACGCCGAGGAGCTTCGCAAGGCCTTCGAGAACACCAAGTCGATGTCCGAGCGCAGCTTCGGCTCCGACCGCGTCTTCGTCGAGCGCTTTGTCCAATCCGCGCGGCACATCGAAGTCCAGGTCTTGGGCCTGGACGACGGCACCGTGGTGGCCCTGGGCGAGCGCGACTGTTCCACCCAGCGCCGTCACCAGAAGCTGATCGAGGAATCCCCGGCGCCGCACCTGGACCCGGCGGTGCGCGAACGCCTCATCGAATGCGCCATCGCCTCCGCCGCAGCGGTCGGCTACCGCAATGCCGGCACCGTCGAGTTCCTGCTGGACACCGTGACCGGCGACTTCGTCTTCCTGGAGATGAACACCCGCATCCAGGTGGAGCACCCGATCACCGAGATGACCCACGGCGTCGACCTGGTCGAGCAGCAGCTTTCCATCGCGGCCACCGGCACCACCACGGAGGATTTCGCACCAGTGGCCCGCGGCCACGCGATCGAGTTGCGCATCTGCGCCGAGGACCCGAAGAAGTTCTTCCCGCGCCCCGGCCCGATCGACGGCTGGATCGAACCCACCGGCGAGGGCATCCGCGTCGACTCCGGCTACCAGGCGCACACCGAAGTCACCCCGCACTTCGACTCGCTGATCGCCAAGGTGTGTGCATTCGGTGCCACCCGCGCCGAAGCCCACGCCCGCGCCATCAAGGCGTGCGAGGAATTCGATATCCAGGGATTGGTCACCAACCAGCAATTCCTAGAGGAGATCCTCGCCTCCGGGGAATTCACCGAGGGACGCTACGACACCGGACTGGTGGAACGCATCCAACTACGACTTAAAGAAGAGGCCAAGCTGGCCAAAAGGAGTGCATGAAAATGGCAGAGACAATTGCGGCGGACATGGGCGCAAACGTGTGGAAGATCCTCGTTGCACCGGGTGACCACGTGGAGGAAGACGATGTTTTCATGATCCTCGAAGCCATGAAGATGGAAATTCCCGTCACGGCCGAGGAAGCCGGCACGGTGCTGTCCGTCGACGTGGCCGAGGGCGACGTGGTCGCCTCCGGCCAGGCCCTGATCCAGTTCGAGTCGGAGTAGCCATGTCGATCCCCAGCACCCTGAAGGCGTGGACGGTCACCCGGCTGGGCGAACCCGTCGATGCACTGCAACTGGCCGACATCGAGGTTCCCGAACCCGGGGCGGGGCAGGTGCTTGTGCGCGTCCTGGCTTCCGCGGCCAACTTCCCGGACGTCCTGATGTGCCGCGGCATCTACCAGGTCAAGCCGGAACTGCCGTTCACTCCCGGACGCGAAGTCTGCGCCGAGGTGATCGCCGTGGGCCCGGGAACCACCCGGGCGGCGGTCGGCGACCGGGTCCTGGGCCTGACCACCCTGCCGTACGGCGGGTTCGCCGAATACGCGCTGATGGACCAGGACAAGGTGCACCAGGCACCGGCCTCGCTGGATGACGCCCAGGCCTCCTGCCTGTTCATCGGCTACCAGACCGGCTGGTTCGCACTGCACCGCCTGGCCCGGATCCAGCCGGGGGAGACGCTGCTGGTCCACGCCGCCGCCGGCGGCGTGGGCAGCGCCGCGATCCAGCTCGGCAAGGCTGCCGGAGCGAGGGTCATCGGCGTGGTCGGTGGCGAGGCGAAGGCCGAATACGCCCGCAAGCTCGGCGCCGACCTGGTCATCGACCGGCGCAAGGACGACTTTGTCGAGCAGGTCAAGGTGTTCACCGGCGGCCAGGGAGCCGATGTCATCTACGACCCGGTGGGCGGGGAGACCTACCAGCGCTCGACCAAGTGCATCGCGTTCGAGGGCCGGATCATTGTCGTCGGCTTTGCCGGGGGAGAAATCCAGAGCGCGAAGCTGAACCACGCGCTGGTGAAGAACTACTCGATCATGGGCATCCACTGGGGCCTTTACAACACCAAGAACCCGGCACTCGTGGACCGGTGCCACCAGGAATTGACCAGGTTGGCGGACTCCGGGGCCATCGACCCCTTCGTCAGCGAAAGGTTCACCCTGGACGGCGTGCCCGCCGCACTCCAGCGGCTGGCAGATGGAAAGACCGTGGGCCGCGTGGTCATGGAACACGCCGAGAACCAACACTAGTCAGCTCACCGTCGCACCGGGCCACGGACGGCCGGGGCCGGCAGGTACGAATCAACCACAATGGAGTGAAGATGTTTGAGTCACAGAACGGCGGATCGCCCCTCGGGGCCCGGCGGATGTTGGACGGCGGCGTATCGCGCCGTTCGCTGTTGAAGTATCTCGGCCTTGGCACGGCCGCCCTTGGTTCGGCCTCGCTGCTGGCAGCCTGTGGTGGGCAGGCCGGGGGCGCGGCGGGCGCCTCCGGGGCCGCCCAGAAGTTCGGGGTGGCGTCCTTCCCCGGCGACGCGTACTTCCTGGACACCGTGAACCTGGCCAACAAGGACTACGCCCAGCACTCGCTGGAAGTGCCCAAGCTCCTGACCCCGCAGAGCGGCGTCCAGGCGTTCCAGCTCCTGGTCGCCGGTGCAGTTGACGGCTACGCCGCCGACACCGGGCTGCTGATGGCCACCCACGCGAACAGCTCCAAGGGCAAGCGCCCGGTGCTGGTGGGCTTCCGGACCATGGAGACCACCTACGGAATCGTTGGCAGCCCGGATGTCTCCTGGCCCGCGGCCGATGCCGGCTTCGAGGAGAAGATGCGCTCCCTGAAGGGCAAGAAGATCGGCGTCACGGCCGTTGGCGCCGGCGGCGACCTGCAACTGCGGCTGGCCCTGGAACTGGCGGGCATGAAGGCCGGCGACGTCACCGTCCTTGCCGTCGGGCCCACCGTCCAGGCGATCCCCAACATCAAGGCCAAGCGCATCGACGCCTACGTCTCGGTCCAATGGACCTCCACGCGCCTGATCGCGAAGGAAGCCGGCGGAAACATCCTGCTCGACTTCGCCGCGGCCAATGTCCCGGAATTGCTGCGCAACCAGGCGGTGGTGGCGATCGGCGTCCGCGAGGAATTGGCACAAAAGCAGCCCGAAGTCGTCCAGAACTGGCTGGTCGCCCAGGAAGATGCCAGCAATTGGATCCTCGCGAACAAGGCGGCGGCAGCGAAGTTGCTCAATGACAACGGCCTGGGCGGCAAGGCCCCGGAAATCGCGGCGGCCTATGTGGACCACTACGTCACGGCGGTCCAGCCAAAGATCAAGCCGATGTTCAAGGCCGACGAGGCAACGGTTGAGAACATGGCCGAGCTTGCACTGCGCTTCGGCAGCGTCAAGAAGGGCGACATCACCTTTGAGACGCTCGTTCCGGAGTTCGCACGGGCATGAGTGAAACGACAGACATCATGAAAACCGCACACGAATCCGGCGCAGCGGCGCCGGCCGGCTCACCCACCGGACTCGATCTTGGCCGGCTGAAGGCCTGGCTGGAGACGGAGAAGCCAGGCCTGGTGGCCGGGGACCTGAGGGCAACCCTGATCCAGGGCGGCCGTTCCAACCTGACCTACGCCATGGGCGACGGAACCCGGCAGTGGATCGTGCGCCGCCCGCCCCTGGGCGAGATCATGGCCACCGCGCATGACATGAACCGGGAATACGCCATGGCCTCGGCGCTGGAAGGCACCGACGTCCCGGTGGCGAAAATGATCGCCTACTGCGGTGACAAGGACGTGCTGGGCGCCGACTTCTACGTCATGGAACTCGTCGAGGGCGTGCCCTACCGATACGCGGACGAGTTGAAGCCGCTGGGCGAAAAGCGCACCCGCGCCATCGCGGACCAGCTGGTTTCCACCCTGGCCAAGCTGCATTCCGTGGATCCCGCCGAGGTTGGCCTGGGCGACTTCGGCCGCCCCGAGGGCTTTCTGGGTCGGCAGGTCAGCCGCTGGAAGAAGCAGCTGGATGCCTCCTTCACGCGGGAGCTGCCCGGGGCAGAGGAACTTTACCGGAAGCTGGCCGCGGCGGTGCCCGCCACGTCGGCCTCCGGCATCGTGCACGGCGACTTCCGCCTGGACAACGTGCTGATGGGGGCCGACGATGTGCCGGCCGCCGTCATCGACTGGGAAATGGCCACGCTCGGGGACCCGCTGCTCGACCTTGCGCTGATGCTCACCTACCAGCGCCGGGCGGAGGTCGTGGCCGGCTGGGAATCGACCGATCCCGCCACCCACGACGCAACCCTGGCGCCGGGATACCCCTCCCAGGAGGAGATCATGGCGCTGTACGCGAAGGAGAGCGGACGTTCCCTGGACGGATTCGGGTTCCACCTCGGGTTGGCCGCCTTCAAGCTGGCCGGCATCGCCGAGGGGGTCCGCTACAGATACATCAACCGCCAAACGGTTGGCGAAGGTTTCGAAAACGCCGGCAACACCGTACCGATGCTGCTGGAACTCGGGCTTGAATCACTGAAGGAGTACAAGTAAATGGATTTCTCGACGGATGAGCGGACGGAGCTGCTGAAAAAGGAGCTCGTCGATTTCATGTACGGCCACGTGTACCCGGCGGAAGCCGAGTACGAGCAGGAATTGGAGGCCATGGAGGACCCCTTTGCGTTCTCGCAGTCCCCGACCCTGCAGCGGCTTCGCGCCGAGGCCCGCAGCCGCGGGCTGTGGAACCTGTTCCTGCCGGGCGAGGAAGGAGCCGGGTTGACCAACCTGCAGTACGCGCCGCTGGCCGAGATCACCGGCCGCAGCCGGACGCTGGCTCCCGCCGCGCTGAACTGCGCGGCCCCGGACACCGGGAACATGGAGTTGCTGGCCGAGTTCGGCACCGAGGAACAGAAGGACAAGTGGCTCAAGCCGCTGCTTGCGGGCGAAATCCGGTCGGCCTTCGCCATGACCGAGCCGGCCGTGGCCTCCTCGGATGCGACCAACGTGGAGACCTCGATCGTGCGCGACGGGGACGACTACGTGATCAACGGTCGCAAGTGGTTCATCACCGGTGCGGTGAACCCGAACTGCGAGATCTTCATCGTGATGGGCAAGACCGACCCAAGCGCCCACCGCCACCGCCAGCAGAGCCAGATCCTGGTTCCGCGAGACACCCCCGGCCTGGTCGTCAAGCGGGCCATGACGGTCTTCGGGTACCAGGACCACTACAACGGCGGCCACGGCGAGATCGAGTTCAACGATGTGCGCGTCCCGGCAACGAACATCATTGGCGGGGAAGGCGAGGGCTTCGCCATCGCCCAGGCCCGGTTGGGTCCGGGCCGCATCCACCACTGCATGCGTGCCATCGGCATGGCCGAGCGTGCCATCAACTCGATGTGCGAGCGTGCCGACGAGCGCGTGCCCTTCGGCAAGCCGCTGTCGGACCAGGGAGTGGTCCGCGACTGGATCGCCGAATCCCGGGTTCGCGTGGAGCAGCTGCGCCTGATGGTGCTCAAGACGGCCTGGCTCATGGACACCGTGGGCAACAAGGGCGCCCACACCGAGATCCAGGCGATCAAGATCGCCACCCCCTCGACCGTGGAATGGATCCTTGACAAGGCCATCCAGGTCCACGGGGCCGCCGGGCTCTCGCAGGACACCTTCCTGGCTCCTGCCTTCGCCTATGTGCGCAGCCTGCGGTTCGCCGACGGTCCGGACGAGGTGCACAAGAACGCACTGGCCCGCAACGAGCTCAAGCGCCAGCGCGCCCGCCGTGAGGCCCGCGCCAACGCCTAAGTTGGTTCGGCTCAGCGCCGCTGACCCAGTCTGAATCGACGTCCCCCGCCACACCTCGTGGCGGGGGACGTTGTCATGTCCGGGGACAGGCGACGTTCCGATAGCGGATGCATATCACCCTGCCATGGGCCGTGCACTTCCTGCGGCCAGCTCCGCAAACGAGACTTGGCTCACACCGGGGGTGCGGGAGCGCGGGATCGACGTCCAGATCCGACGTCCAGTGAGGCGTCCCGGGTCGCCAATCGAAACCGCCCTGGCGGATGGCCCCGGAGCGCAAGGCAAAGCCGTGCATTGGCCACCAACACTCGACCACGGGGGTCAACCAGGACTGTGCATCACGAAGTTCCCGCCAACGGCCTATGTCCCCAGCAGGTGCGCGGTTCGCCGGTCAACGGGCGCCCGGCGAATGCCCATGGACCATGCCGGACCCAAGGAAATCGAATGCCGTACCCAACGCAACCACTGGCACGAAGCACGAATCAACCACTGAGGAGCAGGAATGTTTGAGTCACGGAACAGCGGATTGTCCATCGGAAGCCTGAGGCAGTTGGGAGGTGGCGTGTCGCGGCGTTCGCTGTTGAAGTATGCCGGACTCGGAGCGGCAGCACTTGGCTCGGCGTCCCTGCTGACGGCCTGCGGAGGCGGGGCAGGAGCCGCGGACGGCCTCACGACATTCGGGATCGGGGCGTTCCCGGGGGACTCGTTCTTCCTCGATACAGTCAATCTGGCCAACAAGGACTATTCCAGGCACGGCTTGGACGTTCCCAAGCACCTGACTCCGCAAAGCGGTGTCCAGTCCTTCCAGCTGATGGTTGCCGGAGCTCTTGATGGGCTGGGCGCCGACACGATGCTGTTGATGGCGACCCACGCGAACAGCTCCAAGGGCAAGCGCCCCGTGCTCATTGGCTTCCGAACGGCAGAGACCTCCTACGGAATCGTCGGAGGCAAGGACTTCCAGGGCCCGGGTTCCGATGCGGGTTTTGAGGAGAAGATGCGGTCGCTGAAGGGCAAGAAGGTGGGCGTGACGAGCGTTGGTTCGGGCAGTGACCTGCAACTGAAGCTGGCGCTCGAACTGGCCGGCATGAAGTACGGCGACGTCACCGCCCTGGCGGTCGGCACCACCGCCAACGCCATCCCGAACCTCAAGCAGGGGCGCGTCGATGCCTATGTCACCGTCCAGTGGACCTCGACCCGGTACGTGGCCAAGGAAGCCGGCGGTTCCATCATCATCGATTTCGCCGAACCGAGTGTTCCGGAGCTGCTGCGCAACCAGGCCGTGCTTGCGATCGCCGTCCGCGAGGAAATGGCCCAGAATCAGCCGGAGCTGGTCACGAACTGGCTGGCGTGCCAAGACGATGCCAAGAACTGGATCATTGACAACAAGAAGGCGGCGGCCGAGCTGCTCAACACCACCGGGCTCGGTGGCAACGCGCCGGAAATAGCCGAGGCGTACATCGAGCACTACGCCACCACGATGGCCCCGAATATCCAGCCGATGTTCAAGGCGAAGAAGGAAACCGTGGAACACATGGCCACACTCGCCGAGCGTTTCGGAAGCATCAAAAAGGGGGATATAACCTACGAAACCTTGGTACCCGAATTTGCGCGGGCGTAGGTGGCACGGGCATGAATGCGTGATGCACGCATTCGCCCACTGCGGTTGACCGGGAATCAATTGCCGGCGCCGGTCGGCCGCAGTGGGCGGACGGGGTGCACGGCAATGTCCCTCGCCACGGTGGCGGGGGACATTGCCGTGCCCGGACCAATTCCGGGCATTTGCTGTCAAGCGTTTCCCCTCTATCTCCCGGCTATCACGTCGATATGTCATGTGAGATTGATAACAAGCTTCTCCGGCGGGGATGATCGAGGTATGTCTACTCATGCCACTTCGCTCCCGGTCGACGTTCCGTCGGCAACCAGGCCCGCCGTTGGCCGCCCTGGAATCCAGTCCCTCCGGGTTGCCCGGAAGGACCTGCTGGCAGACGGTGTCGTCCGCTTACGGCTGGAGGAACCGAACCAGGGCCGAGTGCCGGACTGGACGCCCGGCGCGCACATCGAACTGGTGCTCCCGACCTCGGACGAGGGAACCGTGTCGCGGCACTACTCGTTGTGCGGCGACAGGTGGGACGCGCATGCCTACGAGGTGGCGGTCCTGAACGAGCCGAATTCCAGGGGCGGATCGCGCTACATCCACGAGGAGCTCGCGGTCGGGGACATGATCACCGTGGGCACCCCGCGCAACAACTTCTCCCTGTCACAGGCAAAGCGCTTTGAGTTCATTGCCGGCGGCATCGGGATCACCCCGATCATGACGATGATCGCGGCCGCCGAAAAGCTGGGCATCGACTGGCACCTGCACTACGGAGGCCGGACGCGCGCCTCGATGGCCTTCCTCGACGAGTTGGCGCAGTACGGCGACCGCGTCACCGTCTGGCCGCAGGACGAACTCGGCCACCTGAACCTGGGCTTCCTCCACGAAATGCCCGAAGACGGGCGGGTCTACTGCTGCGGTCCGGAACCGCTGTTGAACGCGGTTGCCGCAGCCGCGGCGTCATGGCCCACGTGGGCGGTGCGCTTTGAACGTTTCGTTGCCGCAAGCCTGGAGGAACCGGTGCGCACCGAGCCGTTCGAGCTGGAGCTGGCCGTGTCGAAGAAGACCGTCACCGTTGGAACCAACGAAACCGTGCTCTCCGCCCTGTCCTGCGCCGGGGTTCCGGTGCTGGCCTCGTGCATGGAGGGCGTGTGCGGCACCTGCGAGGTCGGGGTCCTCAAGGGCACCCCGGAACACCGCGACTCGCTGCTCAACGATGCCGAGCGTGCCAAGAACGACCGAATGTTTGTCTGCGTCTCACGCGCGATCTCCGATCGCCTCGTGCTGGATCTATAGAAGAGGTACTGCCATGTCGACCACGACGAAATGCCCGGCCCACCAGGGTGCCATCCCGGTCCTCGACGAAGACCCGTTCTCGCCGGAGATCCTTGAAGACCCGTTGCCGTTCCAGCGGCGCCTGCGCGAGGCCGGCCCGGTGGTTTTCCTGTCGAAATACAATGTCCATGCGATCGGACGCCACGAGGAGCTGGCCGGTTCGCTGGAGAACTGGCAGGAGCTGAACTCGGGTTCCGGCGTGGGCCTGAACGAGCCCTGGCGTGCACGGGGCCTGTTGCAGATGGATCCGCCGGAGCATGACGCCCCGCGCGAGGTGTTGCAGGAGATCATGTCCTCGCGCGCCCTGCGTGCACTGAGGGACACCTGCCTGTCGCACGCCGATCAGGTGCTGAACCCACTGCTGGCCGGCAAAGACTCCGGTACGCAGGTCGAGATTGACGGCTTCCGCGACATCGGCTCCGTCATGCCGGTGAACTTCTTCCCGGATGCCGCGGGCATTTCCGACGAGGGCCGCGAGAACCTCGTGCCCTACGCCGACCACATCTTCAATGCCGCCGGCCCGCACAACGAGCTGTACAAGCAAGGCGAATGCCAGGCCCCGGCACTGGCCGAGTGGGCAACCGCAAAGTGCCAGCGCGACTCCCTGAAGCCCGAGGGCTTCGGGGCTGACATCTGGGCCGCCGCCGACCGCGGGGACATCACCCATGACTTTGCGCCATTGCTGACCCGTTCGCTGCTCTCCGCCGGAGTGGATACGACCGTGTACGGCATCACCGGCCTGCTGTACGCGCTGGCCACCAACCCCGACCAGTGGGCCGCGCTGAAGGCCAACCCAGGCCTGGCCCGGGTGGCCTTCGACGAGTCGCTGCGCTGGATTTCCCCGGTGCAGCATCTCTTCCGCAAGGCCGCGAACGACGTGGAAATCGGTGGAACCGTCATTGCCGCCGGTACCCGTGTCATGCTGAACTTCGCCGCCGCGAACCGCGACCCGCGCCGCTGGGAGAACCCGGACAAGTTCGATTTGTCGCGCGACCCCTCCGGCCACCTGGCCTTCGGCATGGGCGTGCACCAGTGCGTGGGCCAGCATGCCGCCCGGCTGCAGGCCGCCTGCCTCCTGGAGAAACTGCTGCCGCTGGTCGAAAGCATCGAACTGGCTGCACCGGTCGAGTACCACCACAACAACGCGCTGCGTGGCTGGGGAGCCGTGCCGCTGCGCCTGACACTCGCCTAGGAAAACCCCTAGGCGTATCAACGCCGGCATCGAGGAAGAACCTTTGGTGCCGGCGCCCTGTTTTCGGAGATTAACTGTTTCACCTCCTGCAACATGAACACAGCACGGAGCAGATCGGTTATTCCGGCATGATGCCGGCGTAACCGATCTGCTCCGTGCTACTTGTTTTTAGCGCGCGACCTCGAAGAGGCCGGCGGCACCCTGGCCGCCGCCCACGCACATGGAGATGACGACAAATTGCTCGCCGCGGCGCCGGGCCTCGAGCAGTGCGGAGCCCACGGCCCGCGCACCGGTCATGCCGTAAGGGTGGCCCAGGGCGATCGCTCCTCCGTTGACGTTCATTTTCTCCGGATCGATCTCCAGGAAGTCGCGGCAGTAGACGGCCTGCGAGGCGAACGCCTCGTTCAGCTCCCATACCCCGATGTCGTCAACGGTGAGCCCGTGGTTCTTCAGCAACCGCGGGATCGCGGTGACAGGACCAATGCCCATCTCGTCGGGTTCGCACCCGGTCACGGCGATGCCGCAGTAGTAGCCCAGCGGTTCCAGGCCAAGAGCCGCGGTGTAGTCGCTGTTCATCAGCACGTTGGCCGAGGCCCCGTCGGAGAGCTGGGAAGCGTTGCCCGCGGTCACTGTCGGATTCGCCGTGAAGTCCCCGGGCTTCAGCACTGTTCGCAGCCCCGCCAGGGACTCGAACGTGGTCCCGGCCCGCACCCCCTCGTCCGCCGAGACCAACTGCTCGAACTCGGTGACTTCACCGCTCTCCTTGTCGGTCTTCAACGTGGTCACCCAGATCGGCGCGATCTCGTCGGCGAACCTGCCGCTTGCCTGCGCGTTGGCTGCCCGCTGCTGGGACAGCGCGCCCATTTCGTCCTGTGCCTCGCGGCCGATGCCATAGCGTTCGGCCACCAGCTCGGCGGTGCGCAACATGGGCATGTAGGTGCCGGGGATGTTGGCCTCAAGCCAGGGATCGCGGCTGCGGTGCTTGTTGTAGTGTTCGTTCTGCACGAGCGAAATGGATTCGACCCCGCCGCCGATGGCAACATCCATGGAATCGAAGAGGATCTGCTTGGCCGCCGTCGCGACGGCCATCAGCCCGGAGGAGCACTGCCTGTCGATGGTCTGCCCGGGAACCGTCACCGGCAGGCCCGCACGCAGTGCAGCCTGGCGGGCAACGTTGAAACTTTGGGTGCCCTGTTGCGCCGCGGCACCCATCACGACGTCTTCCACCAGCGACGGGTCGATTCCCGTCTTGGCCAGCGCCGCGGCTATCGCGTGCCCCGCCAGTTCGGGAGCGGTGGTGTTGTTGAAGGCCCCGCGGTGGGCCTTGCCGATGGGTGTGCGGGCGGTTGCAACGATGGCTGCTCTGGGCATGGCGGACTCCTTGGTTCGGAACTGGATGGGTGTTGTGTGCGGCTATGTCAGTTGCCCGTTGCCGGGGCCGGGGCCTCGTAGAGACGGGAGACGACCTCGGCGACGCAGCCGGGCTTCTTCGCCTCCCCGTTGTACTCCTGTTCGACGGTGACCTGGACCGTTGACTGGGCCCAGCCGTCCTGCCGGTCCAGTGCCACCAGCTTGACCCGGCCGCGCACGCGCGAGCCGACCAGGACCGGGGCCGGGTAGCGGACCTTGTTCGATCCGTAGTTCACGCCCATGGACAGCCCGTCGACGCGGTAGGTGTCGAACTTGAACCCGGAGACCAGTGCGAGGGTCAGGTAGCCGTGCACCAGGGTGGTGCCGAACGGCCCGGAGGCGGCACGCTCGGTGTCGACGTGGATCCACTGGTGGTCGTTGGTCACCTTGGCGAAGGCGTCGATGTCGTCCTGGGTGATGGTGCGCCAGGCGGTGACGCCGAGTTCTTCGCCGACGTGTTTTTCGAACTCGTCGATCCCGTTGAAGATCCTCATGCCTTCGGCCCGCCCGCCACGTACATCACCTGGCCGGAGACGAACCCGGCGTTCTCGGAGGCGAAGAAGGACACGGCGTTGGCAATGTCAGCGGGCTTTCCGGTGCGGCGCACCGGTATCGCGGCGGCGGTCTTGGCGGTGAATTCCTCGAAGGTGATGCCCAATCGCTCGGCGGTGGAAGCGGTCATCTCGGTTTCGATGAAGCCCGGTGCAATGGCGTTGGCGGTGACGCCGAAGGGGCCAAGCTCCAGCGCCAGGGTCTTGGTGAAGCCCTGCAGGCCGGCCTTGGCGGCCGAGTAGTTGGCCTGGCCGCGGTTACCCAGGGCCGAGGTGCTGGAGAGGTTCACGATGCGGCCCCACTTGGCCTCGACCATGTGCTTCTGGGCGGCGCGGGAGACCAGAAAGGACCCGCGCAGGTGTACGTTCATGACCAGGTCCCAGTCGGAAACCGACATCTTGAACAGCAGGTTGTCGCGGATGATGCCCGCGTTGTTGACCACCACGGTAGGTGCGCCCAGCTCGGTGGCGGTGCGCTCCACGGTAGCCTCGACGGCTGCCTCGTCGGCGATGTCGGCGACGATGCCGATGGCCCGGTGGCCGGCTGCGGTCAGCTCCTCGGTGAGGGTATCGAGGCCCTTCTGGTCTAGATCGATCGCAGCCACGTTGAATCCGTCGGATGCCAGGCGGCGGGCGATTTCGGCGCCAATGCCGCGTCCGGCTCCGGTGACGATTGCCGTGCGTAGTACTTCAGCCATGATGGGACCTTTCTACTGCTCGTGATGAGCAGGGGGGGGAAATGAAGCGGATAAAATATCAATGATTAGCGGTAGGTGATCCACGGCGTGGGCAGGTGGCTGTGGTCGTTGTAGCTGACAAGCGTGGTGCCTTGGGAACCGCTGACAATCTTGGATACTGCCGAGTTCACGGTGACCCGGTTCAGGGGGAGCCATTGGTCAAAACCGCCATTGAGCAGGTGGGATGCGGTCCATGCAATAGCTCCGGAGCTGGAAACCACAACCGCGCTTTCCCCGGAACCCAGGCCTGCAACAGCATCCCGCAGGGCTTGTTCAACACGCGAGGTGAAGGCGGCGAACGTTTCCAGGTATTTCGTATCATGTTCACCCGAGGACCAGGCCGTTGTTGCTTTTTCCAGCATGCGTTGGAAGACCCGGGTATCGGTCTTGGCACGGGGGTCTTGCTCCGGATACCCGTTGAGCAGGTCGGTGGCATTGAACTCATCCCACCCTGCATCGATTACCGGTTCCAGGCCCCAATTGGCCGCCTTGATGGCGCCTTGGGCTGTTTGCTTTTGCCTGAGCATTCCGCCAGTGATCACCCGGCTTGGGGTGATGTTGAACTTCGCCAGTGCCTTGCCCAAGGCGCGGCTTTGCTCGTGCCCACGATCCGACAATCTGTCGTAGTCGTCGGTGCCGAAGGATGCTTGTCCGTGACGGACCAGGTAGAGAACGCTCACACCACAGGACGCTATCGACAAATCCGTGCGTTCTGCAGATTTATTGGCTATCGCGGTGAAAGGGTGCAGCGGTACCCGTGATATCCCGATCTCCATGTGGTGTCCGGAACAATGGATACATTGGTTGACACAAGGCCGGGCGCGACCGCCGGGACGGCAACACGCCGAATGGACGGAACGCGAGGCCACAGCCAAAACGCCCCCTCAAGGAGTCGGCACGTGAGCAATGAAGCAGAAGATAATGTTCTATTGACCAGTACCCAAGGTGCGGTGCGCGTCTTGAAAATCAACGATCCCGCCACGCGGAACTCGATTGGCCCGGAATTTTTTGAAGCTGCCAGCCAAGCGATCAGCGAGGCAAACAGCCAAAGCGGCATTGGGGCCGTGGTGATCGCGGGGGCAGGGGACTTCTTTTCCTCGGGCGGGAACCTGAAGATGCTTGCCCAGGTCGGACAGCGCGCGCCGGAAGAGCGCCGCGCCCGCCTGGAGCTGCTCCACGACCTCATCAGGAATATCAGGAAAAGCCCCAAGCCGGTCATTGCCGCGGTTGAGGGTGGCGCCTCGGGAGCAGGGATGTCTTTGGCGTTAGCCGCAGACCTACTGGTTGCGGCCCATGATGCGTTCTTTTCGGCTGCCTATGTCAAGGCCGGGATGACCCCCGACGGAGGACTGACAGCATTGCTTGCCGAATCCCTGCCACGCCAATTTGCAACGCAACTCTGCCTGACCGGGGAACGGGTGGGTGCAGCGCGCCTGCATGAATTGGGCGTGGTCAATTCGTTGAGCGAACCTGGCCAGGCACTTGCTTCGGCCATCGAGCTGGGACAGCAATTGGCACTCGGCCCGGAACGGGCTATCGGAAGAATTCTCGGGTTATGTGCAAGCGCACCGCATCTGGATCTCAAGGAACAGATGGATTGCGAGGCCCAGTCGATGACCGACAGCCTGGGTGACGCCGAGGCTGCCGAAGGGATTGCTGCGGTGCTGGCACGCCGTTCCACCGATTTTGTCGTTTTGCGGCAAGCCGAATCCGAAGCGACGAATCGTATTGGCCGGGCCTAAACCGAGGGACCACAACTATCACGGTGATTCGTTGCGCCGTTCGGTTCATGATGATTTTGTCGTCTTTCCCAGCAGCCTCTGCGGGAACCCGATGCAGTGCAGCGAATCGGGAAAATAGCGGAATATTCATGGATATTGAGCGGTTTTTGGCGCCTTCCCCTATCCAATCTGGCTCCCCTGCCGAACCGGCGAAATCATGTCAAGAGTTGCCAAAAGGGATCGGCCAAACAGCGGGAACGAGCTTTTATATCCCATTCCTTGGCCTGTCAACGTTGTTAGTGTGGTGGACACTGCAAGGTGAAGTGACTCTCCTTAGGTGATATGACAAGGCGCAACCAGCAGTTGGGGCCTTGGACTCGGCGGGTTTTGATAAGCATTCCGGCTCCAGCGTTCCAACCGCTGGTTCTCCTTTCTTGCCACTGATCCCTTTTCGAGTACCCGCTTGCCTCGATGGATACGAAAAGAAAGACGGACCATGACCTCGGTTATCGACCACCCAGACTATTTCTTGCTTGATTCCGACCTCACCAATACTGAACGGGCGCTCCGTGACCGGGTTCGCGCCTTCGGGCAGACGAGCATCGAGCCAATCATCAATGATTACTGGGAACGCGCGGAATTTCCGCACGAGGTCATTCCGGGCCTGCGCAACCTCGGGATAGTTGGAACCTTCATCAAGGGCTACGACTGCCCAGGTCTCTCGCGGCACGCAGCAGGCATCGTGGCCCGCGAGATGGGACGCATCGACGGTTCGGTCAACACCTTCCTCGGTGTTCATTCAAACCTTTGCATGGGTTCCATCTACATGCTGGGCAACGAGGAGCAGCGGCAGCACTGGCTGCCGTCCATGGCGCGTCTCGAGAAGACCGGTGCATTCGCGTTGACCGAACCGCTGCACGGGTCGGACTCGGTGTCCCTGGAAACTTCGGCACGTCTCG
The DNA here is from genome assembly GCF_001863355.1 of Arthrobacter sp. UCD-GKA. Taxonomy (NCBI): domain Bacteria; kingdom Bacillati; phylum Actinomycetota; class Actinomycetes; order Micrococcales; family Micrococcaceae; genus Arthrobacter; species Arthrobacter sp. UCD-GKA. The sequence continues at coordinate 712,707 of NZ_MOLR01000004.1, read as the reverse complement.
AGGGCGATACTTGGGTGCTCAACGGCCACAAGCGCTGGATCGGCAATGGACACGAGGCGGACGTCATTGTTCTCTTCGCCCGTGACGAGGCCGACGGAAACGTGAAGGCGTTCATTGTCGAGCGCCAGGCCTCCGGGGAATACCCCGGCGGCTACCGTCCGACGCCCATCGTTGGCAAGATCGGAAAGCGGGCCATACTGCAGGCCGACATCATCATTGAAGACCTGCGAATCCCGACCGAAAACCGCCTGGAGAACTGCGAATCCTTTGAGGGGGTCAATCGCGTGCTGAAGGCGACCCGTGGCGGTGCTTCGTGGGAAGCGGTGGGCCACGGCATGGCAGCGTTCGAAATGGCTGCCACGTACGCGCTGCAGCGCGAGCAGTTCGGTGCCCCCATCGCTGGCTACCAGCTGGTTCAGGAGAAGCTGGCCACGATGCTCGCCGACCTGACCGGCATGCAGCTGATGTGCGCCCGCATGGCGGAGCTGCAGGAACGAGACGAGTTGACCGCGCCCATGGCTTCGCTGATCAAGATGACCACCTCGCGCAAGGCCCTGGCCATGTGCCGCGAGGCCCGCGACATGATGGCCGGCAACGGCATGCTGCTGGAAAATCACGTCGCGCGTCATTTGACGGACATGGAAGTCGTCTCCACCTACGAGGGCACCGATTCCATGCAGGCGTTGATCGTGGGCCGCGACATCACCGGCATCTCCGCGTTCACGCGCAAGCAATCAGTCAGGTAGCAATTCGGCAAGAGGCAACCCGGAGGAGCCCGGGGTCCATCGACTACTCTCTTCCGAAAAGTCCTTTCGCCTGGGCCTTGCCCGGCGGAGTCGAAGGCAACGAGCCCCGGGTGCCATCGCCGGCATGTCGGCGGTGGCGCTTTCACTCGCTCGTCCAAGACCTGAATCGCTCGGGCAGTGCCCTTCAATGGGCGGAGGATTATCGGGGTGAGTATCCAAAGGTGTCGACAGCCACAAGGCCGGTCGCCGATCGCTTCGGAGGTGCCTTTTGGCGAGAGTTCATCTGCCGCCAGTTCACCGTGGATTGCCTCGGGCAGGCCACGCGTTCGTGCCGGATGCTCTTGGTTGCCTCACCATCGCGCCGGACAGCATGCCTACTGGGGTTGAAGCTAACCTCGATTTTTCATCGACTTCCAGCAGGCCGTTGATTCCGTGATTTTTCCGGGATCGGCGGCCTGATTCGTTTTCGGGCATACCAAGTAGGGCCATGTCGCTGACCTTGGTGCCGGGTTCCATCTCCCGAAAAGGGTGTCTTTCGTATTGAAGGGAGCTCGTACGCGGCGCGAGTGTTTATGCCGCGAGGTGCCCGTTTCGCCACCGGTGCCGCAGATGCTTGGTTCCTTCGATGAGCGAGGCAAAGAGCTGCGATTCGGGTGCTGCCTTGGGGATCAGTAGTCGTTTCTGTCTGGCGCTGCTGATGAGTTTCCCCGCGATCGAAAACAGTCGATAGCGCCATCGCTTCATGTCCCAAACCCCGGCAGGATGGCCCGCAGGCAGTACCGTCAGCTGCATCCACGACACCAGATTTACGGCGAGCACGGCCAGATCGCACCACAGCTGGTTCGCTTCGAACGCCGTGAACGGCAGTTTCCCGAGCCCGGCATTCTTCAGCGTTTTGATGCGATTTTCGCACCTGGCCCGGGCGCGATGCCGAGCGTCAAGGAAGGCAACGTTGTAACGCGGGGCATTGGTGAGGAACGCGGTCACCCGGTGCCCATCAACGTCAAACAGCGAGGCTTTCGCCCCTGGATGCAGCGGTTCGGCCCGCAAGTACAGGCGAGTGTTTTGGGGGTAATCCTTCAGCTCGATGACCTTGGTCGCGTCGATGACCCACGCGTCATGGCGCTCGTTTCCGTGCTGGTCCAGGGCCAGTTCCCAGTGGTCCTTGTTGTTGATCCAGTGAATGAAGCGTTCGTTGGGGACCGGGAGTGCGAAAGAGGTGGAGAACTGCAGTCCCAAGGAGTGCAGGTGGCGCAGGAACTCGCGGGAGGCTCCGGCGCTGTCGGTGCGGATCAGGATCCGCTTGGTGTCCAGGTTTCCGTGTTCGTCGTGCATGGAGTCAGGTAGCTGAGAGAGCGCGTCGTCGAGGACTCGGATGTGGTCGGCCGCGGAATTGGCGCCCTTGTTTCCCGGCCGCAGCATGGCGGCCAGGATTTCCCCGGTGCCATTGTCTTTGCCGTAATCGATGCTCGCGATCATCGGGGAAAATCCATATCCGCCCTTGTATGTCCCTGCGCTTCCCTCTTTGTCGCTGTGCGTAGTAACGAGAGTGGCGTCGAGGTCGATCGTCAAGGGATCCAGCAGGGTGGCCAGCACGGAGGGGTTCCGTTTTCCTGCGGCCTCCCAGATCCGGGAACGCAGTCGCCGGCTCAGGGTGGTGAATCCGTGCGAGAAGGCCTCGGGCTGATCTGCGGCCCGAGCCACGAACCTAGACACTGTCGCATTCGAGGGAACGGCTCCGAAGAGTCCTGGGCTGTTGCGCAGGACATCCAGGTCCGAGACGTGTTCTCCACCGCCGGCGAGCATGAGTGCGAGGGATCCGATGATTCGTCCCGGTCGGTGGATGGCTTGTTCGGGAACGAATTGGGAGAAGCGGTCTTCACACAAGGCGGCGAAACCGGTCGCGTCCAGGAACGCGGTCAGGACGTTCAGTCCGGCATGGGAAATCAGTGACTGGTTGGTGAGGGCTGCCGGAAGGGACGGAAAAACTTGGGTATCATTAAGCATCGAAAAGGTGATTCCTGCTCTGGTGTGAAATTTTGTGTGGTAACTCTATTTTCCCAGATCAGGGCACCTTTTCGTCATTAACGACGCTTAATGACGGACGGCCTCATGAAAACGGCAGGCTAATGACGAGAAGAACATTTCCGGCGAGGCTCCCGAACGCTGCGGGAAGAGGAATCGAATGTGCTCAGTCGGTCCCGGGCTCTGCGCCGATGTTGCGTTCGATCCGACGGTCCGGGACCAGCCAGAGGATGGCGGCTGCGACGAAGAACGCAACGCCGAGGTAAGACCAGACTGCTTGGTGCGCTCCGCCCAGCAGCGCACTGAGCACCCCTGCGAGGTAAAGCGCCAGGGACGACTTGCCCTTGATGTCCCTGCCCATGGCCCGCCGCAGCGCAGAATCCGGGCCCTGCCCGCGAATGATCACGGCCTGCATGAGGAGGTAGGCGATGGCCGCGGCCAGGAGGTTCAGGCCATAGGCCACGACGGGTGTCTGCGCCAGGCCGCTTTCATCCATCCACGCGGTGGTGAACGGAAACAGGGAAAGCCAAAAGAGCAAGTGAAGGTTGGCCCAGAGGACCCCGCCTGAGATGGTTTCGGTGGCCTGGAACAAATGGTGGTGGTTGTTCCAATAGATGCCGACGTACACGAAGCTCAGCAGGTAGGTAAGCAAGCTGGAGCCGACGGCCGGGGTAAGCGCGGCCAGGTCGTGGCCTTCGGGGACCTTCAGCTCAAGGACCATGATCGTGATGATGATGGCCATGACGCCATCGCTGAACGCTTCCAAGCGGCTGGTTCGCATGCCCGGCCGCCTCCTTTCCCAACAACCAATTCGCGAGTGGAATTTCTGGTCCCGATACTTCCACACGGGTTGGGCGAAGGAGGGCCTTCGAAGACACCAATATTCGCCGGTCCGGACAGCGCGCCTCAGCCGAAGCTGTCAACGGCGCAGCCGAAGTGCTGGCAACTTCCGCCGTGCGCGGGAGTACTGCCGCGCCGCGGAGGCGGTGAGGTCTTCCTCCAATCCGCGCATCCGCTCGCAGGCGCACCGAACCTCCTCGGGCAGGGCGGGGTCGGCCAAGAGGGATTCGAGGAACTCGCGGGTCATTACGCTGTCCTGGTGGTTGCCCAGGATCCTTTGCAGCTGGTGGGCCGAGCTGATCAGGACCCGGACACGCTTCGGGTGGATGGGAGCGACGGATTCGGCGGCGTGCAGCAGCCGCTTGGTGTCCTTGCGCAACCGGTGCAGCGCAAGGTCGCGGGCATGCCCGGGTCCGGTTCGCAGCATGGCCCGATGCGCGCGATCCACGATCCGGGCCTGATTGTTGACCAAAGAGAAGGCCACGGTGCGGGCCTGCCGGCGGGCGAACCCGGTGACCGGGGGAGCCTGGCGGAATCGTGCGAGGTCTTCCAGCAGCCGGCGGTAGCGCGTGGATTCCAGGGCCTGAAGGACCTGGGAGTGGCCGGCGTTGCAGGCCGCATCGATCGCGTACTCGATGGGCCCGGACACGGATGCGGTCCGCCATTGCCCTGGAAGTTCCCCGAGTCGGGCCTGGAGGCGTTCGCGTACCACCTCGCCGTCCCGGGCACGGCCCAGCACCTTGGCCAGCCACTTCAGCTCATGACCGAGTTCCCGGCGGCGGCCGGCAGCAAAGAAGCGCCCATAGACATCCAGGCAGGATCGCAGCCGCCGAGTGGCCGAGCGCATTTGGTGAATGGCGTCGGGTTCCCCGGAGCGGACGCGGGATGCCTGGGTGAGGAGCTCGGCATATTGCCGGTCCAGATAGTCGATGGCCACGCGCAGCACCGGCGCCCTACCCGGATCAGCTGCGGCACGGAAGCCGCTCGCCCGCCGCATGCGGGGTGCCGGCAGCCGGACGTTGGCCATGGCACGCATCCTCTCCCTCGGCCTGTGGACGGCACGGGCGGCCGCGTTGCAGCGGCCGCCGAGGTCTTGGCCGGCCGGTCGCCCGCCGGTGGGCGCAAATTAACCTCTTGGCCACGTGAACGGGCTTGAATCAAGGGTGTCATTGACTTCCCCGTCGGGGAAGTGTGCCAAGCCCTTGAGGAATGTCCCGGTATGTCTCGCACCATGGAAACCGCCACGGCGGTGCCGAACCTGCGCCGGGTCCCCTCCGAATGCCAGGGTAGGTTGTTCCGCTCCGCCGCCCCCAGCGGACTTGAACCTGCGGGCCTCCGGGAACTGGACGCCCTGGGCGTGCAGCGGGTGGTGGACCTGCGCGAGCCCTTCGAACTGGCCGAACGACGGGGCTACGTCCCGCCGGGTGCGGTACACGTTTCCATCCCGCTGTACCGCGGAGCGCTGCCCGTGGCCACCGCCATCGAGGACGTCTACCGCGACCTGCTCAATACCCGCGGCACCGAAATCACCCGGGCCGTGGGTGCCATCGCCGCGGGTCTTCCCGGCGGCGTGCTGGTGCACTGCGCCGCAGGCAAGGACCGCACCGGCCTGGTGGTGGCCCTGGTGCTGGAGGTCGCGGGAGTGCCGCGCCAGCTGTTGCTGGACGACTACGCGCGCAGCGCCCGGGCGCTGCCGGCCAGCTACCGCGAGCGCGTGAGCCAGGAGCTGTCCTGTGCGCTGGGAGAAGGCGCGGAATTGCAGGCCGCGCTGCACCTGCACCTGGACAGCCCGTCCGCGGCCCTGGACCAGGCCCTGGACATGGTCGAGGCCCGCTTCGGCTCGGCCGCCTGCTACCTGCTGGCGCACGGGCTGGATCCCGCGGACCTCACGACCATCCGCGAGGAACTTGCCGGGCCCGGCGCCGCGGAGGAAGCCGGCCCCGACGTATGAGCGCCGGCAGCACCACCCTGGTGCAACTGACCGACACCCATCTGCCGGCCGGCGGCGCCTTGCTGCACGGGAAGATCGACACCTGGGCACGCACCTGGGCGGTGCTCGAGGCCGCGGCCCGGTTTGCCCCCGACGCGGTGCTGGTCACCGGGGATGTGTCCGAGCGCGGCGCACCGGTCCACGAGCGCGCCGCCAGGCTGTTCGCGCGGGCCGGGCGTGAACTGGGCTGCCCGGTCATCACGGTGCCGGGCAACCACGACCCGGCGGGTGCAGTGGGCGCGGCATTCAACCGCCGGCGCCTGGCCAGCGGCCCGAATCCGGCCGACACGGTTCACGTGGTTGCCGGGCTGCGGGTCATCGGGCTGGACACCCACGGATTCCGCGAGACCGGCGGCCGGCTTGAGGCCCGGCAGCTTGCCTGGCTGCGCGCCGTGCTCGCCACACCCGCGGCGCGCGGGAGCGTGCTGGCCATGCACCACCCGCCGATCGATTCCCTGCTGCCGGAACTTGCAGGCCGGGGCCTGGCCCGTCCTGGGGATCTGGCCGCGGCGCTCGCCGGCAGCGATGTCCGCGGCATCCTCTGCGGCCACTACCACCTGCCCTGCAGCGGAAACCTTGGCGGCATCCCGGTGTGGGTTTCGCCGGCGGTGTCCTACAACCACGACCTCTTCGCCGCCCAAGCCCCGCCGGGGGCGGACCCCAGCTGGTTCAGCGTCATCAAGGCCGGCGCCGGACAGCTCTCGGCCACGCCGGTCCGGGTGCCGGTGCCCGCCGCGGTCGCCTCCCGCGAGGCACCGATTCCGTTACGGCTTCCGGTACTGCTCTGAAGATCAGTTCCATCCAGCACCAACCATTCGCAAGCCGCACCGCCGGGGGACGTGCCCAGCGTGTTGGAAAGCAACGGTCCGGGCGGCGAAGCCGTGGCCGAGGGCAGCGCCGAGATCGACATCGTGGTGGACTTCGTGGCCCGCGAGTTGGCCACGAAGGGTTCGCCCATCGCCGTGAGCTACCCCAGCGACGGCGTCCCCTAAGTTTCGCAGCCCGTCGGTGTCTTTGCCGATTCCGAAAATCAGGAAGGCCAGGAACTGGCCGTTGAGCAGTCCCATATCTTCCGGTACGTGAGGATCCGGTGTTCCGGAAGGCGCCCCGGGGCTGGGCGAGATCAACCTGCTGGATTCGAACCAAGTGGAGATCGCCAACGGCCAGGCCGCGGCCGTTGGCTTCTACAACTCCCTGGTGAAGTAAGTTTTACCCACATGTCGACCCAAACTATCGAGCACAGAATCGCCGAACGTAAGCACGTGTCCGCTCTCGGCGGGCAAATCCAGACGCCGCAAGTGCGTGCAGGGAAGAAGTTTCCTTCGGGGTCTGGCTCGGTGTGCTGCGCGTGGTCGTGTCGGTCGCTGCAGCAGGACTCGTTGGACAGCCGCTAATAGCGCTGGCCCTGCAGGGGTCGTGCCCAAGGCGCTGCGCACGTCGATGGTCCGGTGGTGGCTACCGCCGCGCTGAACTCGGTAGTCAGTGCCAAGGTGTCGGCAACGCTGGACATCGTAATTGGGGCATTCACGCCAGTGGTGCTCGAACGCTGCAACGTGCCGTTCAAGGGAGTGCTGCGTTGGTTTGTGTTACTGCCCTTCCTTCATTGGCGCATGGACCTGGATGGCGCGGCTCGGCTCCAACTGCCCGGTGAACAAGACACTGCATATGGATGGCAAACGATGCCAAGGTGAGCATCGTCGGCGGGTGTTGAACCGTGTTCTTGTTCCCGCTGGCGGTGCATTCCTACCGTTCTGTTCAGATGCGTTTTAGCGACGCATGTGCTCCCCGAACGGTCTTGGGAGGCTGCCGCCGGCCGGTTCCCGGCGGGCCCGTGCGGCTCGTGGCCGCCGGGCGAACCGGGCCTGTGCCGGTGGCCGCACCCCCGGGTGCCCGACCGGGCCTGGGACTGGGTTTGCCCGCACCCGTCCACTGTCGGGTGCGGGGACCGTCCTCCCGTCGCCTAATCGGGCATCCGAGGGCGCGCCTGCCGATGGCCACGGACGCGGCGTGGTGCCGCGTCACCGTCCCACCGGAAGCTTCTTGGAGGGGTTTGTGCCAATGTTGGCCGCCCCACCGTGAGGTATACGCCGGGTCGACCGCGATCACGGACAGTCCGCGGTTGGCGGCCATCCCCACCAGGCGATCCCGGAATTTCCCGGTGGGGATCTCGTGCACGGTGCGCCGGAAGCGCTTGCCCCGTGCCCCGCGGCCCATGGTCTCCCGGCCGGTGTCTCGGGCGTCCTTGAAGTCCAGGTTCTCGATGGCGATCGCGGTCGCACCGGTGTCCCGGGCGAAATCCAGCAGCGCGGTGATCGCCGCCCGCAGCCGCCCGTCCCGGGTGCCGGCGTTCAGCCCGGCCAACCCCAGGGCGATGCTGATCGGTGTTCCGACCGGGTTGCCGGAGGCATCCAGCCGGGCCACGGCCAGGTGGTCGGCATTCAAATCCACCCCCACCACCCCCGATGCCTGCAAAACCTCGAGCGGCGGTGCCTGCACGTCGCCGTGGCCCCAAGAGGCATCCAGGTACCAGCGGCCCTTCCCGGGGTCGAAGCCGATGTCGTAGCGGATGCACCGCCGTGAGACGACCCGGTCAGCCCATTCATCACCGCGGTGGGCGAACGCGACGGGGACCGACAGCACCAGTCGGTCACCCAGGGCCGGGACCAACGGGGTGGGGACCTTGACGGACAAATTTCCGGGAAGCCCGGTCCCGGCAGCGGTCAGGCGGATGGTCTGGTTGCCGCCGATGCGCCCGGATTCCCCGTCCGCGGTCAAAAACATCCGGGAGGCCGACCACCGTTTCTCCCACTGCTCCCGGGTGAGGTTGGCATCGGCCAGGCGGTTGCGGGTCTTCCAGAGGCGCCTGCCGCCCAGCGTGATCGAGGGGCGGCCAACGGCCAGCGCCGCCTGTGCCGTCTCGAGGCGTTCTTGGAGCTGGGCCAGGCGGCGGGTTTTCTGGAACCGCTCCGCCTCGGTCCGATAACCGCGGCCGTTGCCGGAATCTTCGCCCACGGTGTTGGCGATGCGGCGGTGAAGGGCCTCGGTGGCCGCCCGCAGGTGAGAGACCTCCGCCACCAAGCACCGCAGACCCAGCTGGTATTGGTCCTCGGCGGACCGGGTGATAGACCCCGCCCACCGAGAAGAAGATGCGGCGGTGAGGTTCCGCTTGCGTTCGGTCCGGCCCCGCTCCGCGGCCGGCACCCGGCCCAGGGTCACGCGGCCGGCCACATCCGTGCGGTACAGATGCCCTAGGTGCTCACCAATCATCCTGAGCGCTTGGGCCTCGGTGTCGGTGGGGCGCAACCGGGTGCGGATCCGCACCCCGGACGGCGTAGCGACCACGAACGGGGCCGCGATCCTTCGCAACCCGCCCGCCTTGCGGGCCGGGCCCTGCCCGGCGGGTGCCTCGGATGCATGGATATTGTTGTCCATGCCTCCATCTTCCGCCCAGCCGCCGACGGTTTGGTTCCGACCCTGTAGGGGTGTGGAGAACTCTGACAAAGGCACGGTAACTGGATTGCCACGCCTGACCCGCGACCGTACACGTTTATTCAAAGACACCCTCGATGGCAATCCGTTGGTTACCCCGTGGCCTACCTGGTCATCGCCGCCGCCCTTCGGCGGATCCCGGGGAACCTGGAGGAGGCCGCGCGCATCTCCGGGCCGGGAACCGCCCGGGTGCTCGGCACCGTGACATTGCCGCTGCTGCGCCCCGGGCTGCTCGCCGCATTCGTGCTCACGCTGGTCGCCAACCTGTCCGACTTCGGCATCCCGGCGCTGATCGGGCTTCCCGAGCGATGCACCACCCTGACCACCCTGGTGTATCGCTACCTGGCCTCCAGCACCACCAGCAACCCGCTGCCCGCGGTTTCGGCCATCGGCCTGGTCCTGCTGGTGCTCGCGGTGCTCACGGTGCTGGCCCAGCGGAAACTGCCCACCGGCACCCAGCTGGGGAACGAGGGAACCAGCATGAAACTGGAACTGGGCGCCGCACGTATCCCCGTGCTGGTGCTGTTGTGGCTGTGGGTCGGTCTCATCTGCCTGGTGCCGCTGCTGGCACTGGCCACCCAGGCCCTGCTGCCTGCCCCGGGTGTGCCCTTGACGATCGAAAACCTGGCCCTGGACAACATCATCCGGGCGTCCACCTCGCCGGGTGCGGTCTCCGGGATTGCGAACTCGATCATGCTGGCCGGGGGAGCGGCGGCGTGCTGCACGGTGCTGGGACTAGGCATCGCGTTGCTGCTGACCCGTGGCACGCACCGCAGCAACGGTCCGCTCGACGTTGCGGCAACCTTGCCCCAGGCCCTGCCCGGATTGGTGGTCGCGGTGGGGTGGTTGCTCATTGCCCCGATGCTGGGGATCTTCAACACCTCGTGGGTGATCCTGGGGGCCTACGTCATGGCGTTCATGGCCCTGGTGGTCCAGGCCGTGCGTGCCCCGCTGGCCTCGGTGTCCTCCACGCTGGAGGAGGCCGCCCGCACCGCCGGGGCAACCCCCTTACGCGCCCTGCTCGATGTCACGGCACGCTTGGCGGTCCCGGCAGCCGTGACCGGCGGGGTGGTGGTGCTGCTGACCGCGGTGCGGGAACTGACCATCTCCATCCTGCTGGTCGCACCCGGAAGCCAGACCCTCGGCGTGGCCATCTTCAACCTGCAGCAGTCGGGCGACTACGGCGGGGCCTCGGCCCTGGCCCTGCTGGTCGCGTTGGTGGGGATCCTCGGCCTCTCGGCCACCGCCGCACTGGCCAACCGCCGTGTGGACAAGTAGAAAATCCAGTGAAAGGCAAATCCTCGTGGCAACCATTGAACTGAGCAAGCTGGGCCTTATCTACGGCAACGGGCACGTGGGCCTGGACGGGATCGAGATGGACGTGCGGGACGGCGAATTCCTGGCCCTGCTCGGTCCCTCCGGATCGGGCAAGACGACGTTGCTGCGCACCATTGCCGGTTTCCTGCACCCGAGTGCGGGCAGCCTCGCGATCGGCGGGCGCACCGTGGCAGGGGCCGGCAGCTGGGTGCCGCCCGAGAAGCGCGGGCTGGGCATCGTCTTCCAGGACCACGCGATCTGGCCGCACCTGAGCGTGGCAGGCAACATCGGCTATCCGCTGAAGCTGGCAGGTGTTCCACGGACACAGCTTGCCAAGCGCGTTGCAGCGGTGCTGGAGCAGGTCGGGCTGGCCGAATACGCGAACCGGAAACCCGCGGCACTCTCCGGCGGACAGCGCCAGCGCGTGGCCCTGGCCCGGGCGATCGTGGCCAAGCCGCAGGCGCTGCTGCTGGACGAGGCTCTGTCCGCACTGGACGAACCGCTGCGGGCCAGGCTCCGGCTGGAACTGCGGGCCCTGACCCGGGAAGAAGGACTGACGGCTGTGCACGTTACCCACGACCGCGCCGAGGCCCTCGGGTTGGCGGACCGGGTGGCGGTGCTGAACCACGGGAAGATCCAACAAATCGGAACGCCGAGGGACTTGCTGGAGAATCCGGTGAACTCCTTTGTCGCATCATTTGTCTCTGATGCCACGCTCTTCCCGGGCACCCTGGTTGACGGGCATTTCCATGGGGACCATCCCGGGCTGAAAGTCTCGGTCGGGAGCAGTGCCCACGGGAATCGGGTCGCGCACCTGGTCGGTGAATGGCCGCCGGCCGGCTCGCGCCCGCGGCGTGCGGTTGCTGCCGTCGCGCCAACCGCGGTGCGGCTGGAACCCGTTGCCGGCCAGGCACGAACCGATGCCCCGTTGGCGCGCGTCACCTCGGCGCTCTATGGCAGGCATGGGTATGAAACGAGCCTGGATTGGGCAGGCACGCCCTTGCGCGTGCTGGTGGGTGGCTGGATTCCGAAAGAGGGGGAGCTGGTGCGACCGGTGGTCGAGAAGGCACATGTGTTCTTCGAGGAATCCGGCACCACCGAAGTGCAAGCGGCATGATCCAGTACAGCTGGGCCCTGGTCCGCCACGGGGAAACGGAATGGAACCGCACGGGACGGTTGCAGGGGAGAGCTGACATCCCGCTGAACGACACCGGCAGGGCACAGGCCCTGGCCGCGGCCGAGGCGCTCGCCGAGAGCGGTCCATGGGATCTGGTGGTCAGTTCCACCCTGGGCCGGGCTCGTGAAACAGCGCGGATTATAGCGGAGCGGCTGGGCGCCGGTGCCGTGGTGGAGGTTCCCGCCCTGGTGGAAAAGGACTATGGCCATGCGGAGGGCGCACGCGTTGCGGGCCTGGACGAGCAGGCCAGGGCCGACCTGCTGGAGGGCGGGGAAAGTGCCGAATCGGTGGTGTTGCGGGGAACCGCCGCCTTGGCATGGTTGGCGGCTTACCACCGCGGGCGGCGCCTGGTCATCGTCACCCACGGCACGCTCATGCGCTCGGTGCTCTCCGCACTGCATGGACGGGAATTCGCACGCCTGGAAAACGGGGAAGTCATCGAGGTGGATGTCCATCTTGTCGAGGGGCGTGTGGAACTCTCACCGCAATCAAGGTGAGCGCTTCCGGATTCCCTGTCATTCAAGCTCCCGGACATGTCGGTTGTGCAAGCTATTCTTGCACCCGTGGCCAATCACCAGCTCGCCCTTGGAGCCATCAACCTTGAGGCCGAGGATCCCACCGCCCTGGCGAAGTTCTGGGCGGCGGCCACCGGTGCCGAATCCTCGATCGGCGAGGATAGCGTCTACCTGCCGCCCAACGGACCGGGTGGATTCGGGATGTTCTTCCAACAGGAAGCCGCGCCCCGTGCCGAACGCCAGGTGGCCCACTGGGGCCTCACCGTGCCGTGGGTTTCCCTGGCGGCGGAGGTCGAACGCCTGATCGGGCTGGGTGCCGTGCACCAGTGGGATGTCCTCGACGAGGTGCCGCACGTCCAATGGACCACCCTCGCCGATCCGGAAGGCAACCTGTTCTGCGTTGCCGAGCATCCGCCCGCAGACCTGCAGCGCTCATGACGGACTGGACGCTCGCCGGCGTGAAGAGCCAGCTGTCTAGTGACGGGGTGGAATAGGACGAAGAGCTGCGAGGTTGGCCCTAGTAGCGGCCAGTCGCCGCAGCATGACACCCCAATCTGCACATAGGAGCGCGCATGAGTATCCTCGGAACCTCGGACCTCGATGTCTTCGGACTGAACCTTGGAGGAAATACCTTCGGGTGGACCACGGACGAAGCCACCTCCCACGGTGTGCTTGACGAGTTTGTGGAAGCCGGTGGCAACTTCGTTGACTCCGCCGATTCCTACTCGGTGTGGGTCGAAGGCAACTCGGGTGGAGAGTCCGAGAGAATCATTGGCTCGTGGCTGGCCAAAGGTGATCGAGAACGTCTGGTGGTGGCCACCAAAGTCGCACAGCACCCCGAGTTCCCCGGGCTGTCTGCCAGAAACGTGGCAGCCGCCGCAGATGCCTCGCTCACGCGGTTGGGCACCGACTACATCGACCTGTATTACGCACACCAGTACGATCCGAACACGCCCATCGCTGAGAGTGCGGCAGCCTTCGACGTCCTGGTCCGCAGCGGCAAGATCCGCCACATTGGCCTCTCGAACTTCCCGGCAGAGCGGATCGATGAGTGGTTCGCCGTGGCCCGTGCCGAGGGTTTTGCCGCTCCGGTGGCATTGCAGCCGAAGTACAACCTGGTGGCGCGGGAGGACTTCGAAACCGAGTTGGCCGAGGTCTCGGCACGCCACCAGCTCGCGGTGCTGCCGTACTTCTCGCTGGCCAGTGGGTTCCTGACGGGCAAGTACCGCTCGGCCGCTGACCTCGAGGGCAAGGCACGCGGTGGCATGGCTGCGGGCTACCTCAACGACCACGGGCTCAGCGTGGTGGATGCCCTGGTGTCCGTGGCAGAAGAATTGAACGTGGAAGCCGCCACCGTGGCACTTGCCTGGCTTCGCAGCCGCGACAACGTGGTGGCACCGATCGCCAGTGCCAGCAGCGTTGAACAGCTGCCCGCGCTTATGGCCTCGGCAACGCTCGAGCTCTCGGATGAGCAGCTGCAGATCCTCAACGCCGTCTCGGAACCAGTGAAAGTCGGTTAACCTGTCCATGGAGTCGAGGAAAATGCCAAAAAACATGAGGAGTGAACGAACCAAAGCTCGTCCACCCCTCATGAGATTGTCTGAAACTCGCTAGACGACCTCGACCAGGGCGTCATCGTTGAGGTCCTTGCCTTTCGTCTCGGGAGATGCGATGGCGGCGATGAGGACGAATGCACAGAGCACGATCAGATAGATATCAAAGATCCGGGGGCTGCCTTGGGAATATAGCCACGTCTGCAGGTACGGTGCCGTGCCACCTGCCAGTGCCCCAGCAATGGAGTAAGGAAGTCCCATGCCCACGGCTCTTACATGCGTGGGGAACTGCTCCGGAAAGGTGGCTGGCATAATTGCTGTTGGCGCTGAAATCAGGACCATGCCGATACCCATGTAGAAGGCAAGCCGCCAGAGCTCCGGGCCGCCGTTGAGGACTAGCGTCAGCGGAATGATCAATAACATGGCGCCGATGGCAAAGAAATACCAGTTGAATTTACGACCAATACGGTCCGAGAGCCACCCCCAAAATACCAAGCAAATCATAAAGAAGACGTTTGCTCCGGTGCTGACCCACAAGACGTGCGTCGGGTTCATTCCCAGCGGACCCATTGCGAACGCGGGGGCCATGATCGACCAAACATAGAACATAACCGTGCCACCCGCAGCCAGCCCAACAATCCGCAGGCAGGCGCGGCGGTAGCGCCAGATCTCACGCATCAACCCACGTGTGCGGGGAACAGTGATGCCTGCGGCCTTGGCCGCCTCTGCCTCTTCCACCTTGGCGCGGAACATCGGGGTTTCATCCAACTTACGGCGCAGGTGGAGAGCATAGATCCCCAAGACGCCTCCTAGAATGAATGGAATCCGCCAGGCCCACTCACGCACGGCGTCCGTGCCAAGCGTCGAGGAGAGGATGGCTCCGAGCAGCGTTGCAGCAATGACGCCGAGGGTGACAAATACAAACACCGAGGAAGACCACAGGCCACGAGATTTTCGTGGGGCCATTTCCGTGACGTATGTAAACGAGGAAACCACTTCACCACCGTGTCCCAGGCCTTGGAGCATGCGACCTACAAGTAGGAAGACGGCCGCGGCAGCGCCGATCATTTGGTAGTTCGGCGAGATTCCGATGAGCAGGCTGCCTCCGGCGGTGATGATCATCGAAATCGACATAGCCTGACGGCGACCAAATCGATCGGCGAACCACCCGAAGAATAAGCCGCCCAGAGGCCTCATGAAGAAGCCTGCACCGAAAATTGCGAGCGTCCCAAGAAGTGCGGTGACCGGATCTTTGGCGTGGAAGAACTGGCCGGCAAAATACGCGGCAAAGATGGAATAGGCGGTCCAGTCGTACCATTCGAGGGCATTTCCAATGCCCACACCAAGGATGATCTTGCGTTTTTCCTTCCGATCCATAGGGAGGCTGGACTCGGTTGGTAAGGCAGTCGTTGTCGATTCACTCATGTTGGAAACCTTCGCGAGTAGATGTCGGAGAGGGGAAGTGGTGATTCCGTGGAAAGGCCACGGCTTTGAACTCTCAGAACATGCGCGGACGGCATGCTCAATATTTCGGTCATCGCACCTGCGGTGCGATTGAGTGCTACTGGAGAACTAACGATCGTCATGGATCTGATAGATGCCATGATGCTTGTCAGTTGAGTGGTTATGCCACCAGTTGTCGAAATGTGGAATCGTGGAAGACTAACGGGCTGGTCTCTTTATCGACGTGAAGAGCGTGGATTTCCAGTAACACCACGTCATGGTCGCCTGCGGGGTGCTCGTCGTAAATACTGCATTCAAACCAGAGTGAGGCATTGGGAAGCAGCAAAGCGCCGGAATCTAGTTGATGAACGTCTACGCCGGCGAACCGCGCATTCTTGTCGCGATTGGCCAGCTGCCGGCAGAGGGGGCCTTGGTCCTGGCCGAGGATGGAGACGCCTACGCGTGGGGCGTTGCGCAGAATTGGCCATGTTCCTGAGCGCTTTTGCACCGCGAACATCACAAGCGCCGGCTCAAGTGAGACACCGACGGTGAACGACGATGCAACCAGTGCATGGGCGGATCCGTCGACCTCGGCGGCCATTGCGGCAACCCCTGACGGGAAGTGGGCAAAGGTCTCGCGGAGGAGCTGCGAGTCCAGGGATTCGGATGTCAAGATCATTTTTCTGCTCCTTGGCTGGTTCTTCTGCGGCTGGCGAGCATCCGCAGAACTTCCTGTGAGCAGTAGCCTGCCAGACAAATACCATCTTGTATAGCTCTTTTTGCACGTCCGTCCATATTGTTGCAATATGACGCACTTCACAAACTGTTGTTGCAGATGCATTGCGACCGTAGTAGCTTCGGTCATATCGTTCGGTGCCAATGCACCGCCACTCTTGAAGGAGCATCCAGTTGACACAGCAAATTGAGCAGCAGACCAGCCGTCTGAGCGTTGTCCGCCAGTCCGAACGCGAAAACCTCTGGTTCCTGGGTGACTTGATCCAGCCGATCATCACCAGTGAAATGACCGACGGGCGATTCATGATGGCGTTGACCCACTCGAAGCTTGCCTCGGAGCCGCCATTACACGAACACGACGGTGAGGATGAGATCTTTTACATCCTTGAAGGCACCGTGACATTCTGGGCTGCCGAGGCAGACGGGGTGACGTTGGGACCTGGCGACTGCATCCTGATGCCCAAGGACGTGCCGCACACCTTCCAAGCGAGTCCCGATGTTGAAGCCAAATGGCTGGTCATGTCGGCTCCCGGCGACCTCGAGAAGTTCTTCCGTGCCGTCGCGATTCCCGCCGACTACGCCGGGCCACAGCGCGGATGGGAAATGGACGAAGAGACTGAACAGCGCCTGCAAAATGCCTGCGACGACTTCAATATCACGCTTTTGGCCGCTCCCGGTGTGACAACGGGTACCGGAGCATGACAGAACAATCGCCGCGACCGCAGCTGGAGGTTGTCCGGCGGTTCTGGGAGGCCCAGGCCGCCGGGGATGGACAATCTGCTCGCGCGGTGATTACGGACGACATGGAATGGACGGTCGTTGGACAGCACTCTTCCTTGGCGCGCACCTACTACGGCGCCGACGCGTTTTTCAATGAATTGATCGGAACGCTCGCCTCAACGTTTGTTCCGGGCAGCGCGGCCATGGAAATGCGGGGCATGTACCTGGATGCCGAGCAATCGATGGTCGTGACACACCTGCGCGAAACCGCCCGCACCCATGATGGCCTGTTCTTTGACAACGACATCGTCACCATCATGAACGTCACCGACGGACGCATTACCCGGTGCCAGGAATTCATGGATCTCCATGAGGTCCGCCGAACCTTCGGCGAGGAAAACCTGCGCACGCCCCTGGCAACACTCAACTTAGAAGGTTAGGCAGAACAATGACCCAAGTAGCAGTAGACCCGTCCAGCAAAACAGCCCGTCTGGTCGTAAGAGACGCCCCATCTCAGGAAACCATTGCCGAGATCGTCAAGCGCGTCCACGAGATTGGCCCGCTGCTGCGTAAGAACGCAGTGCTTGCAGATCAGCAGCGCGTGATGTCCGATGAATCCATTGCGGCGCTAGACTCAATTGGGGCCATGCGCATCGCGGCTATGCGGCGCTATGGGGGATATGAAGGCGGAGCCTCGATGCTCCTGGAGGTGGCACGCGCCATTGCGTTCTACGATCCGGCCGCTGCCTGGTGCACCGTGATCTCCAACGGTTCCGTCATGCTTGCTAATCGGTATTCCGATGCGGTTCTCGACGAGGTGTTCGCCGATGGCCCGGTGCGCATGGCTTCGATCTTCGCCAGCCCGCAGGGCACCGCGACTCCCGACGCCGGCGGTTGGCGCGTTAGCGGCGAATGGCCGTTTGCCTCGAACTCCTCGCACTCCGAGTGGGCCATTGGCATTCTCTTTATCAAGGACGGGGCAAGCGAAACCCCGCAGATCGGTTTTGCGTTGATGCGCCGGGGCGAATACGAAGTCAAGGACACCTGGTACACCATTGGCATGCGCGGCTCCGGCTCCAACACCATGGCCACCGAAGACCTGTGGGTGCCAAAGGACCGGGTCATCACCTTCACCCAGCTGATGGGAGATGCGAACGAGAAGGACCCGGATGCAACGTTCGCACGGCGCCTCACCCCGCACCTGACGATGTCAACCACCATCCAGGCAGCGTCCCTGGGGGCCGCTGCGGCGGCCCTGGACTACGTCACGGAAAAGGCCCAGACCCGCGGGATCACCTACACCCACTACAAGCGCCAAATCGATTCCGGCGCTTTCGTGCAAAACCTGGGGCAAACGAGTATGAAGATCGACTCGGCCTTGTTGCTGCTCCAGCGTTCCGCCGCCGACATCGACGCCGCTGCTGCCAGCACCACTCCGATCCCGCTGGCCGACCGTGCGCGGAACCGCGGCGGAATCGGGCATGCGGGCCATGAACTGGTGGAGGCTGTCAATGAACTTTGCTGGCTCCACGGCACCGCTGCCTTTGCCGAGAACAGCCTGCTTGGACGAATGTGGCGGGACATCAATACTGGAACCCGTCACGCCTCGATCGCCGCCCCCATGGGCTATGAACTCCATGGCAACGGGTTGACCGAGACCGACTACATTTCTACCAAGCTCTAGGAAACGGAAAAAGATGGGAACCTCGACGTCTCTGGCCCCCGGCGGGTTTAAGAAAACGATCAACGAAGTGGGAATTCGTTCGGTGCTCGGCATCCGGTATGCGCAGCTTTCCAACGGTGAACGGTTTGCTGCCCCGGTTGCCGCCAACGGCCAATTGGTGGTCGGACGACTGGCCGAGGTTCCTGTCTTCCCCCAACTTCCCAGTCGGCTGGCTGCTGCCATGGGGACCGGTAACGAAAACCCACAAACCGATGATGCCTTCTTCCTCAACGTGTGGGCACCCGAAAACGCCGTTGGATTGCCCGTCATGGTCTTCGTCCATGGGGGCGCCTGGATGAGCGGCGGCGGATCGAACGAGTGGTATGACGGCTCGTTGCTCGCCGCTGAGGGCATGGTGGTGGTGACGGTTAACTACCGGATCGGCCCGGTGGCTCACCTGGCGCCTCCTGGAACACCGGACCGTCCGCTGCAGGATCTGGCCCTAGCTCTTGAATGGGTCCAGGAGAATATCGGTGCATTCGGCGGGAACCCGGACGAGGTCACGTTGGCCGGCCAATCCGCAGGAGCCTGGTACGTGCACCTGCTCAGCCTGGATCCGGCCGCGCGAGGGCTCATGCGCCGCGTGGCGTTGCTGAGCATGGCGACGCGTGAACCCTGGACCCGCGAGCGGCTGAACAGCGTGCGGGATGAAGCCGCACGACGACTGCATCCCCGGACGCTTGAGAACGCCGAGACCCAAGACTTGCTTAAGGCAGGCGTCGACGCTCTGCAGGAAACCGCGGAGCCTCGTCCTCTGGGCCATGCAGCCTCCGGGTACTTGCCCAGCCAAGCTGAGAACATCCCGGATAATTTCTTGCAGGCCCGATGGTGTGCGCAGAATGTCCACGTCGAGGAGGTTCTGTTCAGTTTCACGGCACAGGAAACGGGGATGTTCTTTTTTGGGTCACCCGAGGAGAGGACTGTGACCCATGAAGAGGTCGATGGGTGGATCTCAATGTTGGATGAAGGAGAGCTGTCACCCGGCACGGAAACCCTTGATCGATCGAAAGACCCATATGAACGACTCGTGGATATTTCGTCATGGATCCAGTTCCAGCGATTCCCGACAGAGCTTACGACGGCCTACACCGAACAGGGGTTGAAGACCGAGCTTGTGCGGCTCAACCTGCGTAGCTCCCAGCCCGGGGTATTGAGCGGACATTGCTTCGACCTGCCGTTTTGGTTCGGGAACTTCGGAGCATGGGCGGATGCACCAATGCTCCGCGGCATTGACCCCGAGCAGTTCGCTACGGAGTCTTTGCAGTTGCGCCGTGGCCTTGCCCGATTTGTCCTGGGTCGCCAGGGTTGCCCGCTCCGTGGATGACCTGCTGGGCATGCCATCCGGCCAGCGGACCAAGTAGGGCCCGAAGGTCAAGGAAAAGGGAGCGCGCCGCGCCGCCCTTCCAGGTTTCGGGCAACGCCTCGAGAGGAAGTCCCGGATCGAGGTACGGTAAGGTGCGCCAATCGGTCACCAACCGGATGAAGTCGCCAAACGCTTCCCGGGAGCCGGCTTCCGTCTGCTGGGCTGGCTTGCCCCAGCGGGAGAGAAGAGGCGAGTACTTGTCAATGAATTCTTGGTAGTGCGACTCCAGAGAATCCAGATCCCACCATTGGGCAACCTTGGTGCGCAATTCCTCAGGTCCGCCGTGATTGGCGTGGAAGAAGTCTACGAACTGGAGCAGGTCGTTGTCCTGAAGATACTCGAGGGCCTCATTGTAGACATGCCCGGGTGCAACGCAGAGACCTGCACTAACCACGCCAAATCCCATGCGCGAGAGCCCGCTGCGGATTTTGTGCCGCTGGCCGCGTTGGGCCTCCGGAACCGAGAACGACACCAACAGCCACGGATCGGAGGCCCGTGCCGGGTGGGGTGAGAAGATGCGTTCATCACCCACACGCATGTGTTCTTCCAAAGCGGTGGAAAGTGCGTAACCGGCTTCTCCATTGATCCGTTCACTGGTGAGAACTTCACGTTTCTTCAGCCTGGAGATCGATGAACGAACGCTGGCAGGTTCAGCACCAAGATCTTGGAGAAGTTGAACAATGGCTGCCACAGCGATCGGTATGCCGGCTGGGCGTGCATATAGACCGAACACCGTCAGAATGTGGCGGTGATGGGCCGCTTGCCCACGGTCACCGGTCAGTCGACCGGCAATGATTTCTTCAATTGCACGCATGCATTGAGCGTATCAACCAGCTGGCCAAGACAAGATGCACATTCACGATGTGAATCGTTCCTCCCGGTGGAGATCTGGGATGTGGTGCTTGGGAAGACGCCCACTCGCTTCCTGATCATCCCGATTACAATCCAAAGATCGTTGCCGCCGCGGTGACTGCGAACATTCCGGTCTACCCGGGCGGCATGACCCCTACCCAGCTCTTCGCGGGTTGGAAGGCCTGTGGAGCGAGGAAGAGGCGGGGGCGGCCTACCGGGCCATCCTGGCCAAGGTCGACGTGGTCTTTGCCGGGGACGAGGAAGCAGCCATTGCCGTGGGTCGCAGCGAGGACCCTATGGAGCTGGCCCACCGGATCGCCGAGCTGGGCCCGCGGCAGGTCATCATCAAGCTGGATGATGCGGGCGCCGTGGCGCTGATCGACTGCAAAGAGTATCGGCGCGATGCGATCAGGTTGCCGGTGGTTGACACCGCGGGCGCCGGGGATGCACTTGTTGCCGGCTACATTGCCGAACTGCTCAACGGCCTAGATCCGCTGGCCCGTTTGGAAACAGCCGTGCGCACAGGCGCCTTTGCCTGCATGGTCCCGGGCGACTGGGAAGGCATGCCGCGCCGCGACGAACTCGGGATGCTTGAGCAAAGCGAGCCCGTGGCCCGCTAGAGATTGCCCGCACCGGCGGGCTTGCAAGACAAGAGTGAAGAGAATCCAAGGAGTTGCAGTGAAGGCAGTAGTGGTACACGGACCCAAGGACCTGCGCGTGGAAGATTTGTAGGAAACTCCGGTCGGTCCCGGGGAGGTGGCGGTGGATATCGCCTATGGCGGGATCTGCGGATCCGACCTACATTATTGGCAGCATGGCCGCAACGGCTCCTTCGAGGTCAAGGAGCCGCTGGTCCTGGGCCACGAGGTGGTGGGCCGGGTGCGCGAGCTCGGTGAGGGCGTCACCGGATGGCGCGTCGGGGATGCCATGGCGATCCACCCGGCAACACCCTTCCCGGAACCCGGGGCCAGCCCATTGGGCATGCACCTGACCCAGGGCGGCACCTATCTGGGTAGCGCCAGCACCATGCCTCACACCCAGGGCGGATTGGTCGAGGTGCTGCATGTCCAAGCCCGGCAGCTGCTCCGCTTGCCCAAGGGGCTGGACCTGCGCACCGCGGCGTTGGCCGAACCGCTGGCAATCGCCCTGCATGGGATCGATCGCGCTGCGGGCCGCATTGAGGGTGCTCGTTGCTTTGTCAGCGGCGCCGGGCCGATCGGTCTGTTGGCCGCGGCGGTGCTGAAGCTGCGCGGTGCGGTCTAAGTTGCGATCTCGGACTTGCAGCCCTGCGCGCTGGATGTGGCCAGCTCCATGGGCGTCGATGAGACCTTCAACATCCGGCAAGGGGAAGGCCCTGAATCGCTCGGCTGTGACGAGAGCGTGGAGGCTGCAGGAGCGGTGGCGAGCCTGCAGGTCGTGCTGGATGCGACTCGTCGCGGCGGAGCGGTGGTGCAGCTGGGGATCCTGCCCCGAGACGCCGTGTCGATCTCGCTCTCGGAACTCGGTCTGCGCGAGCTGACGGTTTTTGGTTCGCAGCGCTTCGAGACGGAGCTGGACGAGGCGGTGGAATTGTTGGCAGAGCACAAGTTCTTGGCTGAGGTCATTAGGCACGACCTCCCACTGGCCGAGGCGGGGGCAGCCTTCGCTATGGCGCTGGATTCGGCTGCGTCCTCGAAGGTATTGATCAAGGTCGGCGCGCTCGAGGCATGAAAGCGGCGGCGGCGCCTCGTTCGCACAGGTGCACCCCGGCCGCCAATGATTCCTGTAACCACGGGGCTTTCTGAAACAAAGCGCCTATCGACGCGGACGCCATATCACCGAGTCCTATTCTGCAGATTCTGCAATAGGATCACTTCAAGATTTCATATGTGCTGTTATCGGCGGCAATGATGCCTGGAGATTGGAGCAGGAACCCTGATGAAGGGATCCATCGAGGTAGGCGGCCACCGTCAGGACGCAATCAGCGAGTACCGAGCACACCTGGGCAGGCAATACTACGAGCGAAGCGCTGACCAATCCCAAAGTCACCGCCGAGCATGTCCCCTGTTTCCCTTCCAGAAAGGAGGCAGAGGACATGCTGCTGGACCGTGTTCAGAACCTCCTAAAAAGCCCGGGTTACCCTCGGATGTGCCGGGGATCGTTGGCAGGGGAAATGGTGTTCTTTTCCCGAATGCGACCATCTTTCCCGTGAATGGAGATCTCTCCACCGCCGACCATCAGGGCATGATGCCGCGCAGCATCGTAGGCCTGGTCTTGGGAGAAATGGGTTCCAAGGTTGACGCCGTTGTAGGTAAGCTTCCACCACAGGCCGGCCGGGACAATGTCGTAGCGATTGATGTGCATGGTAAATCCTTAAGAAAGAAGTTGGGTTGAACGGGTTGGGTGGGTCACAAGTAAGCTGCGAGCAACCCAACCCCGGTTTTTAGCCCGGTCTATCGGCGAATCGGCTTGATTCGGATGGTGCGACGAATGCGAATTCGTATGGTGGCCATGACCTTGACCTTTCCCGAAACGGGTACCCAATAGCCCGGGCTGGCGTCTTTGACACCGGCCCAGCTCACTTCTAAGCTTGAGGAACTTCAAACCAGAAGATCCATCGACTTATTGAGCGTGCCGCTTCGTAGTTGTTGGAGTGAGAGCGTGGACCTGCCAGTCTGCGCTTTCTTTTTATCTCACGTGTGTTGACGAGACATTCCAATACTACATGTTGTGGTTTAGGTTAGCCTGGACCACAACATGATGTGGTCAACCCTGAGTATTGAACATTGAAATCACCCACACCCCTTGTGGATAAAAAGGGTTCTTAGAACCCCGGAAATCCAATGAAATCGCATATCTATCCACACTGCGGGAATTGTTTTGGCGCAGAAAAACAGTTCGGCGTGTCGTTCCGTACGGCGTGTCGAAAGGAAATGACCGATGACCTGAAACTTAGGAACGGTTCGAGCGTTGGGCGGTTGAACGAAACAGTTCGAGCACTCATCCGCTCGAGGTCGCTGAAAGAGGTGGACTGTCCTGGGCCCAGGGACTGTTTCGAACGGAGACCTAAGAGGATGGAACTCCGCAGAGTTCACGGTGGTAGGTGAGGTGTGAAAAATCCAGGGAGTGCCCGGGCTTGACCCGTAGTGTTCCGCATGGACCGGCCGTGTTGTGGATGGCGCCCTGGTCGTCGACCCACAAGGCTCGGCCATCGAACATGGTGTGGCAGTTCGGGCACAGGCACAACATGTTGGCCAGTGAATCCGGTCCGTGGTGTGGTGCCCCCAGCGGGCGGATGTGGGCGCCCTCGGAATACGGGCCGGCTGCGGTGAACAGTCGGGTTTCGCATATCTGACATTGGTCATCGTAGAGTTTTTTGAGGGAAAGCTTCACCTTGGGATCCCGAATGATCCTGTGCACGGTGACGACCGTCCTGCCCGGCGGAATCAGGGAACCGGCGGCGAGCGAAATGAACGGTTCTGGGTCGGGCATGCGGCTGCCGGATACGGCTTGCAGTTGGTATACCAAGATCTTGAAGCCCTCGGTTTCGTCCCATCCCCAGCTGATGACGTCGTACAGACCTAAGTAGACGTAGTTGCTGTCCCTGGCATTGCCGGTGATCACGGATTGGCGCGCCAGCACGCGGATGGGCTGGCCATTTTCATGGTTCCTGACTAACCCCAAGTTCCACTTCGTAAGGGTTTGGTCGGAGATGTGTCGTTTCGTGTTTCGGTCCGTTCCCCCAGCGCCGGTGTAGGTAATCAGGTCGCCATCGAATTTGTCGTGGGCGTAGCCGGAAGACATGCAGATCGAATACACCCCGGTGTCGGGACCAGCAATCCCCGCTTGGGTGGTGGGGTGAATGCCTGCCGCATAGGCGGTCTGCCGGTCCTTGAATATTGCCCCGGCCAGATAGCCCGGGATCTCCCCATACCGGGGGCCATGGTCTGCGGTCCGGGGTGGGAGAGCACCAGCCAGTGCTGCAGCTTTGCCTGCGTCTGTCAATTTCCATACCCCGCGCTGGGGGTGTTCAAGAAGTCCCCGGTTCACCATGTATCCACTGGTGCTCCTTGCGCGGGTTTCCCACTTCTCGCGTCCATTTGCATGGACTTCGAGATCAGTTTCGTTGAACTGATCCAAGTATTCGGCGCGCATCACCGAGATGACATCCCCGGCCGGCATCTCGGCGTTCGGGGACGTCATCAGCGTCCGTAGGATGCGGTGTTCATGGACATCTTTTTGGGTACGCAGCATGTTCATATGCTTTCACGGCAGGACACCGACCGAGGTCCGGCCATGTGTGGTCAGCCCCGGACTTCGTGGTCCGGTGGACTTGTGCTCACAGGGCCGACTACCCGAGCGCGCTGTTCGTGTCCAGCAAGATCGTGTCGGCACGTTTCTCCCAGAATCTCTTCAGACGATCCGCCTCTGTGGCACTGTCCCACTCACCGGCACATTCCCAGCCCTTGCCTTTCCAAAAGTTGTAGTGGACGTGGAATCGTTTTTCGTTCTTGCACACAGCTCTCCAATGTTGAGCGACAGTCCTGGCCAAGCGGATCAGTTGATGTTTCATATGAGCACTTTGCCAGATGGGTTCCTTAGCGCCAAGAAACTGCCTGAAACCGGCATACGGGTGCCTGGTGGCTTTGCGCCGGTGATCTGGTGCGTCGTACTTGACTGACACAATGGACTAGTGAACCCACTGTGGCCTGAGGAGAAACATGCAGATTAAGACTCGACAGCGAGTGCGTGACCTCGCTGAGGTCTACACCCACACCCGCGAGGTGACGGCCATGCTTGATTTGGTTCCCGACATGTTTCCCACCGCGGAGGACCCGGGCAACACTGAC
Organism: Arthrobacter sp. UCD-GKA; assembly: GCF_001863355.1. Classification (NCBI taxonomy): domain Bacteria; kingdom Bacillati; phylum Actinomycetota; class Actinomycetes; order Micrococcales; family Micrococcaceae; genus Arthrobacter; species Arthrobacter sp. UCD-GKA. The sequence goes on along the minus strand of NZ_MOLR01000004.1, from coordinate 687,390 downwards.
CGAAAGTTCTTCGAGCCGGCAGCAGGCTCCGGCAACTTCCTCGAGGAGATCCTCCGCCGCAAGATCGCCTTCGTGACTGCGGAGCATTACCGCTCCACCGTGTTGTACGAACACCGGCTGCTGCGTGGACTTGCCTCGATCTACGCCGTGGACATCGACCCCGAGAACGTCGACGAGTCGAAGGACCGGATGAAACACGTGCTGCAGTCCCACCTGGACAACGACCTCAACACCAAGGTTCCGACCCCCGGCTTCGCCAGTGCGGTCGACGCCATCTTGGAAACAAATATCGTCCTGGCCAACACCCTGACCGACCTTCACTCCATCGAGTGGGTCGACTACCGCGCCAGCCGCAATGGAACCTTCCAGCGAGAGTGGTCGATGGCAGGCGAGGCTGACCAGCTTGACCTGTTCTCGGTGGCGAAAGCCGACGAGGTGCCGATCCACTACTCCCTTCTGACCAGCAACCCCGAGCCCGTGATGGCCCCCATGAAGGTCCGATCATGACCACGACGCGTTTTGGGCAGCACGTTCCCGATATTCTCGACTGCCTTGCACAGCTCTCCAACGACGAGGTGCCCACCCCGCCTAAGCTCGCCCGAGCGATGCTCGACCTGCTCCCCGACGAGGTGTGGAGTAGGCCAGATTTCGTGTGGCTCGATCCGTTCAGCAAGTCAGGTGTCTTTCTCCGCGAGATCGCGACCAGGCTGTTCGAAGGCCTGGCTGACTGGGAGCCAGACTTTGCTGCACGCCGCGAGCACATCCTGTGCAACATGCTCCACGGGGCCTCGATTACCGAGATGACCGGGATCATCTCGCGTCGCAGCCTCTACTGCTCCGCGAACGCCTCCGGCCCGCACAGCATCGTCCGATTCGCAGCGCCGCAGGGCAATCTCCCGTTCATCCCCGCAGCGCACGACTTCCAGTCCAACGGCCGTTGCGGTCTGTGTAACGCGCCCGAGGAACTCGAACGCGGCGAGGGTCGCGAAAACTACGCCTATTCGTTTATCCACGGCACCTACCCCACGCAGGAGATGGCCAACATGAAGTTCGACGTCATTGTCGGTAACCCGCCCTACCAGATTGACTCCGACGGCAACACACGAACCATGCCGATCTACCAGAAGTTCGTGGACCAGGCCATCGCCCTCGACCCCCGTTACGTCCTGATGATCACCCCATCGCGCTGGTTCGCTGGTGGTCTCGGCCTAGACGACTTCCGCACGCGGATGATCGCAGACCGCCGTCTGGCCAAGCTTGTCGACAACCCCAAGATCTTTGACTGTTTTCCCGGAGTGAAGATCCGCGGGGGTGTGAGCTATTTCCTCTGGGACCGGGAGCACCATGACGATACCGAGTTCTCCACGAGGATTGACGGCACTATCCGATCGACCACGCGAAGGGACTTGCGCAAGGGTGAGGGCGTTCTTGTCCGTGATAACCGCGCCGCTGTGATCATCGAGCGGGTCGCGCAGCTCGGCTACCCGTCGGTCGAAGAAACCTTCGGCCCCCAGGTCCCCTTCGGGTTGAGGACTAACTTCGCCGGATCCTTGGAATCGCCCTTCCCCAACTCCATCCCCCTTATCTACGGGACGCGCGTCGGTTACGTCCGGGACGACCAGCTTGAACGAAACCATGCCTTGGTAGACCGGTGGAAAGTACTGCTCCCGAAGGCAAGCAGCGGTGACACCCCGCTCGACGGTGAGGGCAATATCGTTGACGTGGTAACTGGTGCACCGATCGCGCTTGCCCCCGGTTCTGCGTGTACCCAGACGTACTTCGTCGCAGGCGTCTTCAACTCCGCCGCCGAGACGGAGAACTACGCCAACTACCTGGCCACCAAGTTCGTCCGCTTCCTCGTGCTGCAACGAAAGGTCACTCAGGACATCACGCCGGATCGCTTCCGGTTTGCTCCCATGCTCGATATGACTCGGAGCTGGACCGACGAGGAGCTGTATGACCACTTCCATCTCACCCACGAAGAGCGCGACTACATTAACTTGACCATCAAGCCGCGTTCGGTGAACCTCTCTCTCGACTCGCCCATCCCAGCCAGTCACCTGTCAGGCGGATCGAAGTACCGACCTGGTGCAGGAGTCGATGCCCCGGAGACCGACAAGTGACCAAGCGCCTTTACGTCTACACGGTTGTCGGCAAGGACACCGAGCCTTGGGAACGCACCGAGGGCTCGACACTTGTCACGGGCGCCGGTCTGCTGAAGGTCGGGCAGACAACCAAGGGCACGGCCCGTGCTCGCATCAAGCAGCAGCTCAACACCGCATACCCCGGTCTCAAGGGCGTGACCATCCTCCAGGACGAGCCCGCGACCAACGTGTACGGCGAGGACTTTTCTGACCACGATGTGCACGCTGCCCTGGTCGCGGCCGGTATCAACCGCACCGGCGGTGAGTGGTTCGAGGCGACCCTTGACGAGGTCAAGGCCGCGATCCAGACAGTGCGCTCCGGCATCGCCTACCAGCCCAAGCGGACCCAGTCCTTCGACATGCGCCCTGAGCAACGAGCCGCCGTCGAGACCACTGCGGCCTACTTCCGCAACCACGCAGGCAACAAGGCGCCAAAGTTCCTGTGGAACGCAAAGATGCGTTTCGGCAAGACCTTTTCGACCTACCAGCTCGCTAAGGAGATGGGCTGGCAGCGGATGCTTGTGCTCACCTTCAAGCCTGCGGTGGCCACAGCCTGGAACGACGACCTGATCTCCCACGTCGACTTCGACGGCTGGCGCTACATCGATAAGGAGGCCAGCGAAGTAGAGCGCGACGACGCCGCCGATTTTGACGGCCCGGTGGTTTGGTTCGCCTCTCTGCAGGACCTCGGTGGCCGCGACGCCGACGGCAGCATCAAGGCCAAGAACGAGGCCATCCACCTGATCGACTGGGATGCCATCGTCCTGGACGAGTACCACTTCGGTGCCTGGCGTGACTCCGCCCGGGCCCTCTACGACCCCGCTGACAATGCCGAGGCTGAACTGGAGGAGCCCGATGAGCAGGTGACCGTCGAAGGCCTCGCCGAGGAACTGGCGGTCAAGGCTAGCCACTACCTGTATCTGTCGGGCACTCCGTTCCGCGCGATCACCGACGGCGAGTTCACCGAGGACGCTATCTTCAACTGGACCTACGTCGACGAGCAGCGCGAGAAGGCCCAATGGGACAACGCCAAGGGTCCCAACCCATACATCGCGCTGCCCCAGATGCAGATGTACTCCTACGATATGGGCAAGAACGCCGAGAGCTACGCCGAGGACGGTGAGTTCAACGGCTTCAGCCTCAACGAGTTCTTCAAGGCCACCAAGACCAACGACGGCTTCGAGTTCGAGCGCCCCGACGAGGTGGGCGAGTTCCTGGAGATGTTCCGCGGCAAGCTCTCGGACCAGATGAAGCTCCAGGTGCTCACCCAGGACAAGCCGCCGTTCCCCTACGAGGCCGTTCGGTTCAAATCTGCCGTCAAGCACTCGGTTTGGTACATGAATAACGTGGCCGCCTGCTTCGCGATGGCCGAGATGCTGCGCAATCATCCGTTCTTTTCCCAGTTCGAGGTCGTGGTCGCCGCCGGTAACAAGGCCGGCCAGGGCATAGCCGCGCTGCCGCCCGTGGAGCGTGCCATCGAGGACGTCAAGAAGGGCGACGCGGTCGGCTCGATTACCTTGTCGGTCGGCAAGCTGATGACCGGCGTCACCGTCCGCGAATGGGGCGCGATCTTCATGCTCCGGTCGTTGAAGAGCCCTGAGTCATACTTCCAGGCCGCGTTCCGCGTCCAGTCCCCGTGGGCCTACCGTGACGCCGAGGGCAACCTCGACCTGCGCAAGCCGGTCTGCTTCGTCTTCGAGTTCGACCCCAACCGCGCCCTGTCGCTGGTCGCCGAGTACGGCTCCAAGCTCGCCACCACCGGCGACACGACCCCGTCGCAGGCCATCGGCGAGCTGATTAACTACCTGCCGATCTTCGGCTTCACCGGGGGAGCGATGACCCAGCTCGACGCCACCGCGGTGCTGGACTGGGCCAGCGCTGGAGTCGGAGCTGCCGCGCTGGCTCGTCGCTGGAACTCTCCTCTGCTCGTCGATGTCAACGAGCACACCCTCTCCGCAGTCCTGGCCCAGCCGGCCCTGATGGAGGCCCTGGAGAACGTCGAGGACTTCCGCGCGTTGGTCGACAACGCCCAGCAGGTCATCACCAACACCAAGGACCTCAAGAAGGCCAAACGCGACCAGGGCGGTAAACTCACCCCCGACCAGAAAAACCAGCAGTCCGAGACCGCCAAGAGGCGTGCCGAGATCCGCGAGAAGCTCCAGAAGTTCCTGGCTAAGATCCCGGTGTTCATGTACACCACCGACTACCGCGAGGAATCCCTCAAGCACGTCATCGAGTCGCTCGACTCGGAGCTGTTCGAACGCGTCACCGGCCTGTCAGTGGCCGACTTCAAGACGCTCAACCACCTCGGCCTGTTCAATGCCCAGCACATGAACCACGCCATCTACCAGTTCAAGCGCTTCGAGTCCGCCAGCCTCGACTACGCCCTCACCGACGAGGAGCGCGAACGCCGTCACCAGCACGAGCAGATCGGCCTGTGGGACACCGTGGCTGTCGAGTAAAGCCATGCCTGTGAACAGGCATCGTCCGATCTATCTCCCCGACCTCATTGAAGCCCCGAGGGACGCACCAGACCGTCCCGCGGGTCTCCTCCGCCTTCCTCGTTGAGAGGGACGCCGAGGGTTTGCACCACTGACCTGATGGCGTTTCTAGGCAATTTTCGCCGTCACTTCAAAGGATCGTTTTATGCTTCATGCTTAAAGTGGGATGGGGAGCCGGTGTGGCCATCATATTCAGCAAAGTGCGTAGGCAGTGAATAACTTTCATCGCCAAACCTTGCTCTGCTTCAACGCCGCCGCACAGACCGCACCTTGCACGACGATCCCTCTCGAATCGGTAATCAAGTTGATCCAGGTTCCACCGGCCAACCCCGGCGGACTGGAGTTCGTCGCCCGGCAGAACGATGCCTGATGACCCGTTGGTCTTGGATACACGCATATACCGATCAGCATGGTTGGTCCCCTGTCTCCTATGCACTCGTTTTGTAATACAAGACCGTTGACACCGCGTTTCCGGAAAGTGTTATTTGACTTGACCACCATGACTATTACCTCATGAATATCAGGCCGCAATGCGGTCCGGTAGAGTCATTCTGACATTGGAATATTGGAATATTGGGAGTACCTGGGGGATCACATGAACGTTAATGCGCCTACGAACCGTCGCATGGGAGCGAAGGCCATGGTGGCGGCTTTGACCATGGCATTGTGTGGTTCAGGCCTGGCTATCCCAGCTTCGGCGCTCGAGCCGTATCCCGAGCCGCCAAGAGTTGTCGAGTCGTCAATCTCCAGCACTGACATCGACGTAGTCGACGGGCCGAGAGATGTCACGGTCAGAGTCGAACTGGAGCATCTAGGCGCTGGCTTGGCAAAGGTTGCGTTTGACCCACAGCCGGATGACTACCGAGGAACGGATGCAGTCGCCGGCGAAGAGTTCACACTTATCTCAGGCGATAGCCGCCGCGGCGTCTATGAAGCCACTTTCACCTTCCCGGAAGGAGCCGAGGGCGGGCGTTGGATGTTCGGTGGCTACCTGGTCGACACCGCGGGAGTGGAGTACCACGAAGCCGAATTCAGTGTCGGACTCTATCCCGTGGTGCATTCCATTCCAGATCGGACCGCACCTAACGTGAGTGGTCGACTTTCGAAAACTCTGGTTGACGTGACCGACGGAGATGCGAACGTCATCTTGGACGTAGTCGCAGACGATGCAGGCGTCGGCTTCCATCCGCAGTCCAGGGTTCCGCTCAGATTTGACTACATCTCCAACCGCGGTCACCTCACGAACACCTCTACAAGTCGACGCCAAGCGCACTTCACCACAGAACTCACCTTTGCGAAGTACGAAGTGAGGCCCGGTTCAACGACCACTCGCCGTATCACTCTTGGCCCGATTCCTGATGCCAACGGAAATGAGAGCTACTGGGAAGGAAACGTCACAGTCGCCACGCGCCCCTTGCAGGGCAAGCGCCCTATTCTTGAATCCACAGCCCAAGGATTGCTAGCGACATGGGCGACCCACATCGACCCCCTTGGTATTGAGGAATATGAAGTGGAGTTCGCGAATCCCGTCTCGACCTATGTTCTTCGGACCACTGCACTGGACGGGCTTCGTTCGAGTTTGCCCCAGGGGTCCTACACGGCGCGGGTGCGGGCTCGAAACACCCTCGGCTGGGGAGAGTGGAGCGCGCGTTCGCCAGAGACATACTTCAATGGCCCGGTCCAGGGACAGGTTCCCACCATCATCGGGACCTCCACCGTAGGCAGCACACTTACCGCGGTCCCCGGGACCTGGTCACCGACCGGCGTCGGGCTGGCCTACCAGTGGTCTGCGGACGGCACCCCTATCCTCGGGGCCACCAACAGCACCCTGCACCTCGCCCCCAACCTCGCGGGCAGGTCCATCACCGTTGCCGTCACCGGGACGAAGGCCGGCTACACCACCGTGACCAAGACCTCCACGACGGTGAAGGTCACCACGCCCGCGATCAAGGTCGTACCCTCAGCGCCGACATCGGTCGCTGCTACCGGTAGCTACACCATTCCCTCCAAGGCTGGGGTCAGATACATGGTGAATGGGACGGCGAAGGCACCCGGCACCTACATGTCCGGTTACGCGAACATCAAGATCACTGCCGTCGCGCAGCAGGGATATATCCTGTCGGGGACCGCCTCCTGGACCCTGGATCTGGCTAAGAAGACCGCGGTGGCCGCAGCGCCTACGGTCAGTTACGCAAACAAGACGATCACAATCCCGCGCGTCACAGGGGTCGCGTACTTCATCGATGGGATCGCCAAGGCAGCGGGAAACCACAAGGTCACGACGAACGCGACGGTGAGCGCTAGGGCATCCGCAGCGAACTACGTGGTTTCCGCCAAGGCCTGGAAGCATGATCTGCGAACGGCAGTTACCCCCACCAAGCCGGTGTTCAGCGCCTCCGCCAACACCGTCAAGATCCCGGCCAAGACCGGTGTCGCCTACTACGTCAACGGCGTTCGCAAGGCCGCCGGGACGCACAAGTACTCAGGCACCGGAACCGTGGTGGCAAAGGCCAGCACCGGCTCCTACAAGCTTGTCGGCACCGTGTCCTGGAAGTTCGACAACCGCAACGCCGTCACCCCCACCAAGCCGGTGTTCAGCGCCTCCGCCAACTCCGTCAAGATCCCGGCCAAGACCGGTGTCGCCTACTACGTCAACGGCGTTCGCAAGGCCGCCGGGACGCACAAGTACTCAGGCACCGGAACCGTGGTGGCAAAGGCCAGCACCGGCTCCTACAAGCTTGCCGGCACCGTGTCCTGGAAGTTCGACAACCGCAACGCCGTCACCCCCACCAAGCCGGTGTTCAGCGCCTCCGCCAACTCCGTCAAGATCCCGGCCAAGACCGGTGTCGCCTACTACGTCAACGGCATTCGCAAGGCCGCCGGAACCCACCGTTACACCGGAGCAATAACCGTCACGGCGAAAGCCATCACCGGCTCCTATAAGTTGGCGGGAACGTCGAAGTGGACCGCGAAGCTGTAGCACTTGCGGACAATTGCCGGGTGCTCACGTCGCCAGGTGACAGAACCCTATAGCCAGCGAAGGCTGAACTTGCCTAGTCCCGAAGATCCGGACTTGGTGAGTTGTATCGAGAAAGTGTGAATTAATGGCTGATTTGAAGTTGTTTAGGATCGCAAACGGCACCGCTACCGAGCTTCCATCAAGCAGCGTGGCTTTGGAACGCGATCTGCAGGTGCTTCTCGAAAGCAATCTGGAGGCGTTCTTTGGCGTAAGGTTTTTAGCCAGCGAGTACTCAACCGGCAAGGTTCACCGGGGACGCATCGACTCCCTCGGGTTGGACGAGAACGGGTCTCCCGTGATCCTTGAATACAAGCGGACCATCAATGAAAACGTCATCAACCAGGGATTGTTTTACCTCGACTGGCTAATGGACCACCAAGCGGAATTCCGGCTCCTGGTCGAAGACAAACTTGGTCGCGATGCTTCCATGAGAATTGATTGGTCGACCCCGAGGCTCGTGTGCGTGGCGAACGACTTCACCAGGTACGACGAACATGCGGTGAAGCAGATTGATCGCAACGTGGAGCTCGTTCGGTATCGTGACTTCGGCTCCGATCTAATGGCCATCGAATTGGTGACGACCACATCTGCTACATCCCTGACTCGCAGGATCGTTGCACCCGAGTTACCTGAGTTACCTGGGTCTTCGGGGCAGGTCGCAACCGGCGGCAGGAGACGAAATGCGGGAGATCTCCTGTCGCGGGCCGATGATGAGCTGAGAAGCCTCTATGAAGCGTACGAGGAGTTTGCCCTCTCCCTGGGTGATGATGTGGTCAAGAATGAACGCCAGGATTATTTTGCCTTCAGGAGGCTCAAGAATTTTTCGTGTGTTGAGGTGCACCCAACATCGAAAAATCTGCTCATCTATTTGAAACTCGACCCGCAGACGGTCCAGATGCAGGACGGCTTGATCCGAGATGTTTCCAGCATCGGCCATTTCGGCACCGGGGACGTGGAGTTGCGCATCAAGGACAGAAACGCGTGGGAACTCGTGGAATCACTGACTCGACGGGCATACGAAGCGAATTGACGCCCGCTAGCCGAACTCTCGAGATTTTTTCTTGCAAGGTGTCCGCCCCGGCCCTTTACTATCGCGCTCAAGGAAGGCAGGCCCGGCAGCAGAAATGGGATGACTATATAGCGCTGCAAAAAGAACGTAGCACTTGGAGATGTCCCAGCCTCCACGAGTGACGCACTTCCATCGGATGCAGTCGCAACAAACGATCCGATGATGGGATGCTGACCCGCGTGTCTCCACGCCGAAATCGAAGTGCGGTGAACCGCCGAATTTCGGGAAAACCAAAATTCTCAACATTGTGTCTCGTGTCCTATTTTTCCAAGCAGGCGAAATCCAACCGTTGATAAGACCCGGGGAGTGGGTTTAGCCGGTATTGGTTGTGCGCGGGTCGGTACCGTGGATCAGAATGCCTTGGTGCGGATGTTCGCTTGTGGTAATCCGACGATCGTGATCGACAGCTCCTCGTCCCGGGGCCCGCCACCGGCCGGCCCACAGGATCTGCCCGGTGAGGCCGCTACAGCCAGGCCACCCCCGGGCATCCCGAAGGGATCATCCCGCAAGCCAGCGACCTCGTGTGGACGGGTGCCCAGCCCCTCCAAAAACCCCGGAAACCTGGGGATTTGATTTTCCCTTGAAGCCCTACTATATTTCTTGGCATGCGGGGAGAAGAACGAATTACCCCCCCACGTTGAGGAAGGCGCAGTTGATTCCTTTGGGGGAACCCGCACAGCAGTACCCGGCCGTCGGACAGCTTGAGACGGCCACCGCAGTAATGAAGTACCAGCAGTACCCAAAGGGCGTGGTCCTCGACAGCTTGAGACGACCACAGCAGTAATGCAGTAGCCGGAGGGCGTGGTCGTCGGACAGCTTGAGACGACCGCAGCAGTTCAGCAGGACCGGCAACCCCGGCAGTACAGAAGTATCCGCAGTACAGCAGTAGCCGGAGGGCGTGGTCGTCGGACAGCTTGAGACGACCGCAGCAGTTCAGCAGGACCAGCAACCCCGGCATTAGCAGCAGTACAGCAGTACCCGGCCGTCGGACAGCTTGAGACGGCCGCAGCAAAACCGGCAACACCAGCAGTAAATCAGTAAAGCAGTACCCGGAGGGAGCGGTCGCCGGACAGCTTGAGACGACCACAGCAGTACCAGCAACACCGGGAAGTACCTGCAGTACCGGGCCGTAGGACAGCTTGAGACGGCGACCATAGTAAAAGCAAAAACAACCCCCTATGGGCGGGCTGGTGATGAATTCGCATTCATCACCGGCCCGCCCCTTTCCGTTCTTGCCAAAGTTGGCGTCACTCACCAGGTGCGCGCCACCGGGGCAGGAACCGGAGCCGGCACTATCCAAAAACCCACCTTGCCTCCTTAGGTGTCCCTCTGCCGCTCGTGAGTGCTTCCCCATGGGGGCGGGTTTGGGTAGCAATGGCGTGAAATGTGGACTTCGGCGCTCTGTGAAGGTTTTCGGTTGTCGTTATTTGTCGTTAGTTGCCGATGACGAGGATGCTTGCAGCCGCTTCGATGACATCGTCGATGATGGTGTAGAGCTGGTTGAAGCGGATGGGCTTCCGGGCGGGGTGCGTTATGCAGCGATCACGGAACGCCTCCACTTAGCGATCAAATCCACGCCGGTAACTGTCGAGGAACTGCCAGAAATCGATCCCGTCTTTCCAGCCGCATCATGAGCGGAACGGGGGCCAGTGGCCGATCCTGGCCACTTTTGGTTATGGTTGGCCACCAACCCAACCCCCCCCAACAATTTGAGGGCGTCAGAACGCCGATTAGCTGACATTGAGTGCCGCACCTACGCCGGATAGGAAGTTTTCATGACCACACCTCCCGTCACAGCTGAGAAAGCTGCTGAAATCCGGAAACGGTTTGCAGCAGGAATCAGCAGGGTTCAACTCGCCAAGGAATTTGAGCTGAGCCAAACCGTCATCGGGCAGATTCTCCGCAACGAAGTCGTGGGCAATGATTCACAAAGTGAAGGGTTACGCACGGCACGCGTCCACAACCGGACGAATCCACGCGGCCAAAAACACGCACCGCGAAAGAACTGGTACTAATCCCGTGAAATCCTGGGGTGCCAGCCACCCAGGATTTCACGGCTGGACCCTCACAAGCGGAGGGGCTTCCGGGCCGGGTGCGTTTGCAGCGATCACGGAACGCCGCCACTTAGCGATCAACTCCATAGACAACGTGGTCTCAACAAGGTGTCTCTTGGTATCCGGTGCAGGGAAGGCCGGACCGGATGTTTGGTGGGACATGTCTGTCGGCATGGGGATCTGGGGAGGGCGCCGACAGCGTAATTGGGACTCACTGGCATCGACCCATGAGGGGCGTTGCTAATGCTTCACCTCCAACCAGTGGTGAAGCGGTAGCCGTTTCCTTGGCGAAGGCAAGTGCCGTTGGTCCGGGGCCACGCACAGAACCCCAGGGCATCGTTAGTTCATCGGCTTGTATGAGCGGTCCTCAAGCATCTCGAAAAGCTTGGGCGTATCGTTCTCGGCGGCGATGGCCTGCATGAAGTGACGGTCCAGGTTTCCGGACAGCGTCACCATGTACGGGCGGTTGCGACCGAGACGCTCGAAGATCTTATGCATCATGTCCGTTGCCAGGCCATGCTTCCGGTACTCGTTGTCGACGAAGAAGCCGCTGAGGTAGGTGAACTCGGGTTTGCGCTCCCAGCGTTTGTAGGTCGCTTGGCCGACAATGCTCCCGTCCTTGGTGAATGCCGCCAGCTGGCCCCATGCATCGGTCGGTGTTTCCCCCACCCAGCGAATAGTGATGTCGTCCATGCTCGAATTATGGCAGGCCAGCATTAAGCAAAACAAGATCCATGATTACCGCTTGTCATTCTGGGGTATACCCCTGTCTGGCGAGCTGAAAACCGTGCGGAACTGTCCTGATTGGATCAAAATTCGATCTATTGACAGTCCTTTCGCGTGCTCTTTGAATCTAACTGGACACGCCTAAAATGAGCGAAAAGGCGGAACCGCAAGTGCCGAACACCGGCCTTCGTGGGTGACATATCCGACCATTCGCCTCATCTTCACACTGAATTAGGGAAACCCGCTGATTCGTACGGGCTGGTTAGCGGCCCTTCGAGGGTGCTGATCGTCACGGTTCACGAATCGTTGCCCAGCAGGCTTCGAGGTAAGCAACGACTCTTAGATCTCCGCATCCGTGTGGGACGATAACGAATAGCGGAGACAATCTGGGCAAGCACTATCGTCCGCGGCCTGAGGTTGTTATTAGTGTCGCTACCGCCGCCTATGGTGGATTCTGATTGGGGAAGGGACAAGACGTGACCACTGATAACAAGGCACTAGTGCCAGTATGGACGCTCGCTACAGAAGCCGTGAGCCTCCCGAACGTGCTAGGCGATGAGGGCATGACACCGGCCCGACTTGCAGAACTGCGAACAGTCCTTGCAACGCTTGCTGATTCCCCCATCGCCACGCTGGAAGCGCATCCGATGCCGGCCACGCGCGAACGCACCGGAGGGATTGTGCTTCATGCAACCAGTCCACTCGCTCAGCAGCTGTCGCAGCTCGTGGCTCAGACAGCGAAGTCAGCGCCTGCGAAGCTGAACGTCGCCACTACCGGTGAGGTACTTTACCGAATGGTGGTACCGGCAAAGGTCGCCGCACAAGTCGGTGAGGGACTCGTGAAGCCCATGGTTTCGAAGGCCGTTGCGGGGGGTGTGCATAGCGCGCTGCGCGACTCCGTCGGCATCGTATCCCAAGCTACGTTTGTGCCCGTTGCTGGCAAGGCCGCTGTCGCAGGTGCTGCAACAGGTTCGGCCGCCACCGCTGGTGTGGCCGTGGCCAGTGCCGGAGCATTGACAGTGGCCGCGCCTCTTGTGCTGATGGCCGTCGCGGTCAGTGTCAGCGCCTACGCCGATCACCAACGCCAGAAAGCGATCGAGCGAATCACAGACCTCGTGGAGCAGTTACACGAAGCCGATCTCGAGAACGAACGCAACGTGTTGGACGCTTGTAGTGAAGCGATTGACAATGCGACGTCGGTTCTCCTCGACGACAGCAAATTAGGCCTATCGCTAGGACTTGACTCCGCATCGCTCGCGATCAACACTGCGATCTCAGGAACCCGGACCCGGCTCAATAAATGGCGAGATGCTTTAGCTGCGCTGCCCGAGGGCCCGGTCGAAGTCGGTGCATTGACAAAATCATTCCCAGGAATCACTGATGAAGGCGGGACATTCCGCGCCCACCTAGAACTTGCACGACTCGCTATTGCTCTCAAACGCCGAGTGCTCGTGCTTCAAGCAGTAGAACACGCTCAGCAGGATACGAACAATCCATTCAAGAGCTTCACTGAAAGTTTGCATGCCAACGAGCGTCGCATCGACGAGTTGGAGTCAGACATCTACTCAGTCTTACTTCGACTGTCGACTCTTGAGGTGAAGCCTCACCGCGGGTTCCGAAGCCAGGTGTTCACACACGGCAAGGTCGATGACCTCCTTAAAGCCGTATATCGCCTTCGTGCTTTCGGCGATGGCCTCAACGTGGGGATCCATCAAGCTGATGTTGCGATTGAGATCGAACGAAACCGCGACGGATCGCTTGTAGTGTTCCCTGCAGTCGCTGCCTAACAGGATGCCGCGCGCATACTGATTGACCTACCTCGGTCTCAGCAAATAGAGTCCTCGCAAGCCGTTCCATGCTACTCAAAATCTACGCGATGACTAGCTCATTTCTCTATGAAGACGAAGGGATTTGATTGGAATCGGGGACAGGGATCTGATACTTCCAGAAGGGCCCTCATGCTGGTGGTGTGGTGCGGTGGCGGACTCCAAAGAACACCGTTTCAAGGCATCGCAATTGAGACGAATGTTTAGGAATTCCGAGCACCTATGGTTTGCCAATTCCAAGCGTCCGACGCGTATCAACGGCGCTGGAGCAAAAGCAGTGGTGTTCCCGAAGGTGATGTGCCAGGTCTGCAATAACGTTCGGAGCCAGCCTTTTGACGGCGCCTATGACCACTTCGTTAACTTCGTCTGGGAGTACCCGGAATATTTCAGGACTCGATCGAAATTTGGCATGCTGGAAATCTTTGATGGAGACGCTAGCGGCAGCGCAAACTTAGCGCGTTACTACATCAAGAACATCGCCTGTCGTATTGCAGAGATTGGTTTTGAAGTCCCGCATCAAATAGTTGATTTTATGGATGGGGCTCCTAGAATTCTGGGTGGAACACTGGTTCTCTACAAGGATTTTTCAGCTTTCGATTATTTTTCCGAGCAAGGAACTCAAGGACATTTTCCGCGTGCCAATCGCATGCACAATCCAGAATCCTCGGCCCAAGGACCACTGGCGGTATTTCGTGCCGAGATACAAGATGGCCCAATTGGTGCACTTTTCTGGTGGGATGAAGTGACCCCGACCGGAGTCGTTTTTTCTTCACAGCCGCTCACATACTTGCGAGCACGACAAGACTTGCCGCATCTGGAGCTTCACGATTACTCCGATCTCTATGATTGATTTTGATGTGAAACCAAAACTGTGAACGCCACAGAGAGCCCTCGCTGTTAAAGCGCCCGGGTTCGGTGGAGGGAACCAAGTCGCCAGCCAACCATGTCCAATGCCCTTAGCGGAGTGACTTTGGGACCATCTTGCGGGGCCAATGCGGCGAGCTTTTCCCATGCAGGCAACTGGTCGATGAGATCGCGCTGTATGTCAGGCAAGAGGGCGCGGAGGAATCCCGCTCGTGAGCGTCTCGGGTCAGTGGGTATCGGTGGATCCCCGATCTCCTGGTAGCACTGGCGAATGCACTCATCATAAAGCGGCAGCAGCTGAGGCCTTTTCCGGTGCAAGACCTTCGCGAGCTTGGTCAGCCGAACGTGCGGTTTGGGGAATTCCCAAGCGACATCGAACAGACGGGCAATGGCCTCAAGAGTATCGGAATCGGCATCCTCGAAGCTGCCGGTGACCTTGGGATGTTCCAAGCGGAGGTTGAGCTCCGGGAGCATGTCCGCCATGCCGTAGTACGAGATAATCGCTCGCTGTCCCGCATTCAGTAAGGAAACAGCCGGAAGATCCGCCAGTCCAAGCTCCGCACTCGAATGCCCGGGGTATCCGTCATAGGCGGGATATGACCAGGTGAGATTCTTGTTGCTGGTGTATTCCAGGATGTAGGAGACTGCGTCGTCCCATTTCATGGTGGCACCGCCGACGCGCAATGGTTCATTCATACGGCGAGTCTAAAGGTGCCACAGACTATAGAGGGTGGATGGCGCGATGAATGCCGTTTGTCTTGTCAAAGGATCCCCTTGATGAGGCCACGAGTAGCGTGGGGGCTTTGCCGAGGATGTGTGGTTCAGTCCTCTCAGTGCATCTCAACAATGTGTCTCAGGTAGCTTGTTCGCAACGAAATCGTAAGCCGCCATTACTGGGACATGCACTGGAGCGCGCCAATCCGCCTGCCGGCCACGGCCTGCCAATATCCATCAACTGTAATATAAGAGAAGTGGAGAAATTTATATTTTAGGAATATGGGGAACTGATGTATTTGTCAGAAATTTCTATTGAGAACTTCCGCCAGTTTGGGGCAGGAGACAATAGGTGCATAGTCCCGTTCCGTCCTGGGGTGACGGCACTGGTTGGAGAAAATGATGCCGGGAAATCGGCGATCATCGATGCCATTCGCTTTGTTCTGTTGACGAGGGATTCTGAGTACGCAAGCGTGCAGCATGAAGATTTTCATAATGCATCAGATGGCGAACCCTCGAATGTTATTACGCTCACCTGCCGTATAGCGGCTCTGAGCACCGCCGAACAGGGGGCTTTCGCAGAGTTCCTTTCGTTCGAACATGATCCGGCGGGCCAAGAACGAGCTGTACTTTACATCCAATGGCAGGCGAAAAAGGTAACTTCCGCACCTACAGCGCGCCGGTGGGTCGACATAACGGTTACGTGCGGCCGTGATGGTAGGGGACCAACATTGGATTCAGCCGCACGCCAACTGCTGTCGGCAGCATATCTGAAGCCCCTCAGGGACGCTTCCAGGGAACTATCGGCAGGTCGTCGGTCGAGACTGTCGCAGGTACTCGGCAACATGGAAAGCATCAAGAACGGGAAACGCTTTAGTGACACCCAGCCCCCATCCACGGCAACTGAAGCAATGGATCTTAGCCTTGTCGGGATCTCTCACTACACGAAGCATTTGGTCAACAACCACGAAGGGATTGTTGAAGCGCGTGAAACGCTGAATCAGAACTATCTGTCGCGTATGCAATTGTCCGGGAATTCCGCGATCGGAACGATAAGCGTGTCGGAAGGAGGCAAAGACGACGCAGTTCTCAGGCAATTGCTGGAACGTTTAGAGCTTGTTCTACAGGACGGTCCTGGATTGCCTGCCCGGGGGCCTTACGGCCTGGGTTCCAACAATCTCTTGTTCATGGCTTGTGAACTTTTGCTACTGGGTAGTGAATGGGGTCTTGGTAGTAATGGGGACGGATTGAGCGCTAAGCCCTGCTCGGGCGCGAGGTAGCGTGGTGATATGCCGACTGATCAATATTTGACCGAGGAACAAACGGTGGTGTTCGGGCGGTTCGTAGGCGAACCATCTCCGGCGGAGCTGGAGCAGTTCTTCTATCTCGACGCGGCTGACCTGGAAGGGATTGCTGAGCGTCGCGGTGAGCATAATCGGCTCGGTTTTGCGCTTCAGGTTGGGACAGTGCGGTTCCTGGGGGCGTTCCTGTCGGATCCGCTGGATGTTCCGTGGTCCGTGGTGGAATATTTGGCGGCACAGCTCCGAATCAATGATCCGTCGGTGATCAAGCGGTACCCCGAGCGGGTTGCGACTCCGAACGCTCATGCGCGGGAGATCCGCCGGCTCTATGGCTATGGGGACTTCACGGGAGCTGCGGTCGAGGATCTGAGCGAGTTCGTTTACTCGCGCGCCTGGACGCACGGTGAGGGGCCGAAGGCGTTGTTCGCCCATGCGGTGGCCTGGTTGCGTCGGAAACAGATACTCCTTCCTGGAGTGACGAGACTATTGAAGTCGGTTCAGGCTGCCCGTGAACGTGCAGTGTCGGAGCTGTACGAGCGACTGGCTGGGGCAGCAATGGCCGCGGATCCTCAGTTGCCGGGACGTTTGCTTGGATTGCTGGCCGTTGATGAGGGTGCCCGTGGGTCCAGGTTAGAAGCATTACGCGCAGGGCCTGTGAGGTTGTCCGGGCCTGCCTTGAACAAGGCCCTGGCGCGGGTCGAGCAAGTCAGGGCCCTGGGGATTGGCGCGGTGGAGACTTCAGGAATGCCGGCATCCCGGTTACGGGCGCTGGCACGGTATGGGGTGGAAGCAAAGGCGCAGTCGCTGCGCCGGTTGGCGGAGCCGCGCCGCACGGCCACGTTGGTTGCGACAGTGGAAGCGTTGTCAGTGGCGGCGGTCGATGATGCGTTGGACTTGTTCGATGCACTGATGGCCTCGAAGGTATTGGGACCCTCGAAGAGGGCTGCGGTCGCGGCACGGTTGGAGACACTGCCGGAGCTGGAGAAAGCCTCGGCTGTTCTTGCCCGTGTCGGGCGTGAATTGGTCTGCCTGCTGGAGGAAGCGGGCGAGCAAGTCGATGTAGCGACGGTATGGGCCCGGCTGGAGAAGGTCGCCGCAAGGGATCAGATCGCGCAGTACGCCGACACGGTCGGTGCTCTCATCCCGGACGCCTCGGGACTGGAGGGCGCGATGCGTGTGCAGGTGGCCCGCCGATACCGGACGGTTGCCCCATTCCTGGGGTTGTTGGCTACCGTGTTGCCACTGCGGGCAACGGCAACGGGACAGCCTGTGCTTGATGCCCTGGCCGGATTGGAAGCCCTGCGTGGCCGCCGGCAGCTCCACAAGGACGACGTTACCGAGGCCTTGGTACCGGCTGCCTGGCGCGCGGCGGTGTTCGGTCGCGACGGGGTAGAAGTTGACCGGGAAGCATGGGTTTTGTGCGTGTTGGAGCAGCTACGCGTTTGCCTGCGCCGTCGGGACGTGTTTGCCACACCATCGACCCGGTGGGGCGACCCACGCGCCCAGCTGCTCGATGGTGAGCAGTGGGAGCAGGTACGCGATCGGGCGCTGACCAGCTTGGGCCTGGAAGGGCCGGCTGCCGAGCACCTGAACGATCGTGTTGAGGTGCTGGATACGGCCTGGAGGAGCTTGACGGCAAGCCTCGAGGAAGTGGGCCCGAACGGTTCGGTACGGCTGGAACCCTCAAGTACGGACGGGCGCACACGTTTGAAGGTTGACCGTCTGGATGCCTTGGAGATCCCGGACTCGCTGCGTGAACTCCGTGGGCAGGTCGCCTCGATGCTGCCACGGGTGGATCTTCCCGAGCTGCTGCTGGAGGTTCATTCCTGGACCGGGTTCCTCGACGCCTACACCCACATCGGGCAGTCCAAGGCCCGCATGGATGATCTGCCGCGCTCGGTTGCGGCGCTGCTGGTCGCAGAGGCCTGCAACGTTGGCCTGACACCCGTGGTTGCCGAGGGACACCCGTCCCTGACGCGCGCTCGGCTCGGACACGTGGATGCCAACTACCTGCGCAGCGAGACCCACTCCGCCGCAAACGCGACCCTAATCAAGGCCCAGGGTGAGATCCCTGTCGCCCAGGTGTGGGGTGGTGGGCTGCTGGCCTCCGTCGATGGTCTGCGGTTCGTGGTCCCGGTACGCACGATCAACGCTGCCCCGAACCCGAAGTATTTCGGCCGAGGACGCGGGCTGACGTGGTTCAACGCGGTCAACGACCAGGTGGCCGGCATCGGCGCCACTGTCGTGCCCGGCACCGTGCGTGATTCACTCTACGCGCTGGACACGATACTGAACCTCGACGGCGGTCCCCGACCAGAAACGATCACCTCGGACACGGCTTCCTACTCCGACATGGTCTTCGGGATCTTCGCCCTTCTGGGTTACCGGTTCTCGCCACGGATCGCCAACCTGTCCGACCAACGCCTCTGGCGCGCAACCCCGCGTGGCACCACGGACTCCGATTACGGGTCGCTGAACGATGTCGCCCGCAACCGGATCAACTTAGCCAGGATCGCCGCACACTGGGATGACATGACCCGCGTCGCTGCGTCTCTGGCGACAGGGACGGTGCGCGCCTACGACTTGCTGCGCATGCTCTCCCGTGACGGCAGCCCGTCCCCACTCGGTGCCGCGATCACCGAATATGGGCGCATGGACAAGACCATCCACCTGCTCGCCCTCATCGACCCACTCGAGGAAACCTACCGACGAACGACCCATACGCAGCAGACCGTCCAGGAATCACGCCACCGCCTGGCACGCGCGATCTTCCACGGGCGGCGCGGACAGATCTACCAGCGCTACCGTGAAGGCCAGGAAGACCAGCTCGGTGCACTCGGCCTGGTCCTGAACGCCATCGTGCTCTGGAACACCCGCTACACCGATGCCTCCATCAATGCACTGCGCGAGGCCGGCAACCTCGTGGACGACGCCGATATCGCCCGCCTGTCCCCGCTCGGCGATCAACACGTCAACATGCTCGGTCGCTACGCCTTCACCACCACCACACCAAGCGGGCTCCGCCCCCTGCGTATCTCCCCTGATAGTGCTGACTGAACCATAGGTAGCGGGGTCTGATACTGGTATGGACCAACGTTGCTCTGAAAGTAACCAGTCCCGCAAGGGGAACCTTGAACGGGACAGCTTTGCCTACGCTCGCTGTGCCATGACACTTTTCCGGGCGGTGAAGTCCACCAAGGGGACCAAGGCATGATGCTGATTGGCCTGCGATTGCTAGGGGAGGCCACGCTCGGGAGCGTGGCCTCGCGCACCGATGGGCCCGGACCCGTTGTCGGGGGATCCGGAGCCCCTGGTGAGCGCTGCGAGGGCATTTAGACGCCGGCGTAGGAGTGCAGCCCGTTGAAGTAGAGATTCACGACGGTGAAGTTGAAGACCAAGCAAAGGTAGCCAATAATGCTCAACCATGCCGAGCGTGCACCGGTCCAGCCGCCGGTTGCACGGGCGTGCAGGTAGCCGGCGTAGACAACCCAAATGACGAAACTCCAGACTTCCTTGGTGTCCCACCCCCAGTAGCGGCCCCACGCTGCCTCGGCCCAAATGGCACCGGCCATCACGGTGAAGGTCCACATCACGAACGCCACGGTATTGATGCGGTACGCAAAGTTTTCGAGGGCGGCGGCGCCGGGGACCAGGCGCATGAACGGCAGCTTGTCACTCTTGCCGGCCGCCAGCGCATCCATCCTGGCGTGTTGCACCAGCTGAAGGACGTTCATGGCGAAGGTGATGGTGAACAGGGACGAGGCCAGCACCGCAATAGAGACGTGGATGATCAGCCAGTAGCTCTGCAGGGCGGGCACCAGGTGGGCAACCGGGGTGGGGAAGCCCATGGTGGCGCCGCACAGCATGACGGTGACCAGGCCGATGACGAAGGTGCCCATGAAGCGCAGATCCTTCCTCAACAACACCAGCACGAACACCAGGGCCACCAGGAAAGAACCGGTGGACAGGAACTCGTACATGTTGCCCCACGGCACCCGGTGCGCGGCAATGGAACGGCCTGCCACCGCGAACCCCTGCAGCAGCACGCCCAGCCAGGTCAGCGAGACAGCAACCTTCGCTGCCATGCGCTTCGCGGAGACGGCGGTGTAGTCCATGGAGTCATTGACCAGTTCGTTCTCCGCACCGCCCGAGGGCGGTGTTCCCACGGCACCGGCCGCCACGAGGACCTTCTTTTCCGAGGCGAGCGTTGCGGCGTCGATCTTCCGGATGAGTTTGCTGGACTTGGCAAGGTCCCACGCGAAGGCGATGAAGGCTGCCGCATAGACGATTGCTGCCAGCAGCATGAACAGGTCGCTGTACTGACCCAAGGCCACGTTGATCGTGGGCATGTCGTTTTCCATTCGTTCTCCTAGACTCCGGCTCGCTCAACGGCGGGCCACTGCTGTTCAAGGAGCTTGCGCAGCTCCTTGGCCTCGGATTCAAGTCCGTGGTCTTCTCCGCGGGCCAGCAATCCGTATTCGATGACCCGCTCTTCACGGCCCGAGCCGTCAACGGAGGTCTTGATTTTCACCCAAGCACGGCGACGCGGGGTGAAGAGCGAGATGCCCAATCCCAACAGTGAAAGGGCTGCAAAGACCGCGACGGGGCGCTTGCTCGGGTCGTAGGCGATGTCCACGCCGATATAGCGCTTGAGTCCGTCAAAGGAAATGCTTCCCTTGCCGTCGGGCAATTCGTAGGTCTGCCCGGCACCTAGCACGATGCCGCCGGCCTCGAGGTCGCGGTTGTTCATCTCGGTGAGCCGGTCGGTTTCCAGCACGTAGACGTTTTGCGGCATGCCGTCATCCAGCCCCAGGTCCCCATAGTAGGAATTCAGCTGGAGCTGCGGGTTAATGGCGTTCGGGTCCCCGGAAATCGCGAACCCTGTCTCGTCCGTCATCGCGGTGGGCAGCAGAAATCCCTGGAACCCCAGCTGGTCCGGCTTCGCATCGGGGGCCTTGATGACCATCAGGGAGGTGTACATGCCATCCTGCGGCACGGAGACCACCGGGCCGCTGAAGGCAACGTCACCGTCGCCGTCACGTACGGTGACCACCGGTGCGTAGCCGTTGCCGACCAGGTACATGTCCGCGCCATCGATGCGCAGCGGGTGGTTGACTCGGATCGTTTCCTTTTCGGGTTCGGCGTCGGGGCTGCGGCGGGTTTCGACCTCGGCGGTGAAATCGAGGGGCTGGCCGAAGTGCGTGGTCGATTCGCGGTCGAAGGTGACGTTGAACTTCTCGAGCTTCACCGAGTAGGGGTCCAAGGAGTCTTCCTGGAACCAGGTGCCGGGGGTGAAAGCGTCGTAGGACACCAGGGAGTTGACGAACGTGTCCCCCTCGACCAACAGGTGCTGCCCGTTGTAGCCAAACGCCCCACCGATACCCACCGAGGCCAGGAGTCCCACCAGGGACGTGTGGAACAGGAGGTTGCCGATTTCCCGGGTGTATCCCCGTTCCGCGCCGACCGACGGGTTGGCCCCCTCGGTGCGGGCTTCGGAGCGGTATCCGCGTTTCTTCAAGAGCGCCGCGGCTTCCCTGGCGATTTGCGCGTCGCTGAGACCGGACTCGGAGGCCGGCTGGATCCGGATGGCTCCATTCTGCGGCAGGCGGTCCAGCCGCGAAGGCGTCCGTGGCGGCGGGGTTCGCAGCGCCTGGGCGTGCTTCTTGACCCGGGGCAGGATGCACCCGATCAGGGAGATGAACAGCAGCAGGTAGATCGCCGAGAACCACACCGAGGAATAGACATCAAAGAGCTGGAAGCGGTCAAGCCACTGGCCAAGTACCGGCTTGTTGGCCAGATAGGTGGTCACCTGCTCCGGGTTCACCGAGCGCTGGGGAAAGAGCGAGCCGGGCACCGCCGCCACCGCCAGGAGCAGCAGCAGGAAGAGTGCGGTGCGCATGCTGGTGAGCTGGGTCCAGGCCCAGCGGAGCATCCCAAGGAACCCGAGGGCCGGGACCGCAATGTCTTTTTTAGAAACTTTTTTCGCCATTAGATGGGCAACCTGACCTCATTGGTGAACCAGTCCTGCAATTGCGTGACCCACGAACCCCACAGGCCGGTGGCCATCAGGAGTCCCAGCAGTATTAACATGCCGCCGCCGAAGCGCATGATCGCCAGTTGGTGGCGGCGGAAGAATTTCATGGCACCCATGCCGCGGCGCAGACCAAGTGCGATGAATACAAATGGCAGGCCCAAGCCCATGCAGTAGAAGAACGTCAGCAGCGCACCCTTGGCGGGGTTCGGGTCGATTCCGGAACTCATCGCGAGGACTGCCGCCAGCGTTGGCCCGATGCAGGGAGCCCAGCCCAGGCCGAAGGTCACCCCGAGCACCGGTGCCCCCCAAAGCCCTGCGGGTGGTTTGCGATGGATTTTCGCATCGCGTTGCATGAAGGAAAAACCGCCCATGAACACCACGCCCATGAGGATCACCACCAGACCAAGCAGCTGGGTTACCCAAGAACCTTCGAATCTCATCCAGACGGCGATCTGTGAAAAGACCACGCCCGCCAGGACAAAGACGGCAGTGAAACCGAGGATGAACAGGCCAATGCCCGCGACCATGCGACCACGCTTCTGTTCGGCGAGGTCGGCGCCGGACAGGCCGGTGACGTAACCCAGGTAGCCAGGCACCAGGGGCAGCACGCACGGGGACAGGAAGGAGACCAGTCCCGCAAGGATGGCCACGGGGACCGCGAGGATCAGCGAACCGTCCTGCACAATCTCTGCAAACTGGTTGCCCCCCTGTGCAGGAATTGCGAGGGAAGCAACGAGCGATGAAAGCATCACAGGGCCTCGGTGAGGGCGGTATCGATCAGGGCCTTGAGCGTACTTTTTTCTGCAGCACCCAGAATGCGTGCCGCGACCCTGCCCTGCCTATCCAGCACCAGGGTGGTGGGCACCGCTTGCAACGGAACGTACTGGGTCATGGCCAGCTGGATCGCGCCCTGGGTGTCCTGCACCGAGGGGTAGGTGATGCCGAAGGTGCGCTCGAACGCCTCGGCGGCCTCCTTCTCGTCGCGCACATTGATGCCAATGAACTCGACCTTGCCCTCATATTCGCTGCTGAGTTCCACCAGGTGCGGGGCCTCAATGCGGCACGGTGCACATGCCGCGTACCAGAAGTTCAGCACCGTTGCCTGGCCCACCCAGGTGGCCGAATCAATGGCTGTTCCGTCATAGGCCACCGCGCTGATCTCGACCGGGGCCGTGCGTGAGCCGGGACCGTATTCCTCCACCGAGCCATCGCCGGCTATGTAGTTCTTGTTGTTTCCCTCCCGCGCCTGCTTGGCCAGGGAGTCCTCATCTCCCACACATGCCGCCAGTGGCAGGACAGCGGCGCCAAGCACGGCTGCACGCAGGAAAGCGCGGCGTCCCGCATGCTTCAAGGGGGACGGAAGGGGGTCGGTCATGATTTCTAGCTCCTGGGATGTTCGCAGCGTTGGCCAAGAGGTCCACGCTGGGTATATACATTGCGGACTGCGAGGCGGGTTCCGGTATTACCGGCACCGTCCCCACCGTGGATTGCTGGGGTTATGTGGCAACCTGTTCCAGTTCGGTTTCGGGGTTCGGGGATTGCGGTGACGAAAGCGTGCCGGCCCTGTCCTTGCCGGAGGTGGACTTGTTAGAGTCCAAAGGCCCCTCCCTCGACGAGGATGAACACCCCGAGGCCGATGAGGACGAGAGGGAACAAGATGTGTTCCCAGCGTTCCAGGACCTCGGCAATCGGCCGGCGCGTGGCAAGGAACTTGGCCAGCACCACGAGAACTGCAACCAGTGCGAGGAAGGCGATGCAGTATGCCACCACGGCGGTCGGTCCCACGCTGAGGAAAACCGGAACATAGACCCCGATGTTGTCCCCGCCGTTGGCGAAGGTGACAGCCGCGACAGTCAATACCCCCACGTTCTTGCCAGCGACTTTGGCATCATCGTCGTCGTCGGCTGCCCGCCAGGCTCGCCAGGCTCGCCATGCCGCCCACAGGCCGAGGAACAGGGGGATGAGGCCGAAGTAGGGGATCGCCTGGGGAGGGAGGAATACCCCAGCGCCCAGCGCCACGAGGACGGCCGTGGCGAGGATTCCGCCAAAGCCGAGATACTGGCCCGCCAGGATCCGGGCCGTTGTCCCACGCTGTCCGGCACCGCGGGCGAAGAACAATGAGAGCACGATGATGTCGTCGATGTTGGTGGCCATGAACAGGCCGATGGCCTGCAGGATGGAGGGGATGAGATCCATGGTGTCCTTTCAGGGTGGGGGATCGGTGGCGCCGCCTGGCTCCGGTGGCGCCACCGGTATTTTGTCCGCGCTGCGCCGGATTGCGGCAGGGCGAGTCGGACGGACTATCCGGGATTTTCTTCCGGTTGGCGCCTGAACGCCCCGAGGACCATCAAGGCGGCACCCGCGGTGACAAGGACGTCTGCGAGGTTGAAGGTGGGGAACCATCCGCTGTGCAGGAAGTCCACGACCCCGCGCCCGTCCAGCCGGTCAATGAAGTTCCCCAGTGCGCCGCCGAGCAACAGGGCCGCGCCCGTGCGGGAGAGCCCGGTCATGGCCGGTTCGGAGGCCAGCAGGAACCAGGACAGGGCCGCGATAATCAGCCCGGTCGCGGCCGCGACTGTCCAGGGCGGGAGGGATGCGCCGAGGCTGAAGGCCACCCCGGTGTTGTAAAACAGCCTGATGTCCAGCGGCCCCAGGCCCAGGGACTCGCCCACGGTCAGGTTTCTCTCCGCCACCCACTTCGAGACAAGGTCGGTGGCGGCGAGCAACGCCGCCCCGCCCAGCATCACGGTCCGGGACCGGGACCGGAAGTGGCCGGACCGCCCTCCTGTGGTCCGCTCGGCTGCCGCGCTCATGCCGCAGGCTCCAACACGGGGCCGGGCTGCCGGGCGTCAAGCTGGTTTTTCCGTGCTATCCGTCCGGCACGCACGCCGTTGGCGATGACAAGGATCTCGGCCAGCTCGTGGATCAGGACCACGGCCGCCAACCCGAGGATCCCGAACAAGGCAAGCGGGATCAGGAGGGCGATCAGCAGCAGGGACAGCCCGACGTTTTGCAGCATGATGCGGCGGGTCCGCCGGGCGTGGTCCAGCACCTGGGGCAGGTGGTTCAGGTCCTCGCCCATCAGTGCGACATCGGCGGTCTCGATGGCGACGTCGGTGCCCATGGCACCCATGGCGATGCCGGTGTCGGCCGTGGCCAGGGCAGGGGCGTCGTTGACGCCGTCACCGACCATGGCGGTGGGCCGGTTCGCCTTGAGCCGGCGGATGATGTCCGCCTTGTCCTCGGGGCGCAGATCGGCGTGGACCTCGGTGATGCCGGCGTCCTTCCCCAGGGCGTTGGCGGTGATGGTGTTGTCGCCGGTGAGCATCACTGTCGTGTAGCCGGACCGGGTAAGCCGGGCGATGACTTCGCGGGCTTCGGGGCGAAGCTCGTCGCGGACCGCCACGGCTCCCACTACCTGGCCGTCCTGTTCAATCAGCACCGCCGTGGCACCGGCCCGTTGCATGCGCTCCACATCCGCGGCCAGTTCACCGGGCTCGATCCAACCCGGGCGGCCCAGGCGCACCTTTTGCCCGTCGAGCAGGCCTTCCAGTCCGGCTCCGGGGACCGTGTCCACGTCGGTGACGTTGGCCCGGTCCGGGGTCGCGGCGAGGATGGCGCGCGCCAGCGGGTGCTCGCTGCGTTCTTCGAGCCCGGCGGCCAGCGCCAGCACCTGCGCCCGGGTCGCCGGGCCGGCGGTGGCGACGTCGATGACGGCCGGTTGGTTGCGGGTGAGGGTGCCAGTCTTGTCCAAGGCGATGGTGCGGATCCTGCCCAGGGTTTCCAGCGCCCCGCCGCCCTTGATCAGCACGCCGATGCGGCTGGCCGCACCGACGGAGGCCACGACGGTGACGGGCACGGAGATCGCCAGCGCGCAGGGCGAGGCGGCGACCAGCACCACCAGGGCGCGTTCGAACCAGAGCACCGGTTCCCCGACGATGAACCCGAAGACGATGATCAGGCCCGCGACGATGAGGATACCCGGGACGAGCCGCTTGGCGATGGAGTCGGCCAGGCGTTGGCCGGGGCCCTTGCGGGACTGTTCGGCCTCCACGATGTGCACGATGCGTGCCAGGGAGTTGTTCTCCGCGGTGCTGGTGACCTCGACCTCCAGCGGGCCGGTGCCATTGATGGAACCGGCCCAGACCTCGGTTCCCGGACCGGCTTCGACCGGCACCGATTCGCCGGTCAACGCCGAGGTGTCCAGGGAGGTGCGCCCGGTGACGATCCTGCCGTCCGTGGCGAGCCGTTCCCCCGGGCGCACGACCATCCGATCCCCGGGGACGAGTTCTGCCGGGGATACGGTGAACTGGGTGCCGTGGCGCAGCACCGTTGCCTCGGCCGGGACGAGGTCCAACAGGGCGCGCAGACCCCGCCGGGTCTTGGCGAGGGAATATTCCTCCAGGCCTTCGGAGATGGCATAGAGGAAGGCGAGCATCGCTGCTTCCTCGATTTGTCCCAGCAGCACCGCGCCCACCGCGGCGATCGTCATCAGGGTGCCGACGCCGATCTTGCCCCTAACCAAGCGCCGCAGCGTGGAGGGAACGAAGGTCCAGGCCGCGACCAGCAACGCGATGATTTCCAGCGGCAAGGTCAGCCACTGCGGGCCCCCGACCAGGGAAGTGATCCAGCCAGCCAGCAGCAGCACCCCGGACACGGCGGCGGCACGGACCTCTCTCACCTGCCAGAAGCCTTCCGCTTTCTCTTCGCCTGCCGTGCCGGGGGCCATTGTTTCGTCGCTGCAGCCGCAGGTGTCGCTCATCGGGCACTCTCCTGGATGGTGTCGTTTTCCCTGGCGGCGGTGCCATAGGTCGGGCACAGGCTCACCGCGTTGCCGGTCGCGGCCAAGAGGATTTCGGCCTGGGCCAGCATGTCCATGAGCTCGGGACGCGTCAGCGAGTAGTAGACACTGCGGCCCTCTGCGCGGCCCTCGACGAGTCCACAGTCCCGCAGGCAGGCCACGTGCGTGGACACGGTCGATTGGGCCAACCCCAGCTCATGGGTCAGTTGGCTGACCCTGACCTCACCATGCGCCATCCGCTTGACGATGGCGAGGCGGGCTGGATCGCCCAGGGAATGGAACAGGGCGGCTGCCGGGTCAAGCCCCTTGCAGCCGTCTTCACCGCTATATTCAATCGTCATACATCGATCATATCGTAAATTACGATATATCGAGTTTGATGAACGCAGTGGAGGCTTCCAGGGCACGCTCCTGACCTCGACTGACGGGAGCGTCGGGGGTCGAGAAGGCGTAGTCGGGCCGAATGCTGGATGCCGAGTGAGGTGGCTTTCACCCGACCTCGGAAATGGATCACTATACATTGGATCATGTACCGTGGTGTTTGATGAAAAGCGCAACCCCCACGCATACCTCGGCCTTGACGCAATTGGGCCACGCCCTGTCGGACGGGACCCGGACCCGGATCCTGTTGGCCCTGCGTGACGCCCCCGCGAGGCCCTCGGACCTGGCCACGGAGCTGGGCGTCTCCCGGCAGTCGATGTCGAACCAACTCACCTGCCTGCGCGGATGCGGACTGGTTGCGGCCCAGCCGGAGGGCCGCAACACCTGGTACCGGTTGGCCGACCCACGGCTCGGATCGGCCTTGGGTGATCTGCTGGAACTCGTCCTCACCGTGGACCCGGATTGCTGCACCCCCGAAGGATGCACCTGCCGGTGACGGGACAGCCGATCATCAGGGAACCGCATTCCTCCTTGCCGCGGTGCACCGAACAGCCGCGCCCGGCTACGGCCATTCCACCCCACACTCCCCACCCGTCCGGCCTGCCCTAGTGCACGCCGGCCACAGAACGGAACACCACGTGAGCACTCCCATCCCTCCCAGCACCCGATCCCCGAAGAAACCCAAGATCGTCGTCTGGATCCTGCTGGCCGCCGCCGTTGTCGCTGCGATCATCGGCTACGCCGTCGCCCAGGGAAACTCCAAGGCCGCTTCCCCCCAAGCAGCCGACGCCGCCACCACCGAACAGCAGGTCGTGCGGGAGAACAGCCGGGTGCTTTCCCAAGCACCAAGCGAGAAGGCGGTCCTGGTGGAGTTCCTGGACTTCGAGTGCGAGGCCTGCGGTGCGGCCTACCCGTTCGTCGAGGAGCTGCGCGCCGAGTACTCGGAGAACGTCACCTTCGTCCAGCGGTACTTCCCGCTGCCAGGGCACCTGAACTCCATGAACGCCGCCGTGGCCGTGGAGTCCGCGGCGCAGCAGGATGCCTACGAGCCGATGTACAAGAAGATGTTTGACACCCAGGCCCAGTGGGGCGAATCCGCCGACAACAAGAGTGCCCTGTTCCGCACCTATGCCGAAGACCTGGGACTGGACATGGCCGCCTACGACGCCGCCGTCGCCGATCCTGCCACCGAGGAACGCGTGAAGCTCGACGTCAACGACGGCAAGGCCCTGGGCGTCACCGGGACCCCGACGTTCTTCCTCGATGGGAAGATGCTCAATGTGCAGACCCTGGAACAGTTCAGGGCCGCCGTCGAAGCGACGGCCGCCAACTAATCCGCCGTCGCCAGATCCGGAAGAAGACTCCATGAGCACACCTGTCACCGCTGATCCCGTAGCCGGCCCCCGGGACCCGGCGATCCGGGTGCCCCGCTTCGCCCGCCCCCGCACCTTCGGCTTCGTGCTGCTGGTCACCGGGGCGGTGGGCTGGGTCGCCTCGGCCATCCTCGTCCTGGAACGTCTGGCCTTGTATGAGGACCCGGGCCACGTGACCAGTTGCGATGTAAACCCGTGGGTGTCCTGCGGGCGGGTCATGGGAACCTGGCAGTCGGAACTCTTCGGCTTCCCCAACCCGTTGATCGGCATCGTCGCCTTCGCCCTCATCCTGGCCACCGCCATGATGGTGCTCTCCGGGGCTGCCCCGGGGCGCTGGTACTGGGCCGGGCTGCAAGCCGGAGTGAGCCTGGGGATGGTGTTCGTTATCTGGCTCTGGAGCCAGGCCCTGTTCGAGATCTACATCCTGTGCCTGTACTGCATGGTGGTGTGGGCGGCGATGATCCCCTTGTTTATCCTGCTCACGGTCCGCAACCTCGTCCACGGCGTCATTCCCGCGCCCCGGGCCGTGACCAGGTTCGCCGCCGAGTGGGCAGGCACCCTCGTGGCCATCGCCTACGTCTTGGTCGCAGGGTCGGTCTTTCTGCGATTCCTGCCCGCTTTCATCGGCTGACCGGTCACCCAGACAATCGGGGCCGTCAACCGCATTTTCTGCCAACCCATGGAGAGCCTAGAGATGTCCGTCGAATTAAACTCCGTGGTGTCGTGCCCGTCGTGCGGCGTAGCCACTTCCGTTCAGATGCCGACCGACGCATGCCAGTTCTTCTGGGTATGCCCCGGCTGCGGGGAGCGTCTACGCCCAGCGGTGGGGGACTGCTGCGTTTTCTGCTCCTATGGAACGGTTCCCTGCCCACCCAAACAGCAGGAGCGGGGTCTGCTCTAAGCGGGATACACCGCGACTGGACGTAGCATGTCGAGAAACGGTCATTTGACGACATCCCGAACCTGTCGGCGACACGCCGCGGAAACCATGTCGGAAACCCGTGCCGGAAATCAACGTCGTCAAACCATGCAGCACCGGTATTATCGACACATGTTGATCGGATACGCGCGGGTCTCCACCGCCGACCAAAACCCTGACCACCAAACGGATGCCCTGGCCCGCGCCGGCGTCGACCCGGCAAACATCTACCTCGACCATGCCAGCGGTGCCAAGGCCAGCAGGCCCGAGCTCGACAAGGCCCTCGCCTCGGCCAACCGCGCCGGCGACCAGCTGGTCATCACCCGCCTGGACAGGCTCGGACGCTCGGTGCTCCACCTGGTGACCCTCGGTGCGGCCCTCCGCGAGCGTGGTGTGGGATTACGTGTCCTTGAGCAGGGCATCGACACCACGACCGCGGAAGGACGTGCGATGTTCGGAATGCTCTCCGTCCTGGCCGAACTGCAACGAGAACTCATCGTCGCCAACACCCGCGACGGACTCGCCGCCGCCCGCGCCCGCGGGCGAACAGGAGGAAGACGCCCGAAGCTCACCCCCGACCAGGCCCACCACGCCCAGCAGCTCTACGACGCGGGGACCCATACGGTCCAACGCATCGCCGACCTCCTCCAGGTCCCGCGCTCCACCATCTACGGGCACCTCGACAAGGCAAGCATCGGACGGCGCCCCACCGCCAAAGCGACCCTGGAGGCTTAGCGCTCAATCCGTCCCCATTACTACCAAGACCCCGGTTCCTGGGGGTCATCGATGATCAGGGCCCCATAGAGGGCACGTTCTCGTTGCATCTCCACGTGCGAGTGGTACCAGTAGGTGCCCGGGTGCGGCAACTTGAAATCATAGGGAAAATTCGTGCCGGCGCCGATTTCCTTTTGAGTGAGGCCCGGTACTCCGTCGGCATCATTACGCATTGCGAGCCCATGCCAGTGGATGCTGGTGGACTCGGTGAGTTTGTTGGTGACGGTGACGTTGAGCTGGTCGCCGACGGTGCCGCGCAGAGTGGGGGCGACGAGGGAATCGTTGTATCCCCACGTGGTGATGGCCCTCCCTGCCCGGGTTGTGGACAAAGGCCCCGCAGTGAGCGTTTGGCTGACGGTCTTGCCGGTGCTTACCCGCCGGGCTTCGTAAGTGGCGATGATCGGGTGGGTGGGCAGAATCCGAGCGGCTCCTGCCTTGGTAGGGAGTGTGGGTGTGCAGGCGGCTAGGGCTGCCACTGCGGTCGTTGCGATGGAGAGCCCGAGGAAAGAACGACGCTTTAGTTGTTGGGTCATGAATGAATCCTTTGAAAAGACGACTGCATAGGCAGGTAAGAGAATGGCTAGGTGCCAGCGCCCATGTGCACCGGTGGGGCAACAGGACATGGGCCTGCCGGTGGTGGATCTAAGGAATCCCGGATCCACCACCGGCAGGGTCAACTCTGATGGGCTGTTAAAGGTCCGCGAGTAGGTCCTGCATGTCTTTTATTTCGGATTCTTGGGAGGAGACGATGGTCTGGGCCAGGGTCACGGCGTCCGCGTTCTTGCCATCTGTGACCTCGGTCTGGGCCATCTCCACGGCACCTTCGTGATGGGCAATCATTTGGGTCAGGAACAGTTTGCTGGCTTCTGTGCCCTGGGCTGCGGTGAGTTTGTCCAAGTCGGCATCGGACATCATGCCGTCCATGCCATGGTTTCCGGCCCTGGTGGTCGGCTCGGACCATCCGGTGAGCCAATCGGTCATCTTTTGGATTTCCGGACCCTGCGCGGCCTTGATGTCCTGGGCCAACGTCTCGATCTTGGGGTCCATGCCGGTTTTGGCCAGCATGATGTCGCTCATCTCCACTGCTTGCTCGTGGTGGGGAATCATCATCTGGGCGAACATGGTGTCGGCGGAATTGTGCTCCACGACGGTGTTGGCCGCTGAGCTACTGGAGGTTGCCGAGGTGCTGTGGTCCATGCCCGGCATGTTCTCACCGGTCCCGGTGGAGCATCCCGCCAAGGCGATGACAGCGGCCAATGCGGTGGTTGAAAAGACTAAGAATTTCTTCACAAGGATCATTCCTTCGATAAAAGGGTTTCGAGAGGTAAACGGCGCCCCATGGGGCGTATGACTGAGGTCCTGTCGCTGAGGGGGCAGGGGAATTCGTCGGTTTACGTTCGAATGATCGAGAGCCGGGTCAACGAGGGAGGATCGGGAATCCGGCCCTTTGACTTGGGGCCCGGGATGCTGGTGAATGCGGTTCTCGGGTGGGCCCAGGTGAGTATCCCCGGCAGAGGAACGACCAGTAAATCCGGGCCAAAGGAGGGAACGCAGGTGTCGTGGCCGCCCATGGAGGCCTGACCGTCGGGGGATGACCCGCCGCAGGAAAATGGGTCACCTTGGTGGGCGGGTGCAGCCATGGTTGCGGTTGCCAACGGAGAGGCCGAGGGGAGGGCACTCGAGAACCCGTGGTGGTTCGGCGCCGCCGTATGCATGGTTGCTGTTGCTGTGCCGGCCATTGACGCCGGTTCCAGTGCATGGACTCCGCCAATCACGTGCATGCCAAGAATGCCCCCGATGATGGCCAGCACAACGGCCAGCCAACCGATCTTGGACAGAACAAACCCCGCGGAGGGCAGGTCATGGGGGTTGTGCACGGCGGGGTCCTTCCTTTGGATAGTCGCGATGATCGGGTTGTTGCGGATTTTACGCATACTGGCTGGGTTGCGCCTCGGTGCCAGAGTCAGCGGACGTCGGCCGGGTTGAGCTTGAGCCGGCGCAACAATTGGGCGTTCAGGGCGACCACAATGGTCGACAGGGACATCAGGACCGCGCCGGCGGCAGGGGAGAGCACGATCCCGGCAAACGCGAACACCCCGGCCGCCAGAGGCACGGAAATGATGTTGTAGCCGGTGGCCCACACCAGGTTCTGCCACATTTTCCGGTAGCTGGCATGAGAGAGATCCACCATGGACAGGACAGCCCTCGGATCGTTACCGGCCAACACTACCCCCGCCGATTCCATCGCCACGTCGGTGCCGGCACCGATGGCAATGCCTACCTCGGCACGGGCGAGGGCCGGGGCGTCGTTGACGCCGTCACCGACCATGGCCACCTTCAGCCCGCGGCCCTGCAGTTCAGCGACCTTCTGGTCCTTGTCCTGTGGCAGGACCTCGGCGAACACCTCATCGATGTGAAGTTCGGCGGCGACGGACTGGGCCACCTGGCGCGCGTCCCCGGTGATCATGGCGACCTTGATGCCCCGGTTCTGCAACGCCTGGACGGCCTGTCGGGACTCGTCCCTGACCTTATCCTCCAGGGCGACAGCGCCGATTACGGCTCCGTCGCGAATCACGTGCAACACCGAGGCACCCCGTTCCTTCCAACTTCTGGTTGCTACGGCGATGTGATCGGGCTCGGTCAGATTCAGTTCCGCCAATAGGGCGGGCCCGCCCACGGCGAGGCTCGAGCCGTTGATGGTTGCCTGGACCCCGATGCCGGTCATGGAGCGGAAATCCGTGGCCGTCGGCACGGATGCACCCGTGAGTTGGGCGGCATTCACGATGGCGCGGGCCACGGGGTGTTCGCTGTCAGATTCGACGGCAGCGGCGAGGACCAATAGGTCATTGGTCGACAGGCCCTGGATCGCTTCCACAGCGGTGAGGGCAGGTTCTCCCTTGGTCAGGGTGCCGGTCTTGTCGAACAAGACCACGTCGATGGTGCGCATCCGTTCAAGGGCCATCCTGTTTTTGATCAGGACCCCGGCCCGGGCGGCCCGCTCGGTGGAGATGGCAATCACCAGAGGGATGGCCAGCCCCAGAGCATGCGGGCAGGCAATTACCAGGACCGTCACGGTACGGGTCACCGCATCCGGGATACTGCCCAGCAGTGACCAGACGATGAAGGTGATGACACCGGAACCTGCAGCAAAGTAAAACAGGAACGCAGCGGCCCGGTCGGCCAGGGCCTGAGCCCGGGAGGTGGATGACTGGGCTTCGGCCACCAGCCGCTGAATCCCGGCCAGTGCGGTGTCGTCTCCAATAGCGGTGACCCTCAGGCGCAGGGAGCTATCAGTGGCCACTGTCCCGGCCACCACGGGATCTCCCACGGTGCGGGAGACGGTTTTTGACTCCCCGGTGATCATCGACTCATCCACCTCGGCGGAGCCCTCGGTGATCAGCCCATCTGCCGGCATCCGCGCCCCTGAACGCACCAAGACAATGTCCCCGGAAACCAGCTCTGCGATGCCGATGGTTTCGGTGCCGCCATCGATGACCCGCTCGGCTTCATCGGGGAGCAGCGCCGCCAGCGCATCTAGGGCCCCGCGGGCCGAACCCAGCGCCCGCATTTCGATCCAGTGCCCCAACAGCATGATGGCCACTAGCAGAGCCAGTTCCCACCAGAAATCCAGATCGAAACCGCCAAGACCGAGGCTCGTCACCCAGGAAGCGATGAACGCCACGGTGATGGCCATGGAAATCAGCAGCATCATGCCCGGCTGCCGGGCCTTGATTTCTTGCCAGCCGCCCCTCAAGAACGGTTGCCCGCCATAGAAGAAGATGACAGTGCCCAATATGGGTGCAATCCATCTCGATCCGGGGAATTCTGGCGCAACGTATCCCAGAAGATGCCCGACCATGGGACTGAAGTACACCACGGGAATGGACAGGGCCAGGGTCAACCAAAAGCGGTTTTTGAACATGACGGTGCTGTGCCCGGCATGCTGACCCTGGGCGTGGACCGCATGGTCGTCATGGTCCGTGCCCCCGTGCCCCATGGCCGAATGATCCATGCTCGGCATCGTCTCTTGGTGGAGGTGCCCCTTGCTGTGCTCTTCCATGATTCTCCTTGCTCAGTGCGGACCCGGCAGGTGACTGGACTGTTCGCCAATAACATCCCAAACATACCCCTAGGGGGTATGTTTGTTCAAACGGTAATTCCTTGACGGCGGCCTCGACATTCGCTCGATGCAGTTGCCGCCTGTGAGCGACTACTGGAAGGAGTGGTGATAGGTGTGGATGGGCGTCCCGTCCTTTGAATATCGTTCTTCCACGCGTTCCCAGCCAATCTTCGTGTAGAACCTTCCCGCGCCCTCGGCTCCTGCCGTGGTCACGAGCTCGGCCAGAGATGCCTGGTCCGCCTCCGCACGTTCCAGGAAGTCCTCCACCAGGAATCGTCCGATTCCCTCACCCCGCACTGTGGGCAGCACCACGAGTGAGGTGATCACGGCCGTTGCCGGTCTGGGGACGGACCCGTCATCCGGGCCGTTGTTGTGCCCCATGATGCGGCGCAGGTAGGGTCGGGCACGGGTACGCAGAAAATGAAATAGCACCCGCGGACGAAGGCATAGCGCCACCAGCCCCGCGCGCAGCAGGCTCCACTTATGCTGGTGCAGGACGTCGGCGACGTGGTGGATTTGGTTGGTTGAACCGATCAGGAAACCCACTTGCTGCCGTGGGGCATCGATGGTTACCGCGACGAGGGCCACCCCATACTGTTCGGTCAGAAAGGTCTGCATCCACCGCCGCACGAAGCGTTTGCCCAAATGGGGGAAAAGCCCCTCGGGTAGATATCGGATCATGTCCGAAGCCATCAATTGCAGGTCTTCTTCCGTGGCCTGCCTGATGAGAACGGGAGATCGAGTGCTGGGAAATTTCGGTTCCATCTGGCTCATTTGGTTTCCTCGGTGAGGGTGGTGCCGTCGTAGGTGAACTTGACCAGTCCGCGGTCCATGGCCATCCAGACGGAGATGTTTCCATCCGCGGTTCGGGTGGCGCCCATGGCCGCCGGTTGGTCGACCTCGGTACCGGTTCCTTTCCAGGAAAGCCCGGCGTCGAGACTCAGGTGCACGCTGCCTTCGGGTGTGACGCCCACGATGGTCATCGGATCCGCGAACGCGGCCGTAAGGAGCCGGGGTCCTCCGTTGGGGGCAGACCAGGTTTTTCCGCTGTCCAGAGAGCGCCACACTCCCTCCTCGGTGGTGGCCAGGACCACGGTACTCTCGGGGTTTCCCACCAACGCATAGGGAGTTGGTGACATGGGACCGATATCCGACCATTTTCGGCCATCAACGGTTGAACGGAGGTTCCCGTCGTAGCCGATGATCAGGTCGTTGGTCACGGTCAACGCATGAAAGTCGGATTCCCCCTGCAACGAGAGGGGTGTCCAGGATTTTCCGCCGTCGGTGGATTTCGTCAGTCCCAGGGGATTTGGCAGATCGGTGCCCGGCCCGGGATGCCCGGAAGCGTAGAAGGTCCCATCCGATGCGGCGGTGAATCCCATGAGGTCTATCGTTGGGCCGATCTTTTGGGGAACGGTATCGGTGGCGTCAAAGAGGCCGTTGTGGGTGGCGAGCAGGACGCGTTGGGTTGATTCTTCGATAGTGATGGCGTGGATGTGGCCATAGGGGTTGGCCGGGGGCGGTGCGTCGGCGCTTGAACTCTGGGGCTCACCGCACGCGGCAAGCCCCAGAGTGGCGAGCGCGGCGATGGCCGTCGCAGACCACCTTCGGGTACGTCGAAGTATGGGCAGGGTGGAAGACATGGTTCTCCAAGGAAAAAAGAGCAAAGTTGAGCCTGCCGGGGCGAGTTTTTTGGGTGCCCCACACGCACATAATGCGTGGATGGGGGCAGCGGACCGCTAACCAAAAGCGTCGATCGGGTCGGCAAATGTTACTCGTTGGGCAGAAGTGGTTTTCCCAAGGCGCTCATCGCCGATTCGTGGTGTCGTTCAAGATCCGGAGTCACCACAGCAACTACGGATGTGGGGTCGGTGACGACAGGACAGGTGGCCCTGCGCGCGGGCACCTCGGGGGAGCCAAGGACGGCGCTAACATGGGGGCTACTCTGCCGAAAAAGGGCACGAAAAAGGGGATGCCTGGCCTGGGGTGAGGCACTGCTCTTACGTACGACTGATCGAAAGCTGAACCAGTGAAGGTGTTGTGTGGGTGCGACTTTGCGGAATCCAGGTCACCGGTGGGGCCGATAGCCCACGTCCGGGGACCGGCCGGAAGGCCCGGGAAATCAGGTGGAAAAAGATTCCACCGAGAGACAGCGCAAGGACACACAGGCCGAGCGCAGCCGATTCTATGCCGTTCAACGAATCGACCGCAAGAGATGCGGGGGACTCGTCTATCAGGGTGTGCTGCCCCAGAACCGACTGGTGGGTCAGGTCCGGTGAGGAATCAGGAATCGACTGGTGGGTGACAGCACTGGGGGAACTATGGGTTCCGTGCGGCACCTGGTGATCCACGCCGAGGATGTGCATCGCGAGCAGGCCAAGGACCAGCGCCACCATCAGGAATGCAGGGCGAAACACTGAGGGCAAGATTGCTCGTCGTTTGTTCACGGCGGGCGTCCTTTCCTGGAAGTGGTTTCTGAGCTGCTGATGTGGTGGTTCGGTAACGTAGATAGGATTCAGGCCACACCGCGAAAAACGTGGTGCCTTGAGCGGTATGGTAACCGTCGAGACCCGTGGCAGGATCGCAGCTGCTGCTGCCGTCGCCGCGTTAACGCCGACAAATGCCGGGTCGGTGAAACCCTGAGCTTGTACCCGGCTGCCCCATGTGCCTCCGAATCATTTTACGCGCGCGGGCACGCGAATGAACAATCACGCAGCGCAATTGCCCATCACCATAGTGGTTGGGGTCTGTGGCTCCGAATCATCCTTCAGAGGTCAGTTAATCCGAGCCCTTTGTCGTCGAGGCAGAGTGAGCGTTTTCCTGCCGGGGTCCCAACGGAGCGCCGGCACGTGCATGCCGGCCCTTTGACCGCCGGCATGGTGCGCCACACGAAGCGTTGCATTTTGTTGAACGAACCGAAATCCAAGACTGCGCCATCGAGTTTGGGAGCCAGGTCGCGGCTGACGCTGAGTAAGATTTCCTCGCCGCCCGTCCGGTTCCCCACATCGAGGGAATCGCTCCCTGACCAGCCCGGGCCACTAAGTAAGCAGCGAACGAACTTCTTCGGTTCCGACAGAGAGAAGTACAAGCCCTGTCCGCGACAACCTCCGGTCCCCTGGTAGCAATGCAGCAACCCACCGAACGCCACGATCATCGTTAAGGCCTCCCAGGTCACTACGAAGTTGCCGTGCCCGGGGACACTCGCCGACAGGACCTGCCCAGTCCTTGGAGTTGACATCTGACCGGCTTCCTTAGCGATGGCCGGCATGCGTGGACAATTCACCGTCGACCACACCGTCGTCTGTCGACGTGATGGCTTTGAGGACTACGTCGTCGAGTTTCGGGAGCGCATGCCCAAGCCGATGCTCGGCATCCTTGATGATCCCCTCAACACTCGAGAGCTCCGCATCGGCGACAACGATGGTTGCCGCGCCCTGCAGACGATGCCCTACCCATCGCAACTGCAGCCGTGACACGGACAAAATGCCGGTCGTGCCCTCAAGAACGCTCTGCGCACGGGACACCAGATCGGGTTCGATGCCGTCCATGAGCCTACGGCCAATGCTTTTCACCGTCCCGAAAAGCAGAACAATGATCGCCACCGAAATCAACAGACCAATGATCGGGTCAGCCAGCGGGAAACCGAGCATTACACCCACGGCACCGAACACCACGGCGAGGGACGTGAACCCATCTGTGCGGGCATGCACGCCATCGGCGACGAGCGCGGCAGATCCAATTTTTTGCCCAACACGGATGCGGTACACCGCCACGATCTCGTTGCCAGCAAATCCGATCACGCCGGCCGCGAGCACCCACCACAGATTTTCCAGCGGTTGCGGGTTGAATAGCCGCTCGATCGACTGCCATGCGGCCAGAACCGCGGACAGTGCGATGACCACGACGATGAATAAACCGGCAAGGTCCTCGGCCCGCCCATATCCGTATGTGTATCGTTTCGTGGCCACGCGGCGTCCCAGAATGAAGGCAATCCACAACGGCACGGCGGTCAGCGCATCAGAGAAATTGTGGATGGTGTCCGCCAGCAGCGCCACAGAACCGCTGATCGCCACCACAATGACCTGCAAAACCGTGGTGGCCAGCAAGATCACCATGCTGATCTTCAAGGCACGGACGCCTTCCCTGCTCGCTTCCAAGGCATCGTCGATGGAATCGGAGGAATCATGTGTGTGTGGCACAAACAGCTCAAACAACCACCCCTTGAAACCCGAGTGGTTCTTGTGAGTGTGTCCGGCGTGGTCATGGCCATGAGGTTCGTGGGAATGGCTGTGGTTCTCGTGGCCATCGTAGGAGTGGTGGCCGGGCTGCTCGGTGGTGCTCATGCCGTGGCCTGCTCCGCGCGGTGGTGTGCTGGCACTCCGCCGAGTGCGTGCTCGGCCTGATAAATAGCGTCGACCACCAGCTGCCTAGCATGTTCGTTTTCCAGCCGGTACATGACTTTGGTGCCGTCCTGGCGGGTGGAGACCATCCGGGCCAGTCGCATCTTAGCCAGGTGTTGTGAGACCGCGGCCGGGGACTTGCCCACCGTCTCGGC
The DNA here is from genome assembly GCF_001863355.1 of Arthrobacter sp. UCD-GKA. NCBI lineage: Bacteria > Bacillati > Actinomycetota > Actinomycetes > Micrococcales > Micrococcaceae > Arthrobacter > Arthrobacter sp. UCD-GKA. The sequence continues at coordinate 648,215 of NZ_MOLR01000004.1, read as the reverse complement.
CAGCGCACCGACTGCCATTTCACCGTCGCGAAGGGCAAGGATGATCCGCACCCGGGTGGCATCGGCCAGCATGGAAAAGACCTCCACCGCCAGCTCCACGTATTGGCTGTCGATATCCAGCGAGCAAACTCTATTATCTGCATTCATACGCATATTATGACATTAAATGGTCAACACGCCTCCATCCACCCTGTGGTTTGGATTGAGGCTCTGTCTGCGCTCACCGCGCGGATCCGGTAGAGAAAATTAGATTAAAAGAAAGAAACAGGGTCTCCGGTTGATCCTTGCGGATCGGCCGGAGACCCTGGAAAGCCTGTGTTTTAGCCCTTGAGGGTGTAGTACCCGTAGAGAGGGTTACGCGTAACATCGTGGAGAAGAGTGTCCGTTGTTGGATTCTGCGCACCGATCATCTTGCCGCCACCGAGATAGATGCCGACGTGGCCACCACCGTTCTGGAAGACCAAGTCTCCTGGCTTCGGGGAGCTGGTGCGCACGAACTGGCCCGAGGCGCGGATGGCCGAGGTGCCCCGGGCGATGTCGATGCCGTGTTTCGCGTAAACGTACTTGACGAAACCCGAGCAGTCCCATCCCGCCGGAGTGTTGCCGCCCCAAACGTAGGGAACGCCCCCGTATTTGGCCGCCGTAGCAGCAATGCCCGAGAGATTCGCGGTATTCATCGAGTCGCTCTTGGGCTTCGGAGCCGTGGCTTCCGGTGCGCTGTCTCGGTTCGAGCGGGTGACCGGGGCGTAAGCATCTGAATCGTTGCTGGAGCGTGTCACCGGGGCGGTGTCGTTGGAGGGCGTTTTCGTTGCGGTGTCGTTGGAGCGTGTCACCGGGGCAGTGTCGTGGGAGTGTGTTTTCGTTGCGGTGCTGCTTGGCGCAACTTTCTTGGCCACGGCAATCACTACGGGAGCTGGTGCCGGCTTGGAGGTGAACGCTGCGCGCTCGATCGTCAGGTCTTTGCTCTGCTGCGCAGGGACCGAAACGGCCTTGACGGCGACGCGCTCTGCGGATAGGCCTTCAACGGGAACGGCAGTTGCTTCGCGGGAAACATTTCCCTGAGCTGCCGGAACACCGAGGGTCAGTACGAGACCTGATGCGGCTGCAATAACTGCTGCCTGGCGGCCAACCGATCCAGCGTTCGAGGCGACTGCCTTCGAGATGGATTCTAGCGGGTTGGCCCGAACTGCGGTCGCGCGGTGGCGGCCTAGTGCTTGACGTGTAGTCACGTAGAAATACCTCTCCTGATGCCTGCGAGGTGAGCTGTCGGGTTCGAGTGGGAGTCACTCGGCAATCCGGTCCCTAGACCGAACTACTTAACCCCAAGGCTTCCTGTGTGGAAACCGAAAGTGGGTCCCCCGCCACTGCCAAACGAGTTTCAAACGGACACCGTGGGCTGGCAGTGCTCGGCACTTCCCGCGGCGGCGAGCAGGGTTGTTCCCGGGTCGTTCGCTTAGGATATAAGAAGCGTATCCAAAAGTCACGTTTTGATTACGAAATGATGACGGTCATCGTTATATTTAGCCCTCGGGGCACACCCATTTGCCGTTAGTAATGGCTTCAAGGCGGACATGTGGGCCATGTTTATCGCCGGTCTAGATCCCAAGGGTGGGAGAGCGAAGATCCGCTGTCAGTCAGGAAGTTTTGTTGTTGCTGCTGTTGTGGCGGCCCTTTCGCGGAGAATCGAAAGGATCTCGGGTCGATAGCGTTGCTGCACGCGATGTTTGGTTCCCTTCTGCATCTCAGCGATCAGCTTGCTGATCGATTCGGCGTGCCGAAATTCCCCGCCCGCAGCGAAAAAAGCTCTCAGCCAAGTTCCCTTGTCTAGGGGATAGCCACCAGCAGTGAAAGCGCGGATCAGTTGAACGACAGCGGCTTTACCGTTCCCGGTCGATAGTCGGCCTTGGGGGCCAGCGGTACAGCGGTGGGCGCTAAGCATGTGATGGTGGTCCCGGGCTGGGTTCATCTGGTGCCAGAGTCGTCTGCACTCCACTGGGGAATCAGTGATCACTGGCTTTTGACGGATCCTGCGTTTTGGCCAAGGTGACGGTAGAGCGTCGCGCGACTCCACCCGACCAAACGTGCCGCGTCTTCGGCGGTGCGTCCCTTCGCACGGGCGTCCTTCGCGATCGCGAGCTTGTCCGCGATCACTGCCGGGTCGGAGAGTGGCCGGCCGAACCGGGTGCCTGATTGACGCGCCGCGGCGATCCCGGCATTGACCCGCTCCACGATCAGCTCGCGCTCGTACTCGGCCAGGGAAGCCAGCAGGTTCAGCATCATCCGCCCGGTCGAGGTGGCCGGGTCGATCCCGTCCGAAATGGACCGGACGTTCACGCCGCGTTCGCGCAGCAGGTTCACGGTGTTCAGGACATCGACCAGGGACCTCCCCAGCCGGTCGACCCGCCAGACCACCACGGTGTCCCCGGCCTCGGCGTATTCCAGGAGCTTCTTCATCCCGGGCCGATCGACCGCGTTCCTGCTGCCGGAGGTGACATCGGCGAACACGTCGCGTTTCTGCACCCCGGCAGCGACCAGTGCATCCAGCTGCAACGTCGCATCCTGGCTCGAGGTGCTCACCCGTGTGTATCCTAAATGTCTCATCTCGACATTTTGGCTCAAGAACCCCTCTGCGACAACTGCGTGAGACGTTTTACAGTAAGACGACTTTTTGGAACAAAAGGCCTCCCGCGAATGAGCCACCGCCGATCGACGAAAACGGTGCCGTGCGCATGTCTTAGAAACCTTTAGGTTTTCAAGACGGTGGTTTCCCGGCTTATCCGCTCAATAACTGTTGTCCGTGGCTGCAACGCCCATCACTCTTTGCTGACTTGGCGGGTGGTGGTCGGCGCGTTTGGTGCCCTCACCACTGCCCGGAACCGGACGGTTCATGGGCCGAGTCCTAAAGTACCTGGATCCGGATGAAAACCAGGAATCGGTGCCCGTTAGCGATGTTGGAATCGTGCGAGCGACCTGTGCCAATGAGGTGAGAACCTAGGTACCTACTGTTCCGGAGATTTCCTTCAATGCCGCCTGAAGCCTGGCGTCGGCTTCGTTGGCGACCTCACGTGTCGCATCGCTCTGGCTGAGCTTGACCATGGTTTGCGGGTCGAAGGCCTCGATGGTGGTTTCCGTGGCGGCGGGAGCGCGACGTACGACGACGTTGCACGGGAGCAGTGCGCCCAGCTGCGGTTCGGCGGTGATGCCGCGTTGGGCCAGTTGCGGGTTGCAGGCCCCGAGAATGATGTAGTCCCCCACGGAGGCCCCGGCCTCCTGGCCCAGCTTTTGGGTGAAGGTCGCCTTCACATCGATCTCCGTCAGGACACCGAATCCCTGTTCTGCCAGGGCGCCGCGTGTCCGTTCGACGGCGTCTTGCCAGGACAGCGGGACGGTGATGGCGTGGGTGTAGGTCATGGCGGTTCTCCTCGGGTCGTGGTGTGGAGGCGTGCCGAGCGCGACTGCGTGCTCCGCCACGGCAGGGGACCTCGGTTCTGTGGCCATGCTACGGGTTGGTGTGGTCGCGCGGAAGTGTTGCCAGGGTATTGCCCGCAGGGGTCGGCCGGGGATGCGGTGGGTGCGTTTCATACATGCGGATCGCGACGATCAGCCCTGCGGCTGCACTGAGTGCCGCGGCCATCCAGACGCCGGCGTTGAGCCCGAACAGGTCGGCGACGATCCCGCCCAGGATAGCACCGACGGCATATCCGAGGTCGCGCCAGACCCGGTAGACGCCCACCGCGCGTCCCCTCCAAGCGGGATGGGCGACGTCGCCCACGGCGGCCAGCAGCGTGGGGTAGACCATGGCGGTTCCCGCGCCGAGCAATACGGTTCCCGAGGCCCAGGCACCAAAGCCGTCCCCGAGCGCGATGATCGCCAGGGCTCCGGCCTGGACCAACATGCCGGTGGTGATGAGGTGTTTGCGTCCGATCCGGTCCGAGAGAGCACCGGTCGCCATTTGGCCGATGCCCCAGACCCCGGGATACAGGGCGAAAAGCAGGCCGATCTGGCCCATGCTGAGATCCGCGGTGGCGAACAGGAGGGGGAACAGGCCCCAGGAGAGTCCGAAGTTCAGGTTGTTCACCAGGCCGGCCAAGCTCGCCGAGGACAAGGCCGGTTCCCGGAAGCTGGTCAGGGAAAAGATTTGGCCGTTGGCTAGGTTGGCGTCCAGGCCATGCCGGGCGGAGGCGCCCCGGGCATCCATGTTTCCGGCATCCAGGAGGGCATGTGGGTGGGTCTCCCGGACGAAAAGGCCCGACAGCAGCAGTGCCAAGGCGGTGTAGGCGATTCCCAAGAGGAAGGGCGCCGGACGCAGTCCGTACTGTTCGGCGTGGTATCCGGCCAGCAGGGACGTGGCGGCCACGGCACCGTAGCCAGCGGCCTCGTTCAGTCCCATGGCCAGGCCGCGCTGGGCCGGGCCTACCAGATCGATTTTCATGATGACGGTGGTCGACCAGGTCAGGCCCTGGTTGATGCCCAGCAGAACGTTCGCGGCGATGACCCAGCTCCAGTCCGGGGCGAAGATGAGCATGAGCGGCACCGGGATGGCGAAGAGCCACCCGGCCAGCAGCACGGGCTTTCGTCCGTAGCGGTCCGAGAGGGTCCCGGCGAACCAGTTGGAGGTCGCCTTGGCGATCCCGAAGGCCGCCACGTAGGCAAACAGGAACGTGTATCCGCTCAGGCCGAACTCGGCGTGGGCGAGCAGTGGCAGGACGGTTTGTTGCTGTCCAACCATGCCCCCGACCAGCGCGTTGACCGCGACGAGCAGGGTGAACTGCGCCGCGTTGGCGCGCAAACCCAAGATGGGGAGCGCCCTGGTGGTGGACTGCTTCATGCTCGGTCTCCTGGTGTGCTGGGGCTGAAAGGCCGGACGGCGATGAGCCGGCGGTTAGTGGGCTTCGGTTGCCGGGGTGGCGGCAGGGGGTGTAAGCGATTTACGCCGCAGGGGGCAGGCGGGGATCACGAACCAGCACAGCGCCGCAACCGCCGCGGCTGCGCCGGCGGTGAGGCCGAGAATGAGGTTGGCCGGGGAGGGCAGTTCCTGGACGAGGACGAAGACGCCCATGACCAGGACGAAGAAGCCAAAGCCCTTGCGCAGGGCCGCTTCGGGGATCCGTCCGGCCAGCCGGGCTCCCAGGAAGGAACCGAGGATCGCGGCGGCCGTGACCCCGCCGACCAATGCCCAGTCCAGGGAGACGGTGGTGAGGTAGCCGCCAAGTCCGGCGAAGGACTTCATGGCGATAACCACCAGCGAGGTACCGACCGCGACGGGCATCGACAAGCCACCGAGCAGGGCGAGTGCCGGAACGACGAGGAAACCGCCGCCGGCGCCGACGAGCCCGGTGACCAATCCCACGACCAGGCCCTCGAGGATGACCTTGAGCACGGGGAGTTCACCGTCGTGGGCCACGGTGGTGTGGTTCTTGCGGCCGCGGATCATGGCCAGGGAGGTGGCGACCATCATGAGAGCAAACGCGATCATGAGGATCGTTCCGGGAATATGGCCCCCGAGCAGGCCGCCGCCGAAGGCCCCTGCCATGCCGGCAGCCCCGAAGACCAGACCGGTACGCCATTTGACGCGCTTCTTGCGGGCGTGGGTCACCGCGCTGACGGCGGAGGTCGCGCCGACGACGAAGAGCGAGGCGGCGATGGCTTCCTTGGGGTTCATGCCTGCAACGTAGGTGAGGATCGGGACGGTGAGGATGGACCCGCCCCCGCCGAGCAGGCCGAGCGAGAGCCCGATCAGCACCGAAAACAGGAGGGTGAGTACGAGGGTGAGGGTCATGGAGGTGGCCTTGTCTGGGGGAGGAAGGGCGGAGGGCGTGCGGGTTAGCGCCGGTGCGTGGTTTTAGGTGACGGGCAGGCCGGCACGTTGCCAGGCGGTCATGCCGCCGGCCATGGTGTCGGCGGTGAATCCGGCCCCGGTGAGGGCATCGGCGACACGGGCGCTGCGGTTGCCGCTGCGGCAGATGACGATGACGGGGCGGGTCCGGTCGATCTCCCCCAGACGGGTGTTGAGCTCGCCCATGGGGATGTGGAGGGCGCCGGGGATCATGCCCTCGGTGATTTCGAAGTCTTCGCGGACGTCAAGGAGCTGATCCGTGGCACGTCGCTGGTCGGTGTCGGTGATGGTGATTTCGGGCATGGTCTGCTCCTTCGGGGGCGTGTTCAAGGGGTATGTGGGTGCTTTCCGGGCCCGGATCAACGCGACCCGGGCCCGGAAACCGGGTGTGTGCTAGGACTTCTTGGGGGGAAGCTGGGCGAGGACCGATGCACGGGTCGGCTCGTTGCCGGTCTTGTTCCACGGCATCTTGGCCAGGGCCTTGCCCATGGCGCAGGTGTTGGTGGCCGCGGAGAAGGTCAGTCCCGCCCCGATGACCCCGGCAACGGTGCGGATCTGCGGGGACAGGAACTTGCCCCCGGCCAGGCCGGCGATCACCAGGGAACCGGCGGCCATGCGCACCTGGCGTTCCAGGTCCCAGCGCTTGGAACCTTCCACGGTCCGGCCGCCGGCCTGCTTGTAAGCCGGGACGCCGCCGGCCAGGACATGGGCGTTGCCGAATCCCACTGACGCGAGGTTGGTCTTGGCTTCGGTGGCGCGCACGCCGGATTGGCAGACCAGCACCACCTTGGTGTCAAGCTTGGCCGCGAGTTCCTCGGTGTGTTCGGCCAGCAACGGGAGGGGGACGTTGTAGGAGCCCAGGATGTGCAGGGATTCGAATTCGGCGGCTGAGCGCACGTCAAGCACCACAACGTCGGAGCCAGCTGCGATCCAGTCCTTGAGTTCTTCGGGGCTGGTGGTCTGGGGAATGGGGTTCATGGCTTGTGGGCCCTTTCTGCCGGGCATGGCGCCCGGCCGGTCCCGCATCCGGAAAGGGGGATGCGGGACCGGGAATACGTAGAATTTATTGTTGAGGGATGGGCAGTGGAGAACCTAGGCGTTCTGCATTTGCTTCCAGTCGGCCCAGCCGGCGTAGCTGCCCTCGAGCTCGACGATGTCGAACCCGGCCCGGCGCAGGGCGGAGGCGGCCACGGAGTTGCGCACCCCGGACTGGCAGAAGCTCACGATCACGCCGTCGGCCGGAAGCTTGTCGGTGTGCCAGAGCACCCGTCCGGCGTTGAGCTGTTCGGAGCCGGGCACGTGTCCGGCGGTGTGCTCGGTCTTGTTGCGCACATCCAAGACCATGGCCGCATCGAACCCTGCCAGGTCGGCCGGGGAGATCGTGCGGGGCACGTAGACCGGCAGGCCGTCCAGGGAAGTGATGTATCCGGCAACCTTGTCGATACCCACGCGGATGAGGTGGTCCCACATCTCCATGGCGCTCTCGCTGTCCGGAGCCAAGAGGACCAGCGGGCGCTGGTCCGTTTCCGGGTCCACGGCCCAGGCACCGTAGCTTGCGGCTTTGGTGCCGGCGGGGATGTTCAGCGCCCCGGCAACGGTGCCCTCGTGGACCTGGGTGTGGGGGCGGGTGTCGACCACGCCGATGTCATCCGCGGCCAGGGCGGTCGCGACGTCTTCGGTGACTAGCTCGGCCAGCGGTGTGCGTTCGCCCAGGACAGCCGGGCCCTGGCGGTTTTCGCGCTTCATCCGGCCAAAGTAGGCGTGTGCGTCGGGCTGCCCGTCAAGCAGTGCCTCGACGAACCCCGCCTCGTCGCCTGCCGCGAGGTAGGGACCCCACCATGCGAAGCTGCGCTCATACCCGACGGTGGAGGACGGGATGGCGCCCAAGGCCTTGCCGCAAGCGCTGCCGGCGCCGTGGCCCGGGTAGACCTGGACGTAGTCAGGCAGGGTCAGGAACTTGTTCTTCAGCGAGACGAAGAGGTCGTGGGCCCCGGCGAAACGGGTGTCGGTACCGCCGGCGGCCTCGTCGAGCAGGTCCGGGCGGCCCAGGTCCCCGGAGAAGACGAAGTCGCCCGAGAGCAGGAAGCCCGGCTTGTCACTGAAGGCGCCGTCGGTGACCAGGAAGGAGAGGTGTTCAGGGGTGTGTCCGGGGGTGTGTAGGGCGGTGACGGTGATGTTTCCCAGCGTGATGGTGGACTGGTCAAAGAGGCGTTCGGCTTCGAATTCGTATTGCCAGTCCGGCCCGCCCTCGCCCGAAACGTAAATCTCCGCGTCGGTGGCGGCGGCCAGCTCCCGGGTGCCGGAGAGGTAGTCGGCGTGGATGTGGGTCTCGGTGACGGCGGTGATCTTCATGCCGTTTTTTGCGGCAAGGTCCCGGTACACCTGGATGTCGCGCCGGGCGTCCACCACGAGGGCCTCGCCCTTGGCCTGGCAGCCGATGAAGTAGCTGGCCTGTGCCAGGTCCTCGTCATAGATTCGTTCGAGAAGCATTGGTTCTCCTTGTGGTTGGTCAGTTTACCCTTCATACCCCTGGGGGTATCCGGTTCACAGGCAACAATAATACCCCCTGGGGTATCCGTCAAGTCGTTCACGGATGCACAAAAAAGCGGCGATCGACACCATCGGGAATGGTGCCGATCGCCGCAGGCGCATGCGAGGCTGGGCCTAGCGGCCCAAGAGGCGCGCGAAGAAGCCGCCTTTCTTGCCGGACTCCTTCGGGGCATTTGGATCGCAGGAGCAGCGCTCGCTCCGCGGCACGTGGGCCATGACCTGCTTGACATGCTGGCCACATCCGGCCCAGGTGGTTTTCTGACACTTACGGCATTTGGTCGCACGGCACATATGGTGACTCCTTGCGTCTGGGGTTGTTGATGGAGGCTTGGCCGCCCCCTCTGTATTCGAGTATGGCATATACCCAGGGGGGTATCGAGAATCACTGCCATTGATACGCTAAGGAAACCCCCGGGGGTATACCATTGAAGAAATCAACACCTTGAAGGGACCCACCATGGAACTTGAAGCGGACACCATGAAACCGGCCATCAACAGGCTCAAGCGCGCCCAGGGCCAGCTGAACGCCGTGATCCGCATGCTGGAGGAAGGCGGCGACTGCCGCGCGGTGGTCACCCAGCTTTCCGCCGCTTCGAAGGCCATCGACCGCGCGGGGTTCTCCATCATCGCCACCGGGCTCGAACAGTGCCTGAAAAGTGAGGATCCCACCGCCGACCGCGCCGACATGGAAAAGCTCTTCCTCTCGCTGGCCTAACGCACCCACCCGGCGGTCGCCTTCCCCGGGCATTAAGCACAGCACTCCGGCGGTCTGGCAGCGCCCATGCGCGAACTTCGGCATCTCGGCGGCTTGGCAACCGCCAGGGCATCATTCCCCTAAACCCATCAGTCGCTGCGCCCTGAGTGGCGGCATCTAATGTAGTTGCTTCATCCAGCGGCCCGAAGACGCAACAGCAAAGTCCAGAAAACACGGTCACTAAGCGTTGTGTCATGGGCCGAGGGGTCTTCCCGGAAGCGACTGGTTCCGGTGAACGGCAGGTCGAGCGTGGCAGAGGCCTTTCGGTCAGACATGGACTCCCGGGGGCCCGCAACCCGGACTCCTGGACAGGCTTTGGCCGGTGGGGCTACTTGGCCTGCAGGTCCTGGATGAAGGCTTCGGCCCGGCTGAGGTTCAGTGCCAGCTTGTCCAGCTTCGCGTTGGCATGGGCAATGAAGCCTTCAAGCCTGGCCCGGGCCTCCGGATTGTTCGTGTCGTCGGCCAGGGCGTCGACCGTATCGAGCAGCTCGCCCATTTCCTCCAGGCTGAATCCCAGCGGTTTCATGGAGCGGATCACGAGCATGCGCTGCAGGTCGGAGTCGGTATAGATCCGAAAGCCCCCCTCGCTGCGCGTGGTTGCCGGAAGCAGGCCGACCTCGTCGTAGTGGCGGATGGTGCGCTGGGACAGGCCGGTGGCCTCGGCCAGGTCCCCGATGTGCATCGTCTGGCCAGCCTTGATGGGTCGGGTCGTTTCATCCATAGGGGTCTCCTTCTTCCTCGAATTTCAACCTTACCTTTACGTTAAGGTAGATTTGAAATCACTTGATGCGCTGCCACGGCCATTCCTAGTCGCGGCCATGCATTGCACAACGCAATGGCGCACACACCCCACTGATTCTATGTAGCTGAGCGCCAGAGCGCGCCGACCCCCTGAACGGAGCCACCCATGGCCACGAAAACCACCCCAGGACACCCGGTCCTGGCCCCGGAGGAACGCCAGTCCGTCGTACGCACCCTCAGGTCCCCGCGCCTGCTCAAGACCGAGGTCCTGGCCGGGCTGGTCGTGGCGCTGGCCTTGATTCCCGAGGCCATCGCCTTCTCCATCATTGCCGGCGTCGATCCCCGTATCGGGCTGTTTGCCTCCTTCACCATGGCCGTGTCCATCGCCTTCCTCGGCGGGCGGCCGGCCATGATCTCCGCCGCCACCGGCGCCATTGCCCTGGTCATCGCCCCGCTGGTGAAAAGTCATGGCGTGGACTACTTCATCGCCGCAGTCATCCTGGCCGGGATCCTCCAGATCATCCTGGCGCTGCTGGGCGTGGCCAAGCTGATGCGCTTCATCCCCCGGCAGGTGATGGTCGGATTCGTCAACGCCCTGGCAATCCTGATCTTCATGTCCCAGGTCCCCGAACTGCTCGGGGTCCCGTGGTTGGTCTACCCGCTCACGGCCCTGGGCCTGCTGATCGTCTTCGGCCTGCCCAAGATCACCACCGCGGTCCCCGCGCCCCTGGTCGCCATCGTGGTACTCACGCTGATCGCCGTCCTGGCATCCCTGGCCGTGCCGACCGTCGGGGACAAGGGCGAAATGCCCGAAAGCCTGCCCTCGTTGTTTTTGCCCAACGTTCCGTTGGACCTTGAGACCCTGCAGGTCCTGTTCCCCTACGCTTTGGCCATGGCCTTCGTGGGACTGCTTGAATCCCTGATGACTGCAAAACTCGTCGATGACGTCACCGACACCCGGTCCAACAAGACCCGCGAATCCTGGGGCCAGGGCGCGGCAAACATCATCACCGGGTTCTTCGGCGGCATGGGCGGCTGCGCGATGATCGGCCAGACCATGATCAACGTCAAGGCCTCCGGCGCCCGCACCCGCATTTCCACCTTCCTGGCCGGGGCGTTCCTGCTGATCCTGGTCGTCGCCCTGGGGGATGTCGTGGCCTTGATCCCGATGGCAGCACTGGTGGCAGTGATGATCTTCGTGTCCGTGACCACCTTCGACTGGCACAGCATCAAGCCCTCCACGCTGCGCATGATGCCCAAGAGCGAAACCACCGTCATGCTCGTCACCGTCATCTTCACCGTCGCCACCCACAACCTGGCCATCGGCGTCGGCGTCGGGGTCCTGACCGCGATGGTCCTCTTCGCCAACCGGGTCGCTCACCTGGTCACCGTGGAACGGCGCATCGAGGAGCACTTCGGGGAACAAATTGCCAAGTACGAAGTCAACGGGGAACTGTTCTTCGCCTCCTCCAACGACCTCTACACCCAGTTCGACTACGTCGAGGATCCCAACCGCGTGGTCATCGACCTGTACAACTCGCATTTGTGGGACGCATCCACCATCGCTTCCCTAGACGCCATCACCGCCAAATACGCCAAGTACGGCAAGACCGTGGAGATCGAGGGACTGAACGCGGCCAGCCTGAAAATGCGCGAACGCATGGCCGGGAAACTCGGAGCGGGGCACTAAGCGTCTATCCCCTCCGAGCCCGTGCTCATTCGGCCAATTAGCACTGCAAAAACCACGCCATTTATCGCTGCGATTCACACTGCTGGGCGGTGAGGTCTTGTTGATTGGTGGAGACTCGGGCGTACCCGACCAGATGCTGTGGCATGCCATTAGTGTAGCGTTTAGGCTACCTTCACCGGGCTTTATTGCGGGCGGGGCATGCGCGAATGAGGTTTCCGTGAAATTTCAACCTTTTTAGAGATCGGATTTTCGATGATCGGGTGTCGCGCTGGGGGATCGGCATACGCAATCCTCCGCTTAAGGATGACAGTTCAAGAATTAAACCCTCGACGGATTCACTGCTGTCTTTTCATCCACTGAATCTTGGCCGGCCCGTGGCTGGTTGGCAAATTGCTAATACGCCGACCGGGCGTGAGCCGCTCATTTGCCGACCTGCCCCGAAAGGTCCGACTTCTGGCAAGTCCGACCTTCGGGCTAGGACCTAACAAATCGAAATGTCCTCAAGCCCGGGATGGCTTGAATTGCGGTTACGACTCTTGACCCGCCAACCTGGGCCAAGACGGACGTCCCAGGAGGGATTCGATGGCCCGGCCGACGCTGAAGACCGTGGCCTCGTCGTAGGGGTGGCCCACTACCTGCACCCCTGTGGGAACCCCGTTGTCCGCCAGTCCGCTGGGTAGTCCCAGCACCGGACAGCGGTTGGCAACGTTGAACGGGCTGGTCAGGTGCGCCTCCCAATAGTGGCCCAGCCGATGGCCGCCGGCCTGGATTCCTTCGAGATAGTCTCCATCGGCCGCAAGCGAGGCCACGGCGGATGTGGGGCACAGCAACACGTCGAACCCTTCCATGGCGGCTGCCAGATCCACTTGCATTCTCCGGTCAAGTTCCAGTGAATCCACCAAGGTGTGCCGCTGGCCTGCCGCGCGCGCATCAGCCATGAACTTCCTTGTGTATGCGGCCAGGTGGTTCTCGGTGCCCGCGGTTTCAGCCTCCATGGCCGGTCCCAGGATGTGCCCGAAGTGGGCGAAGACCGTTTCGGTGATTTGCTCCGTGGTCCATGGCAGATCCACGGGCACGACGACGGCGCCTGCAGCCTCCAGTGAACCGGCCACTGCAAGGGTGTTGGCCAGGATCTCCGGGGCCACGGGGTAGTTTCCCAGCGTGGTGGACAGGGCAATCCTGACGCCCTTAACCGAGACCGTCCCGGCCGGGAAGCCGAGGCCTGCCCGCCCGTCCGGTGCCGGGCCCCAGGATCCGTGGTCGGTGCCATGCCTACCCGAGATGACCGCGGCCAGCAGGGCCGTATCGGCAACGGTGCGTGCCATCGGGCCATCACCGCGGTACCAGTCGGCCGTCAACGGACCCGCCCCGGGCACTCGTCCGTAGGGTGCCTTGTAGCCGACGGTGCCGGTGAAGCCGGCCGGGATACGGGTGGAGCCGGCGATGTCGCTGGCAGTGGCCAGTGTGGTCATGCCTGCTGCGAGGGCTGCGCCGGCCCCACCGGAGGAACCTCCAGGGGAACACTCCAGATTCCACGGATTGCGGGTGGTGCCCCACATGGGGCTGTGCGTGACCGTGGCGCAACTGAACTCCGGCGACGTGGTGCGGGCATGGATGATGCCCCCGGCCGCCCGGATGCGTTCGATGACCGGGTGGTCGTTCTCGGCGATGCGCCCACGGTGGGCGTACAGGCCTTGTTCGATCCGGTGCCCGGCCAGCGCATGCTTTTCCTTGGTCGCGACCGGCAGCCCGAGCAGTGCTCCTGGTTCATCCCTGGTTCTGGCGCAGCGTGCATATTCATCGGCGGCGGCCCGGGCCTGCACCATGGCTCCGTCGAGGAGCAGTTCGGTGAATGCGTTGATGCCGGTATCCCGGTCCCCATTGACGGTCTCGATGCGTTGGACGATGCTGGCCAACAGTTCCACGGGGGAAAGCTGCAGCGATCGGAATGCTGCGCGGGCACTGCAGGCATCAAGATATGCCAAGTTCCCGACGTCACTCGCAGTGTCATTAACCCCGCCGAGGGCGCTTTTGCCCACAGCAGCGTTCTGGGTTGGCTTGGCCTTATTTTTCAACGGGTACCTTCATCATGGGTGAGCCGAATCGATGGGATATGTGTGTTCTCACTTCCCGGCGAGACCTGCGTTGATTGCTCCTTCGATGCGTTTGGAGAAGAAACGCAGGGCAAGGCCCAGTGCAATGGCGATGACGGCGATCATCCCCAGATACACGTTCTCATTCATGGTGGAGTAAATCTGGCCTAGAAGTCCGGACAAGGACGATCCCGCGGCTAATGCCAGGAAGATCAAGGCGACAAGTTGCGACTTGTATTTTTCCGGTGCGATGCGTGTTGCCAAAGACAGTCCGATGGGACCGACCATGACCTCGGAAATCCCGACGATGACCATGAAAAACAACATCACGAGCAGAGGAATCCGCGTTCCGGAGACCAGGGACGCGCCAAGCAGCACGAGGTAGCCGACTCCAATCTGGAGCATGCCGAACGAAAACTTGTTTGCTGCCCCGGGCTGTCGAGCGCCCATCCCGGTCCACATCCGAGCGATCAGGGGAGTGGCCAAAACGGCGGCAAGTGGGCCCATGGTGGTGACCCACGCTGCTGGGAAAGACCAGGAACCGAGATTGAGATCCACTCGCTCGGTGATGATGATGGCGATGGTGGTGAAGTTCTGGAAGAGGAACCCAAAATAAAGGCCGCTGCATACGAACAGGGGGATGAAACCTCGAAGGCGTACCTTTTCTACGGGGGTGACGACCTTGGAGGAGAGCATGATGGTGAAGTAAATGGCAGAAGCAGCGACGATGGTCAGGGCAGTGGCATTTGCCATGTTTGCGCTATTGAGAAGGCCACTGGTCCATGCAAGGGCAATCAGGGCGGCGATTGAGGCAATGACCAGCACCGGCTTGCCGAGGCTGCGTGGTGGCAGGGGATTGCGGACCAGTCCGGCTTGGACCGGAAGTCTTCGCATGCCCACCATGTACTGGATGAGGGCGGCAACCATGCCGATGGCTGCGAGGCCAAAGCCCAGGTGGAAACCAGCGGTGCTCTGCGCGAAGCCGGTGGCCAAAGGACCGAGGACGGCACCGATATTAATTGCCATGTAGAAGTAGGAGAAACCTGCGTCGCGTTTGGACTGGTCGGATTCCAATAGGAAACCGACGATTGAGGTGATGTTGGTTTTCAAGGCTCCCGTGCCCAGCACGATGAGACCCAATCCCGTGGCCAAACCCACGAGCCCGGGAAGGAAAGCCAAGGCCACGTGTCCGAACGTGATGACAACACCACCCCACAACACCATTTTTTTGGGAGCCAGAACCCGGTCACCCATCCAGGCCCCGAAGATCTGGGCCAGATACACGGCGCCACCGTATGCACCGACAATGCTGACCGCAGTGGTGGGGCCAAGGTTCAACCCTCCTTCTTCAATCGAGTAAAGAAGGTAGAACGCGAGAATGCCCTGGAGACCGTAGAAACTAAAGCGTTCCCAGAGTTCGGTAAAGGCCAGCCCACTCAACCCCGCCGGTAGGCGACTGGTCCGGGGAGCGGAGTGTGGCGCGCCGGATGCGGTGCGTTGGTCTGTGGTTGTCATGGGGATTCACCTTGGGTTGGAGAAGGTCGGAGGAAAGGCCGGGTGGATGATGCCGGACACATGGTCCTGTAATCTAAGCCACATACATGAAACCATGAGTAAATGTCTTGGTCAATGACATTGACTAAGATGACGTTGAGCCCTTTAATGGAATGATCGATCTCTCGACGGACCCTAGCAAGGAGTTTTTATGGAGATGAATGATGAATTGGCGCGGACCAAGCTCCCGCGGGGAGCCCTCTCCGAACGAGTGATCGCGCAGCAAGCCCTCCGCTTGTTGGACAGCGCGGGAACCAGCGGTTTCACCCTGCCCTCGCTTGGGCGCGCCCTGCGGGCCGACCAGACTGCTGTATACCGTCACTTCTCCGGGAAAGACGAAATTATTCTGGCCGTCGCTGACTTACTGCTCGAGGAGGTGCTAACGGGCTTCGAGCCTTCCGAATGCTGGAGAACAACCCTGGCTGACCTCAGTCGCAGAATGCGTGATGTCTACAAATTGCATCCCGCTGCCGGTTCGCTTTCGGCTTCCCGAACCACGGGCAGAGAAGGCGAAAAGAAGGTGGTGGAGGTTTTCCTGGCCGCCATTCTCGATGCCGGCTTTAAGGATCGCGAAGCTGCGCTGTATTACCGTGTTGCCGCTGACTTCTCATTGTTCTGGGCAGGTGGGCACGCCAGCTACCTCTCGCTTGACCCCTCACGACAGCTGAACGACGAAACTTCATGGTCGCGCGAGTACTTCAATGCCGACCCCTCGATCCATCCGCATACGGCGGCAATTCGCGGACACCTGGTAGAGGTCGGTTTTGATGAGATTTTCGAAGCGGCATTGACCTTGATGCTCGACGGGATCAACGCACGGGCATCCAAGCCATGCCAATGCCCAGCTGCCGACATGACCCCAACGGACGCACGCCGAGCCCGAACGTAAACGCCAATCATCGCGTAGGAGCAATTTGATGACCAACAATTCAGAACCACCCCTGGATGTAATCATTGTCGGAGCGGGTGTGGCCGGTCTTTGCGCTGCCCGCACGCTTAAAGACCGCGGGTTGGAAGTCCTCGTACTGGAGGCACGCAACCGCATGGGCGGGCGCGTCCTGACCTCTCGCAGTGATCAACACCGCCCCATCGAACTCGGCGCCGAAATGCTCCATACCAACGGGAACCCACTGCTGGAAGTGTTCGCAGCCGCCGGAGTGGATACGCCCTATGTGGGGGGTACCCGGACGCTATCTGCAGACTTCCACGACCGCCTGAAACTGCTCCTCGAGGATGCGCCCGCACCGGCCAACGGACAGCCTGTCAGCACATACCTTGACCAGTTCCCTTCCGGGACAGAACGAAACCTCATGGAGGAAGCCCTTGAGGCACAGCTGGGCCGTGAAGCGCACCGGAAAACGAGTGCCTCCGACGCAATCAATGAACTCAAGCTCGAACTCGAACACGGCGAATTCATGGGAGTCCACAACTCTCGGGTACCGCAGGGGCTTGACCAAATCACACAGGTACTCGCCAGTGATTTGCAGGTACAGACTGCGACACGGGTTGAACGCATTGCACTAACCGACGACGGCGTCGAAGTCAGCGCAAAAACCGCAGACTCTACCCAAATCTTCCGGGCTGCTCGTGTTGTCGTTACCCTGCCGCTTGGAGTTCTAAAGAATAACGACGTCCAATTCGTTCCGCCGCTGCCCGAGCGCACGGTTCGAGCGATCCACGAGATGACAAGCTTGGATATAGTGAAGGTTCTCTTCGGTTTTGATGGGGACGTGTGGTCCGGCGGGGACGATATCGTGCATTGTGAATCCGGGGCACTGAGCTCCATTTGGAATTCAACCTACGAGGGGACGCCCGCCGACCAAACAGTCCTCGTCGCGTGGGCTGTGGGTGACAAGGCACGACGGCTTCTCGAAATGCAGAGCCCCGATGTCATTGACGAGACACTCGGAGAAGTCCGAAGGGAACTGGACAACCCCCACCTCGTGCCAAGCTTTTCCGCATACCACTCGTGGATGGGGGACCCCTTCGCACGAGGGGCCTATAGCCACCTTCCACCTGGCGCCGCACCGGATTCGCGGCACCGCCTGTCCCAAGCAATCGAAGACAAAATTTTTTGGGCCGGCGAAGCCACGGCGCAGTGGCGCCCCCGCACGGTCCAGGGCGCATATCTATCCGGTCTGCGGGTTGCCGATGAGATCGCACCGGTAAACGCGTAGGGATGAGCGCGTGGAACGAATGGCCCGATAAGTAGTATCCGAGTGCTGGGATGGGCCTTCAATACGCTTCAGAAGTCGTCCGATCGATTTACGGATCGGACGACTTCGGCCAGACATGTTGATCGCAGCACCAATTGGCCGGGACATGTCAACGACATGTGGCCAGGTGACGGAAACGCTTCCCCGCAACCCAGTGATCCTCATGCTTGAGGCAATCACAATACGGCTAGAAATCCCCCTTGCCGCCATGATCCAACGGCTTGTCGCTAAGAATCGCCGGTCTTCTTCATGGGCCGCCATGCGCTGTGGAAACCGAGCAATTTACCGCGGCTTTTCACAGTATTCAACGGTCTGATTTTTGGTGCCAGGGCGTCGCGGTGGGGGATCGGCCATTGCGACGCTTCACCATTCCCGAAAACGAAACGGCAGTACCGCGTCCGACGGATGGCGGACTACGGTACTGCCGTTTCGCGTAGGACGTTTTACGGCCAGAATGTTGCCGGAGTCATCCCGGCGCGGAGGCTATCCGCCGATGCCGGTGATGGCGACCATGATGGGGACGATGCTGATGATGAGGATGGCGCCAAGGATGTCGAAGACCACTCCTGTGCGGATCATCCTGGTGATGGGCACGGTTCCGGAGCCGTAGACGATGGCGTTCTGCGGGGTTGAGACAGGGAGCATGAACCCGAAGGAGGCCGCGAAGGTCGCCGCGAGGGCGGGGATGAACGGGTCGACGTCCATGGCCATGCACAGGGGGATGACGATGGGAACCACGACGGCCGCGGAGGCGGTGTTGCTGGTGGTCTCGGAAATGAGGATGGCCAGGATCACGGCGAACGCGGTGATGGTGACGATGTTGGTGATGCCCAGGCTCTCGGAGGCGCTGGTTCCGATGGTTTCGGCCAGTCCCGTGGCGGCCAGAAGGGAGCCGAAGATGATGCCGGTGCCAAAGAGGATGATTGTTCCCCAGTCGATCTTGGCGGCGTCCGACCAGGTGAGGGTGGCTTGGCGCTTCTTCCAGTTGGTGGGGAGGATGAACAGCAGCGAGGCGCCGAGCACTGCCACGATGCCTTCGTCCAACCTGTCGTCCAGGAAGATGTACGGTTCTGAATCCGCGCCGAAGATCAGGCTTGCGAAGGCCGGGAGAAGCCAGAGAGTGACGGTGAACCCGAAGGCGATCAGGGTGTTGATCTCGGCGCGCTTCATCTTGCCGTGGGCGGCCTTTTGCTCACGGATGAACTCGTCAACGCCTTCAATGTGGCGGATTTCGGGTTTGTTGATCAGGAACATTACCAGGGCCAGCACGACGAACATGGCCAGGCAAAGCGGTGCTGCGGTGGCGGTCCACTGGGCGAAGGAAATGCGTTCCCCGGTGGCTTCCTCAATGAGACCGCGGCCAATGAGGTTTGGCGGGGCTCCCACGGGTGTGAGCAGTCCGCCGACGCTGGCGCCGTAGGCCAGCATCAGCATGAGGGCCGCGCCAACGCGCAGCCGCAACGGGTCGAAGTCTGCCTTGACCACTCCGCGATCCTGCATGAGTTGGGCAATGACAGCCAGGATGCCCAGTGCGGTGGGCATGAGCATGGCGACCGTCGCGGTGTTCGAGACGAAGGCCGAGAGAATGCAGGTGATCACGCCGAAAGCGATGATGATGCGGTAGGTGGATTTGGCGACCCCGGGGATGGAAAGTACGGCGAAGGCCAGTCGCTGGGCTATGCCGTGCTTCAGCATCGCCTGGGCAAGGATGAACGCGCCGATGAAGGTGAAGATGGTTGTTGAGCCGAAAGGCCGTAGGACATCACTGGCTGGCGCGACCCCGAGGATCACGGTGGCGGCGACGCCAATGAGCCCTCCCACCGGGATGGGAACTGGTTCACAGATCCAGAGGATGATCACGCCCAAGAGGATCGCTGCCAGTAGTTGTTGCTTCGGGTCCATGGCCGTGGGCAGTAGGGCGAAGATGATCGCCACGGCCGGGGCTAGGAAGAACCCCAGAGTTTGGCGTCCCCGCTCGAATTTTTCTTCGCGGGGCGAGAGGGTTTGCTCGCTCAGGCTGCGGAACGTTTTCCCGCCCAGCAGGGCGGCCGTGACGTTGGTGCGCCGGGGCGATGCTGTTGTTTGCGTAGGTAGGGGGAGATTGTGAGACATCCTCGTCCTTTGGTCGATGGGTGACACCAAACATCTCTCGGTGATCCGCATCACGTCTAAGACTAGTTTCCTACCACCTGGATAGGTAAATCCGATGCAATGGCTCCTGGTGCCGAGGGCTCTGCGGCCGCCGGGACCTCGGCACTCGCGCGGCCGCAGTGCCGGATAACGTGGTTTGCAGGCGTGGAACATAATGGGTGGAGGCTGCGCCACCGGAGGTGCGGCTCGGACAGGTGGGGAAGTGCGCATGGATATCAGGCAGCTGAAGTATTTCTTAGCGGTAGTGGATCATCAGGGTTTCAACCGTGCCGCCGAAAAACTCCTCATAGCCCAGCCTTCCTTGTCGCAAACGATCAAGACACTGGAGCAGGAAGCGGGGGTTCCGCTATTCCACCGGGTGGGACGCAGGGCCGTTCTCAGCGAGGCCGGCAAGGCGCTGGTGGGCCCGGCGCGTTTGGTGCTCCGGGACCTGGAGGCGGCGCAATCCGCGATGGCGGATCTCAAGGGAGTACGCAGCGGCAGGCTCGAGCTGGTGGCCATGCCCTCTCCTGGCATCGAGCCGCTGACGACGATGATCGCCACGTACACCCGGCTGTATCCGGGTATCACGGTAAGCACCGATGCGGCCTTCACGGTCGAGGATGTCGTGACCTCGGTGCGCAACGGCAGCGCAGAGATCGGATTGCTGGGTTCGGACAGTCCCATCAAGGTCCCGGATGTCGACGTCATCCAGCTGGAGCGGCAGCCGCTGGTGCTGATCATCAACCCGCAGGCTGATGAATTCGGCGGCCGAGAGGTCCTGTCCCGCGAGGATCTCGGCGGCCACCGGGTCGTTGTCTCGCAGCGCGGCTCGCTGATGCGGACCTTAGTCGACGATGTCCTGGCCGACGGCGTAGCGGTGGAGATTGTGGCTGAGATCGCCCACCGGACTTCGGTGCTCCCACTGGTCCTGGCCGGCGTGGGGCATGCGGTCATGCCGCAGTCCTGGGCGCCGCTGGCCCGCCAGTCAGGGTTGCGGGTGGCGAGCATTGAGCCGGTATCGGAGCTTCATGTGGCCATCCTGAGCCGCCAAGCCAACCTGACTCCCGCCGCCCGCGCCTTTTTGGAAGTCGCTACGCAATACGCGGCATCGCACACCAACCACGGTTGATAGGTTTTACCTATCTGACGAATCCATTTTTGGTCTTAGACGCATTTCAAGTTAAAGGCTCTAATTGATACCAACGCCGCATGTGATGCGGAGCACTTTCGATTAGGAGTTTGACCATGAGTGAGACCCACGTTTTCAAGATTGCCTCGATCCCGGCCGACGGTGTCGGCAAGGAGGTCGTCGCCGCTGGCCGCAGAGTCCTGGACACCGTCGCCGAGCAGTCCGCCGGAAAGTTCGCCTTCGACTGGACCGAATTCCCGTGGGGCTGCGAATACTACGCCGAGCACGGGGTCATGATGGACCCCAACGGCCTGGAGACTCTGAAGGGCTTCGATTCGATCTATTTCGGCGCCGTCGGCTGGGAAAACGTCCCGGACCACATCAGCCTCTGGGGCCTGCGCCTGAACATCACGCAGAACTTCGACCAGTGGGCCAACATCCGCCCGGTCAAGTTCCTGCCCGGCGTCACCTCCCCGCTGCGTAAGGCCGATGACACCGAGCTCGACTGGATTGTCGTTCGGGAAAACAGCGAGGGCGAATACGCCGGCCTGGGCGGGCGCAACCTCTCAGGCCGCGGTCCGGGCAACGAGATCGCCCTGCAGACCGCATTGTTCACCGAAAAGGGCTGCGAACGCATCATCCGCTTCGCCTTCGATCTGGCCCGCACCCGCACGGTGAAGAAGGTTTCCTCGGTCACCAAGTCCAACGCCCAGCAGTACGGCATGGTGCTCTGGGACGAGACCTTCAACCGCGTGGCCTTGGACTACCCGGACGTGCGCACCGAGAGCGTGCTGGTCGACGCCATGAGCGCCAAGTTCATCCTTAATCCGGAAGACCTGTCCGTTGTCGTCGCCTCGAACCTCAACGCCGACATCCTCTCGGACTTGGGCTCGGCACTGGCCGGCAGCCTAGGCCTGGCCGCCAGCGCCAACCTGAACCCCGAGCGCCGCTTCCCCTCCATGTTCGAGCCGGTCCACGGCACCGCGCCGGACATCGCCGGGAAGGGCATCAGCAACCCGATCGGCGCCATCGCCAGCGCCGCCCTGATGCTTGACCACTTCGGGCTCCACGAAGAAGGACGCCGGGTCGAGGCCGCCATCGAAACCGCAACGGCCTCCGGGAACCTCACCCGTGATATCGGTGGCACCTCCAGCACCGATACCGTCACCGAGGCCATCCTCGAGGCCCTGAGCAAGAAGCTCACCGCAGTCTAGATCTCCAGATCCGAGCACCAACCCGGGGGCGGGTCGCATCAGTAACCTGCCCCCGGGACCCAAGCCGCGAAGTGTTTCCGCCTTCCGGCCCACCCAATCACTTTCCAAGTCCCGCCTCCGAACAAGCGTGAGAGTCCCCGGAGCACGACTTATTCCAACAACGAGGTAGGAATCATGGGCAACACCCTGCACAGCGACACCCTCCGGCCCGTACGCAAGCGCTGGTACCGGCAACTCTACTTTTGGGTCTTGATCGGGATCGTCAGCGGCATCCTGGTCGGTTGGCTGCTCCCGTCAACGGGCGAGGCCCTGCAACCAATCGGCACCACCTTCATTGAAGCAATGAAAATGCTGATCGGCCCCATAGTCTTCCTGACCATTGTCGGGGGAATCGCCAGCGTCGCCGACCTGAAAAAGGTTGGAACAACCGGATTGAAGGCTCTGGGATACTTCCAGATCGGCACCATCTGTGCCATGCTCTTGGGCCTGGTCGCGATCAACATCTTCCGCCTGGGTGACGGTGTCAACGCAGATGCGAGCAAGCTCGAGGCTACCGGAAGCGCCGCCGACCTGATCGAAAAGGGCGAGAACCAGCAGTGGTGGGAGTTCCTGACTCACGTTATCCCCGGCAGCGTGGCATCTCCCTTCGTCGAGGGCGACATCCTGCAGATCATCTTCATGGCCGTCATCTTCGGCATTGCCCTGAATGCGGTTGGCAAGGTCGGGGCACCAGTGCTGGACTTCGTTGAGCGACTGACGGCCATTGTCTTCAAGGTCCTGAACTTCATCATGAAGGCCGCGCCGCTAGGCGCCTTCGGTGCCATGGCCTTCGCCGTAGGCAAGTACGGCGTGGAAACACTCAGCAGCCTGGGCTGGCTCGTCCTGCTCTTCTACGGCACCTCTATCGTCTTCGTCGTCGTGTTCCTCGGCGGGGTCATGGCCTTCTTGAAACTGAACATCTTCTCGATGCTGCGCCACTTTAAGGAAGAACTCCTCCTGATCCTGGGAACCTCCACTGCCGAACCTGCGCTGCCGGGACTCATGCGCAAGCTTGAACACGCGGGCGTGAAGAAGGAAACGGTCGGACTGGTTGTCCCCACCGGGTACAGCTTCAACCTCGACGGCGCCGCGATCTACCTGTCCCTGGCGGCGCTGTATATCGCTCAAGCAACGAATACCGAATTGACGATCGGCCAACAGTTCGGGCTTCTGGCCGTCATGTTGCTGACCTCCAAGGGTGCGGCGGGAGTCGCCGGGGGTGGCTTCATCGCACTTACGGCGACGCTGAGCACACTGGGCACCATTCCGGCGGCGGGAATCATGCTGATCTTCGGCATCGACAAGTTCATGTCCGAATGCCGCGCCGTAGTGAACTTCTGCGGCAACGCGGTCGCCACCCTCTTCATCGCATGGTGGGACAAGTCCCTCGATATTGACCGGGTCCGCCGGGTCTTCAACGGCGAAGACGTCCCTCCCCTGGAAGCCATCGAAACCCAAACCGTCACCGATGTGGATTCCTCGACCTCAGGAACGCCTCTCGCCGAGCCGGCCGTATCGCCGCCAGGGCACGGACCGACGGCGGAAGACGAAACACTGGTGGGGGCGGGCGCACGATGAACACGATGAAGGTCCTGCTGGCGCTGGACAAGTTCAAGGGATCGCTCAGCGCCACCGCGGCGGCACAGGCACTGTCGGTGGGCCTGACCGCCCACCCCGGGACGTCCGGGGTTGAGTGCCGCTTCCTGCCGCTGGCAGACGGAGGGGACGGCAGCGTCCAGGCTGCCCTGGCCGCCGGGTTCGCACCACTGCCCATGCACGTCTCCGGTCCTTCCGGCGCCCCGGCCATCGCGACCATCGCCTTCAACGGCACCGCGGCCGTCATCGAGGTCGCCACGACCTCGGGATTGCAGATGCTGCCACCCGGGAACCCGGCACCACTGTCCAGCAGCAGCAACGGCTTCGGCCAAGCCATCAAGGGGACCCTGGGACACGGGCCAACCCAGCTGGTCCTGGCCTTGGGCGGAAGCGCCACCACCGACGGCGGGGCAGGGATGCTTTCAGCCCTGGGCATGCGCTTCTTCGACGCCGCCGGACAGGGCTTCGTACCGGCCGGAGGCACGTTGAAGGACATTTCCTATATCGACGCCTCAGGCCTGGTCCCACTGGCCGGCATCGACTTGGTCGCCGCCAACGACGTGCAAAACCCGCTACTGGGGCAGGACGGAGCGGCGGCCGTGTACGGGCCGCAAAAAGGCGCCACCGCACAAGACGTGCAGCTGCTCGAGGCAGGGCTGGCACACCTGGTCCAAAAGCTCGACGAAGCCGGATGGCCGGCAAGCACCTGTGCCCGTGCCCCGGGTGCAGGAAGCGCCGGCGGCCTCGGATTCGCCGCAATGCTGCTGGGCGCACGCATGGTCTCCGGCGCAGACTTCTTCCTTGACCTGCTCGACTTCGAGACGGCCCTTCAGGGCTGCGACCTCGTCATCACCGGCGAAGGCAAGCTCGACGAACAAACCCTGTCCGGTAAACTCCCCGTGGTGGTGGCCCGCCGCGCCGCCCCGGTCCCGGTCATTGCAGTGGTAGGCCACAACGCCCTGGGCGTCGACTCGCTCCCCGAGAACCGCATCTCCGCCATCCACTCGTTGAGCTCGATGACCGCCCTGGATAGTTCTCGTGATCCCGAGCTTTCGGAGGCGCTACTGACTGAGCTCGGAAAACAAATATCCGCCACCCTTACCCCGCACAAGGACAGCATTCACTCATGAGACGCGCCAAGATCGTTGCCACGTTCGGTCCCGCCATCGGCAGCTACGCTGCCACACTCGCCGTCCTGGAAGCGGGCGTCAATATTGCCCGGTTGAACATGAGCCACGGAGAGCACGACGTGCACGAGCAGACATACCTCAATGTGCGCAAGGCCGCAGAAGAATTGAACCGGCCCGTTGGGATCTTCGCCGACCTCCAGGGACCGAAGATCCGGCTCGGGCGGTTCGCCAAGGGACCACACCACCTCGTCGCGGGTCAGCGGTTCACCATCACCATTGACGAGATCGAAGGTACCGCCCAGATCTGTTCCACCACCTTCAAGGGATTACCCGGCGATGTGAGTCCCGGCGACATCCTGTTGGTTGACGACGGGAAGGTCGCTTTGCGCGCCCTCTCGGTCACCGACACCGAGGTGGTAACCGAGGTCGTGGTGGCGGGAACCGTCTCCAACAACAAGGGGATCAACCTTCCCGGCGTGGCCGTGAGCATCCCCGCCCTCACCCCCAAGGACGAAGAGGATCTGCGTTGGGCGCTGCGCACCGGCGTCGACATGGTCGCCCTATCCTTCGTTCGGGATGCGGCCGACATCCGCCGGGTCCACGAAATCATGGACGAGGAAGGTAGGCGCACCCCCGTCATAGCCAAGATCGAAAAGCCCCAGGCCGTGGACGCTCTGGAGGAAATCATTGACGCCTTCGACGCCATCATGGTTGCCCGCGGCGACCTTGGAGTGGAGCTACCACTGGAGGAAGTGCCCCTGGTGCAAAAACGCGCCATCGAGCTGGCACGGCGACGGGCCAAACCGGTCATCGTCGCCACCCAAGTGCTCGAGTCCATGATCGAGGCCCCCACGCCCACCCGGGCCGAGGCCTCGGACTGCGCCAACGCCGTGCTGGACGGTGCGGACGCAGTCATGCTTTCGGGTGAAACCAGCGTGGGTAAGTATCCGATCGAAACAATCCGCACCATGGCCAAAATCATTGAATCCACGGAGGACCACGGGCTCGAGCGCGTGCCCGCCCTTGGCACTATTCCGAAGACCCAAGGCGGTTCCATCACGCGGGCGGCGGTCGAGATCGCGAACCAGCTGGGCGCCACCTGCATTGCCACCTTCACCCAGACCGGCGATTCAGCACGCCGCCTCTCACGGTTGCGCCCCTCCAAGCCGGTATATGCGTTCACCCCCTCTTCCTCCACCATGAACACCATGACACTTACCTGGGGGATCCAACCGCGAAAGGTCCCGTTCGTGGAACACACCGACGACATGGTCGACCAAGTGGACCGGATGCTCCGCGAAAGCGGCCTGGCCAGGCCAGGGGACCTGGTCGTCATCGCCGCCGGATCGCCCGCAGGCACCGCCGGCTCCACCAACATGCTCAAGCTCCACCGCCTCGTCGACAGGAATGACTGACGGATCAGTCCCAGGGGAGCGCCGACTTCAACGCGGCACCCAAAAACCCAGCCAGCGGCCTGCACGCGGGCTGAGCACCGGATCTCGTTGACGCCCACCGAACTTCTTCGATGGCATCGGTCTTATCGCGGTGGCACCCTGTCGGAAGCGCGTTGTTCGAGCCATGGAATGAGCTAAGGACGACGATGCAAAGACAATAACGGCCTTGCCTCGGGCATGTTTAGCCGCCGGCTATCTGGTGGGGGAGTGTCGCGGTGAGCCATCGTTCATTGAGAACCCCGGTGGAGCCCATCAGCGCTAGAACTAGATTTGACGATCAATGCCTGTCCAAACCGATTGATCGTTCAAGAATGAGAGATGCTGGGCTGCCCCAATAGCTGCGGGACCCCTGAATAGCTACCCATTTCCAGTAGCCTGGCCATATGGATATTGCTGGAGCAAATAATCAGGTCGACTTGGGCGAAGGGATTTTTGAGCGCCTGCTGACCGACCAGCTGGCCAACCGACTGGAATCACTGGCCGGCTACAAACGATCGGTTGTGGACGTGGGGGCTGAGAACGCACCGAGCGAGCTGGCACGGTTCGTCGGCCAAGCCGTCGAGTTACGGTTGAGTGGCTTGGAACCAGAACAAATGATTACGTTGACTAACCGGCTTCTCAACATAGTTGGGCACACCGACGATGTGCTTCCAGGACCCCAGAAACTTATGGAGTTGCAACGGGACAGCGGCATTCGTCGAAGAAGATTCAAACGGCCCCAAACGTCTTTGAGTGCGGCAGCCCTGCTTACTAACAGCCGCGAAGACCCGCAGCTTGCAGCCGAATTGAGGGCAGAAATCTCGTCAGCGGATCGGGTCGATTTGTTGTGTGCATTC
Organism: Arthrobacter sp. UCD-GKA; assembly: GCF_001863355.1. Lineage (NCBI taxonomy): Bacteria > Bacillati > Actinomycetota > Actinomycetes > Micrococcales > Micrococcaceae > Arthrobacter > Arthrobacter sp. UCD-GKA. Next base: position 621,250 of record NZ_MOLR01000004.1, on the reverse strand, counting down.
ATAAAGTGGGAGGGCCTACGCCTACTTTCCGACTCGCTGCAAGCACTCAAGGATCAGGACATCCCGGTACGGGTCATCACAACAACCTATATGGGCGCCACTCAACGCCAAGCCATCGATGAACTGGTTCGGCGCTTCGGCGCCGAAGTCCGCATCAACTACGAGACTAATGCGACCAGGCTTCATGCAAAGGCCTGGATGTTTCACCGAAATTCAGGGTTTGATACTGCATACGTTGGAAGCTCTAACCTCAGCAGGCCTGCATTGCTTGACGGGCTCGAATGGAATGTCCGGCTCTCCGGTGTGGCAACTCCAGGTCTCCTGCAAAAGTTTTCGATGACCTTTGACAGTTATTGGGAGGACAACGCCTTCGTTCCCTACAATCCCGACACCGATGCCGAGCGCCTGGACGCGGCGTTGAAACGCGCAGGCGGCACAACTGCGGAGCGGATGCTTGGCTCCACCGGGTTGGAAGTGCTTCCGTTGTTGCACCAGAAGGAAATGCTGGAAGAACTCGATGCTGCCCGTACCAACCGTGACGAGCATCGAAATCTGGTGGTCGCCGCAACGGGTACCGGGAAGACGGTACTTGCGGCGCTGGACTACAAGCGATTGTGTGAAGCTGCGGGGAGGGAGCTCACGCTTTTGTTCGTGGCACACCGCAAGGAAATCCTTGAGCAGTCCCTCAAAACCTATCGCAAGGTCCTGGGGAAGGGGTCCTTCGGCGAGATGTTCGTGGACGGACAAAAACCGGAGGCCTGGAAGCACGTTTTCGCAAGCGTCCAGTCTCTGTCTGCCCTAGGACTCGACAAGATCGGCTCAAAGGCTTTTGACATTGTGGTGATCGACGAGTTCCACCATGCTGAGGCATCCTCATACCGCCGGCTTATCGAGCATCTGAAACCCATCGAGCTTCTCGGACTCACGGCAACGCCCGAACGCGGCGACGGCATCAATGTTGCCGACACCTACTTTGACGGCAGGATCGCCTCGGAGCTGCGTCTATGGGATGCCTTGGACGCAGACCTGCTGGTTCCCTTCCACTACTTCGGGGTGTCGGACGACGTTGACCTCACCGCAATCGAGTGGAAACGAGGGTCCTACGACCTGGAGCAGCTCAGCAACTTGTACACCGGCAACGACATGCGTGCCCTGAAGATCATCAACGAACTTCGCGACAAGGTACTGAATCCCACCCTGATGCGAGCGCTGGGATTCTGTGTCTCGGTCCAACACGCGCACTACATGGCCAAGGTCTTCAACGAGGCGGGAATCCCTTCGGTGGCGGTGTCGGGAAATTCCAGCACCGAGGAACGCGAGGGAGCGCTGGCCAAGCTGCGCGCCCGCGAACTGAACTGCATCTTTGCCGTCGACCTCTTCAACGAGGGCCTCGACGTACCGGAGATCGACACCATCCTCCTGTTGCGTCCCACACAGAGCTCGACGATCTTCCTCCAGCAACTCGGACGCGGACTGCGTCGTGCCGACGACAAGGCAGTGCTTACCGTGCTGGACTTCATCGGCCAGCAACGCAGGGAGTTCCGCTTCGATGTCAAGTACCGAGCCTTGCTGGACGTGCCGCGCAAGAAACTGGAACGCATCATCGATGAAGGTGCGCCCGGGTTGCCCTCGGGCTGCCAGCTCATGCTTGATCGAGTGGCACGCGCCATCGTGCTGGAGAACATCCGATCCCAACTCAAGCTCAACAAGCCTGCACTTGTTCGTGAAATCAAGTCCCACGGGTTGCTTGGGTTGGACGACTATCTCGAAGAATCCGGCCGAGACGTCAAAGACATCTACCGAAAAACGGGAGATTCCTGGACGGATCTGATCCGCCGGGCAGGATTGATCTCTTCGCGTTCTCCCTGGGAAGATGGCCTTGTTGCCTTCGAGGCTACCCAACAGGACGAGGAACGCGAGCTGCTCAAGCGGGTCACTCGATTTCTCCAAATTGATGATGCGGAGCGCGCCGACGCCTATTCCGAGCTGCTTTCCAAGGATGCCCCGCCCTATGCTGAGCTGGGGCAACGGAACCAGACGTTCGCCCGCATGCTGTTCTACACGTTCTGGGACAACGGCGGAGGCTACGGGTCCTACGATGCCGGGCTGGACCGCATTCGTGCAAACGGGTACCTGGTTGAGGAACTACGCGCTGCGTTTGCGCGGGGCGTGGCTCGCAGCGCGCGAGCGCCGAAGGGACTGCCGCTCGGTTTGCAACAGACTCCGCTGTACTCGCATGCCACCTACTGGCGGTCCGAAGTCCTTGCGGCACTTGACTACGGTTCCTTGGAACAAGGCAAGGGCGTAAACCATCGTGAGGGAGTGGCCTGGTGTCCGCAGGCAAACACCGATGCGCTCTTCGTGACGCTGGACAAGGATGAGACGGTCCACAACCCGAACACACTGTATAAGGACTATGCGATCAGTCCACGGCTTTTCCACTGGGAATCGCAGAACGCAACCGGCCCAACCAGCCCGACCGGGCAGCGCTACTTGAATCGGAAGGATCACGAATCCCACATCCTGCTCTTTACTCGTGATGCTGCGAAGGACGTTGACGGGTTGGTTATGCCGTTCACGTGTCTGGGCACGGTCGACTACATGAAACATGACGGATCAAAGCCGATCGCCATCACTTGGAAATTGCAACGAGATATGCCGGTTAGCGTTTTCACGTCGGCGAATGCCGTCGCCAGATGAAGCGCACGCTGAACGCTGCAAGTTTTCCACGAGTGCACCTTGCTAGGCCGACCGCTGAGAATTGCAGAAAAGATTCCAGGTACTTCGACTACCAGCGTCGGCATTGAGCCAGTGGAATGGGCGCTCGAGCAGAAATGCAGACATGTCCAAGGCGAAAGCGAGAAGCGACCGCGTGGCGGACATGGCTCCGGCCCGCCATCGCAAACGCGAAGACGGGCCGGGAACAAGTGTCAAATTGTTAGATGTCTGTCAGCTCGCGCTTCCGGCCCTCCGGTGCCATAAGCACCGCAATGGCGCAGATGGCAAGGACCGTGATCCAGCCGGCTCCCAGGATCACGCCGCCGGCGGTGACAGCCATAATGCCTGCGGCAATCATGGGCGTGAAGCCTGCACCGATGGTCGAAGAAGCCTGGTAGGCAATCGATGAACCGGTGTAACGGACCCGGGTAGGGAACATTTCGGCTATGAATGCTGCCAATGGGCCGAACATGAACCCCTGGATTCCCTGGCCCAGGATCACCGCCGTTGCGTAGCCGCCCACGGTGCCGGATTCAACCAGGTTCAAGATCGGGAAAGCCGCGGCCATGCCTGCAACGATGCCGATGAGCAGGATGTTCTTGCGGCCGAAGCGGTCGCAGAGCCGTGCGCTGATAATGGTGGCCAGCAGCATTGCAACTGCGGCAAGTGCCTTGGCGTTGAGCACGCCGGTCTTGTCCGCGCCGTTGGCCACGGCCTCGCTGACGGCCCACACGGTGACCATGCCGGCCATGGTGAATTGTGCGACGCCGGCCAAGATGCCCAGGGTCAGCTGGCGGGGGTGGCGGGTGAACACCTCGAGGATCGGCATGCGCCGGCGGTCGGCTTCGCGTTCCAGGTTCTGGAAGAGCGGGCTCTCGGAGACCTTGAGGCGGATGACCAGAGCCAGGGCGACCAACGCCGCGCTGAGCAGGAACGGGATGCGCCAGCCCCACGCAAGGAACTGCTCATCGGGCAACAACGTCGCCGCCGACATGGCCAGGGTTGCCAGCGCGGCCCCTGCAGGGGCACCCATGTTGGCAAAGCTAGCCGCGAAGCCGCGCTTTCCCTTCGGCGCCTGCTCCAGGGCGATCAGCATGGCACCGCCCCATTCGCCGCCCACGGCGATGCCCTGGATGACACGCAGGGTGATCAGCAGGACCGGTGCCATCACTCCGATGGTGGCGGTGGTGGGCAGCAGGCCCATGGCAGTGGTGGCGAGGCCCATCATCACCATGGAGAGGATCAACATTTTCTTGCGTCCCAGGCGGTCGCCGTAGTGACCGAAGATGGCCCCGCCGATCGGGCGGGCTGCATAGCCGGCGGCCAGGGTGCCGAAGGAAGCGAAGGTGGCCCAGCCCGCGTCAAGGTCGACGAAAAAGACCTTGTTGAAGACCACGGCGGCGGCCGTGGCGTAGAGCAGGAAGTCGTAGTACTCGACCGCGCTGCCGACGAAGCTGGAAGCGAGGATTCGCCGCATGTGCGGCGTGTTCAGCGAGGTCTCGGTAACGGCCGGAACGGTGGTGGTGTCGTGTGCCATGATTCCTAATCCTTCTGGGTACTGGTGGCGGAAGCAAGCGCGTCGTTGCGCGCGTGGGCAAAACTGATGGTCTCGAGGTCGTCCGGGACAAAAACCGGCCCGGCGAAGATCTCCTCGGCGGCCCGCCAGACGGCGGGTTCGGCGTTGCCCGGCACCAGGTGGTGCAGGGCAAGTGCTCGGGCTCCTGCGGCGGCGGCGAGTTCTCCGGCCTGCCTTGGGGTGGTGTGCGACTTGCGGTGGTGCTCGATGGTCGCGGTGCGTGTGGCTTCGTCAACGTCGGCGTAGGAGTTGGCGGCCCAATCCATGTCGATGGCCTCGTGCAGGAGCAGGTCTGTGTCCTGTGCGAGACGCACGAGGTTGGCGCAGGGGGCGGTGTCCCCGGAGATGGTGACCGAGCCTTCAGCGGTGTCGAAACGGAAAGCGAAGGCCGGTGCCACCGGGGGATGGGCCACGAGCGTGGCCGTGACGGTGACCAGTTCGTCCGCGTAGATGGTGAACGGTTCCATGCCCTCTGGAGTTGCGTTCTCGTTCGGGTGGTAGCCGGTCTCCGAGGGGATCGCGATGTCGCTGGCCTCGAACACCGTGTACGGCGAGGGACGCAGAGAGTCGAGCATCCGGTCGGTCAGGTCTGCCGAATAGGCGCGGAAGAGATGCTCGACCATGTCCTTGGTGCCGGCGGTCGGGGTGTCGGCGAAGAGCGGCTGGATGTCGCCGTCCGCGTGCTGGTTCACCGGGGGAAGCATGCCGCGGTCGCCCGGGCCCACGATGCGCACCGGGGCACCCTGGCGCTGGCCGGTCATCATCCAGCCGAAGAGCAGCATGCCGGCCATGTCCACGGTGTGGTCCGAGTGCAGGTGGGTCAGGAAGATTCCGCGCAACTGGTTCGGGTCCAGCCCGGCCTCGGCGAACTGGCCGCTGGCCCCGCGGCCGCAGTCGACAAGATAGATGGCCTTGCCGACGACGACAGCGGTGGCAATGCCGTTGCGCCGCCTGCCGGCAGAAGGGGCGCCCCACCAGCGGGGGCCGCCGGCGGTGCCAAGGGTGATGACGCGGGGAGAGAGGTCCATGAATGCTCCTGAAAGGGGAAGGTCTTGGGATCAACTATGACCCAGAACATATACTGTGAAAATCGAAACTAATGATCGATCTTGTTTGAAGGAGTCAACTTTGCTTGCTGTGACCCTGCGCCAGCTGGAGATCTTCCTTGTCGTGGCGGAAGAAGGCACCTTGGCTGCTGCCGCGCAACGCCTGCACATGACTGCAGGCTCGCTGTCGGTGGCCCTCAGCACGCTGGAAAAAACGCTCGGGGTCCAGCTGCTGGTTCGCCGGCGGGCCAAGGGTGCCGCACTCACCGTGGCCGGGCGCGAGCTGGTTGAGAATGCCAGGCAGGTGCTTGCGTCCGCCCACGCGCTCGAAGCCTCTGCCGGAGCCATCCGGGGTGAGCTCGTCGGCACCTTGACGATCGGCTGTTTCGACACCCTGTCCCCGTGGCTGGTGCCGCCGGTGCTTGAGTACTTCGCGGAGCATCACCCGCAGGTCGAGGTCCTCGTGTCCGAGGCCTCCTCCGACGAGCTCCAGCGCCGGCTGCAGCAAGGCGAACTGGATGCGGCCTTCATGTACCAGTTGCACGTGGACACGGACCTGGAACGCGCATTGGTCGCGGCAGTGCGCCTGCAGCTGGTGCTGCCGGCCAACCACCGGCTGGCCGATCGCGACGAGGTCCACTTTGCGGAGCTTGGGGACGAGCCGGCCGTGCTGCTGGGTCTGAAACCGGCGCCGGACCTGATCATGGCCATGACGGAGGCAGCGGGCTTCAAGCCCAATGTCCGGTGGCGCCTGCGCAACGTCGAGACGATCCGCTCGGTGGTGGGCCGCGGCCTGGGATACACCGTGATCATGGGACGCCCGAGCGGGGACAAGACCTACGACGGGCATAAATTGGTCTACAAACGCATCGCGGACAAGCTGCCGGAGAATGCCGTCCAGCTCGTATTCCAGTCCGGGTCGCTCGGCAACGCCAAGATCCGCGCGCTGCGCGACTTCGCCACGTCTCAACTGGGGGACATCGCCGATCCCATGCAGCACTGGGCTTCCGACGCCTAGGCCTGCGGAGGAGCCGCGCTGATGGCTGCCTGCGCAGACGTTCATCGCCAGCTCGTCGCCTAAAAAGTGGCAATCATGCGGATCGTGATGTGCTTGTCTGTCACCTTTGGCTACATGGGTTATCGGCAAAATGTCTGTGTCGGCCGATAGGTTCGTCTCAGCTTCGAGCATCAAGTTCGAAGCCCTACGGGAGGAACAAGTTGCGCGTTTATCCGTACCACTCCATCAATGACAGCGATCCGGATGTGCACCACGTCCACAGTGACTGCCCAACTGGGCAGCAAATCCCGGAACGCAATAAGCGCTCCGGAGACGGCGGCAAGCGTCTTTGCAGCCAATGCCGGAACATGTAGCGATTTCGGCACTTTAGGCGATGTGAGGTCCGGGGTCATAGGCCCCGGACCTCACTGCTTGCGAAATGGGGCGGCCGCGTTTTCCAATCGGGCAGTTTGGCAGGGAGAAGAGTGCCAGCATTACTTGAAGATTAAACTAAATCGTGTATCGTTGAAGGTAGAAGCAAAACGTTCTCCCTGACCACCTCTGCCCAAGGAGTCGATCCCCACATGACCACCACACTGCGCGACGTACGCTCGACCGGATGGACCACCAGCGACGTTCCCGACGCGGTCGTGCTTTTCCTGCATGGCTTCGGTTCGAACGAGCAGGATCTCAGCGGTCTGGCCCCGGCCCTCGGCCTCGACCTGCCGTGGGCCTCGCTGCGCGCACCGCTCGAACTGGGCAACGGCGGGGCGGCCTGGTTTGAGATCACCACCCCCGGCGTCCCCGATGCGGCACCGGTCGAGGCGGCGACCGAGGCGATCTGGGCCTGGATCGATCAAAACGTCGGTCCGTCCACCAAGATCATTCCCGTCGGATTCTCCCAGGGCGGGCTCATGGCCAGCCAGCTGCTGCGCACGCGCCCCGAGCGCGTGATCGCTCCGGTGATCCTCGGTGGATTCGTCCTCGGTGCCACCCAGCCGGGCGACGAGGACCTGCGCGAAAATCTTCCGGCCGTGTTCTGGGGCCGCGGCTCCGAGGACCGGGTCATTGCCCCGGTGGCGATCACCCGCACCACCGAATTCCTGCCGGTCCACTCCGCCTTGGTGGAAAAGGTCTATCCGGGACTGGCCCACGGCATCAACGCAGCCGAGCTCGATGACGTCCGTGACTTCATCACCGCCCACCTCGGCGCCGAGGTGGTCTCCGGCGCATGAGTGCCGCCAACCCGTTCGAGATCGGTATCTTCACCTTCGGCGAGCTTACCCGCGACGCCGCCGGCAAGCCGATCGACGCAGCAACCCGCATGCGCGACATCCTCGAATGGGCGCGGGTGGCCGACGAGGCAGGACTCGACGTCTTTGGCGTGGGGGAGCACCACCGCGAGGACTTCGCCGTCTCCTCACCGCCGGTCGTGCTTGCTGCCGCAGCCGCGCAAACCAAGAACATCCGCCTGACCAGCACCGTCACGGTGCTCTCCAGCGCCGATCCGGTCCGCGTCTTCGAGGACTTCGCGACGCTTGATTTGATCAGCTCCGGGCGGGCCGAGCTCACCGCGGGCCGCGGTGCCTACCTCGAGTCCTTCCCGCTCTTCGGCCAGGATCTGCAGCGCTACGACGAGTACTTCGATGACCGACTTGAGCTGCTGCTGAAGATCCGCGACGAAAACCCGGTGACCTGGAGCGGCAGCACCCGCCCGTCGCTGCACGACGCGGGTGTCTTCCCACGCCCGGTGCAGGAATCCTTGCCGATTTGGGCCGCCGTGGGCGGAACCCCCGCCTCAGCGGTGCGGGCCGGAAAACTCGGCCTGCCGCTGTATCTGGCCATCCTTGGCGATCCTCCGCGCTTCGCTCCGCTGGCCGAACTGTACCGGCGGTCCGCCGTGGCAGCGGGCCGGGAGCCCGGGCGGATCGGGGTGACCTCGCACTTCTATGTCGAGGAAACTTCCCAAGGTGCTAAGGACATGTTCTTCCCGCACTACAGCTCCTACATCGGGCAGAACATGCCCCGGGCCGGGCGCCTGGACCGGGCGGCCTTCGAGTCCTGGGCGTCACCGAGCGGCGCCCTGTTCGCCGGCAGCCCGGCGGAGATCGTGGAGAAGATCCTCTGGGAGCACGAGATCCTGGGACACACCCGCTTCCTGGCCCAGGTCGGGCTCGGCGGCCTGTCGCAGGCGCAGACGCTGCGCTCCATCGAACTGCTAGCCACCGAGGTCTTGCCCGCGGTCCGGGCGGCGTTGAAGAACTAGCGATTACATAAAAAGGCTGGCCTGCGCTCACGGGCCAGCCTTTTTACGCGTGGTCACTCCACTCGGGACGTATTCATTTCGTCGGGAACGATCTCCGGGTCGGCCTCAACCGACTTCCGCGCGCCGGGCATGAAGAACAGGCTTCCCGCGGCCAGGAAGCAGAGAACCGCGGCGGTGATCCAGGCGATCAGGTAGCTGCCCGACATCTCCCGGCCGATTCCCGCAGTCAGCGCACCCACGCCAGCGCCTACCATGTGGAACGCGAAGACCCAGCCGAAGACCACAGCCGCCCGCACCGGGCCGAAGTATTGCCGGCACAGCACGACGGTGGGCGGAACGGTGGCCACCCAGTCCAGCCCGTAGAAGAGGATGAAGATCCACAAGACCGGCTCCACCGTGGGGCCGAGCAGCGAGTGGACGGTTAGCAGCGATATTCCGCGCAGGCCGTAGTAGAACACCAGCAGTAGCCACGGGCGGACCCGGTCGGTGAGCCAGCCCGAGGCGATGGTGCCGATGATGTCAAAGACGCCGATCAATGCCAGCAGCCCGGATGCGGTGGTTGCGGGCATGCCGTGGTCGTGGGATGCCGGAATGAAGTGCGTCTGGATCAGGCCGTTGGTCGACCAGCCGCAGATCCAGAAGGTGAACGCCAAGATCCAGAAGGCACGGAACCCCATGGCATGGCGGAGCACCGCCAGGGTTTCGGTCATGGCGTTGCCGGTTGGACGGGCCTTGGCCGGTGCCGTTCCGGTGCTTGCCTCATCGGTGGCTCCATAGGCCGTGGTCTTGGCTTCCGCCGGGCTGTTGGCGAACGGCCAGAACAACAGGGGAACAATGGCCAGCGCGAAGCCCGCCACCAGCAAGGACGCTATGCGCCAGCCGTGGTGGCCGGTCAGGTGCACGATGGTGGGAAGGAAGATCAGCTGTCCGCAGGCGTTGGCCGCGGAGAAGATGCCCATCACCAGGCCGCGCCGTGCGGCGAACCAGCGGTTCGCCACCACGGCGCCGAAGACCAGGGCAATGGCGCCGGTGCCGATTCCGACCAGCCCGCCCCAGAGGAGCCAGAGCTGCCACACCTGGGACACGAAGACCGCCAGCCCGGCCCCGGCCGAGACCAAGCCCAACGCCAGGGCGGCCACGAAGCGCATCGAGAACCGTTCCAGCAGCGTCGCGGCAAAGGGAGCCACCAAGCCGTAGACCACGAGGTTGATTGTCACTGCGGTCGAAAGCTGGGACCGGGTCCACCCGAACTCGGATTCCAGTGGCTCGAAGAACGCGCCTGTGGTGGAACGGAAGGCGGCGGCCGCCACGAGGGCGAGCACGGTCACCGCGGCCACGAGCCAGGCACGGTGGATGCGTCGCGTCTTGCGCGGCACCGCGTTGCGGGCGGGATCGGCGGGCGGGGAAGGCAATGTCAAGGGCTTGGCTTTCTGGAATGGGTCTACTTATGACCCACGATTCCACATTGTAAACGGAGGCCTAAGAATGTAACGGAACCCGAGCCAGCCGGGAGACCCGCAAACGACAAGGTGCTGGGATCGGGCCGAAGCCCGATCCCAGCACCCATGGGTTGGAAGTTACTTTTCGGCCTTCTCGATCGGGTCCGGGTCTCCGATGTGGCCCTCGGCGCTGGCGTCCAGGACGCGCTCGACGAACGCCGCGTACTCGCGCATGTAGTGGGCCAGGAAGTCGGCGGTTCCGCTGTCTGTGACGGTTCCGTCATCCTCAAAGAGCCCAGGCTTAAAGGCGATGTAGGCCTCGGGGGAATTCAGCTGCGGGGCGTCCAGGAAGCTGAGAACGCTGCGCATGGAGGACTGCATGACCGCTGTGCCGATGGCGCCGACGGAGGCCCCGACGATGCCCGAGGGCTTGCGGGCGAAGGAGTTGGTGCCCCAGGGGCGCGAACCCCAGTCGATGGCGTTCTTCAGCGCGCCGGGGATGGAGCGGTTGTATTCGGGGGAGACGAACAGCAACCCGTCGGCTGCCTCGATGGACTGCTTCAGCGCCGTGCCCTCGGGAGGGTAGCTGGCGTCGAAGTCGTAGTTGTACAACGGGAGGTCCTTGATGGGGATCTCGGTGAATTGAAGGTTGTCCGGGGCCAGCTTGATCAACGCCTTGGACAGGGTGCGGTTGATGGAGTTGGAGGACAGCGAACCGACGAAATAACCAATGTTGTAGTTAGTCATGGGGACAGTCCAACATGGGAAATGCCGGCACGTCCATAGCCCCGGGGGAATTTTTCAGAAGACGCAACATGCACGTATTTGAGGCCGGTCATGGCCTGACTCCGGGTGCAAGGCCCTTGCAAACCGGGACAACTACGCCGCGACCGATTCGCCCGGAAACGGGACGAAGCCCATCCGCACGGCCGCCTGACGAGGGACGGCGATGGGGCAGATGGTGTATCGATAACCGTAGACCGAAGGAACTTCCACAACCCGGTCCGAATGCGAGCGCACACGACGTTTGGGAGGACGCCATGGTGCTGTGGCATCGCCTGACTGCGAGCGTGGGGAGAAACGGTCGTTGCTGGCCGTTCTCGCCAAACGAGTGGGCGTCCCGGTACCCGGGACGCCCACTGCCAAGATTCAGTCCCTTAGGGCATGACATCGCCGCTGTTGGGGCCCAAGATCTGGCCCATGAAGAGGTTTCCTCCCGGGGATGAGGCCAGCAGCAACGCGCTGGGGGCCACTTCTTCGGCCGTGCCGAAGCGGCCCAAGGGGAGTTCTGCCTGCTTTTCCGCGCGCCACTCATCGCTCAAGTCACCCAGCAACGGGGTGACGATCGGGCCGGGGGCGATGGCATTGACCAGGACGTTGTCGGCGGCAAGCTCGCGCGCCATCGACTTGGTCAGGCCGAGCACGCCGGCCTTGGCCGCGGCGTAGTGGGCCAGCCCGTGGCCACCCTTGAGGCCGATCTGGGAGGAGATGTTGATGATCCGCCCCCACTGCTGCTTCACCATGAACGGGGCAACCCAGCGGCTGCACAAAAAGACGCTGCGCAGGTCGACTGCGATCATCTTGTCGAAGTCCGCGGGTTCCATTTCCAGGAACGGGATTTCCGTCAGGATGCCGGCGCTGTTGACCAGGATGTCGATCCTTCCGTGGAGCGCCGCGACGTCCTCGGCCAGGGCCTTCGTGGAGTGCTCGTCGGTCACGTCCACGGCGTGGGCGCTGTGCGAGCCGCCAAGGGACCCCAGTTCCCGGGCGAGTGCTTGGCCCGCTACCAGGTTCAGGTCCGCGATGGCCACCGTGGCACCCTCGCGTGCGTAGAGTTCGGCGATGGCACGGCCGATGCCGCTGGCTCCGCCCGTGACGATGGCGATCTTGCCCTCAAGCTGTCCGCTCATGGTTCCTCGTTTCAGGAGATTGGTACGTGTAATGGTTCAAAGTGCCGGGCGGGCTCCGCAGCTTCTGCCGAGGAGACCACCCGACACCATGATGTGCAAAGGGTCAGCTGGGCCAGCGAACCGTCAGGCCGCCGTCGACAATGAGCTGCTGCCCGGTGATGTAGGCGGCGTCGTCACTGGTCAGGAACCGGATGGTGCGGGCCAACTCATCCACGGTGCCAACCCGGCCCTTGGGGATGAGCTTGCCTGCGGCCTTCAGGCCTTCCGCGCCGAGGGAGTTCTTTGCGTCGAGGGACTGCGGGCTCTCGATCAGCCCCGGAATCACGGTGTTGACGCGAATGCCCCGCGGAGCCAGCTCGGTGGCCAAGGAGCGGCACAACCCCAGTAGACCGCTCTTCGAGGCGGCGTAGTGGGCGTGATCGTCCCAGCCGTAGACGCCGCCGGCAATCGATGAAACCGCGACCATGGAGCCGCCGGAATCGCCCATGTGCCGGGCGCTGGAGCGGAACAACCGCAAGACCCCGGTGAGGTCAACGGAGAGCATGTCGTCCCAGACCCGGTCGGTCATCTCGGCCAAGGGCGCGCGACGCAGGATCCCGGCGCTGGCCACGGCAATGTCCAACGAGCCGAAGCGCTGGATGGCCTGCTCGGCCAGGGCATCGACCTGCTCGGTGCTGCGCACGTCCACCGCCACCGGATGGCATTCGCCTCCGGCCGCGCGCACGGCGTCGACGGTTTCCTGGACATCATGCGGGTCGCCGGGGTAGTAGCCTGCCACGGTCTTGGCGCCGGCACGGGCGTAGGCGACGGCAAGGGCCCGCCCGATGCCGCTGCCGGCTCCGGAAATCACTGCAACCTTGCCTTCGAGGCCGTCGTCGCGGACGAGATTGTTCATGCCGATATTCCTTCGATTGCGGGTTGGCGGTGGTCGACCTTGCGGGCGCCGAGCATGACCAGTCCCGCCAGGGCGAGCGGGAGCGATCCTGCCAGCAGTGCTGCCGCGGTCATCGGCACTCCGGCCGTCAGCAGGACGGAGACCAGGGCCGAGCCGACGATGGCGCCGACGGGAGCCATCACGTGGGCAAGGTTGCTGCCGGTGCCACGGACGTGGGCAGGGAAGGACTCACCCATGTAGAACAGCATGGCGGCAAACGGACCGGTGAGGAAGAACAACGTCAATGCGTACATGGTGATGACGAAGCCCGAGCTGTTGGGACCCAGCAGCATGGCGGCGCTGGCAATGCCGCCGAGGACGAATCCGCCCAGCACCGTGTTGCGTCGGCCCAACTTGTCGCCCACCCAGCCGTGGAACAGGTATCCGGTGAAGGCAACGGCGTTGGCCAGGATCAGGATGAACAGGGCGTTGTCGAAGGAGAGGCCCTTGGCTTCGACCAGGACGGTGGTCCCGAGCACGGAGAACACCTGGATGGCCATCCAGCTGAACAGCCATGCCAGCGAAATGCTGATGGTGTGGACCCGCAGCTCGGGGGTGAAGACGCCCCGGAGGCCACTCTTGGAATCCGTGCCGGTTTCCAGCTCGTGTTCGGCAGCCAGCGCCGCGGCGCCGGCTTCGTCGCCGGCCTTGCGCCTGCGTTCGACTTCCTTCATTGCTGCAAAGGTGGGGGATTCGGGGAGCTTGGCGGCCAGCAACACCACGACCAGCGAAACGAGGGCCGCGATGACGAAGCTGCCGCGCCATCCCACGATCGGGAGGAACAGGGCCGTCATGCCGGCGGCGAGCAGGGCGCCCACCGGCCAGCCGGACTGGACCAGGCTGAACATGAAGCCGCGGCCCTTAGCCTTCTTGTAGATCTCGTTCAGGTAGACGGCGTTGACGACCTCTTCGGAGATCGCGAAGCCGGAAAAGCCGCGGATGATGACCATGGAGAGTGCACCGGCGGCTGCGCCGGTCAGGCCGGAGCTGACCGCTCCACCGATGACCAGCAGGATCAGGGCGCGCTTGCGGCCCATCTTGTCCATGATCGTTCCGACCACCAGCGAAACCAGGAAGACTCCCACGGTTGCCCAGGTGTTCACAGACATGGACTGTGCCGCAGTCCAGCCGAAGTCTTCGGCGATGACCGGCAGGAGGGTGCCAAAGAGCGTGTAGTCGTAGACGGAGGCAACCCAGGCGATGAAGCAGACCACGGATACGTAGGCCATCTTCTTGCCGGTGATGACCACGTTCCACGGTTCGATTTTTGTAGCGGCAGTCTGGGTGCGGCGTGAAGCCGATGTTGTGGAATCCATGGACTGCTCCTTTCGGGGTGAAAGTTCCACAAACCTTTGTGTAAACGGCCGAACGAGACGGGGCCGGGGCATGCGTGGAACTTGATCGAGTGTGTGAGGGCACGTACGCAAACCTTTGTGTACGTGTCAGAAAGGGACATTACACGGGAAAGGTGTTGCTTGTCACCCCCGCGATCGAGGCGCCGGAGACTTTCAGCCTGCGGTCGAGGCGCGGACGACCAGTTCAGGGGCCAGTCGTACCGACTGGACGGGTTCGCCGCGCAGCATCGCGAGCAACAGGTTCAAGCCGGCGCGCCCCATCTCATGCATCGGCGAATGGATCGTGGTCAGTGGGATTGAAAGCTCGGCGGCCAGAGGGGTGTCGTTGTAGCCGACGATCGCCACGTCGTCGGGCACCCCGATCCCGCGATCGCGCAGGACGCCCATGGCACCGATGGCGGCGAAGTCGTTGGTGGCGAAGATGGCATCTGGGCAACCGCCCTGCTCGAGTAGGCGCTCGGTGGCCTGCCGCCCGCCCGGGGCATCGAAACCTCCATGGACAATCCGCTCGGGCCGGATCCTGATGCCGGCCTCCAGGCAAGCTTGGACCACACCGGCCGTTCGATCGTTGCCGGTGGATGCGTACTGGCGGCCCGACAGGATGCCGATGTCCCTGCGGCCGGTTGCCAGGAGATGTTCGGCAACCAGTCGTCCGCCCAGGATGTCGTCGCACGTGGCAGAGATGTGGTCGCCCGATCGGCGGGACACCAGGGTGAACTTGATGCCGCGCTTGGCCAGGGTGTCAAGAAACGGGTCCCCGGCATGGGCATCACCGAAGATCAGCCCGTCAACGCGCCGCGAGAGCATGAGCTCGGTGCGAGAGGCCTGGTTTTCCGGTCGGTCGAGCGAGTTGGTGACAAAGGTGGAGATTCCCTGCTCCGTTGCGGCTTCCTCGATGCCTTCGTAGACCGTGGCCAGGACAAAGTCCTGAAGCCGGGGGACCAGCACGCCCACCAGTCCCGAGCGGCGCGTGCGCAGGCTCGCGGCGTGGGGGTTTCGCTGGTAGCCCCGGGCGGCGACCACCGTTCGGATCCGGTCGATCATCTCACTGGACGCCCACCGCCGCGCCTCCTTGTCGGAGGAATTGATGACCCGGGAAACGGTGGAAACATTGACCCCGACCTCGTCCGCAATCATGCGCAATGTAACGGGCTCTGAACCTTTGTCCATGTCTCCTCCGAAGGTGCCGCGTGCCTCAGCCGCATGCGCGACTGGTTGTGCACTCATCAATGCCCCAGCATATTTCATCGCACCAAGGTGACGTGACGCACTTGCGGCAAACGTTTGTGTAGGGCATGCTTGCGGTATTCGTTCCCGCAGCAGCAGCTGACGCGGGAGTACTCCTGCAACGGAAGGGTCCAGGCAAAGGTGCACAGCATGCCTCAGGTTTCGGTATTGGCAACGGGAGGGACCATTGCCTCAAGCGAAAACGATCGCGGAGCCTCGGTTGCAAGTCGTGGGGCGGGCGAGCTGCTGGACGGCATCGCCGCCGGCGGGCCCAACGTGTCGTCGCGGGATGTCATGCGACTCGGGTCCTACCTGTTGGGCCACCGCGACCTCCGCCTGGTCTGCGAAGCCGTGGCCGCGGAACTGGCGGATGGCGACGTGGACGGCATTGTTGTCACGCATGGAACCGACACCATGGAGGAAACGGCATATCTCCTGGACCTGGTCCATTCCTCTTCCAAGCCCGTGGTGCTGACCGGCGCCCAACGCCCTGCCGACCACCCCTGCCCTGACGGCCCGGGAAACCTGCAGGAGGCCATCGCTGTCGCGGCAAGTTCCTCGGCCCTAGGCAAGGGCGCGATGATCAGTTTCGCCGGCAACATCTATGCAGCCAGGGGCACCCGCAAGGCCCACACCATCGCGCCCTCGCCCTTCAAGACCATGGACGGCGGCCCGATCGGACAGGTTGCAAACGGGCAGGCCCGCTTCCTCTCGGCCCCGATCCGGCCCAAGGCTCTTGCCCTGCCCCCGCCGGCGTTCGATAGCACCAGGGTCGACATCGTCACCGTCCACCCGGGTTCCGACGCCACCCTTGCCAGGGCCGCCGTTGAAGCCGGAGCCCAAGGCGTCATCATCGCCGGCAGCGGGGTGGGCAACGGCAACTCGTCCATCCTGGCCTGGGCCGAGGAAGCCGTGCAGGCAGGAATCACCGTGGGGCTGGGCACCCGGGTTCCTGAAGGCCCCGTGGTCCCGTTCTACGGCAACGGGGGCGGCGCCGACCTGCTCAGGGCGGGTGCGCTGCAGCTCGGCTCGCTGCCGCTTTTCCAGGCCCGCCTGCTTTTGGCATTGATGCTCTCACAGGGGCAGAAGCCAAACCCTGAGCTGCTCGCAGCTTACATTTGAACCGATCCGCAACAAGATAAGGAATGAAGATGGCAAAAGAAATTTCCGTGGCGTTCGGCATCGACGTTGATGCCGTTGGTGGATGGCTTGGATCGTACGGGGGAGAAGACTCCCCGGATGACATCTCGCGCGGCATGTTTGCCGGCGAGGTCGGCGTCCCGCGGCTGAACGCCCTGCTGAAGAAGTACGACCTGCCGGCAACCTGGTTCTGGCCTGGCCACTCCATCGAAACCTTCCCCGAGCAGTTCGACGAAGTCGTCGCCGCGGGCCATGAAATCGGGGTGCACGGCTACAGCCACGAAAACCCCCTCGCGATGACCCGCGAGCAGGAAACGGACATCCTGGACCACTGCATCAACCTGATCGAGCAGCGCACCGGCAAGCGGCCGACCGGCTACGTGGCACCGTGGTGGGAATTCTCCAACGTCACCAACGAGCTCTTGCTCGAACGCGGCATCACCTACGACCACTCGCTCATGCACCGCGACTTCGAACCGTACTACGTGCGTGTCGGGGACAGCTGGACCAAGATCGACTACGACAAGCCCGCCAGCACCTGGATGAAGCCCCTGGTCCGTGGCGTGGAAACCGACCTCGTGGAGATCCCGGCCAACTGGTACCTCGACGACCTGCCGCCGATGATGTTCATCAAGTCCAGCCCGAACAGCCACGGTTTCGTGAACCCCCGCCACCTGGAAGAAATGTGGCGAGACCAGTTCGACTGGGTGTACCGCGAACACGACCAGGCGGTCTTCACCATGACGATCCACCCCGACGTCTCCGGCCGCCCACAGGTGTTGCTGATGCTGGAACGCCTGATCGAGCACATCAACAGCCACGAAGGCGTGAAGTGGACCGACTTCAACACCATCGCTGAAGAGTTCAAGGCGCGGAACCCGCGCCAGAAGTAGCTGGAAGGAAGTCGGCACGCACATGTGTGGAGCCTGCGCACGCGTCGCACCGGATTGGGCCGGGCCAATGGTCTCCGGCCCAATCCGGCGTGCCTCGATTGGTCGGTTCCTCACGGGTGTGTGCCGAGGGATCAAGGTCGGCACCTTCCCCGGAGGATGGACCGTTTCCAAACAAACGGGTGCGGCTCGCACCGCTTCAACCTTCGATGAACTCCTAGACATGGTTGGGCAGCACTGCTCCGCCGCCGGCTGGGAAGCCTTGGATGCGGCTCTTCTGGAATACCTGGGATCCGCAAGAGCCGAGGAATTCAGCGACTATCTGCCTCTGCCCGCCGTTGCCGGGCGCGTACCTGCCTTGGTCCTTGTTCGATCCCGTGCTGCTCCAACGCACCTCCGCCTGACCGCGTTTGGACTCGGGCTCAGGACATTGGAAGCACCTAGCGCAGCGGTGGAATTCCCGTACCGGCTGGCGCCGTTCATCATGGTTGCAGTCGATGGGGCCATTCTGGGCTCTGTTTCGCTGCCGGCTCCGGCCTCGTGAAAACGAGACTTCGCTGCTCGTTTACAGGACGCCGGATGAAGCCCTGTGGAGGCTGGCACGTCGCGTAACCCTTGGTGGTCCAGACGGGAGCTGCCGCATGTCAAGCAGTCCCGCCTTGGGGGAGCTTCGGGCTCCTCGCGACCAATCGACGGACCTGCATCCAGTCATTCCACTTCGGACGTGGCGAGGGTCGTTTCGCTGCGGGCGGCACGAAGAACCGCTCGCAGCAACCCCGGGAACCGGGCTTCGAGGTCGGCTGCTCGTAGCGTGTTGAGGATCGTGGTGCCGCTGTAGCGCTGTTCAATCAGGCCAGCCTCACGCAGGACCCTGAAGTGATACGTGGAGGTGGACTTGCTGATTGGCAGTTGGAAAGCGCTGCAAGCCTGATCGATAGATGCGTTCGCGAGTTGGCCAACAATTTGTCGTCGCACTGGGTCGGATAGCGCGGAAAGCACCGTGTCCAGCTGCATCTCTGCTTGGGTCGGGTGGGCGAGAGCGCGCATGTGTACTTGGCCTCCTCGATTGCTGAATTGACTGAGAATCTATTGTACGATATTTCTAGTACTACGAAGAGTGTCGTACTTTGAATGCGGGTAACGGCGGCAAGGGCTTGCGTGCTGAAAATGCACAGGTCGTTGTACCCCTGTCTGCTCTGCCACCCTCGTGCGGATCCATGAACCGCCAATAATGCACTGATCCATACATACTTGGTGCGGTTGGCGACTAACGCGGTCTCCGATAGACCGAACTGGAAATCCCGAAAATTCAACAAACCGAACGTAGGGCATCTTTGCCTACACAAACGTTCGGGTAACCAATATGCGCATGCTTTCCACCGGAATAGCGTCGCCCCTGAAAATCCAAGGAGACATTCATGACAAACCCCAGCCCGTTCTGGTCGAGCCTGCAGATCGGTTCCACGCAGTTGTCCAACCGCGTGGCGTTGGCACCCATGACCCGTGTTAGTGCCACCGAGGACGGATTGGTCACGGACAAGATGGTCTCCTACTACGAGGCTTTCGCCAGGGGCGGCTTCGCGCTGCTCATCACCGAGGGCATCTATCCCGACACTTCATACAGCCAGGGCTACTTGCATCAGCCTGGTCTGGCAAATGATGAACAGGCCCGGTCCTGGGCCAGGGTTGTCGACGCCGTCCACGCATCAGGGTCCGCAATATTCGCGCAGCTCATGCACGCTGGATCCCAAGCCCAGGGAAGCCGTTTTGCGGACGCCACGGTGGGTCCCTCCGAGGTTGCGCCCAAGGGAGAGCAACTGGCCTTCTATCGCGGCGAGGGAGCTTACCGGGTGCCCGCTGAAATCACTCGGGAGCAAATGCAGGAAGTTCGCGAAGGCTTCGTGGATGCCGCATTGCGCGCCAAGGAAGCTGGGTTCGATGGCGTGGAGATTCACGGCGCCAACGGCTACCTGCTGGACCAGTTCCTCACCGATTACCTCAACCTCCGCACCGACGAGTACGGAGGCTCCGCCCAGAACCGGGTGCGTTTCCCCGCGGAGATCGCTCGCGCCGTGCGTGAGGCCGTCGGGCCGGAAATGACCGTCGGTATCCGCATCTCCCAGGCCAAAGTCAGCGACCACGACCACCGGTGGGCCGGCGGAATCGATGAGGCCGAGGTCATTTTCTCCACTCTGGGTGACACCGGCGTCGACTTCATCCACACCACCGAGTACAAAGCCTATGCTCCGGCGTTTGGCGACGGGAGTCCCTCGTTGGCCGCCCTGGCCAAGCGGTATTCCGGGTTGCCGGTGATTGCCAATGGCAACCTTGACGACCCCGAGACAGCGGAAGCGCTGCTGGCCGACGGCACAGCCGATGTCATTGCCCTGGGCAAGGCGGCTCTGGGCAACAGAGACTGGCCGGAGCGGGTTCGCCACGGACGGCCCCTCGACGAGCTGGACGCGAGCCTTTTTGCCCCGTTGGCCGACGTCAAGGACTGGGAGCTTGAGTTGCTCTCCTGAGAGAAACCTCTTCATGGGGAACAACGATTCTGCGGCTTCCACATGAGACCTCCCCTTCGGTAGTGGTGGCGGTTGCTTCGCGGGCCACACCGTTGGGGGTGGCCCGCGTCAAAGCGGATGACCACGACGATTTCCGCGTTGGGATTCCTCTTCTCATTCGCTCTGCTGCAGCGAAAGCCGGGCATGCGGTCGGTGCAGCAAATGCCTGCGGAGCGGACGCGCATTCGAGGCCGACCTGTAACTTGGACATAGAACCGCCACGAGCGGACAGCTACGGTTGGTGTAGCGCTGCTGGCACATTTCCGTAAAAGATTGCCGTTGTTCTCTGGGCAAGGCTCGATGGCCTGGCTGCCTGAACCGAATAATCCGTCGCTGTGGCCGAGGGGTTTACTTAGTGCAGCGCCGGATCCTGCCTCGGAAGCAGATGCTGGACGGCCCAGCCAAGTCCCATGTCGGCAGCCTGCAAACACGGAAACCGACAAGAGATGCATCGGCGGATTCAACGTGCACGACAGCGCTGCTGTACCGCCCGAACGATTACCTCGAGCGGACAGTGTTCGGGCATTCCCACCTTGCGGGTAGGGGATCGTACGACAATGATCCTCGCAAAGGAGGAAAACAGTGACTACTGCGTGCTGAAGACCGTCCCCGACGGCGGGGGTACATGGCGGCCCGGACCTCAAGATACGTACGATGTTCTTGCGGGCACTGGTGCCCGTTCAGGATCTCGGATCTTGTCCGTCCAACGTACTAGCATGCCTTGGCTCCGGTAATTCCTCCAGGCGCCTGAACCATCTGACGTGTGCGTGCCTAGCCTATCGCCGGGACTGCTGCACGGGTTCAGGCGACAGGACCGCGTGGTGTGGTCTTCGAGGAAATCACCGGGCCAACCGGCTGTCGAAGCAGAATACACGCATATCGTCCACCAACGCATCGGCCGAGACGTTGAAGAAGATCTTGCTGGAATAACTTCACCGGAAAGCAACGAATGTCCACGGGCAACGTCATGGAAACCGATGTGCAAATCAGCCGAGGACGAAGGTAATCACCAGCGTCACCGGCAGCGCCAGCAGCGTGCTGCACAGGATCACCTCGCGGACGACGGTGGTTTCAAGCCTGAATTGCTGGGAGAAGAGCAACACGTTTTGCGCCGTGGGCAGGGCCGCCATGATCACCACCCCTAGCAGGTCCGTTTCTTCCAGCCTGAAAACGAGCGCCGCGAAGGCCCAGGCGACCACCGGCATGAAAAGCATCTTGAAGAAGGTGGCCAGGAAGACCTCTCCGCGCAACGCCTTGTCGGCCAGCGGACGCTGCCCGAAGAGCGACATGCCAAAGGCCATCAAGAGCAGCGGAATGGAGGCCTGGCCCAGCATGTCAATGGGGATGTTGATGACTTCGGGCAAGTTCAGGTCGAATGCAGCGAACAGGGCCCCAATGAATGTGGCGATGGTGACCGGGTTGGCGATGGAACGAAGGATGGTCCTGCCCAGCGGGGACCTGTTTTCCTGGTTGCCCCTGGCCCGGGCGGCCAGGGCGAAGATGCCCAGGTAAACCGGGGCGATCAGCAGCAGCTGGGCGATGAGGACCGAGACCACGGGGTTGGTGCTGCCTACGGCGTAGAGCGCCAGTGGAACACCGATGTTCCCGGCATTGACGTAGCTGGTTGACATGGCTGCGCCGGGAAGCCGGTTGGCCGGGACCTTGAAGAACAGCTTGGCGCTCAGTGCATACAGACCACCGGTCACGGCTGCAGTGATCAGCGCAATCGGGGTGTACACGCCGATCACCGAGCGCAGGTCGGTCTCCGAAAGCAGCATGAACATCAGCGCCGGATTGGTGATGTAGTAGATCAGCGGTGTCAGCCCGGTGGCAATGGACTCGCGCTTGCGCGGCAGGACCCTTGCCGTGACCAGGCCAACGCCAATCAGGATCAGCACGATCGAGAACCCCTGGAGCACTCCTTGCACACGGCCTCCCGAATAAGCGTTAGTGATCGTCGTGGCGAACCGGTGTCCGCCAAGGACGGCAAGGGACGGTGGGGAAGTTCGCTTGAACCATCCCCGCCGTCCCTTGCCTTATTTTATTGTTCCCAAGAGCCCTCTCAGCGCACCAGCGCCGGGGACTTGGCGTCGAATTCCCACCCCGGAGTCAGGTACTGCATCGAGGCGGCGTCGTCGCGTGAGCCCAGCCCGTGCTCCAGGTAGAGCTCGTGGGCCACTGAGAGGTTCCGCAGCATTGCATGGTGCGCGGCAACCGGGACGACTTAGAGGGAGCAATGGTGGGCTGGTTTGCACTCATGCTTGTTCTCCAGCAGACCTCAAGGTGCCGTCGAAGCGGCGGGTCAGCTTCCACGGGTTTGACTGCTGCAATGGTGCCGGCAGCAGGCCATCCGGCAGGTTCTGGTAGGCGACCGGGCGCAGGAAGCGCTCAATGGCTAGCGTGCCGACCGAACTGGTCCGGGTGTCCGAGGTGGCGGGGAACGGTCCGCCGTGCACCATGGCGTGGCCGACCTCGACTCCGGTGGGCCAGCCGTTGACCAGGATGCGACCGGCCTTGCGCTCCAGGATGGGCAGCACCGCGGCGACGGCCTCGTGGTCCGAGTCGTTCAGCTGCAAGGTTGCGGTGAGCTGGCCCTCGAGCTTGGACAGTGCGACGGCCAGATCGGCGGCATCCACGTAGCGGATGACCAGGGAGGCTGCGCCGAAGATTTCCTCGTGCAGCACCGGGTTGTCCAGCAGCTGCGCAACCCCGGTGGAGAAGATGGACGGGGCCGGTGCGTTCTCGGTTTCGCCCTTGGTGCCCTGGGCCAAGAGCTTCACTCCGGGCTGCTGGCCGAGGGTTTCCACGCCCTGGACCCAGGAGTTGTAGATGCCTTCGGTGAGCATGGTCTGTCCGGCGGCGGTGGCCGTCTCGGTGCGCAGGGCCGCGGCGAACTTGTCGCCTTCCCCGCCTGCCGGGACAAAGACCAGTCCCGGGGCGGTGCAGAGCTGGCCGCTGGAGCCGGTGACCGATCCCAGGTAGGCCTTGGCGTGTCCGGCGGCGTCCTCGGCCAGCGCGCCAGCGAAGAAGATGACGGGGTTGATGGAGCTCATTTCGGCGTAGACAGGAATCGGCTCCGGACGTGCGGCGGCGGTGGCCATCAGCGCGGTGCCGCCGCCGCGGGAACCGGTGAAGCCCACGGCCTTGATGCGCGGGTCCGAGACCAGAGCCTGGCCGATGCTGGCGCCCGGCCCGTAGACCAGCGAGAAGATGCCCGGGTGCAGGCTCGCATCCGAGATGGCCTGGGTGATGGCCCGGCCCACGATTTCGCTGGTGCCCGGGTGGGCGTTGTGGGCCTTGAAGACCACGGGGCAGCCAGCGGCCAGGGCCGAGGCCGTGTCACCGCCTGCGGTGGAGAATGCCAGGGGGAAGTTGGACGCACCAAACACCGCGACCGGGCCCAGCGGGATCTTGCGCTGGCGGATGTCCACCCGCGGCATCGGCGTGCGATCCGGGAGCACCGGGTCGATCCGCACCCCGTGGTGGTCGCCCTGGCGAACCACCTGCGCAAAGAGCCGCAGCTGGTTGCAGGTGCGCCCGAGCTCGCCGATGAGCCGTGCCTGGGGAAGCCCGGTCTCCGCCATGGCCCTTTGGACCAGCTCGGTTCCCACGGCCTCGATGTTCTCGGCGATGGATTCGAGGAACCTTGCGTGGGTCTCGGGGTCAAGGGACCGGAAGGACTCGAAAGCATCTTCGGCAGCATACGTTGCCAACCTCAATTGCTCGATGCCGATCAGGCTGTAGGCCGGGTCGAGCATTTGGTTTGAGGCCGGGTTGAAGCCCCGGACCTCGCCCCCATTTCCATGTGTGCCGACCCCGGCCACGATGGACTGGCCGGTGAGCTGCTGGGTATCCGTGGACATTGCTTCTCCTGCGTTGCGCGTGGGTTTATCGGTAGTGGTGCTGGTGCGTCCCCAACCGGGGCTAGACGGTCGCCGCCACAGGCATCAGTCCGGCCGCCTGGATCAGTGCGCCCAGGTCGGCCAAGTCTGACTCGGTCATGTTCTGTAGCGGTGGGCGTACCGATCCGCCATTGCGGCCAACGGCATTCAGCCCCCCCTTGACAATCGAAACTCCGTAGCCCTGGACCCTGTCGCGGATGTCTAGGTAGGGGAGCACGAAGCGCTTGAGCTTCTCGGTGACGGCATTGTGATCCTGGTTGCGTACGTCCTTGTAGAAGTCCAAGGCGAACTCCGGCACGAAGTTGTACATGGCAGATGAATAGGTGCTCATGCCCAGCTGCAGCAGCGGCAGGGCAAAGGTCTCGGCGGTTGGGAGGCCACCGAGGTAGAAGAGGCGGTCGCCGTTCTTCGAGTACACCTTCGTCAGGTGCTCTATGTTGCCTGTGGCGTCCTTGAACCCGATGAAGTTTTCGTGGGTGTCGGCCAGGCGGGCCACGGTGTCTGCCGAGTAGATGGCGTTGGCGCGGTTATAGACAATGACACCCGTGGAGGTGGCTTTGCAGACTTCGGAGGCGAATTGGAAGAGTCCTTCCTGGTCGCATTCGGTCAGGTAGGGCGGCAGCAGCAGCAGGCCCTCGGCGCCGGCGGCCTCGGAGTCCTGGGCGTTCTGGATGGCCTGCTTGGTGGAGCCTCCGGCCGAGCCGAGCACCGGAACGCGCGAGCCGGCTTCCTCGACCGCCATGCGCACCACGCGGGCGGCTTCCTCGGGGGTGAGGGTGAAACCCTCGCCGGTGCCGCCGGCGGCAAAGAGGCCGGCAACGCCGAAGCTTGACTGCCAATCCAAGTGAGCGCGGTAAGCGGCTTCGTCGATTTCAAGATTGTCGTCAAAGGCAGTGACGGGGAACGAGAGCAGTCCATCCTTGAGCTTGTTGGCAAGTTCGTCAGGGGTGTAAGTGGCCATGATGTACTCCTAGTTTTCTATGCCGTCACGATTGGGGTTGCGGCATTGGGGGATGTTCGTTGTCACCAGCCTATGGACGAGAATGATGCATGTCCAAGCCTATATTTGTATTGATTGATGCTCGAAAGGTATTGTTCAAATCTCGTTGGATTCCCCGGAAAAATCCGTTGTGGACTGGGCGCGACATACTTCATGGACGGGCAGGGAACGCCTGGATGATGCTGGTTCCAAGCTGTCCACTGCCCGACGCTGCACCGTAGCGGTGCCTTGGTCCGGGGTCCCGGGACAATAGCGGGAGAACTTCAGGGTTGCTTCAGGGTTTAGACGGGAATGGGCCACTGCCGGCGATGGAGAGCGGGCCGAACAGAGGCAAGAAGGCCTGACTTTGGGGGCGAATCCGGGCGGGGCGAGCCAACCGACGTTGAGTTGGAGGAGCCACTGTCAGCGATCGAGACGGCGTGAAGAGACGCGCCAGTCTGGGAACGGCTACCCAAATGGAGGACAACCATCTTCAAATTCGGACACGGCCCCTTTCCGGTAGCGGAAACCCGAAGGCTCCGTGGCCTCGAACCTGCCATCGTCGGGGGAATCGCGGCGGATCGAAGTCACGGAGCGGACGCAGGGTTTGACCTCAGTGATGAGGCTGCTGGGCCTTGCCCTACAGAAGTGTCAACAAGTAGGTCTTCTCCTCGCCGAGGTACCACATGTCCTCGGTCCCGATCGCGTACCCGTTGAAACGCCACGGAATCTCCGCAGCGCCCAGGGAACCTACGTGAAGTACATGATCGTAGCCGGGGCGGAGCTCATTTGCGAAGGACTCTTGCTTGCCCATGAGATGGCCGACATTGCGCTTCTTGTATTCCTTGACGAAATCAAGATCCGGGGCGAGGAGCCCTAGCTCCTCAAGCCGGGTCCGGTTGGCCGTCAGGGCCGTCATGGTGTGCTCATGGACATCGGAGCACACCACCCCTGGCCGGAGCTGCCCAACGATGTCCTCGCGCATGATCCGGGTGAGTAGGTCGTAGCCTTCCTTGCCTTCGGGTGTCAGGAGGAGCGAACGGGCCATGTCAGAGGTCGCCACGACAATGCCATCGACAGTTACCTTGACACCCGCATCCAACTGGATGCACCGGGTCTCTTCATCGAGCGGGTAATCGGTCGGGGGACCGGGGAACAGCATGCGGGACGACGAATGGAGATTGGTGAAATATGGTTCGATGCAGAACGGAATCCCGTTCTTGGCACGGAACTCCTGGATGGCTTCGAGATACGTCCGGTATACATCGTTCTCGGTCAGCGCGTTTCCGGAGCTAATCTGAGCCTGCGCGAAATCAAGTGCATTCTCGATGCAGGTGACACTGGCACGCGCGGCTATCACCTGGAACGGAAGATCCTCGTGGTCACGGATATCGCGCCAGTGTCCGAGGGCGATCGAGGCGTTCTCCGTCTCCAACCCAGCCTGGGCGATGTCCAGGCCCAAACGGGCGCTGATCCACTGCTCCTCAACGCCGATACGGCGGGTTGGCCCTTCCAATAGTCCGGCCAGCGCGTGGGCGGCCGAGTCAAAGAGACCGATTGGCTTCCCCGGTACATCCGTCTTGCCCGCGGGGGCAATGATGATGACGGCGTCGGAACCGCGGCTCCAAAGCGCCACGCTTTCTTCGTCGGCCCGGTACCCGGTGGCTTCCGAGAAGTTCGGGGGCGAGGCAAGCAGGAATCCATCGACATCCAGGTTGGAGGCCAGCCTCTCGAGACCCGTGAATCGGGTG
This sequence comes from Arthrobacter sp. UCD-GKA, assembly GCF_001863355.1. Classification (NCBI taxonomy): domain Bacteria; kingdom Bacillati; phylum Actinomycetota; class Actinomycetes; order Micrococcales; family Micrococcaceae; genus Arthrobacter; species Arthrobacter sp. UCD-GKA. The sequence continues at coordinate 594,559 of NZ_MOLR01000004.1, read as the reverse complement.
TCGACGCCCGAAACCAAATCGGCTTCGAGACCATCCAAGTGACCGATGCCGTTGATGAGCGTCCGGGCCGTCGAGACGCCGGATTCCCGAATCAACTCGAACTTGGCCAACACGTCTGCGGTGCCGACGGCGTAGGCACGTACCTGCTGCACAGGAGCGTCGGGGAACGTCACCGCGACCCGACCCTGCAGTGCACGGTAGTGGACCAAGGGGATGCCTTCGTCGAACTCTACCGACGTGCCCTGGGCCAGGTCTTCGACCGCATCGGCGAATTTCGGGAGGACGGGAACCCCGGCCGTGATGCTTTCGTCAATGGTTACCCAGGGCTCGTAGAACTTGAGGTCCGCATGCTGAATTCCAGCGGAGAGCAAGTTGCCCATTTCCTGCTGGCGAGCCATGAGGAAGCGGCCTGACTTGGTCTCGGCGAGGAGTGGTGTCACCATTTTTCGGGAGTCAAGTCGGATGTTGGTGAAAAGAAGCTGAGCCACCGGATCAAGCCCATAAGTTTCCCGGATCGTTTCAACTTTGCTGATGAGTCGCATTCTTGTGCCTTTCGTTTCTGCTGCTCGAAAATGCCCTGAGGGTGTGGCTGTGAAGGAGTTAGCTGATCGCTCCGGGCGTGCCAATGAGTGCCTCAATTTGGCGCTCATATGCAGTGAAGTCTTCTGAGAACCTGTGCTCGCGGGTGCGCAATCGCGGAATATCAATTTTGATGTCAGCCACGATGCGCCCGGGGCGGTCTCCAACCACGATGACGCGGTCGGCAAGCCAGATTGCTTCGGGAATACTGTGCGTGACAAAGAGGACGCTCTGCCTGGTTTCGTGCCAAATGCGCTGCAATTCAAAGTTCATGGTGTCACGAGTCATCGCGTCGAGAGCGCCAAACGGCTCATCCATCAGGAGGATGTCGGGACGGGAAACCAGCGCTCGACAAATGGCAACACGCTGTTGCATTCCGCCACTTAGCTCATAGGAGTACTTTGTTGCCTGGTCGCCCAGACCGGCAATCTCCAGGAGTTCTTTGGCATACGCTCGAACCTGCGGAGTGACTGCCTTGCGGAATTCCATGGGAAGCAACACGTTATCCAAGTTGTTCCGCCAGGGAAGAAGGACCGGAGCCTGGAACACCATGGCCAATTCCCGCAGTGAATGGGCCACGTTCTTGCCCTTGAGCAGGACCTCGCCGGAAGTATTGTTGATCAGGCCTGAGATAATTCGCAGGAGCGTGGACTTGCCGCTGCCGGATTGACCGACGACCGAGACAAATTCTCCGGGCGCAACATCGAAGTTGCATCCTTCGAGCGCCGTATGCGAACGGCCGTCTCGAGTTTTGTAAGTCATGCCCACATCTTTGACTTCAATGACTGCACTGCTGCTCATCATGATTCCTCTCGAGCATCGTTGGGACTGGTGGGGGTTTCTTGTCGGATGAACGGCACTGCTACGACTGCTTGGCAGGGAGCTCGATCTTGGCGTCCTTCTTGATCGGCTCAAGGAATTCGTTGCTGTAAACGTCTTGTGGCGTGAGCTCGTCCGGGTTCTCCAGGCCGAGGTAAGTGGCGGCAGTGTCGATCGCGTTCTTGACCCCTGCATCGCTCATGGTGCCGAAGCCGGTCTTTTCGCTTTCATCGTTCCAAAGCAGGCTGCATTGGCCATCAAGCGCGTTCTTGACGGCGCTTTCCTTGAGGCCAGTGACCTCTTCCATGATGTCTACAGCTGCTTGGTCCTGGTTCTGACAGGCCCACATGAAGCCCTTGGACATGGCACGATTGAATTTCTTGACAAGTTCCGGGTCTTTGGCGATCATGCGGTCGCTGGCAACGATGCCGTTCCCGTAGAGTTCGAAGCCCAGATCTGCCCATTTCAGGACGACTGGTTCTTTTTCCAGTCCGACGAGAACTGGCCCGTCAGAAACAAACAGGGCTAGGTTCGCGTCCCATTGTCCAGCCAAAAGTCCAGGAATCTTTGCCTCACCTGCGGCGTGAACCACTTCGATGTCGGACTCGGCAAAACCAAGCTTCTCCAAAGCCAGGGGCCACATCGATGTCATGGCGCCGGCACCCTCGGTGGCAACGGTCTTGCCCTTCAAATCGTCCCAGGTCTTGATGCCACTCTCGGCAAGGGCCACAGTCGCGTACGCATCCTTAGCCTGGACGAGGTTGATTTGTTTGACCTCGGCACCCTTACCTTGGTTTAGGACAGTCACACCGAAATCGGCCCAACCGAAATCAATCTTGCCGGTGTTCACCGCAACGACGGTGTTGTTGGAACCGGATCCGGGCAAGATCTCGAGTTCGAGCCCTTCTTCCTTGAAGAAACCTTGCTTGGCTGCGGAGAAGAATGGAGCGTGCTTTGGAAGGAATGCAACATCCGTCATCATGGTCACCTTCTGCAACCCGTCTGCGCCGCTTGCGCCCGAGCTGCACCCAGCCATTCCGAGAGTCAAACCTAGTGCTGCGGCTGTGACGATTCCTTTGCCGGCGTTTTTCTTGAGATGCTGGCTGATTTTCATGATGATGGGCCTTTCCCGTGGTGGTGCGGTGTTTACGAGTGTTTTATGGACTTGCGAGCTCGAACGGTCTATTTGCCTGCGTCTCGCCAGGGTAGAAGTTTCTTGCCGAGGCGATCGATGAACAGGAATAGAAGCAGCGAAATGCTCGCGAGAACCATGAAAGCAGCGAACATTGAGGCCAGGTTTACTTGGCTATTGGCCAGCAGAACCACATGGCCCAGACCGGAAGACCCTGCGATGAATTCCCCGACGACGGCGCCACCGACGGCCATGGAAATGGAAATTTTCATCCCGGTAAACAGGTTCGGTAGGGCGTAGATGAATTCAATCTTTGTCATTTGCATAAATCGGCTGGCCTTGTTGATCTTTGCGAGTTCCCTTAGCTCCGAAGGAACGGAGGAAAGTCCGTCAAAGGTATTGATAACCAGCGGGAAGAAGGCAATCGCCATCGAGACGAATGCCTTCGACTCGAAGCCGAAGCCGAACCATACGATGAAGAGCGGCGCGAGGGCGACTTTCGGGATGGTGTCGATGGCAATGAGAGTCGGGTAGAGAAAATGCCGGATAAAAGGAATGTAGAAAAGGATCGCACCGCAAATTATTCCGAGTGCTGCACCTAACGCGAATCCTGCCAGGGCTTCCTGGATGGTGATCCAACTGTGTTCCAGATAGAACATGGGTCGTTCGGCCAGTTCGGCAAACGCCTCAAGCGGGCCCACGAGGAGATAGCGAGGCATATCAAATATGCGTACGATGCTTTCCCAAATTGCCAGCATCAGTGCCAGCCCCGTTACAGCTTTGGCCGCTGGGCTAAGCAGGATGCTTGAAGCGGATAACCGCCTCGGTTTGTGGTGTGGAGCGACAGATGGCGACCCGGGTTTCGCTACTGGGGTCACTTCCAGATCTTCAATGACGGTTGGTTGTTTCATGGCGCCCTCTCAAGCATGTTTGGTGCATTTCCGTGGCCATCGTGGCTGAGTGTCTGAGCTTCGTTGGCCGTAATATGCCGTTCGCATTGAAAATAGTATTCGCGACATAGCGATACCTGTCTAGGACCCATTTGGTATGCAGTGAAACCCAAAAGGTATCATATTTGTGAAACGGAGGAGACGTTGGCCACAAATTAGTGACTTGGCTTGAACTTGCTTGGGAAGCCACCGGCGATCGAACGGCTGCAAAGGTCAATGAACATCTCCCTTTCTGTCCGGAAAATCATGCTTTGAGCCCAAAGACCGCTTCGATCTCGACGAGTGAATTCGCGGGGAGCATACGCACTCCGAGAGCGGTGCGTGAGTGACGGCCCGCATCGCCGAGAACGTTGAGCAACAGTTTTGAAGCTCCATCGATCACCTGGGGCTGGTCGAAATAGTTCGTTTCGCTGGAGACATATCCGTTGATCTTTAGTAGCTGGTCGATCCGCTCGAGGCCGACATTTGCTTCAACTTGTGCCAGAAGATTGAGTGCGCAAATTTCTGCGGCGTGAATTCCGTCTTCAAGTGGTCTTTCGGTAGACATGCTGCCGGTGTACTCAATGGTGCCGTTGCGTCGAGGAATCTGCCCGGAGACGAACAGTAGCTTGTCCCATTGGGTGGTCGCCTCGTAGGCATACTTGGGAGCTGTTGCGACGGGAAGTTCGAGGCCAAGGTCAGCTAGGCGAGAAGAGATTATTGCCTTCATGATGATTCTCCGGTTCAAAATTGGACGGCCCGGCACGCCGATGACTCCGTGCCAAACGAGGCAGCGGGCCGGCGGGGTTCGGAAAGGAATGTGGCAAGCGCTGCGAGAAGCGGAGCGGTGCCAAAGTGACGGAGACAGCTAAACATCTAGATTGTGACTTGTCCAACACGAAAGCTGATTTCGGCCTCGGCGTCCTTGGAATATTGACCTTCGGCAGCACTTGTCGGGTTCGGCCTTTCTCGGTTGGGGTATTTGGCAGTGGCCAGCGACAGCAAGCAGGCGGCAGTTCCGATTTGTCCATCCGCGAGCAGGTCTGCGTGGCAACGAAAGCCGCAGGCTGTTGGAAATTCCCGGGCATGGTGATTCGGCCCGATGGTAGTGTTTCGCACTATGTTCTCATTGGATCAATTGCGTGCTTTTGTGGCTGTAGCCGAAGAGCTTCACTTCGGCCGAGCAGCTGAACGCCTTAATATGACGCAACCTCCGTTGAGTCGGCAGATCCAAAAGTTGGAGAAGAGCATCAAGGTGCAGCTTTTCAAGCGGGATAATCGGCATGTGGCACTTACACCTGCGGGGAAGGCCTTTCTGACGGAAGCCCGCAGTTTGTTGGCCCATGCGCAGAGCGCCCCCGAGCTAGCACGTCGCATTTCCGATGGTTCCAGTGGGCTGATCCGCATCGGTTTCACAGCAGGGTCCAGTTTTGGTCTCTTGGGCAAGCTGCTCGCGGAGATCTCAGCGGAACTCGATGGAATTTCCATCGACTTGCGGGAAATGGTGACGACCGAACAACACAGCTCCCTTGAGCTGGGTCTGATCGACATAGGCTTGGGTCGTCCGCCAGCGGATACAAGGATGTTCGACACCATGACAGTGGGACGCGAAGACCTTGTGGTTGCGGTGCCCGTAGGCCACCATTTATGTTCGCTTGGTCGGCCCATTTCTCCACAAGATGTCGCTGCAGAGCCCATGGTCATGCATTCTCCTATCAAGGCCAGATACTTCTACGACCTTTCGGTTAGGGCAGTGCCGACGAGCAGTGACAACGTGGCTCATACAGCTAGCCAGATCTTGACGATAATTGCCTTGGTTTCCGGCGGACATGGCATTGCGTTGGTTCCGGAGTCGAGCAAAGTCATGGGATACCAGGGTGTCGATTATCTTGAGTTCAAAGGCGATATCCACACGCCAGTAGAGCTCCTAGCCGTCTGGAAAAGAGGCTTTGACAACCCCGCGCTCGAACGCGTTTTGGATTTGTTGACTCGCCGGTTCAGCACAACGATCAAAGCATAATCGAGACCAGCTATCGGCTATTAGGGCTCAGTATTCCTTTGCGATCCGCGTCTTGGAAAACCGCCCGCAGGCTTTGGCCGTTAGAGCTTGCGTTTGGACCGGGGTCTCGGCGCCGGGTGTGCCTCGGCGCGCGGATCAGGTTCCGCAGCATGACGAGGCCGCTGGTCAGGGTGATCATCGTGTCAAAGACCCGGCGCCGGTGTGCGGTGCAGACCAACAGCCTCGTGGAACCGGAGGTGTTCCTGGCGTTGATCCGCTCGACCACCAATCGGGTGCCGGCCTGAAGCGGTTCGCCTTTGGTGCCGATCACCCAGTCGGACCCGAGCCCGGTGAGCAGGGTCCTGGGCTTGGAGCTATCGTAACCGGCGTTCAGGTGCGCGGTGATCAGTGGGACAGGTGGAACCCGATGGGTGAGAGTTTCCCCGGGATGGGGCACATCAGCGCGGAGTCGTTCCGGTTGGCCGGAGTGGTCACCCAGTCCAGCGGGATGCCCCTGCTGTCGGTCAGCACGGAACACTTGGTGCCGAGTTTGACACGGTCCACCATGGATTGTCCGGCCATTTTCCCGCCGCAGGAGGCATTACGGTGCACCCGTCCACGGTGAGATGCCCGGTTCCAAGCCAATGATCAGGTCGAAAGACCCCAAACGGATCCGTTCCCGGGCGGGGAAGGACACAGAGCCGGTCCATTCATCGCGCCGCCGCCGGATCGAATGTGGCCGAGCAACCGGTGTCGCCGATCTTCCCGGAGGCGTCCTCGGGGTCGAGGACCTGGACGATCTTGCCGCAGACCACGCGATCGCCGCTCCACAGCTGGTGGCAGTCCAGGGGGTGGTGCTCCTCCACCGGCGGGATCGACACCTCCGGCGGGATCGACACCTCGAATTGGCACCAGAACGGTTCGACTATGAATGATCGAACGGCATAAGGTTCTCCCGCTCAAAAGTTTTCTTGGTCGAAAACATACTTGACAGGAGCCTTACCCGCTTTGCTTCTAAACGACGCTTGGCCGGCGATTACTGGTGCTGGTAAGCGGATCAAGGGTGCTGGAGTGGGGGCCTGTTGCCGGATTTTCTCGGCCGTTTCTTGTCTATTGCCGAGTAGTGGTAAGTGTCGGTGTGCGGACGGTGTCGCTCCATCCGCGTTGCCGAGGGCGTTCACCAGCTCTTGTCTATCTCGCTGCATCCAGCAATTCATGGGAGCGGCGTTGGGCTTCCGCGTCGCGTATGCCCAGCTTGTCCACCAGATCCTGCAACTTGTCGATCTGCAGCAGGTATTCGGTGCCGAGGCGCTGGGACAGCGGACGGGCAGCGAGGTCGTCCGCCATCCGCCAGGCCACGGCCAGGGCGCGTTCAAAGATCCGCTGGTCGGCTTCCGCGCTGGTGGCCGCCGGGCCGGCGCCAAGCACCGCAACGGTGTTGAGCCGCGAGTCATCCAAGCCGAGCGCAAGGTCGTCCAACCGGCGGCGCAGCCTGCACAGAGTCTTGGCGTTGCGCCCAAAACGGCCCAGCCGCATCGAGACGGTGCCGCCGTAGGCGATGACCTGGGTGAGGGTGGTCAGCGCGAGGGCAAAGGTCAGCGTCAGCAGCCAGTAGAGCAGCGATTCGTTGAGCGGTTGTTTCGTGAACCCGTTGCCCTGCAAGCCGCGCGCGAGTTCCTCGATGCTGTTGGCGACCTTGAGCTCGGGGTAGGTCGAGACGTAGTAGCTGCCGTACTTCCATGAGGTGTCGACCAGCCTGCTGTTGCCGCCCAGGCCCACCGCGCCGGTGATCAGGACCGGTACGGTCACTGTCCCGTCGGGGAAGGTCCACACGGGGATGATGGTTTGGTCAGGGAAAAGCTCGCCGGTGGCGGGATTGACCAGGGCCGGGAGTTCGCCCTTGATTTTCCACAAGGCATCGACCAGCACTGTCGGATCGATCTTCTGCCTGGTGGCTTCGTCGTCCGTGTCCGGCTCGGGGCGTACCTGCAGGTATTCCTCAGCATCGCGCACGGCGAGGGTGACATCAACCTGCTCGGTGAACTTGTCCTCCAGGTATTTGCGGATTCCTGCTTCGGTGATCACCGCGGACTGTCCGTCAATGGCCAAGGAGCGCAGGGGCTGGGTACCCTCAAGCGTCCACGAGGGTCGCATCGTCAGCTTGTCGTTGGCCACGCCGCCGGCGATGAGCGACGCCACCATAACCACAGCACCGATGCCGATCCACGCTCCCCGGTGGCGAATGCGCGGCAGCGACAATTTCCAGCGGCGGGGCGGGGCAGCGGGCTCCTGGTATCCCATGGCTTCCGGCAACGGGCCGAACAGTGCCTTGGCCGCGGCGTTGGCGCCGTCCAAGACATGCAGCGCCCGCAGCGAACCACGGGGAGACAGCCCCATGCCCGCACGCAATGTTGACAGGTCATCGCGAACAGCGGAGGTGCCTCGGACCCGGCCTTCACGTTTGCGGCGCAGCCACCTGTTGACGATCGTTGCGCTGCGCTCCAGCGCATGTTCGGCCTTCTCCCAGGCCCGCACGGCCGCTGCGGAATTCTGCTCCTTGGCGCCGGCGGTGAGCAGCGCGGCAAGCGCGCTTTCAAGACGGCGGATACGCTTTGGGGCCACGGCGCCCGGGGGAGCGGCGTGCAAGCGTGCGAGCAATTCACGCGTGGCAAAGGCCAGCGGCGCGGCCAGCCGGTCGAGGGTTCGTCGGCTGTTGATGGACCGTCCAAGCACCGACCCCGCACCCATTAAGGCGTCCGCGGAAGCCGTGAGGCTGCGGCCGCCCGCCTCGAATTCCGCCAGGAGCGTGGCGGTGTGTGGCCTCAATGCGTCCCGGGACGCATAGACCGCCTCGACCACGGCAGCCTCGGTGCGCGCCAAGTCCAGGGAAGACGTGCGTATCTTGTTCCAGGCGGCGTTGAACCCCGCCGGGCGTATGGCCTTCTCCGTGGCCTGGTAAGTGACTTCCAGTGCCTCGAGGTCGAGCACCACGCGGGCCAGCTGGTGCTGGGCGACGGTGAGCCGGCGATAGCGCGATTCCCGGCGCATGCGCCGGGACAGGGAAAAACCGAGGCCCAAGATGGTGAGCAGGAGCCCGAACGCCGTGCCCGCCACCCAGAACACGGGGGTGCGGATGGGACCGTCGTCGAGGACCTCCGCGGCCCGCTGAGCGGTGGCGACGACCGCCATTGGGCCGTGGCCCAGCCCCAGGTTGCCCATGTAGGCCTTGTGGATTGCGAAGCGGCTGGTCGAATGCTCCTGGCGATCGGCCAGCTCGGGGTAGATGCCGGCACCCGTGAAGCCTGCGTCCGGCCCGAAGCCCCGGTAGTCGTCGATGATGGCGGTGCTCAGGATGACGTCGGCGCCCGGATCCGTTTTTCCCTGGAGCTCGTCGTAGCTCAGCAGGCGATTGGTGACCCGGATCGTCAGCGGTCGCCACGCGAGGATCGGCTCGGTGACCACCGCGTCGACGGTGGCCTGGGAGATGTTCCAGGGATGTTCGCCGTCGACGATGATTTCCACGGGTGCCGCTGGCCGCGCGGTGACGGCCTGGAGACCGGCTCCGGCGAACACGATGGTGCCGATTCCCAGCAGCATGGACAGCCACGGAAGGCCGAAGCGTGGTTTGCGTCGGGCACGGATCAACTGGTTGGTCATTGGCTCGCGTGAATCGGGAAGTGGCACATCGACCTGATTCTAACGTCTATTGACTAACAGTGTCCCGAGGCCGCATCGGCTGCCGCCGGTTTGTGTGGCTCCCGTGTAATATTGACCGCCTCTCGGTAGCTTGCCGGCGGCAGAGCACCCTGCAGGACCATAATGCAGTCATGAGCAAATCCTTCACGCTGGTGCAGCTGCGCTACTTCGGAGCGGTGGCCCGGCTGGAGAACATGACAGCAGCGGCGGCCGAATTGAACGTCACCCAGTCAACACTTTCCTCGGCCATCGCAAGGCTCGAAGAGGAATTCGGGGCATCCTTGTTCACGCGACTCTCCAGCAAGGGGCTGCGGCTGACCCCGTCGGGCAAGCGCCTGCTGCTGGGATCCCAGGCCTTCCTGGAGGAGGCCGACCTGCTCTATCAAGCGGTCCTGGACGAAGGCGAGGCGCTCGCCGGGGAGCTGGTGGTGGGCATGTACTCGCCATTGGCGCCGTTCAAGGCCCCGGTGATCCTGCAGGCGTTCGAGGCGGCGCATCCCAACGTGAAGGTCAGCTTCCACGAGGGGGACCAGGAGTCGCTGCGCCAGGCGCTGCTCGACGGGGTCTGCGAGCTGGCACTCATGTATGACCAGGGAATCGGGGCCGAGTTTGACCGGCGGGTCCTGGAACGGATTCCACCGCACGTCTTGGTCCCGGCCGACCACCCGCGGGCTGCCACACCGAATACGCCGGTCAGCCTGCGGGACTTCGCCGACGAACCGCTGATCTTGTTGGATGCAAAACACACCAGGGAATACTATCTGGACATGTTCAGCCGGCTCGGGGTCCATCCCTCCATCCGGCACGTCGTCTCCGGCTACGAGACGGTGCGCTCCTATGTGGCCCGCGGCCACGGGTATTCGCTGTTGAACCAGCGGCTGAGCAGTGACCTGACCTATGCCGGCGGTTCGGTGGTGCCGCTGGACATTATCGAGGACCTCCCGCCGATCGAGATGTCGCTGGTGCGACCCATTGGCGCCAAGCCGACACGCAAGTCGCTGGCATTCGAGCAGGTCTGCATCGGACTCTACGGGTCTGCCTCCGATCAATCGACCTCCGCCTGACCGAGCTCCAATCGATTCACTCGATGGGTTCAACCGAAATAATCCGTTAGACCCGTGTGACTGCGGTCACCACAATGGTTCCAGGGTAAACATCAAAAGCCGCCGTTTGAGCCAATGGGTCGAACGGACCGCACATTCAGGAGCATCGATGAAGACCGAGATTAAATCCCAGTTACCGCAGACAGGAACGAAACAGGACCGCAAGGCCGCCAGCGGGATGCAGAAGCGAGTGCTCGCCGGCGGCAGCATCGGGCAGTTCATCGAGTTCTACGACTTCACGCTCTACGGGCTGTCCGCAGTTGTCCTCTCCCAACTCTTCTTCCCTGGCACCAGTGCCCTGGCCGGGCTCCTGGCGACCTTCGCGACCTTCGGAGTGGCCTTCCTGGTCCGCCCTTTGGGCGGGCTGTTCTTCGGGGCTCTGGGGGACAAGATCGGGCGCCGCAAAGTCCTGTTCATCACGCTGCTTTCCATCGGCGCGGCCACCGCGACGATCGGCCTGCTGCCCACCCACGCGGCCATCGGCGCCGCAGCCCCGGTGTTGCTGGTGCTCTGCCGCATGGTGCAGGGTTTCTCCGCCGGTGGCGAATCCGTCGGGGCCCCGGCCTTCGTTTTCGAACACGCCCCGATCAATCGGCGCGGCTTCTGGCTGAACATCACCCTGGCCGCCACCGCCCTTCCCTCGGTCTTCGGCGGCACGCTGATCCTGGTGCTCTCCAGCTCCATGTCCTCCGAATCATTCATGTCCTGGGGCTGGCGCATCCCCTTCCTGCTGGCCCTGCCCATGGCCTTCTTCGGCCTGTGGATCCGCTCCAAGACCGAGGAATCCGAGGCGTTCAAGGCCGTGCTGGCCAAGGAAACGACCAAGGAATACAGCCCGTTGCGCGAGGCCTTCGCGGAAAACAAGGTCCGCATGCTGCAGGTCATCTTCGTCATGGGCCTGACCGCCATGGGCTTCTACTTCCTCTCCGGCTATTTCGTGTCCTACGTCCAGGTCACCGGAAACCTGAGCCGCGACCAATCGCTGCTGGCCAACGCCACGGCCATGCTGCTCTATGCGATCCTGCTGCCCATCGGCGGAATCATCGGTGACAAGGTGGGCCGCAAGCCGATGCTGATCGCCGGCTCCGCGGCGCTGGCCCTGCTGTCCATCCCGTGCTTCATGCTGGTCACCTCCGGCTCGCTGCCGCTGGCCATCGCCGGACAGCTGCTCTTCGTGGTCCCGATGTGCATCTACGGAGGCGGCTGCTACACCTTCTTCGTGGAAATCTTCACCACCCGCACGCGCTTCACCTCCGCCGCCATCAGCTACAACGTCGGTTACGCAATCTTCGGTGGATCGGCACCCTTCGTCGGAACCTTCCTGGTCTCCCAGACCGGGCTGAACGCGGCGCCGGGCTACTACATGGCTGCCGCCGCCGTCATCGTGTTCCTGCTGCTGACGCTGACCAAGGTCCCGGAGACCCACCACCGCGTCGGCTGACGCACTTCCCGACACCCCACGCGAACCACAGACCCACCGCAAGGAGTACCCACCCCATGAGCGATGCAACATTCCTCACCGATTTCCACCACCTCGCCGGAATCGGTGCCACCGAGAACAACGGCGTCGAGCGCCAGGCCGCCACCGCGGCGGACAAAGCCACCCGGGACTGGTTTGCCGCCTTTGCCGGGGAACGGAACTGGGAGGTGCGCGTCGACGGGATCGGGAACATGTTCGCGCTGATCGAGCTGGTCCCCGGCGCCCCGTACATCCTGCTCGGATCCCACCTGGATTCCCAGCCGCTGGGCGGGCGCTTCGACGGGGCCTACGGGGTGCTGGCGGGCCTGCACGCCGCCGAACGCGTGGCAGGATCCCTGGCCGCCACCGGCACGACCCCGGTGTTCAACCTGGCCGTGGTCAACTGGTTCAACGAGGAAGGCGGGCGCTTCGCCCCCTCCATCATGGGTTCCTCGGTCTTCGCCGGGCTCATGGACCAGGACAAGATGCTGGCGGTCAAGGACCTGGCCGGCACCACCGTCGCGCAGGCGCTGGAAGCCATCGGCTACCTGGGCAGCGACGAACGCCCGGAACTTGCCGGCTACGCGGAGATCCACATCGAGCAGGGTCGGATCCTGGAGCGCGAGGGCATCACCCTGGGCGCCGTCGACTATTCCTGGCACACCCAGAAGCTGGACATCGAGGTGCTCGGCGAACAGTCGCACACCGGTGCAACCGCCATGGCGGATCGACACGACGCGTTGGTGGCGGCCTCCAAGGTCGTGCTGCTGGTCCACGACGTCACGCAGAAGTTCTCCGAGGAGGCCCTGGTGTCATCGGTCGGGCAGCTGACCCTGGAACCGAACTCCCCGATCGTGGTGGCCCGCCGCGTGCACCTGGTCGCCGACCTGCGCTCGGCAAGCCCGGACATCGTCGCCGAGGCCCGGGCTTCCTTGCTGGCCGACATTGCGCAGATTGCCAAGGACCACGACATCCGCATCAACGTCAACGACTTCGACGTCCGCGGGATCCAGCACTACCCCGAGGCCGGGCTGGAATTGACCGAGAAGGTCGCCGCGAACCTGGGGCTCTCGGTGCGCCGGATCCGCACCATGGCCGGGCACGACTCGGTGGCCATGAACCGCATCGTCCCCACCGTGATGATGTTCATTCCCTCGGTGGACGGGGTCAGCCACTGCGAACGCGAGTTCACCACCGATGCCGACATGGTGGCCGGGGTGAAGGCACTCGAAGCGGTGGCCCGGGAGATGGTCAGCGGGGCGCTGGCCCCCAGCGACCGGGCCGAGTCCGAGCTCTCGAAGGCGGGTGCCGCGTGAGGCCGGGCGCAGCCACCGTCGTGGACTCGCTGGCGCTGCTGCCAGCAACCGATGCGCTGGCCTTGTTCCGGTCCCTGGAAATTTCGCCCGTGGAAGTCCTCGAGGCCCAGATCCAGCGGATCGAGTCGCGCAACGGGGACCGGGAGACCGGTATCAACGCCTTCACCGAGACGCTCTTCGACTCCGCCCGCGCGCAGGCACATGTCGCGGCGGATGAGTATGCGCGCCTGGCGCGTGAGGGTGGCGAGGTCCCGGCGCTGCTCGGGCTGAGCGTGGCCACCAAGGAAAAGCACGGGATCGCCGGGCTGAAGCTCGAGCAGGGACTGGCGGCCCACCGCGGACGCGTTGCCCCGGTGGACCACCCCGTGGTGGAACGGCTGAAGACCGCGGGCGGCATCATCCACGCCCGCACCACGAGCCCCGAATTCAGCTGTGCGACCACCACGCATTCACCCATGTGGGGCATCACCCGGAACCCGTGGAACACCCAGGCCTCGCCCGGCGGATCCTCCGGCGGTTCCGGGGCCGCCCTGGCTGCAGGGTTCACCACGCTGGCCACCGCCTCGGACATTGCCGGGTCCACCCGCATCCCGGCCGGGTTCACCGGAACCGTGGGCTACAAGGCACCCTATGGCCGGATCCCGGGGGCCGGGGCGCTGGCCGCGGACTGGTACCGCGGCGACGGGCCGATGGGACGCACCGTTGCAGACACCGCGCTGCTGGCCGGCGTCATGTCAGGACGCCACCGCTCGGATCACGGCTCCTGGGGCGAAAACGGCAGCAACCCGCTTGGCGGCCGGGACGTGACAGGGCTGCGCATCGGGCTGTCGCTCACGCTGGGCAACTACCCTGTGGCCCCGGAGATCGTCGAAAACACCCTCAAGGTGGCCCGGGCACTGGAAGCCGCGGGAGCCGTGGTCGTGCCGGTTGACTTGCCTTGGACCACGGCGCGGATCACCGAAACAACCTTCGCCCACTTCGGGCACATCCTGGGCCCGGCCATGGCCGCGGAGACCGCAGGCACCGAGTCCGAGCTGGCGGCCTACACGGCCCGGTTCATCAAGGACGCAGCCGCCGCCGCAAGCCGGCACACACTCGTGGAATCCCTGGCCATGGACCATGCGCTCCAGGCCGAGCTCGCCGCGGCGATGGCGGGGCTGGATGCTCTATTGTGCCCGACCTCGGCGGTGGCCTCGCTGGCCGCTGACGGGGATTACCTGGACGGGATCGAGACCTCCGAAGGGCACTTGGGCCACTATTGGGAGGCGCACCTGACCAGCCCGTTCAATGTCGCCAACCGCTGCCCGGTCATGTCGATTCCCAGCGGGCTGTCCACCGACTCGGTGCCTACCGGAGTGCAGGTCGTGGGACACCCCTTTGACGAGGCCATGGTCTTCCGCGTCGCAGCGGCGGTGGAGTCCCTCGTGCCGGGACCGGGGTTCCCGCTCCTGGGGTAGGCCTTATTCCGTGTCCGTCCTGGAGATGCCGTGAGGGTCGGGATCCTCAATGGCCTTGATACCGACCAGCCATTCGACCACGACCTTGTTCATCGCGTCGTTCTTGAATGTGTACCAGGCCTCGCGTTCGGCCGGGAAGTCTTCCAGCACGTCCCTGAAATGTCGGAACGGCTTGCTGCGGATGAGCGCCTGCTCCAGTTTCACCCGTGCCCCGCCCTCGGGAAGGCCCACGGTGAAGTCCTCCATGTGCCGGTAGGACTCATAGGATTCGAGGGGATCGACGTAGGCGTAGTTTCCCTCGACGATCTCCTCCAGGGTGATGTCTTCGTCGAGCCCCGGCACCACGACCTCCCCGGTATCGAGGTCGAGGTAATATTCGTTGCCCATGGAGCGGTCGTCCTGCATCGCCCAGGCAATTTCTTCCAGATCCAGGTCCTCGAGTTTCAGCATCATGCTTCCCTTGGCTCGCGTCGGTGCACGGTTCCCTATCAGCCTTGCGCCTGGGCCGTGCACGTGCAAGATCGGCAAGGAACATAAACCAGCCTGGTGCCGGTGCGAACCGAGGCTTCGGCGGATAGGACGCTATTGCCGACCACTCAGGGCATCGACATCCAGATGGCCCAGTCGGCCGGGATCTGCCAGGACGTCGAGGCCGGTGATCCTGCCCTCCCGAAAAGTGAACGCCATGATGGACACGACCCGTCCATGCAGCACCGCGGCCACACCCGGACGCCCATCGACCAAGATCGGCGTCGAGTGGGCGGCAAGCCGCGCGGAGAGTACCGCCTGCTCCGCGATGGCCTGCGATCCTTCGATCACGCGGTTGCTGGTTCCGTAGTCGGCGCGCAGCACCGCGGATTCGTCCAGCAGGCCCAGCAGCGCCGTGAAGTTCCCCTGCTGCGCCGCGACCAGCCAAGCGTCCAAGAGCTCGCGCGCACGCTGCGGTCCCGGCCGGGCGGGATCGGGCGCTCCGCGCAGGTGCCGGCGGGCACGGGACGCCAGCTGCCGGGAGGCCGGAACCGATTTCTCCAGCACCTCGGCGACCTGGTCGAACGGTTGCCCGAAGACATCGTGCAGGATGAAGGCCACCCGCTCGGCGGGGCCCAGGGTCTCGAGGACAACCAACAGGGCCACGCCCAGCTGGTCGCTGCGTTCGGCTTCCTCCGCCGGATCGCCGGCGGTCGCGACAGGTTCATCGATCCACGGCTCGACCTGCCAGGAATACTCGCGCATCCGGCGGGGAGCACGCAGCATGTCCAGGCTGATCCGGGAGATCACCGTCGTCAGCCAGGCCTCAAGGTTCAGAATCGCCTCGGCATCGCTGCGCTCCAGGCGCAGCCACGATTCCTGCACCGCGTCCTGGGCGTCGGCGTCCGAGGAGAGCAGCCGGTTGGCGATGGCCAGCAGCCGCGGACGGGACCGCTCGAAGCGGGCGGCGAGATTTTCTTTCCCTGTCATGTCACGTCCTTGTCCTCTTAGCCGTCATCATACCGACGAGGCACAGGGCCTCGACGTGACAAAAGAAGAAGGAACAGGATCATGAATACACCCATCCTCGTGACAGGGGGCACCGGCAACATCGGCAGCCATGTTCTCCGGCGGCTGCGCGCCGCGGGCAAGGACGTGCGCATCCTCAGCCGCCACCCGCGCGCCGACGAGCCCGGAATCGAGCATGTCCCGGGCGACACCGTCGCGGGCACCGGACTTGCCGCGGCGCTGGACGGGGTGGACACCGTGCTGCACCTGGCCGGCGGCGCCAAGGGGGACGACATCGCCGCCCGCCATCTGGCGGACGCGGCCAGGACCGGAGGAACCGGCCACCTCATCCTCATCTCGGTCGTCGGCGCGGAAGCGATGCCGATCGGTTACTTCCGGGCCAAGGCGCGGGCCGAGGAAGCCATCGCCGGCTCCGGGGTTCCCTGGACGGTGCTGCGCGCCGCGCAGCTGCCCGACTTCGTGTGGCCGGCGGTGCGGATGCTCGCCCGGATACCGTTGGTCCCAGTTCCGGGAGGCCTGCGCTTCGAGCCGGTGCACGTCGAAGAGGTCGCTGCCCGCCTGGCCGAGCTCGCCCTCGGGGAACCGGCCGGGCGCGTGGCAGATCTCGTCGGGCCCGAGGTTCTGGACGTCCAGAAATTGCTGGAAGGCTATTGGGAGGCCTTCGGCCACCGCCACCCGAGGCTGCCGATCCGGATTCCCGGGGCGATCGGCAGGGCCTACCGGAATGGAGAGAACCTCGCCGCCTCCGGTGCGCAGCGCGCGGTGCTCAGCTGGCGCCGGTTCCTCGCCGAGCCGCGCTCGGTCGCGCAGCAGGCGTCGGTTCAGGCACGGAACCGGTCCGCCTGAGGCCCGGGAGGAACCGCGGCAACCTTGTTGGAACCCTTGGGTCTCACGCCTGTTTCCAGTGCGCCATAGGCGTCGGAATCCTGCCCCTCACGTCGCCGGGTCTACTGTGCTGTCAACGGTATCTCCGGTTCTGCGCCCTGCAGTACGGCAACGAGGCTGTGGAATGGCGTGTAGTTGTACTCCCGCAGCGAGGCATCGGACCGCTAGCCCGCATAGCCACCCGCCGTTCGGAATCCACAATTGCTGGTTGCCGAATCCGGGCTGTTCTGGCTGCGTGCAGCTACCCGGTAGCGGTTGCAGTATGAGTCGTGGCAGAGGTGGGAACCGCCCCGCATGACACGGCCCGAGCCGATGCTTGGTCCTTGAGGGTTGTCGCTTGGCGAATTCTCGTAGTAGCGGGGCAGGAACCAGTCGGCGCACCATTCCCATACATTGCCCGCCATTTCGTATAGTCCAAACCCATTTGGCGCGTAGGATTTCACCGGTGCCGTTGCAGTGAAGCCATCGTCCTGGGTGTTGAGTGTCGGGAAGGTTCCCTGCCAGATGTTGCACATATGCTGGCCACCGTTCCCGAGCAACTCGTTGCCCCAGGCATAGCGTTGGCTGTCCAGCCCGCCCCGGGCTCCGTACTCCCACTCGGCCTCGGTGGGAAGCCTGCGCCCGGCCCAGCGGCAGTACGCGAGGGCGTCATTGTGGCTGACCTGCACCACCGGGTGGTCGGGGATATCCTGCCACGCTGATTGCGGGCCCGTTGGGTGGGCCCAGTCGGCTCCGCGGATATTCAGCCACCACGGGGTGCCGGCCGCGTGCCCCAGGATGTCGGCGCGTTTTGCCTGTGCGTCCAGATGAAAAACCGCCGACGACCCGTAAATCTCCGATTCGGTGCGGTATCCGGAGGCGCCGACGAAACGTGCGAACATCCGGTTGGTCACGGTGGTGACATCAAGCGAAAAAGCTTCAAGTGACACTCCGTGTACCGGTGTTTCACCGTCTGCCCGGTAGCCTTCCCCGAATGCGTCGCCCATCTGGAAATGCCCGGCAGGAATCACCGCGACCTCGTGCAGGGGCAATCCGCCGCTGGGGGGCAGGGGCGTCTTTGCTGCCGCAGAAGAGGAATATGTTGGAGCTCGCCCCGGGGTGCAGCACGATGAAGGGGTGGCCGGTTCTTTGTTGTCTGTTTCGGAAGAGATCGCTGAGTCCAATCAATTTCAGTGGCCGAGAAATCCAGGATTTCGCAGGGGGAAGGGAACGCGGATCAGTACTACGCGTCAGGTCTGCCAAGTGCGGCCAGGATGGCATGGGCCAAAGGGGCATCGATGATGAGCGTATGGAGATATCCGGCACGGGCAGCGGCAATCGTTGCTTCGGCGCGGTGCGAGCCATAGCTGGTGGCGACAATATGCGGAACGGAGCGTAATTGCTGCGCACTGATGCCGAGCACTCGTTCATCGAACTGTTCACTAACCAGGTGGCCTGAGCGGTCGAATACCCTGCCGCTGATTTCCCCCACGGCGCCGGAGGAAGCGACTTTACTCGCGAGTTCGGGCGGAACCATGGAGTAGAGCGCGGAGCCGTCCTCGCTCCAGGTGCCCACGGAGACGACCGCATGGTCAAGGTGGTCGATCTTCTTGAGACACGAGGCTATTTCTGGTTGCTGTTCGAGAATGCTTCGGGTTTTCGGGTTGTCGACAAAAATGGGAGCGTAGATCGGGTACGCGGTGCCGTGTGCGGTCTTTGCTACGTGGCGGATGACCTCGACCGAGCCCATGCGGTCCCCGGTGAAGGTCAGTGCCCCGGCAAGCTGCACCACGTTGCAGGGTCTGAGCTCGGTCAGATGTGGAACCATGAGCTCAATGGCCCTGCTCCACGTGAAACCCACGGAGTCTCCCTCTTCAATGGTTTCGTGCAGATACGCGGCGAGGGCCGCGGCGATGCCATCCAGGGAGGGTTCAAGTCCCAAATGGCGGGAGCGCCCGACTACCACCGTATGTCTAATTTTCAGGGCATCGGTGACCGAGATTGCCAGGGCCGCGTCAAGCTCCGCAGGGTCACCGACGGAGATCTTCACCAAGCCTGTCTTGCGGGCGTCCTCGAGCATGCGGGCAACCTGCCAGCGACTTAGCCCTTCTTGCTCCGCGATGGCAACCTTGGATGTGTCGTTCAAGAAGTAGGCGCGAGCAACGCGCAGGATCTGTCCAGGATCGTTCGTGTTTTTCTTGGCTTCAGTACGGATTGCCTTTGCCTGCCTTCGCCTCGGTGGGTGAACTCTCGGTTCATCTTACCGCTCGTTTGAGCAATGTGTTAAGCGCACTTGCGCGCAACTCACCCGCTTGCTAGTGTCCACTATCACAATCACTTTCGTGCGCATCCGAGTGCACATATGAGTGCATACGGATATCCAGGAAGGCCCTCAATGTCGAGTAGCAACACCGAACAAGCGGTCAATGCGGTTGACACGACCACGAAATCGTCGCCACGAAAGGCCGTGGGCGCTGCCTTCGCAGGCGCGTTCATTGAGTGGTACGACTTCTACCTCTACGGCACTGCCGCTGCATTGGTCTTCCCCAAGATCTTCTTCCCCGAAGCCGACCCGACCGTCGCGCTGCTTCAGTCGTTTGGCAGTTTCGCGGCCGGGTTCCTGATGCGCCCGCTGGGAGCCGTGGTCTTCGGGCACTTCGGTGACAAGCTGGGCCGCAAGAAGATGTTGATCATCACGGTGTTGATGATCGGCATCTGCACCTTTGGCATTGGCCTGCTGCCGGGCTACGCGCAAATCGGTGCCTGGTCCGTCGCGTTGCTGTTGCTGGCCCGCCTGATCCAAGGCTTTGGAATTGGAGGCGAATTCGGTGGCGGTTCCTTGATCGCCCTGGAAAATGCGCCGGTGGGCAAGCGCGGGCTGATGGGCAGCTTCCACCAGATGGGCACCCCGGCAGGCTTGCTGGTTTCCACCGGTGTATTCAGCCTGGTGCAGATGCTCCCCGAGGACGAATTCCTCAGCTGGGGCTGGCGCATTCCGTTCCTGCTCAGTGGGCTCTTTGTGATCGCGGCCTTTGCCATCCGGCGTGCCTTGCCAGAGACCCCCGCCTTCGAAGCAGACAAGGATGAAGTTCGGTCGGTTCCCTTCTTCGCGCTGCTGCGCGAAGGCCGCAAGAATCTTCTGCTGGGCATCGGTGCCCGCATGGCTGACGCGGTAACCTACAACATCATTAATGTGTTCGCGATTTCGTTCGTCACCACCTACCTCGGCATGCCGAGCAGCATGATCCTGGTCGGCTTCACCATTTCCGCCGCGGTCCAGATGTTCCTGCTTCCATTCTTTGGGATGTGGTCGGACAAGATCGGACGCCGTCCGGTGTACCTGACCGGCATCGCCATCTGCGGCGTCGGCGGCCTCTTCTACTTCCCGGTTCTGCAACTTGGCCAGCCAATTACCACCTGGCTCGTCATCGTGCTCGTCCACGCGCTGGGCACCGGGATGATGTTCTCCATCCAGGGGGCCTTCTTCGCCGAAATGTTCGGCACGCGCATGCGCTACACAGGACTCGGTGTTGTCTACCAGGGTTCCGCACTGCTTGGCGGGGCACCCACCCCGGCAATCGCCGTGGCCCTGGTCTCCGTATTCTCCGGTTCCTATTGGCCGGCCGTGGCCTACCTGGTATTAATGTGCGTCATCAGTGGAGTGTGTGTCTGGTTCGCCTCCGAAAACTCCAAGCTTGAACTCTCGGACACCGAAGGAATTCTGGGACAACCAGCAGAACAGGTTCGCAACTAATGTCCGCATCGGGCAACCACCGCAGTTTAGAAAGCAGTACACCGAGCATGTCGAACCAAAACACCCGGCCAAACATCGTGCTGATCATGACCGACCAACAGCGCTTCGACTCCATCTCGGCGCTGGGGCACACCCACGTGGACACCCCCAACCTGGACCGGCTGGTGAAGGAAGGCACGGCATTCACGAATACCTACGTGGCATCCCCATCTTGTGCACCGTCGCGCGCCAGCCTGTTCACCGGCCTGTACCCGCATAGCTCCGGGGTGCTGCGCAACGATGACAAATGGTCCCATTCCTGGGTGGAATTGCTGGCCGGTGCCGGGTACCGCTGCACCAGCGTGGGCAAGATGCACACCTACCCCTACGAGGCATCAGTTGGCTTCCACGAACGCCACGTGGTTGAGAACAAGGATCGTGCCCACCCGAACCTTCCGTATTTCCTGGACCAATGGGACAAAGCAATATGGATTCGCGGACACGAAAAACCCAGCCGGGTGACCTACCGCCGGCGCGAGGACTACGCCGAACGCCTTGGGGCCTTTGAATGGTCGCTGCCCGATGACCTCCACGCCGACAACTTCGTTGGCAATCTTTCACGCCATTGGCTGGATACCTATCCTGACCACGATTCCCCGTTCTTCCTTCAGATAGGTTTCCCGGGCCCCCACCCGCCGTACGATCCAACCAGCAAGCACCTCGAGCCCTACCTTGACCGGCAGATGCCTGAGGCCAAGCGCACGGCTGCAGACCTCGACTCCCAACCGACGCCCCTGCAGGCGCTGCGCAAACACCACCAGGCCAATGACCACGATGCCATCGTGCAATTGGAGAACCCCACCGAGGAGCAGCTCCAGCTGCAACGCCGGCACTACTTCGCCAATGTCTCGTTGATTGACGAACAGGTCGGAGGCATCATCGAGGCCCTCGAGCAGCGCGGGGTCCTGGACAACACGGTCATCATGTTCACCTCCGACCACGGGGACGCCTTGAACGACCACGGCCATTCGCAGAAATGGACGATGTACGAACCCAGTGTCCACGTGCCCGGAATCATCTGGGGCCCGGGACGAGTCACTGCCGACCAGCAGCTCGACGGGCTAGTCTCATTGATGGACCTGGCCCCAACCATCCTCGAACTTGCAGGGCTCACACCGCCCGAATGGATGGAAGCGGAAACGCTCATGCCTGCTCTTCGCGGCGAGGACTGGGAAGGACGTCGCTACGTCTTCTCGGAACACGCCAGGGACTTCATCCTGACCGACACGGCCTTGATGACCATGGTCAGGGACGAGCGGTTCAAGCTCGTTGACTTCATCGACTTCGACGAGGGGCAGCTCTTCGACCTCGTTGAGGACCCCCACGAAGAAACCAACCTATGGGGCGTTCCCGAATGCGCCGACGTTCGCAGCCGCCTGGAGAAGGCGATTGCCCACTGGCGAGCTTCAAGCTCGATGACCACCGCAACATGGGGCGCCCAATGGCGCTAGCAACCGGAGCACAGCAGCAAAGCAAGGAATTACGCCGCATGGAAAACCCAAAATCCGAAAACCCGATGATGCGGGTCTCGCTGCTTGACGCCGCTGGCAGCGTACGGCTGGCCGAATGTCCCATTCCCGTCCCGGGCCATGGCGAGGTGTTGGTCCGGGTTGCCGCCGTGGGGATCTGCGGCAGCGACACCCACTATTTCGAACACGGACGCATTGGTCCCTTCATTGTTGAGGAACCACTGGTGCTGGGCCATGAGGCTTCGGGCCGAATCGTCGCGGTGGGGGCGGGCGTTTCCGATCACCGGATTGGTGAACGCATTTCGATCGAGCCGCAGGCGCCCTGCCGGCGATGCCGCCAATGCAAGTCCGGCCAGTACAACCTCTGCCCAGAGATGGCCTTCTTTGCCACCCCTCCCGTGGACGGAGCCTTCGCTGAATACGTGGTCATTGGCGAAGACTTTGCCCACACCGTTCCGGAATCAATCAGCGATGCCGCAGCGGCGCTGATCGAGCCCCTGTCAGTGGGAATCTGGGCTTGCCAAAAGGGAGAAGTCCAGGCCGGTTCGCGGGTGCTCGTCACCGGAGCGGGCCCCATCGGGGTCATTGCCGCCCAGGTGGCCCGCGCATTTGGAGCCAGCGAAGTGCACATCACGGATGTGTCTGCCGAGCGACTCGACGTCGCCTTGTTACACGGGGCCACGCATGCCCACCACGCCGGCGACCGGCTAGAGGGGCTCGACGTAGATGTCTTCATCGACGCCGCCGGGGCCGAAGCCGCAATCCGCAGCGGTATCAGCGCCGTTAGGCCCGCTGGGACGGTCGTCCTGGTCGGGTTGGGAAGCGACGATGTATCGATCCCTGTGGGACTGATCAGGAACCGAGAGATCAAGATGACCGGTGTGTTCCGCTACGCGAACACCTGGCCGTTGGCGATTCGGTTGCTGGCCGAAGATCGCATTGACCTCGATTCTTTGGTCACGGACTCCTTCGGGCTTGAGGACGTGGAGAAGGCCCTGCTGAGCAGCCGTGGTGCGGGGAAGATGAAGACCATCGTGCTTCCGGGCCAGTAGGTCCCGAGGCATCGGGTCGGGTGGCCCATCGTGACCGATGGGCCACCCGACCCGATGCCGAATTCTCACCAGCACCTTCCCCGGAGCGACTCGGAATTTCCGATTGTTTCGCCCCACCCGACGCATCGACACAAGTGGGCCAAGCGCCCGAGAACCATGGATCAGCGAGGCCGCCCCCATCATGAATCACAACTTCCTGGAGCACCAAGAGTTCCACCACGACGTCCTGGTAATTGGCGAGGCACTCATCGACGTGATCGCTTCGGTTGCCGGAGCCAGCGAACATCCCGGCGGTTCACCGGCAAATGTTGCCTATGGATTGGGGAAACTTGGCATCCCCACCGCATTGTTGACCTCGATCGGCAGTGATGCGCGTGGTGCCGCCATCGAGAGGCATCTGGCTGGCGCGGGCGTCGTAGTACTTCCCGAGTCGCTTCGCTTCGGACCCACAGGAACGGCCCAAGCCACCCTCTCACCCGACGGCTCGGCGCGCTATACCTTCGATATTCATTGGGACATCCCTGAGTGGGTTCCCGAGTTTCGACCCAGGCTTGTCCACACCGGATCGATTGCCGCGTTCCTCAGCCCCGGAGCGGATGTCGTCAAATCCATGCTCGAACGGTTCGCGGGCGACTGCGTGGTTACCTTTGACCCGAACATCCGCCCGGCGCTCCTAGGCAGCCACACCCATACGCTTGCCGCGTTTGAAGAACTTGTCCCCTTGGCGGATGTGGTCAAGCTCAGCGACGAAGACGCCGAGTGGCTGTACCCGGGAGAAGAACCCCAACGAGTTGCAGGAAATATCATCGGGTTGGGTGCGAAGCTTGCCATTGTCACCTTTGGCGGTCAGGGCTCTTATCTCGCCACCAGCGAGGTGAAACTAGCAGTTCCCCCGCAGGTCACCGCCGTGGCTGACACGGTGGGAGCCGGAGATTCCTACATGGCTGCCTTGATATATGGAATCTTGGCCCACCCGGACGAAGCCTGGTCAAAGGACGACCTGTTCCGCCTGGCGCACAGGGCATCGATCGCCGCGTCGATTACGGTCGGCCGAGCCGGCGCCAACCCGCCGACCGAAGCCGAAGTCCTGTCCCACCCGGGGTGTGGCAACCTCGTGAACATACGCTCGGGAATGGGGCCAACCGTGGAGTAACCGGCTTCTCGACGAAGCACCACGGAGGCTCCTCCGTTGACCCCGGCGAAAATCTGAGGGGGTCGTTTGCGCGCAAGCTGCAGACGACCCCTCAGCTGTTTCTGGACCAGTGGTTCACCGTTCCACGCTGGACCTCAGGCTGTAGCCGCAGCCAGCCGTAGGGGCGTTTCCGGGGCCTTTCCCGCCAGCACGGCAATGACGTTGCGGGCCGGCAGGGCCATGTATTCGTGCAGCGAGGCGGTGGAGCGGTAGGCGGTGTGCGGGGTGATGATCGCCGAGGGGTGGGCCAGCAGCGTGTGGTTCGCCGGTGCCGGTTCCTGGGCCAGCACATCGAGCATGGCCCCTGCCAGGTGGCCGGAATCCAGCGCTTCGAGCAGCGCGGATTCGTCGACCAGCCCGCCGCGGGCGACATTGACCAGGTAGGAGCCTGTCGGCATGGCCTCAAGCGCCTTGGCATCGATGAGGTTTTCGGTTTCGCCGGTGAGCGGGGTGTGCAGGCTGAGCACGTTCGATCCTGCCAGCAGCTCGTCCAGCTCGACCCGGCGCACGCCGTCGGGCCAGCACTCGTCGGGGGGGAACGGGTCGTAGGCGATGACTTCCTTGAACACCGGTCCGGCAATGTTCGCCAGGAACTGGGCGATCCTCCCGAAGCCCACCAATCCCAGCGTGAGGCTTTCAAGCCGCGGGGGCACCGGCAGCCCGGCACCGGTCCAGTCGCCGGCCCGCGCCAGGGTCTGGGAACGGGGAAGCTGGCGAACCAGGGCCAGCATCCCGGCGAACGCGTGGGTTGCCACATCTGCCGTCGCGGCGGAGGGCACGGTGCACACCGTGATGCCCGCGTCGGTCGCCGCCTGCACATCGACCATGTCGAATCCCGCGGACATGGTGGCCACGACTTTCAGCTTCGGCAACGCAGAAATCATATGTGCATCCAGCGAGGCGTAGCCAAGGATAAGCCCGGCGCAACCTTGTGCGGCGGCAAGGATCTCCCCGCGGTCGCGGGAGTCCAGGTAGGTGGCTTCGATGCCCGCCTCGGCGAGCAGGTTCAGTGCGATGGTGTGGTCCAGGTCGGCGGCGTCGGTGATCAGCACGCGGGGTGTGGCTGGCAAAGGGGGATACTCCTGGTTCGGGGGAGGGGATGGTGGCCGATATGCCGGTGGGGTTGGGCAGGGACGCTGACGCGCGCCCTGCCCAACCCCACCGGATCAGGGATGTTTAGCTGAACAGCGCCATGGGCACGTGGATCAGCTGCACGCCTCCGGCATCCAGCGCCGTGCGGATGGCCGGGGCCAGCTCGGAGGAGTCGGCGAGCTTCGTTCCGGTGCCGCCGAACGCGGTGGCCAGGGCCGCCCAGTCGGGCTGCACCAGGTCCACGCCCACCGGGGTGATGGCGCGGTCCAGCTCGTTCTGCTTGATCTCGCCGTAGCCGCCGTTGTCCGCGCAGACGACCACGAGATCCAGGCGCTGTTCCACCGCGGTGGCCAGTTCCTGGATGGCGAACATCAGGGCGCCGTCGCCGATCACGCAGACCACCGGGCGCTCCGGTGCGCCGATGCGCGCCCCGATGGATGCGGGCAGGCCGTAACCGAGCGTCGCGTAGGCGGGGGTGTAGAGCAGCGAGTGCGGCGCATCCTGCGGGATGAAGCTTGCCGTGCCCAGGTAGGTGGCCTGGGAGGAGTCCCCGCCGATGATGGTGTTGGCCGGGACCGCGGAGGCAACCTGTTCTGCCAGTGCGGCGAATGCGGGGGACAGGGCCCTGGCATCGGCGCGCATCGTTGAGCGCAGGGCTTCCAGCCGCGGAGCCGCCGGTGCCTGGTGTTCGGACAGGGCTTCGAGCAGCTGCGGCACGATGGCCGTGGAGTCTCCCACCAGGCCGATGTCCGCGGCGAGGTTCTTGTTCAGCTGGGTGTCCAGGATGTCCACGCGCACCACGGTGCCCGAGGGGTTCAACGCATTGAACCAGAGCTCGGCATCTCCCACCTTGGAACCGAGCACCAGCAGCACGTCGGCGTCCTCGCAGAACTTCTGCGCAACATCCAGGCGGATGTCCGAGCCCAGGGACAGCGGATGCGATTCGGAGATCGCGCCCTTGCCGTTCAGCGTGGTCACCACCGGGGCGGCCAGCTTCTCGGCAAGCGCCAACACATCGGCGCCGGCACGCAGCGAACCGCCGCCGGCCAGGATGACCGGGTTGGTGGCGGTGCGCAGCGCCTCGGCCGCCTTTGCGAGCGCAGCAGCGTCTGCCTGCTGCGGGGCACGTTTCGCCACCGCTTCAAGCAGCTGCAAAGGCGCGTCCGAGGGGCCCTCGAGGATGTTCAGCGGGATCTCGATGTGGATCGGGCGCGGGCGGGAGTAGCGGAACAGCTCGAAGGCGTCGTGGATCGCCTGGACCGCCTCGGTGCCGGAGGCCACGCGGCGGGACCACTCGACGATGGCGCCCACGGCGCCGGTGGCGTCCTTGGTCTCGTGCAGCGAGCCGATGTCCGCGAATTCCTCGCCCACCGGCACACCGGGGGAGAGGATGACCAGCGGGCGGGACTCGCAGTAGGCCGTGCCCGCCGCGGAGAGCGCGTTGAGCAGGCCTGGCCCCGAGGTGGTGATGACAACACCGGGCAGGCCGGTTTGCTGGGCCCAGCCGTCGGCGCCGTAGCCGGCGCCCTGCTCGTGGCGGTTGGTGACCGGGCGGATGCCCAGCGGGGCCAGGTGGCGGTAGAATTCCAGGTTGTGGGTTCCGGGGATCCCGAAGATGGTGTCGATTCCGTAGTTGCGCAGCACCGTCATCACGTCCAAGCCGGCGTTGTTGGCCACGACGCCCTCGGGCAGTGCGATGGTGGAGGTGGTTTCCGGGTTAGACATGTTCGAGTTCCTTTTCCACGGAGGTTGTGCGGTCGGCGGTGAAGTGGCAGATGCCGCCCACCCAGGTTTCCAGCACACGGATTTCGGCGATCGCGCCGGCTTGGACGGCCAGCGGGTCGGCAGCCAGCACGGCGAAGTCGGCGCGCTTGCCGGCCACCAGGGAGCCCAGGTCATCCTCGCGGCCCATCGAGAAGGCCGCGTTGATGGTGTGGGCCTCCAAGGCCTGGCGTGCGGTGATGAGCAGTTCGTCGCCGCCGAGCTTGTGCCCCTGGCGGGTCACACGGGTGGTGGCGGCCTGGATGGCCTCCAACGGCAGCGGCTCGGCCACCGGGGCATCGGAGGAGATGGTCACCTTCACCCCGGCGTCGATGAATTCGCCCAGTGGGTTGAAGCGCTCGCCGGGGGTGCCGATCGCGTCGGTGACGCCCTCGCCCCAGTTGTAGTAGTGCTGCGGCTGGTTCACCGGGTGGATGCCTGCCGCGGCCATGCGGGTGATCTGCTCCGCGGTTGGGAGGCCGCAGTGCTCGATCCGGTGGCGGGCGTCGGTGTCAGGGCGTTCGGCCTGGGCGGCCTCGATCGCGGAGATGACCATTTCCAGAGCGGTGGGGGACTGGGCATGGGTGGCTGTCTGCAGGCCCAAACGGTGGGCCTTCGCGATCAGCTCGGTGTACTCGGCGGGCTCGTGGTAGAGCTGGCCGGTGCGGCAGGGGTCGCCCACGTAGCCGTCCGGGAAGTAGGCGGTCCAACCGCCCAGGGTGCCGTCGGCATAGAACTTGAAGCCGGCGAAGCTCAGCTGAGCGTTTCCGAAGGCCCCGTGCATGCCCATCTCGGAAGCCTCGTCCAACAGGTGCGAGAGCAGGTACATGCCCACGCGGATCTTGAGCTGGTTGGCGCTTGCCATGCGCAGGTACATGTCGAATTCGCGGCGGGAGACCTGGGCGTCGCCCACGGTGGTGACCCCTCCTGCCAGGAAGCCCTCCTGTGCGATCTGCAACTGGCGCAGGTGTTCCTCGGGGGCGTCTGCGAGGTGGAAGTTGGGCCCGTGGTGCCCGATCTTCACGCCTTCCAGCCCGGTGAGGATGTTGCAGGCGGCATCCGAGAGCTCGCCGGTGAGCTCGCCCGCCTCGTCGCGGAAGAATTCGCCGCCAGCCGGGTTCTCGGTGTCCTTGGTGACGCCGTGCAGCTTGAAGGTGTAGGTGTTCACGACCCCGCCGTGGCCCGAGGCGTTCATCAGGTAGACCTCGCGGTCCGAAGCTACCGCGTCGAGTTCCGCGGCGGTGGGGTGGCGCTGCTCAACCAGGTTGGTCTGTTCGTAGCCGTAGCCGCGCACCGGCAGCCCATTGGGGGTCGCTGCGGCGCGTTCCTTGAGCAACGCCACGATCTCCGGGATGCTCTTGGCCTTCTCCGGTCCGCAGTCGACCCAGGTCTTCAGCTGCCCGTACATCAGCGGGTGCGCGTGGGCGTCGATGAAGCCCGGGACCACGGTGGCGTCCCCGAAATCCTGGACGCGTGGTTCGGGAAGTCCCAGCTTGGTGGCAGCTTGGCGGCATTCGGCCTCGGTGCCGACGGCCAGCAGGGACCCGTCGTGCAGCAGCAGCGCGGTGGCGACGGGGGCGGCCTCATCCATGGTGTGGATGGTGGATGCGGTGACCAGCTGCGGGATGAAGGTGCGTGCCGGTGCATCGAAGGTCTGCAGTTTTCTCATGGTCAGGCCTCAATCGTCTCGTTCGTGGTGGCGGGTGCGGCATCGGCGGTTTCGGAGTATGGCTCCTCGTCACGGTGCTGCGGTGCGAAGTACAGGCAGAAGATGCTCAGCGTCCCCATGCCCAGGAAGACCGCGAGGACCGGCCAGATGCTACCGGTGGCGGCGTAGAGAAGCGTGGCAGCCAGTGGGGAAAGCCCTCCCCAGAAGGCAGCGGCAATGCCGTTGGACAGTGAGATGGAGGTGTAACGGGCCTGCGGCGGGAAGAGCTGGGACATGATGGTGGCCATCGGCGCGTAGGTCGCGGTCATCATCAGGCGCATGGCGCAGAAAGCCACGAAGAGCAGCCACTCGGGACCGGTGGACATGACCAGGAATTGCGGGATCACCAGGATCATCGAGCCGAGCAGGCCGATGAACATGACGCGCTTTCGGCCCCACCTGTCACCCAGCCAGGCCACCCCGAGGGTCGCCACGAGCTCCACCAAGGCAGCCAGTGCCAGGGCGTTGAGGACCAGAGTCTCGTCCAGGCCCACCGACGGGTCGGTGCCGTAGGCGGTGGCGAAGGTGGTGGTCAGCTGGTATCCGCCGGTGGACAGCGGCAGCAGGCCGATGCCCAGCAAGATCGGTTTCCAGTTCTTCACGATTGCGGTCTTCAACGGCAGGGCTTGGACGGCGCCCTCGACCTTGGCCTCGAAGACCGGGGATTCCTCGACACGGTTCCGGACCCAGAAGCCCACCAGGATCAGCACGAAGGAGAGCAGGAACGGGATGCGCCAGCCGCCGTTCATCAGGAAGTCGTCTCCGCGGGAGGTCAGGGCGCTGAACATCAGCGTGGCCATCAGGGCACCGGCGGGGTTGCCCAGCTGGGCGAAGCCGCCGTAGAAGGTCTTGTGCTTTTCGGGGGCGTGCTCGACGGCCATCAGAACCGCGCCTCCCCATTCGCCGCCCACGGCCAGGCCCTGCAGTGCACGCAGGACGATCAGCAGTGCCGGCGCCCAGACGCCGATGCTGGCGTAAGTGGGCAGCAGGCCGACCAATGCGGTGGATACTCCCATGACCAGCAACGTGATGACCAGGGAAGGGCGGCGCCCGAACTTGTCACCGATGTGCCCGAAGATGATCCCGCCCAGCGGGCGGACGGCAAAGCCGACGGCGTAGGTCGCGAAGGCCGCGGCCACGCCGACCATGCGGTCAGCCTCGGGGAAGAACAACGGCCCGAAGACCAGGGCCGCCGCCGTGGCGTAGATGTAGAAGTCGTACCATTCGATAGCCGTGCCGACGAATGCGGCCATGCCGGCCCGTCGTGCACGGGCGTGACTGAATTCTTTCACTGCGGCCCTATTTTGTTCCATGGGAGATTCCACCTTTTCCAGCTCTAGCCAGAACTTGTCTGTGATGCGGACTACTGTAGCCACGGAAAAGCGTGACGGCAAACACAATAAATGCGTGTTCTGTGAGGTAATCTTCGCTATTGTATGGATCAATCAATTTTTGCGTTCCAGAGAAAATGATCCATGTGTCATTACGAAGTTTTTGTTCAAGATCCGAAACATACCTGAGAAGTGAAGGTGCCATGAAAGACCCACGAAACATTGACACCGCGATCATCCGAGCGCTGCAGCTCGATGGCCGCGCCAGTTTCCTCGACATCGCCAAGGAACTGGGTGCGCCTCGGGCGACGGTGGCCACACGGGTGCAGCAGCTGCTGGATTCGGGCACGGTTCGGGTCATCGCGGCGGTTGATCCCTCGTTTCTGGGCCAGCGGGTCATCGCCCACGTCTCGGTCGTGGCCGAGGGACCGGTGCGCGTCATCGCCAACGGACTGGTGCAAGATTCGGATTCGGTGCTGGTTTCGGCGGTCGGCGGCGACCACGACCTGATTGCCGAGTTCAGGGTGACCAGCCACGAGGAGCTGCACCGAAGGCTGGCGGACGTGCGGCGGTTGCCGGGGGTGGCCAAGATCGACACCCTGATCTACACCTCGGTCATCAAGGGCTTTTTCATCTCCAAGTACACCGGCGACGCGGTGATCGATGCCATGGACACCAGGCTGATCGAGCTGCTGCAGGCCGACGGGCGGAGCAGCTACCGGCAGATGGCCGGAATCGTGGGCCTGTCGGCCACCGCCGTGCGCACCCGCGTCCAGAGGCTGCTGGAGGCGAGGATCATCAAGATCAGTGCGGTCGAGGCTCGCGGCGCACACGGACGGCAGCTGTCCATGGGCGTGGGGCTGAACATCAATGGTGGGCACGATGAGGTGATCGAGTTGCTTCGCGCCTCGAGCGACATCGAATTCGCCGCCGAGACGGTGGGCAGGTTCGATGCCGTGGCAACGCTGGTGGGCCAGTCGCCAGCAGCACTGCTTGATTCGCTAGAGGAACTGCGTGGGCTGCCGGGAATCAAGCGCACGGTGTCTTGGTCGCACCTGGACGTACTCAAGGAAGACTATGCACGAAGGGTCTAAGTGGTCGTGCCTCTGAGCTGTGGTTTCCGGGCCGTCCCAACCGCCTCGCACTGCCGAAGGTCTAGCATGAGAGCAGTGGGCCGTGGCGCTTGCGCGCCAGTGAATGGTTCCACCGAAGCCGTGCGGGATGCGACGCGCGAGCCCCCAGTGGGCGTGCGCGTTCGTTCGAACGCGCAGGACCTGAAGGGAAGACACATGAAGACCAGAGCAGCAGTGGCGATTGCCCCCGAAACCGACCTCGAGATCCGTGAGATCGAGGTCGACGAGCCCCGATCCGATGAACTCCGCGTGAAGATCGTCGCCTCCGGCGTGTGCCACACCGACGCCATCATCCGCGACCAGTGGTACCCGGTGCCGCTGCCGGTGGTCCTGGGCCACGAAGGTGCCGGGATCGTCGAAGCCGTTGGCTCGGACGTGCAGGGATTCTCCGTGGGCGACAAGGTCGTCATGGGTCCTGCCTTTTGTGGCCAGTGCGAGCAATGCCTGGCAGGGCACCCGATGTATTGCGTGAATTTCTACGACCGGAACTTCGGGGTCGAGCGCGTCGATGGCTCGAAGACTTTTTCGGACCAGAACGGAGCGATCGGATCGCACTTCTTCGGTCAGTCCTCCTTCGCGGAATACACCAACGTCGCTGCCCGAGGTGCGGTCAAGGTTCCCGACGACGTGCCGCTGGAGATCCTCGGACCCCTGGGCTGCGGGATCATGACCGGCGCCGGTGCCGTCCTGAACGTCCTGGAACCGAAGCCCGGATCCTCCATCGCGGTGTTCGGCACCGGGGCCGTGGGCATGGCCGGCATGCTTGCCGCCAAGGCCGCCGGAGCCACGACCATCATCATGGTGGACATCGTGCCCGAGCGCCTCGCATTCGCCAAGGAGCTGGGAGCCACCCACACCGTGAACTCCAAGGAAGTCGACCCGGTCGAGGCGATCAAGGAGATCACCGGCGGCGGCGTCAACTACGCATTGGACACCACCGGCGTACCCCCGGTGTTCTCGCAGATGACCCAGTCGTTGGCCACCCGCGGCCACGGCGCCCTCGTCGGTGCCGCGAAGCTGGGCACCGAGGCGCCGTTCGCCATCGGCAACCTGCTGCTGACCGGCATCAAGGTTTCCATGGTCATCGAGGGCGACGCGGTGCCCAAGGAATTCATTCCCCGGTTGATCAGCCTGCACGCCCAGGGAATGTTCCCCTTCGACAAGTTGATCAAGAAGTACAAGTTCGAAGACATCAACCAGGCCTTCGCCGATTCCGCGGATGGGTCGACGCTGAAACCGGTCATCGTGTTCTAGGAGAATACGCAATCACCCGGCAAATACGCCGCGAGGCCCCGGAACCAGCGCCGTCCACGGACGGGCTGATTCCGGGGCCTCTTGGCCACCTTGGCGCCGTAACGCTACTTCTTGCCGACCTTGGAGAACAGCGCGCGGACAGCTGCGGCCACGCCGGTGCTCAGCGTCGGCTCGATGACCGGGGCGAAGAACGGCGAGTGGTTGGCCGGCGGGTGTCCGGCGGCCAGGGTCGCCGCGTCGTTGCCGCCGAAGAACCAGAACACGCTTGGCACATCGATCGCCGCCGCAAGGGCGCCGAAGTCCTCGCTGCCCATGACCGGCGAGCCTTGGCGAACGCGTTCCTCGCCGAACTCGGCACGGAATTGCTCGGCAAGCTTCTCGGCCTCGGTCGGGTCGTTGTACAGCGGCGGGAAGTGGGAGATGTCCTCGATCAGCGGTGCGGGGGCGCCGGAGGCCTGCGCCTCGGCGGCGATGATGCGCCGGATCGAGCCCAGCACGATCTCCCTGACTTCGGGATCGAAGGTGCGCACGTTGAGGGTGAACACCGCACGGTCCGGGATGACGTTTTCCTTCAGGCCCGCGTGGAAGGACCCGATGGTCACCACCGCGGCGGACTGCGGGGCCACCTGGCGCGAAACGATGGTCTGCAGGCGCAACACCATGGCCGCTCCCAGCACGATCGGGTCGATGGAGCGCTCGGGCATCGATCCGTGGGAGCCCTGGCCGTAGACGGTGACCTTGAAGGAATCCGCGGTGGTCATGGCCGCACCGCCCATGATCTCCACGGTGCCGGCGAGCCCGTTCATCACGTGCTGGCCGAACATGATTTCCGGTTTGGGGGCCTTGTCCCACAATCCGTCCTCAACCATGGCCTTGGCGCCGGCGGCCGTTTCCTCGCCCGGCTGCAGCACGAACACGATGGTGCCGGCCCAGGCGTCCTTGGCGGCGGCGTACAGTTCGGCGGTCTTCAGCGCGGTGGCCATGTGGGTGTCGTGGCCGCAGGCGTGCATGGTCGGGACCTCGGTGCCGTCATCCAGGAAGCCGGTGGCGGTGCTGGCGTAGTCCAGCCCGGTGTCTTCGAGCACCGGCAACCCGTCCGTGTCGGCGCGCAGGCCGATGACCGGTCCCTCGCCGTTGCGCAGGATGCCCACGACCCCGGTGCCGCCGCAGCGGAACACCTCGAGCCCGAGGTCTTCCAGGCGCTTGGCCAGGTAGTCGGCGGTCCGGTGTTCCTGCATGGACAGCTCGGGGTTGGCGTGGAGGTACTTGTAGGTCTCGTGCATTTCCGCGGTCGAGTCCTCGGTCAGTGCCAGGGCCGGCGGGATGGTGTTCGTCATCGGGCGTTGTTTCCTTGCTCTTGGGTGGGGCGGCGGCACCCGGGAGTGCCGCCGCCGGTAACTGTGGTGTGGATGCGCTCGGTCTCGGGCCGGTCCGGGCAGCCGAGTGCGTCGGTCAGTAGACCGGCCCCTCGGGGGTTGCATGCACCGGTACGTCCTCCGGTGTCCCCAGGGTCTTGCGGTCGCGCAGCACCCAGGCGAGAACAGCCGTGGCAATCACGGCGACAGCGGTGGAGAACAGGCCGAAGGGCTTGAAGAAGAAGGCCACGGAGACCACGATGATCGAGACGACCAAGGCAATCAGCGCCGAGCGCGGTGCCTTCTGGCTCACGATCGCCTGCACGACCACGGCGCCCATGACGGTGGGCAGGATGTAGAACTGGATGGTCTGGACGATGTCAGTGGGAATCACGCTGACCAGCCAGGTGCCCAGCAGTCCGACGAAGATGAACAGCGAGGCCAGGTGGACGGTGGCGGCACCGCAGATCGCGGCGACCGAGGCCAGCTCGCCCTTGCGGGTGCCGGGCTTTACGCCGATGGTGGCCTGGGCGATCATGGCCGCCGGC
Organism: Arthrobacter sp. UCD-GKA; assembly: GCF_001863355.1. NCBI lineage: Bacteria > Bacillati > Actinomycetota > Actinomycetes > Micrococcales > Micrococcaceae > Arthrobacter > Arthrobacter sp. UCD-GKA. The sequence goes on along the minus strand of NZ_MOLR01000004.1, from coordinate 560,021 downwards.
AGCAACTTGTTGGAGATGTTGCCGATCATGAACGCCTGGTACATGGACGAGGCGCCCAGGATCGGGAAGTAGGTCAGCGGCTCGACGATCCAGATGACCCCGAAGACCGCGGCCAGCGCACCGAAGGCGGCGATGATGCCGGAGACCTGGATGTCCAGTCCGGCAAAAAAGACCAGGTAGGCAGGGGCGGCCAGCGAGAAGAACAGGCCAATGATCATGGTGATCCGGCCCCAGCGGGAAGTGGTCTTGTCGAAGGCGCCGAGCGCCTGGTGGATTTCTGTTGCCTGAGGCATGATGTGCTCCTGGGAATCTTGGCTGCGATTAGAGGCGGGTGGCCGCGTAGGTGATGGCCAGGGAGAGGATGATGGCAATGCCCAGGGCCCATTCCTTGATCCAGGGCCGGTTGACCTTCTTGGCGATGACCATCAGACCGGTCATGATCGCGGCCGAGGAGACGAAGGCGACCACGTGTATCCATGACTTGGGCAGTTCGCCGATTCCCAGCACCATGAAGGCGGCAACCATGGCGGCACCCGGGACCACGAGCATGATGGCCGGGTTGACCTTGCGCAGCGCGGAGTCGCCCTTCTTGAGCAGCGGGGTCAGGATGAGCGTGGCAATCATCCACATGGCCCCGCCCAGGCTCATGGCGGCCAGGGCCAGGCCAAAGACGGCCTGCGTGTAGGTCGGCCCGCCGAGTTCGGCTCCGGCGGTGTTGGCTGCGATTGCCGCGGCGGCGGTCTCGTAGGACACCGAGCCGATCAAGCCGATGCGCACCAGCACCGCGGGGGTGCCGAAGACCGTCAGCAGGGCGACGGCAACCATGACCACTGCCAGTGAGGGGCCAAGCGCGGAGATGGCGCCGGCGCGGAAGCTGGTCTTCAATTCGGCATGGCTCATCCCGACATGGGGTGCAGCGATCCGTGCGGCCTTCATATAGATGACGGACTGGACGACGATGACCAGGAAGACGCCGACAGCACAAGCCCAGAGGACTGGCGAATTGGCTATGGCGAGGATGTCCGTGGAATTGCTGTCCGCAGCGGCGGGCAATATGGCAGGTACGTGCATGGGGGAGTTCTACCGTTCATCGAAGGGGTCAGTGCGGTGCATGCGGGCCCTGGGTGATGCCGGTGCCACCGTGCCCGCTCTGTCCTGAACCTGAAAGTGAAACCGGTGCCCCATGGCACCGGCGTGCTTCGTCGGTGAGCCACCGGTCCCGGCGGCTGCTCTCCAGAGTTTCCTCACGCGGCTGTTCCTGGTACCTGAGAGATTGCGGGTGCTTGCCCCTTCGGTGCCCGAGTGGTGTCCGGGACTCTCCAGCCGCGCGTGACCGGAAGACTATTCAGTTGTGTGCGGATGCTTTTCCGCGTGCGACCAAGAATACTTGACGCGGGTCACAGTGGCTCTTTTGTTTCTCCCGACCAAGCAGTCGTGAATCAATATTTTTGCGTCTGGTCATCGATGGCCTAAGGAGCCAACCTCGTCCGCCTGCAATCGAGTAAGGAGGGCGGTGCTCCGGAAGATACCTCGCGCATCGAATGGATTTCGGGCGGACAAGCATTCCATCGAGATGAACCGGTGGTTAGCCTTGAAAAAATGCATGGCGGCCTCGCCTGTCCACTTGTTATCGATCACCGGATGCGCACACCGGGGCCGGATGCCCATCGAAGCGCCACACCCCGATTCCCGGCGGTTTTAAATATGTCTGCCAACAAAGACACCGCCAGGAAGTACATCTACGGATTAAACAATTCGGATCACGCCTAAATCCTCTCGTGCCTGACCGGCGACACTGAGTGGAGGGCCTTCGGCCACTTTCGGCTCAACGGCAAGGAAGTCTACGACCCGCGATCTCAAGCCCCGATTTCAGTGGACCGCCAGTGCTGCTCATAGTGCGCTTTGTCGAAGGGGACGACGTGGTGATGACCGAGTTCTCCGGCGAGGTCTTACGCATGGCCATAGGCGAGGTCTTTGTGATGCGCGAGGCCTTGATCACCGAGCGCCGCACCTTCGTCATCGAACTGACCGAGAACGACCACAAATAGGCGCCGGAGGAACCTACTCTCAGCCTTGCTAGGCACGATATTTCCCAAGCCTCGTATCGCAGATGCCCTCCTGGGTGAGCAGTCAAGTGTTGCTATCAGCAACGTACCCCTTCAGCAGTGTTGAAGCTATCTGGGCTGCCGCTAAATTCGTTTCAACGAGAGGGCGATGAATGCTGGTGTTCAGATGATGATCAATTTCTCAGCAGGATCTATCCGCCTCAATGGACTTAGAAACACAACTGCCGCCTCGCTCATTTGTGTTGCATGTCTCACTGAGTAAGACGCATAATAATTCGCATGGTTGTTTCTCTCCCTCAGGTACCGGTCTCGATGGTCGATCGCATTGGTGTCATCCTCGAGACGTTTAATGTTGATGACCCGGTGTTGACGGGCTCGGAAATTGCGCGTCGTACGGGCCTGCCCAAGGCGACTGTCGCGCGGATACTCGTGGACCTTGATCGGCATGATTTCGTTGCCCACACCGAGTCCGGATACCAGATTGGCATGAAGTGTTTTGAATTGGGGGAACGGGCACAACAGCCCAAGAACCTGCGCCGACTGGCTTTGGCCACCATGTCTGATCTTCGGCAAGCAACTGGTCTGACAGTGCAACTTGGCGTGCTTGATGGCTTGGATGTCGTATATATCGAGATCCTCCGCGGAAAGCACCGAGAGCTTCGTATTCCCTCACGAATCGGCGGGAGGGTGCCCAGTTATGCCACTGCTGGAGGCAAGGCGTTATTGGCCCACTCGGCCGCGGAAGTCCAAGAACTGGTCCTCAGTAGCGCCCTCACAAAAATCGGGCCTCGGACCATCGTCGATCCAAAAGAATTGGCCGCCCAATTGGAACGTACGCGCCGAGATGGCATTGCCTACGAGGTTGAAGAGTCCCATGGAGGTTTATCATGTGCGGCGAGCCCAATCCTTCGAAGCGATGGAACGGCGCTCGCAGTAATCTCAATCACCGCACCGGTAGGTAGCGTTGATATGCGCATAGTGGGGCCGGCTGTTCATGCCGCGACGCTCGGCTTGAACCGTCAGGTGCGGGCTACGCCATACTGGGCAAGCCTCTAGCATTACCTGTCCCACTGAGTGGGACGATTTTTTGACTTCAACGACACGTGATCACAGGCTATTTCCTAGTCGCCGTGACAAACGTCACGAGCGACAAAATCGTTACGAGGAGTCGTTTGTGAAAGCCGCAGTCATGACAGAGCCCAATGTGCCCCTGAGGGTGACCGAGTTGGTCATTAGCGCGCCGGGCCCTGGGGAAGTCCGGGTCCGGATAGAGGCAGCAGGCGTATGCCACAGCGACCTTCACTATATGAAGAACGATCTGGCCTGTAAGACGCCGATTGTCATGGGGCATGAAGGTGCTGGGATTGTCGAAGAACTTGGAGACGGGGTCCGAAGCGTGGCGGTTGGTGACAAGGTAATCATGACGTGGCGACCTCGATGCGGCTCCTGCGAATACTGCTCTTCTGGTCGTCCGGCGCTTTGCACTCTGGGCAAGATCCACGCCGTCACTAATGGCTTGCTGCGCGGCGGTTCTCGCTTGGATCATGATGGCACGGCTGTCCATCACCTCATGGGTGTTTCCTGCTTTGCGCAAGAGTGCGTTGTTTCCGAAGAATCCCTCATCAAGGTTCCTAAGGAAGTTCCTTCAGCCATTGCGGCAATCGTAGGATGCGCCGTCGTAACTGGCATGGGTACGGTACTCAACGGTATGCCGCATGCTGCCGGTGAATCCGTGCTTATTGTTGGTGCCGGCGGAGTCGGACTTTCGGCAGTCATTGGGGCAGCCGCAGTCGGCGCCTACCCCATCATCGTTGCCGATATCGACGACCAGAAACTTGATAAAGCGCGGGAGCTAGGTGCCACCCACACGATCAACAGCAAACTCGTGGACTTAGTTACTCAAGTTCTCGAGATCACTGAAACGGGAGTTCACTGGGCCATCGAAGCGATCGGGCGTGAAGAAACCATTACTGCGGCCGTTACCGCACTGCGTCCACGAGGCACCGCCTTCGTAATTGGACTGGGCAACCCGAATACCGACATCCGTTTCCCCCTGAATCAAGCGGTCCAACAGGAAAAGACCATCCGAGGAAGCTTGTACGGTTCCTCAAATCTCTCGGTTCAGATTCCACAAATCCTGCGGATGTACCTGGCAGGAAAACTGCCTCTGGACGCAATGCTGGGCAACAGCTTCGCGCTCGATGAGATTAACGAAGCTTTCGACGACTTGTCTGGCGGCGGCGCGGGCCGGGCCGTCATCCTCATGACTTAGTCAACTCGAACTAAATCGACATAGGAAGGCCACAGCAGCGTAGCTAGGGCATTCCCTGATCACTCACACAGGAGTTCTAAATGTCAGCCCAAACATCTGCGGTGACCATCCAAGTCACCAATCAAGACCGCAAGCGCGCTCTCTGGGGCAGCGCGGTCGGAAGCACCATCGAGTGGTACGACTATTTCCTCTACGGCACAATGTCGGGCCTCGTTTTCGGTCCGCTCTTCTTCCCCTCGGATAATCCAACCGCCAGCCAGATGCTCTCCCTTGCATCGTTTGCTCTTGCCTTCTTCGTACGACCCATTGGCGGCATATTGTTTAGCCACATCGGTGACCGAATCGGCCGGAAGAAAACGCTGCTAGTCACCCTGACTATGATGGGCGTTGCCACTGTTGCTATCGGTCTGATGCCTACTTATGCAGCCATTGGTGTAGGTGCCCCCATCCTCCTGACAATCTTGCGCCTCATCCAGGGTCTGGCGTTGGGCGGTGAATGGGGCGGGGGGCTGTTGCTGGCCGTCGAATATTCTCCGAAGGAACGCCGAGGATTCTTCGGCGCAGTTCCGCAAACTGGTGCGCTCCTGGGACTGGCCTTGGGAAACATTGCCACGCTTGGCGCCGACGCTCTTTTCCCCAAGGAAGCGTTCCTCACATACGGATGGCGAATTCCGTTCCTGCTTTCTGCTGTTCTGCTTCTGGTTGGTTTGTGGATCCGACATCGAGTCGATGAAACCCCGTCCTTCCGTCAGATGAAACTTGCCGGCAACGAAAAGCGTATTCCGATCGTAGAAACGCTCAAGTACCACTGGCGATCGGTCCTCATCGCAACCGGTGCCAAGATTGTCGAGACATCTACGTTTTTCATTTTCGCGACGTTCACCGTCTCATACGCCATTTCACTGGGTTACGAACGGACTCCCGTACTAGCGATAATTCTGATCTGCTCGATCCTCGGCGTCTTCTCCATGGTTAAGTTTGGCGCGCTGTCCGACAAGATTGGTCGCAAACCGGTATTCATTGGTGGCTCCATCGCTGTTATGGCCTTCATCCTGCCTTACCTGTGGCTTCTGAACCAGAAATCGCTCATTCATTTGGCTATCGGTTGCTTCATTGGTTTCGCGATCATTTGGCCAAGTTATGGATCGCTCATCGGAACGCTCATTGCCGAGAGCTTCACTCCGGATATCCGATACACGGGCGCTTCTTTGGGGTACCAGCTTGGTGCAGCGATCGCCGGTGGGCCCGCTCCGCTCATTGCAACTGCACTGCTGACCGCGTTTGCCGGCAGCTACGTCCCGGTCGGCCTGTTCGTTATGCTCTGTGGCGCCATTTCGGTCGTGGCAGTTTCATTCGCCAAAGAAAAGCGAAATCAAGAAATCGACTAATTTCTGCTGCAACCTTGGCTGAGGCCTGGGTGAAGCTCCTAAGAAAGGCAATCATGGCGCTCACACTTGAGACCATAAATGAAACATCGGCAGCCGCACTGGAACTCATTCTGGCAAAGGCGGAATCCTCCTTCGAGCCATGGGCCGGCACCACACTGATCGAGCGTTCTGAAGCATTGGAACTCATCGCCGATCGGCTCGACGAAGCCTCGGACGAACTCATCAGATTAGCAGTGGCGGAAACGCACCTGGCGGAACCCCGGCTCCGGGGTGAACTGAAACGAACAACGTTCCAGTTGAGGCTCTTTGCCAAGCAGGTTCTCGGAGGAGAATTCCTGGATGCGCGAATTGACCATAAGGACGACGAGTGGCCCATGGGTGCTCCTCGTCCCGATTTACGCCGAACTATGCAGCCTCTTGGCCCAGTTCTCGTGTTTGCCGCCAGCAACTTCCCTTTTGCGTTCTCTGTCGCCGGCGGTGACACTGCATCTGCACTGGCCGCTGGTTGCCCCGTAGTGCTCAAGGTTCACCGCGGACACCCGGCGTTATCCCGCAAGACCGCGGATGTGGTTCTAACCGCACTCGTGGATGCCGGAGCGCCGGGCGGAACCTTTGACATAATTTTCGGAACCCGAAATGGCGCTGAAGCGCTGGCGGATTCTCGCATCAAAGCTGGCGCGTTTACCGGGGGAATTCCAGGTGGGCGAACGTTGTTCGACATTGCCTCGGGACGTGCAGAACCAATCCCCTTCTATGGTGAAATGGGCAGCAACAACCCCGTATTCGTTACTCCGGCAGCAGCAGAGGAGCGTGGCGGATCCATCGCCCGTGAGTTCGTGACCTCCTTTACTCAGAGTGCGGGGCAGCTTTGTACAAAGCCAGGAACTCTGTTTATACCGAGCGAGAGCGTAATTCTTGATGAGCTTCGCAATATGGAACTTCCATCGGAAGCGCCCCTGCTCAATGAAGGAATTTTGGCTGCATTCTCCGATGCCAAAGAGAAGCTCGAGGGCCACGCCGGGGTACAAGTGCTGAACGAATCCAATTCACGAACGCGTGGCGATGCCCGGCCGATACTCTTTCACACCACCTTGGAGCAAATTCGCAGGGACCCAGAGTCGTTGCTTGCAGAGTGTTTCGGTCCGGCAGCACTGGTCATTACGTATGAAGACTCTTCGGAGCTCAGCGAAGTGGCAAGGCTATATGAAGGTCAACTAACGGCTTCGATCCATGGCACTGATTCATGTGAAGTGGGATCCCTCTTGCAAGTGCTCTCACATAAGGCCGGACGAGTCCTCTGGAATCAGTGGCCAACGGGTGTTTCTGTCACTTACGCACAGCAGCACGGTGGCCCCTACCCAGCAAGCACCGCGGTGCAAAGCACCTCTGTAGGCACGGCGGCTATGGATCGTTTCCTCCGCCCTCTGGCTTTCCAAGGATTCCCGGAGCACCTCTTGCCAACCCATTTGCGGGAATCGAATCCCTTGGGAATTCCGCGACAAGTTAATGGTGAGGGCGATTGAAAGCTGATTGCCACAGCAAGAGTTTCTGACCGCGTGCCCTGAAAAGGCCGCATCCCCGAGCAGCAACATCGCATTTGATTCGCGTTCGGGGTACCGTCTGGCCGATTCCACTCACATCGGTGGAAGTCGCGGTCGTCCATGCGCCGTCAGCGATGCCGCGGTGCTTCAACTGACAACATCCTAACAAGACCCGACGAAGCCGCCTGCGGAAGATGAGCATCTTCCGCAGGCGGCTTCTCTTCGAAGAGGCATAACGTAGCGCCCACGATGGGACCCATGAATTTCCTTACCTGCGTGGGATAAGTTCTAAGGAACGAATGGGTGGGCACGGCAAATGTCGAGCCCGCGGGGAAACAAAGGACGGCACACTTGACGATTCACAGTGACTATATGGGAAATGCACTGGAAATCGTCTCCGGTGCCCTCGCGGTGTTCACGGACCAGAAGCGCGCGGCCCGAACCGCGGCCGCCGGCTGGACGGGATTGGCGGGACAACTCGACCACGTCCTGGGCAATCCCGGTGCGTCCACGGGCATCGTTGACCTTGCCGCGCAACTGCGCGAACTATGCTCCGCACCTGAAGACCACGGGCTCTCCGAAAAGCAGAGCCAGCAAGCGCGCCGGCTGCAGGAAATCCACCAAGGCTGGGCGAATGGCACCGCCTTCACAGCGATCGACATGCAGCGCGCCCTGGAAACCTGCAGGGATTTCCTGGCCGGGCTGGATCTCGACCACGAGGCCGAGCAAGTGGCGGAACTGCTCCATTCCGCGGCCGTGGGCGACCATCCGCCGGCTTCGGTCCGGGGACCAAGCCGCGGCTCCATTTCGGTCGACATCGCACACGGCAAGTCGGTCAACTACGCCACGGCACACACGCACACGCGCATCCTCGAGCGGGTGGTGCTGGAGAATCGCGCCGGCCAACCACGTTCGGTTCTGGTGACCGCCGTGGTGATGAGCGGGAACCTGCCGGTCTCCGCCGTGGCCGATCGCCGCCTGGAACTTCCTGCCGGGGTGAGCACCCTGCACGACCTGGATGTGGTGCTTGATCCGGCTGCCTTTGCCCTGATCGATTCGAGGCGCCCGGGCACGTTGATCGTGCGGGTGGCGGAGAACGGGAAGCTGGTTGCCGAGCAATCCGGTTCCATCGAGTTGCTGCCGGCGAGCCATTGGACCGGTGCCGGAACCCAGGCCAACGCCGAACTGCTGGCGGCGTTCGTGCAACCGCAGCACCCGTTGCTCACCGAGCTGCTGTCCGAGGCCGGCGACATTTTCCGTGCCCGCACCGGCACCTCGAACCCCGGCTCCGGACTCGGCGGATCCGAACGGGTGGATGCGTCGGTCGAGTCGATCTTCGAGGTGCTCGGCACCCGCGGCATCCGCTTCGGGGCCCCGCCGGCGAACTGGGACCTGGCCGATCTGGGCGGGCAATACCTCCGCGGCGCCCAGGAGGTCCTCACCGAGCGTGTTGGCTCCTCCCTGGAAACCACGCTGCTGTTCTCCGCGCTGCTGGAAGCCGTGGGCATCAACTCGGTGATCTGGCTGGCCAAGGACCATGCATTCCTGGCCTATTGGCGGACCCCGGAGGGGGCATTGCCCAGCAGCAGCCTCGATGCCGAGGGCGCCGGGGCACTGGCAAACCTGGTGGCGGCCGGCCACCTGCGCATCGTGGAGAGCACCGCCATCACCACGGACCGGCGCGCCTCCCTCGCGGAGTCCTCCGCCACAACCATGCACGACCATGCCCGGGGTGCAGCTGCCGCCGAACACCTGGTCTTTGCCATCGACATCCGGGCCTCGAGGCGCAGCGGGATCACCCCTCTGCCGGCCCGCGGGCTTTCGGAGAGCGGCCGGCCGGTCGTCATCGAGTACAAGGCAGCGGCCTCGGACACCCTGGCACGCTTCTTCAAGGAAAAGTCCGAGCGACAACGCTCGGCACCGGTCTCCGCGGGCAAGCCTGCGCCACCGCGCATCACCGCCTGGAAAAACGGGCTGCTGGATCTGTCCCTGCGCAACCGCCTGCTGAACTTCACCGAACGCGCGCGTTTCCCGCTGGCGGTGCCGGAATCCGTGGTGGACGGCTTCGAGGACCTGGTCAACAACGGGCGGGCCATCGAACTGCTGCCCGCCGACGAGATTTCCGCCCTGGATGCCCAGCGCTACACCTCCGGCCCGTCGCTTCCGATCGAGCGGCGCATCGAGCTGCTGCTGAACCGCGGGAAGGTCTACACCCGGCTGGAGGCGGACCGCTACCTGACCCGGCTTCGCCGGATGGCCGGCGACGCCAAGCGGATCGTCGAGGAAAACGGCGCCAACAACCTGTACCTGGCCGTGGGGTCGCTGAACTGGTCGATGGACGGGCGGGCGCTGCGCTCGCCCTTGTTCCTGGTCCCCGTGCGCCTCTTGCCGGCCGGACGCGGAAAGCACTATCGCATCGAAATCGACGAGACCGGCTCCTCCACCCCGAACTACTGCCTGAGCGAGAAGCTGCACGAGCAGTTCGGCCTGCGCATCCCCGGGTTCGAGGACCCGGTGCGCGACGAATCGGGCATCGACCTGGCCGCCGCGCTCACCGCGCTGCGCGAGGCGCTGGTGGCGGCCGAGCTTCCCTTCCACGTGGAGGGGAGCGTGGACCTGGCGATCCTGCAGTTCGCGAAGTTCCGCATGTGGCGCGACCTGGACGAGAACTGGGAAACCTTCATGGACGCCCCGCTGGTGCGCCACCTGGTGCAGACGCCGACCAGCGAATTCATCGACCCGGCAGGCACCGTAGCCGAACCGGTCGTTGACCTTGACCGGCTGGCCGCCCAACTCCCGGTCCCAGCCGACGCCTCCCAGCTCGAGGCCGTCGCCGCCGCCCGGGCCGGGCGCACCTTCGTGCTCGAGGGACCTCCGGGCACCGGGAAGTCCCAGACCATCACCAACCTGCTGGCCCACGCCATGGCCAACGGGCAGCGGGTGCTCTTCGTGGCGGAGAAGCGTGCCGCGCTCGAGGTGGTGGCCAAGCGCCTGAACGAGGTGGGGCTGGGGGAGTTCGCCCTGGACCTGCATGACAAGGGATCCTCCCCGAACGCGGTGCGCGCACAGATCAAGGCATCCCTCGACCACCTGGTCTTCGCCGACACCGCGGGGATGAAACTGGCCACCGGAGACCTGGAAACCTCGGTCCGCCGCCTGGCCGGCTACGCCCATGGCCTGCACGAAGCGAATCCGGCCGGCTACTCCGCCTACGGGGCATACAACGCGGCGCTGTCCATGGACCCCGACATCGCCGCCCTGCCGATCCCCGAGGCCTTTGCCGCGCAGGCCGGCGAAGCCGAGGTTGCGGCGGTGCGCGAGGCATTGCTCCAGCTTCCCGACACCGCCCAGCCGGCCAACCCGCGGCTCGAGCACCCCTGGGGATTCATGGGCGGCCCACTCGAAGGCGACCAACAAGCCGCCCTGCTGGGATCCGCGGCAACCCTGGAACTCGCCATGTCCCAGGCGACCAGCACACGAAACGACGACGCCGTTGCCGCCCTGGTCGATGGCGCCGCGGCACCGGAACACCTGGTGCACCTGGCCGACCTGCTCACCGCCGCAGTCCCGCTGCCGGTGCTCGATGCCGCCGCCACCTCCACTTGGCAGGAACGCTCCACCGCGCTGCTGGCCGAAGCCACCCAACTGGCGAAAACCATGGATTGGCTGCCGAACCTTGTCGCACCCGCGGTGCTGGAAAACGACCTTGCCCCGGCACACGCGGCGGCCACTGAGGCCAACAAATTCGGCTTCCTGGGCATTGGCCGAAACAAGCGGCGGCTGCGGGTCATCGCCGAACACTTCGGCCCGCAGTGGAAGGGCACCGACGACGACGCCAAGAACCTTGTAACCATCCTCGAGTCGTTGATCGAGGCCCGGGCCCGGTGCGCAAGACTCGTGCAGGGCCTCGGGGAACTGCCGGGCCTGGAGCCGAACGCGCACTGGAATCCCTTTGTCGACGGCGACATCGCCTCGGTGGCCGGGCAGCGCGAGAAACTGGTGCACCTGGCCGGGCTGCTCTCCGAAGCCGGGGCCACGGGCGTGGATGACCGGTACATGGCCTTGCTGCGCGAGGTGCTGGGCCGGACTGCTCCGTTCCCTGCCGCGCTCGCCGGGGAACTGCGCGAGGTTGCCGCGGCCTGGGAAGCATTGCGCGACGCGGTTCCACGCGAAACCCACACGCCGTCGGCCTGGAGCGACGCACCGGGATTCCTGGGCAGGTTCGGCCGCAGCTCCGCACAGCGCGGCACCGGGTCCCAGGCCCAACGCGGCCTGGAACGCTGGAACGCCTTCGTCGAAAACCTCGAGCCCCTCAAATCCCACGGGCTCGAAGCTGCCTGGGAACAACTGGCCACCGGGGTCTTCCCTGCAGGTGATGCGCTGCGCGGATTCATGCGCGGCACCGCCGAATCCGCTCTGGCCGAAAGGCTTGCGGCCAACGGATTCGATGCCTTCAACTCCGAGGCCCAGGCGCGGACCATCTACCGGTTCGCCTCCTCGTCGACGGCCTTGCGCAAGCACGTGGGCAAGTCCCTGCCCGAGGCGATCAGCCGGCAACGTGCGGAAAAACTGAAGAGGGCCGAGAGCCGCATGGGGGAGCTGGCCCGGCAGCTCGAGCGCCGCCGCGGAGGGCTGAGCGTGCGCAGGCTCATGGACTCCTACGGGGACCTGGTCACCAGTATCCTGCCTTGCGTACTGGTCAGCCCCGACTCCGCCGCCCGGTTCTTCCCGCCGCGGGCAGGGGAATTCGACATCGTGGTCTTCGACGAGGCCTCGCAGATCCGCGTCGCCGACGCCATCGGCACCCTGGGCCGGGCCAAATCGGCGGTTATCGTGGGGGACTCCAAGCAGATGCCGCCCAGCTCCTTCGCCGAGGTGTCCATCGACCCGCAGGACGATGAGGAATCCGAGCTGCTGGTCGCCGACGAGGAATCGATCCTCTCCGAGGCCGTCATGGCCCGGGTGGACCGCCGCTGGCTGTCCTGGCACTACCGCAGCCAGGACGAATCCCTGATCGCCTTCAGCAACAAGCACTACTACGCCGGCAAGCTCTCCTCCTTCCCTTCCCCGCGCCACGGGGCAGCACGCGCGGGGATCGAGGGCTACGGTATTTGCCTTCGCCGGGTCCAGGGCACCTTCCACCGCACGGGTGCCGCCGGCATCCTGCGCACCAACCCGGTGGAGGCCGAACACATCGTCGCGGAGATCAAGGCGCGCTTCGATGCCTCACCGGAAGCGGTCCCCTCCATCGGCGTGGTCACGTTCAACGCCCCGCAGCGCGACCTGGTCGAGTCCCTGCTGCGCGACCATGCGGACGAACGCCTGGGTGCCGCGTTGGATGTACAGGAGGAAGGCCTGTTCGTGAAGAACCTGGAAAACGTCCAGGGCGACGAGCGGGACGTGATCCTGTTTTCCACCGCCTTCAGCGCCAACGAGCGCGGACGGCTGCCGTTGAACTTCGGCCCGCTGAACAACATCGGCGGGGAACGCCGCTTGAACGTTGCGGTGACCCGCGCCCGGCGCCAGGTCATGGTGTTCACCAGCTTCGACCCAGCCGACCTGCGCGCCGAGGATTCCTCGGCGCTGGGCATCAAGCACCTGCGCGCCTACCTGGACCTGGCAGCCGAGGGCACCCACGCCCTGGGCAACGGCTCGCTGGCCGCGATCGCGCGCGACCGGCACCGCGAGCAGGTGGCAGCCGCCCTGCGGGCACGCGGGCACCGGGTGGAAACGAACGTCGGGCTTTCGGACTTCAGGATCGATGCGACGGTGGCGCTGTCCGAGCGCCCTGACGAGCCATTGATGGCGATCCTGCTCGATGGCGAACCCTGGGCCGCGCGCAAGACCGTGGGGGACCGCGACGGCTTGCCGCAGGAGATCCTGCGGAACCTGTTGGGCTGGGAATCGGTGGTGCGGATCTGGTTGCCGGCCTGGCACCAGGATCCCGAATCGGTCCTCGCCTCCATCGATGCCGAACTGGCCAAGGCTTCCAAGGTCCGAACGGCCAGGGAAACGGCGCCACGCAAGGTTTCCCCGAACAATCGGAAAACCGAAACCGCGGCCTCGGTGGCAAAGGACGCTCTTGAAGAGGAAACCGAGGTGCAGCCGCGCAGCTATCCGGGAAAGGCCGTGCCGTTCACGCCGTGGGAGGCCCGCCTGGCGGGAACCGTCGATGAACTCGACGAGTTGAAGAGGGCCGCGGGCAAGCGGAAGGCCGCCGCGCTGCTGGCCGAGATCGTGGAAGCGGAAGGACCGATCCAGCAACGGCGACTGGCCAGGCTGGCCATCAACGCCTACGGCCTGGGCAGGGTGTCTGCGGCCCGGGAAAAATCGATGCTGGCGGCACTGGACAAGAAGTCCTTTGCCATCGATGCCGACGGGTTCATCTGGCCGGCCAAGCAGGAGCCGGCCCGGTGGATCGATTACCGGACCGGCTTCGCGGCGCACGTACCGGGGATCGAGGAGATCAGCCCCCGGGAGATCTCCAACCTCATGTGTGCCAGGGCGTCCCTCGCCGGAAAATCAGGCGTCGACGAGCTCAAACGCGAGGCCATGGGGATCCTGGGGTACGGGCGCATGACCGAGAAGGTTTCCACTTGCCTGCAGCAAGGTCTGGAGCTTGCGGTGCGCGAGCAGCGCCTGGAATCCGTGGCCGGGCGGATTCGTCCGGCCGGATAACCGCAGGGCCGTCGGTCGGGCACGCCAGAAACCGGCAGAAATGTCTAGGCCGTTTGGGACGCTGGTGTCGGGTGGATGAATTTTCAACCACCCGACACCAGACCATCATTAACAGTTCAGCAACTGGCCGCTTCCTATCAATCGGTCATGAAGCACCGTTGATCGTCGGTTCCATAGCGCCGTAGTCGATGTTCCAGCGTTTCAGGACCTCTGCGTAGGAGCCATCGTCATGCATTTTCTTGAATCCTTGGAGGACGGAATCGGTGAGTTGTTTGTTGCCCTTTTTGATCAAGATTCCCAGCGGCTTGGAGGGTAGGGGCTCCAACACTGTGCTGTATTTACCGGGTTCCGTCTTCTCGAAGTACGCAAGGTTCTCGGCGCTCTGGGCAGCGAGATCGGCCCGGCCCTGGTCGATCTGGAGTCGAGCTGCAGTCCCGGAATCAGTCGAGAGCAGTTCTACGGCCGGTTTCCCTCGGTCTTCACATTCGCGCTTGCTGAGCTCTGCTACCTGAGTGAAGTAGTCCGTCTTACCGCTGACAGCAATGGTCTTTCCACAGATATCAGTGACCTTGGTGAAGTCCTTGGCCCGTGGCCCGGTGGCGTAAAGACGCCCCTCCGATTTGAAGTAGTCAACGAAATCCGCGGTCTTTTGCCGTTCAACGGTGTCGGACATTCCGGACATGACGATGTCGACGCGTCCGGTTTGTGCAGAGTTGATCAACTGGTCAAACGGGGACTCAACGATCTCAATTTCGACCCCAAGAACCCGGCCAAGTTCCTTTTGCAGGTCTACATCAGCACCGACATAGGCTCCTGCGTCATCCTTGTACTCCATCGGCGGCAGATTCGCGGAAAGACCGACTCGGAGTTTTCCCGAAGCCACGATTTCAGCGGGCAACCCTTCGCCATCGTCATTGGTTGCAGCTGTTCCGCTGACACAGGCAGTGAGTCCGATTGAGGCAGCAATTGCAAGGGGCAGGATTGCAAGGTGGCGTTTGCTCATTGAGATTCTCCTAGAGTGAGTGAAAGGTTAGTGGTTAGAGAACCCGGGAGAGAAACGCCCGGGTCTTTTCGTTCTTGGGGTTGTCGAGTACTTCGTGAGGGGGGCCGATCTCGACGATGCGTCCGTCGTGTACGAAAGCCACCCTGTCAGCTACTTCGCGAGCGAACCCAATTTCATGGGTCACCACGACCATGGTCAGACCGGAGCTAGCCAGATCCTTCATCACATCGAGGACTTCGCCGACAAGTTCGGGGTCCAGTGCGGACGTCGGCTCGTCGAATAACATAAGGTCCGGTCGCATTGCCAGCGCCCTCGCGATGGCCACTCGTTGTTGCTGACCACCGGACAGCTGCTTGGGATAGGAACTATCGCGACCGGCCAAGCCCACTCGCTCCAACAGCTGGAGCGCATATTTCTTAGCTTCGGACGGTTTCTCCTTCTTCACGAGCACCGGTCCCTCGATGATGTTCTCAAGCACGGTTCGGTGGGGGAAAAGATTGAAGCGTTGGAAGACCATCCCAATCCTGCTGCGCTGCCGGGCAGCGGCTTTGTCATTGAGCTCATACAGGCGATCTTCCACCTGGTGGTAGCCGACTACTTCATCGCCAAACCAGATCCTGCCTTGGGAGACTGTTTCCAGGTGGTTGATACATCGAAGGAACGTGCTCTTCCCGGAACCGGACGCTCCGAGAAGACAAACGACCTCTCCTCGCGCAACTTCCAAATCGATTCCTTTGAGGACATCCAGCGTCCCAAAGCTTTTGTGGACTTGTTCGGCTCTGACCAAAATGTTTGTCATGTTAGGGCCTTCCTGTTGTGCCCGAAGAACTTTCGCAGAGACTGGAGTGGCGTGAGAGGCAGCTGTTTACTGCTTGATCCCTTGGCGAAGTAGCGTTCCAGATAGAACTGACCGATGTTCAACATGGAGACGGCTCCGAGGTACCAGACCGCGCTCACGATCAGCAGTTCCATGATCCGATTGTTGACGAAATAGACGTGTTGGGCGGCAAGGAGCACTTCGTTGACGCCGATGGCCGAAGCGAGTGAAGTGGTCTTGAGCATTCCAATGACCTCGTTGCCCACCGGAGGGATGATTACCCGCATGGCCTGGGGCAGCACGACGCGGCGCATTGCCTGGAGCCGGGTCATGCCGATCGCCTGGGCTGCTTCGGTCTGGCCCTCGTCGACGGAGAGGATGCCGCTTCGGACGACTTCAGATGTGTATGCACCCTGGTTCAGGCCAAGCCCAATAGATGCCGCTACGAATGGGGTTAGGACATCGCTCATCCGCCCTTGATAAATGCCGGGGATGCCGACGACCGGAAATATCAGGGCGAGGTTGAACCACATCAGTAGCTGTAGGTAGACCGGAGTTCCGCGGAATACCCAGACGTAGAGCCACGCGACACCGTGGACGACAGGATTCTTGGACAGGCGCATGACTGCGGTCAGCACGCCGAGTACAAGCCCGATGAACATGGCCACAACTGTGAGGACCAGAGCGACAATGATGCCCTTCATGATGGCATCCGCAGTAAGGTGCTCTCGGACCGTTGCCCAATCAAGCTGGGCCTGAGCAAAGGAAACGGTCAGCCAAACCAAGAAGACGGTCACACATCCGGCCCCGATCCAGCGACCCGGATGCCGGCGGGGGACAATGCGCAGATCCGTGACTGGGACCTCGCTACTTTTTCTTGTCGCAGTCGTATTAGACATCAGATGTGACCCCATCTGACCGGCTGGGCGCAGTAGCCCAAACGCGGATGGGCTCGAGATTGTTCCTGAGCCGCTGCAGTTGTTCAGCAACTCTGGCTGGCGCAGTGCCGCCGAAACCGGAACGGGCCTCCAAGGCAGCACTTAGGGTGAGAACAGCACGGATATCCGGAGTGAGGCGTACATCAACGGAGGCGAGCTGATCGTCGCTCAGGGCGTCGAAACCAAAACCCTTCGATTCGCAGAATCGTACGAGCGCACCAGAAACGTCATGAGCTTCGCTGAAGGGTACTCCCCTGACAGCCAACCAATCCGCGACCTCGGTAGCCAGAGTGAATCCTGCTTCTGCTTGGCGTGCCAATTCGTCGTTGTTCACGGTGAATGTTGCCACCAACCCAGCCAACGCCGGTAGCGTCACGTCGAGGGTTTCCACGGCATCGAATATGGCGTTCTTGTCTTCAGCCAGATCGCGGTTGTAGGCCAAGGGGAGTGATTTTACGGCCGCCATCAGACCCATGAGATCCCCCAGAATACGCCCCGCCTTGCCGCGAGCGAGCTCGGCAATGTCCGGATTCTTTTTCTGAGGCATGATCGAACTTCCTGTGCAGTAGGAGTCGTTCATGCGGATCCAACCGAATTGCTGGGACGCCCAGCTGATGATCTCTTCACAAAGTCTTGAGAGATCAATAAGCGTGAGGGAGCACACAAACAGGAACTCGATTGCCGCATCCCGGCTACCCACTGCGTCAATTGAGTTCTCGGCGCTCTCCCGGTAGCCCATTTCGAGAGCTGATATCTCTGGATGCAGTGCAAATGTCGAGCCGGCCAGCGCGGCCGCGCCGAGCGGTGAAACAGCAGCCCGGTGGTCCCAGTCCTGGAAACGACCCAAATTTCGGAGTAGCGGCTGTGCGTGTGCAAGGAGCTGGTGGGCGAACACCACTGGCTGTGCTGACTGCAGATGGGTGAACCCGGGAGCGGGGGTTTCAAGGTGCTGATCAGCTTGTAGGGTGAGGGCATCGATCACCATGATCAGTTGCGAAGTGATCGTGCGGACCTTGTCACGCATGTAGAGACGCAAGTCGTTAGCGGCTTGGTCGTTTCGGGATCTTCCAGCGCGAATCTTCCCGCCATCCGGCCCCATGCGTTCAATCAGCAGACGCTCAAGGAATGTATGTACGTCTTCATCGGTAGGTGTCGGCTGTTCAGTACCTGTTGCGACATCGGACTCGATCGCGTCCAAGGATTCGAGGAAACGGTCCAATTCATTGGCATCTAGAATCCCACTGCGATGCAGTTCCCTCACATGCGCCCGAGAGCCTAAAAGGTCATAGGGCGCCATTGCGAAATAGCGGGGATCAGAACGGGAGAAGCGGGTGAGCTCAGGACTGGGTGTGCCGTCAAAGCGGCCACCCCACAGGTTGTTGTTGGTAGTGGTAGTCACGAAAACCTCTATTCGGGGTGGAATCCGATTTGGATGTATACCAATGTTGCCTATAGGTAAACATGAGTCGCGACAAGATGGGATCGAAGATTATCCTGCGCGACTCCCAAGGGGTGGGCGGGGCTCCGAAATGCTCGTAGTCAGAAGTGTCGACTGATTCGGGAGACCGGTGTCTTGCGTCACACCAGAGTGACGGAGACCGGTGTCTTGTGTCAATAGATTTTGTCAATCGGTGTTCTGGAAACAGGTGTGTGACAGTTCCTTATCGTTCGCTCACCAGGAGTTTACTGATGAAACGGGCGCGAATGTGACGTGGCCGGAGAGGCGACAGATCCTCGGAGAATGAACGTCGAGGGCAGGCGATGGTCTGTGTCTTCAGGACCGACACCCGTCGCGCGCAATACGAGAATCTCCGCAGCCAACGCACCAAGCTCATGAGCAGGTTGGGCCACCGCAGTGACGGGTGGATCGCTAACCTGCATCCATTCAGCATCATCGAGGCTGACAAGAGAAAGGTCCTGGGGCATCTTGATTCCAAATTCGCGAATGGCCTTGAATGCAGGAAAAGCGATGCGATTGTATGAGGCGATCAATGCCGTCGGTCGATTGGGGCGCCGTAGCGTGTCACGGACGACGGAGCGAACCTCTTCCGGTGAGAGCGCTCCCGGCAAGAACTCGTAGTCAATCCCAGCCGAGATCGCCGTATCCCGTATTCCCCGGGCTTTCTCTGCGATGGTGGAAATAGGCAAGGGGTATCCCGCTTCAAGCTCAGCAGGGGTCTTGCGTGTTCCTGCCAAATAAGCGACGTGCCTGTGGCCGTTGTCGATGAGATGTTGTGTAGCTGTGCAGGCATCCAGGTAGTTGTCTGTCCCGACCCAGTCTGCTGGAACGTTGTCGGGACGACGGTCCAGCAGAACAAGCGGCCTGCCCATCCGGACGACTTCAAGAAGATGTGTTGTATGGGGCCTCGAAGAAGCAGCAATGATCAGGCCATCGACGCGCTTCCTTAGGAACACGTCGATGGCATCTCGTTCTGCATCGACTTTCTCGCCGGTACTAGACAAGATGACTTCGTACCCAAGGCGTTTTGCGGCAGAAGAGATTCCTTGAACGGCTTGGGCGAAATAGGGGTTCTCTATGTCGCTTACCACGACCCCAATCGTGTTCGAGCGCCCCGAACTGACGCTTCGAGCCAACTCGTTGGGGCGGTATCCCAAGGTTTCGGCGGCTTCCATGACGCTAAGGCGAAGTTTCGCATTGACGGAACCGTACCCGCCGAGTGCCCGAGCTGCTGTCGAACGCGACACGCCCGCCATCCGGGCGACGTCCATGAGCGAAGCTTTGCCGAGCGGAATCGAATTCATTTCTACTTCCTGCGACCATCAACACTAGTTCTGCAAGCTTACCCATTGTGAAGTTAGAGAGCGTATTAGGTCTTCACTCAGAGTGGGTTCCCATCTATGCTTTTGCTTTCCCCATTGAGGTGACCACTATTCTGTAGAAGTCGATGCTTATCGGTATCGGGCAAGTTGCGTGCGGATGAAGAGCGGACTGTCACTAGTTCTTGATTCTGTTTGTCGCTGAGCTGGCCACGAACTTGCAGCCAGATCCTGCGCCCACGGTCGCATCTTTGCGGTCATCGACATGATGCACCCAGCTCTTCCGGTTGTGCTCTACCAGATCTGCATAGTTACGCTTCGGATGGACGCGATCGGCCGAGAGCATCGGGCCTTTCCATTTTGCGGATAGTCCCGTGGGCTCGGTCGATGAAGCGGAACCGTGCCCGTTCAGAAGCGGTGATTGAAGCGGCCGCGACCGTGTGGTTGTGTTGACCACTGCCGCGCGGTACTTTCTCTCCCTCGCGATGTTTTCCTCGCGCAGCAACAGACGCAGCAACTCGTATTCTTCCCGCTTCCGTTTCAATTGTCTGTCCGACTCTTAGCCGAGTAGCGCGCTCTGCTGCGGGTCGTTTCCGACGTCGATGGTGATCTTCAGTCAGCCATCAGTCAGAGGTGCCAAAGTTGCGTACGCTCACGCTCACGCCCAGGCCCAGAACACGTACACCGGATGCCGCAGGGACAACACCGTGACAGTGGTGAGCAACCGGAGCCGCGGGCTGGCCTGGGGTGATGGTCGCCAACACCGCAGGGGCGATGTCAGGAAGCGCTGGGCATGGCGCTCGCCGATCCCGTAGGCGTCAAAGCCATATTCCTCTGCCCGTGCCGCACCGGGGACCGCGGCTTTTGACCGCTGGATGGTGCTGAGCTGGTGGCCAGTGAATGGATCCGGGGAGTTGCCGATGAGTATGAAGGCTGCATATTTCCGGGTGGTGGCGTCCATAGCTGGTTGTTGCTACGTGGCGGAGCGCTCGAAGGGGATCTTTTCCCCGGCCTCAATGGCGACCTTCAATCGGTTCTCCGCCGGCGGCAGCGGGCAGGTGGCCAGGTCGCTGAACGCGCAGGGCAGGTTCACCGCCCGGTTGAAGTCCAGGACAACGCTGCCGTCGGGACCCGGCGCCCCAACATGCAACGAGCGGTTGGCGGCATAGGTGGTCTTGCCCGAAGTGGCATCGGTGAACAACACGTTCAGCGATCCGCCCGCGTGCCCGTTAAAGGCGGTGAGGACGTGGGTGGCACCGTCGAGTTCGAAGGCGACCTCGCCGGGAGCCTGGTAGACATGCTCGATGCCCTCAACCGCCGCGCCAACCCGTGTCGGGCGGGGTTCGGCGAAACGGCGGAACGTACCGCTCACGCGCCACCGCGCATCCGGTGCATAGGTCGGGACGCCCTTGAAGTCCTGTAGCAGTGGGTTCTGCGGGTGCCGGGGGCGCAGGATGTACCTGCCTCCACGCTTGGCTGCCTCGATGATGGTTTCGCCGTGGCCCACGTCAAAGCCTTCGCGTTCGGCGATGCTGCCAAGCCTTTGCACGCCGGTGACCGTGGCGCCGCTGAAGAGTAGGGTCTCGCCCTGGGCCAGGTCCACATATAGCCAGTCGTCGTGGACCCACCACTGTCCCGGCAGGCCCTCGAAGCGCGTGGCTTCGCCGGTGACCCAGTGCAGGGCGGTGACGGCAAGGAACCCGAAGGGCGCCGACAGCGACTGCAGGCGGTGTTGGTGCCAGCTGCGCGAGTCCGCGGCAAATCCGGCGGCATCACCTTCACCGGCGGCATCAGCTTCATCCGGCATGATGGGGGGCAAACGTCGGTGCTGTCATGGGAGGATCCTCCGTTTGTGCCGCGAACCGGGCCGCTTCGGAAACGGAAGGAACGGGGCATGGGGTGTGCAAATTGGGCGGTCGTTCACCGGTGGTGCAGGGCGGTGATCCATGGACATCGTTGCACTGTGAAGAAGTGCCGTCGAGCGCCCGGGACTCGGAGGGTCATGATGCTTTACCCAAAGACATATACAGCCCAGAGGGGTCCGGTTTTCCAGGGACGACAGGCGAAATATTACGTAGCGGGGATCCGGTGTCGGGACGTTGCTGCTGGGTACTGGGAAATGGCGGATCACCGGAGTAACCCGGAAAGTATTGTCAGCTCAGGCAATACGGACGCCAAGACACATAAACAATGACGGAATTTGTCATAGACACTACATAGATGCGCGTCCCATAATGGGGGGACAAAGCTAGTGGCGCACAGCACCTGTGCCTTGAAGGAGAGCCATGAACCAGAATCCGGACAGCAAGTGGGACCAGGAAGTAGATCTCCTGGTCCTTGGGACCGGAGCGGCAGGGCTTTCGGCGACGTTGACCGCCGCGGCGCAAGGCTCGAGGGTCTTGGCGCTGGAAAAGACCGAATACCTCGGCGGAACCACAGCCTATTCGGCCGGCACCTGCTGGGTGCCCAACAACCGCTACCAGCGCGAAGACGGAAACCTGGACGACCACGCGCGGGCCGTGCGCTACCTCGATGCCGTGGTGGGGGACAAGGCCCCGCGTGAGAGCCGCATGGCCTACCTGGACGCCGCACCCAAGATGCTTGACGAGATGCACGACCTCGGGGTCAGGTTCCTGCGCTCCCCGGCAGTGGTCGACTACCACTCGGAGATTCCCGAAACCGGGCAGACCGGTCGGGCTCTGGAACCAGAGCCGTTCGACGGACGTCAACTGAGCGCCTCCGACTTCCGCCGCGTTCGCCCCCCGGTGCCGGAGTTTGCGCTCATGGGCGGGACGCTGATGCTGCGCCGCCCCGACGTCGCCGCGTTGCTCAAGCTCTACACCGGCTCGCTGGCCGAGCGCGGCAAGGCCGTGATGCTGGCCGCCAAGCTCGGGTTCCAATGGGCCCTCGACCGGCTGACCCGCCCTCGCGGCACTCGGCTGGTCATGGGCAACGGGCTGGTGGCCCGGCTTTTCCACGAATCCAGGAACCGCGGTGCGCAATTCCTCTTTGGGGCCCACACCACAGAGCTGCTCACCGAGGCCGGAACCGTCGTCGGGGCCGTGGTCGTGCACAACGGCAAGACTCTGCGCATCCGCGCCCGCCAGGGCGTGGTGCTGGCGGCGGGAGGCTTCTCCCACAATCCGGCACTGCGCGAAAAGCTGATGCCCAAGCCCACCCCGCGCTACTCGAGGGCCGGGGAAGGCGCCACGGGCGACACCCTGGCGCTCGCCGAGAAGGCCGGCGCCGCGCTGGGGCGGGATGACGGGGAAAATGCGCTGTGGTTCCCCAGCTCCATCGGCCGACGCGCGGACGGTTCCGAGGTGGTCTTCCCGCACATCTGGGACCGGGCCAAGCCCGGCGTCATCGCCGTGGGAGCCGCCGGCAAGCGTTTCGTGGACGAGTCCGTCTCCTACCACCGCTTCGTGCGCGCCATGTTCGGGTCCCCGGAAGCCGAGGCCGTGCCGGCCTGGTTGGTCGTCGACTCGCGCACCCTGGCCAAGTACGGGCTGGGCATGATCACCATGCCGCACCTGCCCCGTGCCGCCCTGCGGCGCTACATCAATGACGGTTACCTCTACGAGGCCCCAACCCTGGGCGATTTGGCCCGGCAGATCGGCGTGGACGCCGCGGGCCTTGAAGCCACGGTGCAGCGCTACAACGGCTTTGCCGCCACGGGCGTTGACGAGGACTTCCACAAGGGCGAGCTGCTCTTCGGCCAGGTGGCCGGGGATCCCGCCCATGGCCCGAACCCGAACATCGGCCCGGTGGCCAAGGGCCCGTTCTATGCGATGGCCGTGGTGCCGACCCCGCTGGCCACCTCCTTCGGCGTCGAAACCAACGCAAACGGGCAGGCGCTGAATGCGGAGGGCGAGCCGGTCGCCGGGCTCTACGCCGCCGGAAACGACGCCGCCTCGGTCATGGGATCGGAATATCCCGGGGCCGGGGTCCAGGTGGGCGCCGGCATGGCCTTCGGCTGGGCCGCCGCTCGCCACGCGGCAGACGGCGACCGTGCTGCGGGTAGTCTGGAGAAGCTCAAGGCCAAGTAGGAACGCGCGGAGGTCGACATGGAAATTCGGTGGTTGGAAGCCTTTATCGCGGTTGCCGAGGAATTGCACTTCGGCAACGCGGCAGTGCGGCTTCGCATGGCCCAGTCGCCCCTGAGCCAGACCATTCGCAAGCTCGAACGCTCACTGGGTGCCGAGCTCTTTGTGCGCAGTACCCGCTCCGTGGAGCTGACCACTGCGGGGCATGCCTTGCTTCCGCATGCCCGCGAAGTCCTTGAGCAATTGCGCATCGCGGCACAGGCCGTCAAGGTGCCCGAGGGACGGGTATACGGAAGCCTGGCCCTCGGGTTCACCGGGGTGCTCAACCACCTCTCCCTGCCGCCCCTGACCCGCGCCCTGCGCAAGACGTACCCGGACATCGAACTCACCCTGGTGGGGCGGGTGATGACCCAGGATGCAGTGCACCAACTGGATTCCGGGGCCCTTGACCTTGCCTTTGTCGGGCTGCCGGTGGACTCGACCCGGATCAATTCCAGGTTGCTGGCCCAGGAGGCCTTCGGGGTGGTGCTCCCAACCGACCATCCGCTGGTTTCGGGGGCCGCCGTGGACCTGACCGACCTTGCGGACGACCAATTCATCACGCCGCCATTGGCTGCGGGTTCGGCCCTGCATGAGTCCACCATCAGGGCCTGCGCCGATGCCGGATTCTATCCGCAGGTGGCCCAGGAGGTCAGTGATCCCTACATGATCATGATGCTGGTGGCCGCAGGCATTGGCGTCGCCTTGCTGCCCGAGGGCATCGCCGCCTTCGTGCCGCCCGGAGCCGTGTACGTTCCGCTGAGCGGTGTCCCCCACTACATGAACCACGGGCTGGCCTGGTCGACCAGACCGGGGTCCCTGGCCCGCGAGGCCTTCCTTGAACTGAGCGAGAAGGTGCTCCCATCACCGGAAATGATTGTGTAGTTTTCACACATTGTCTATGTGTAATTAGGTCGTGGACACAATAAGTGCGTGGGGTCACACTTGATGAAGTTCCTCCATCGGAGGAGAGAAAGGATCATCATGAACACCACGACCCCCACCGCCCGAGTTGCCCGGCCCAAGGCCGGGCCGCAGGCTCGACGCGCAGCGCTCTCAGGATTCCTGGGCAGCACACTTGAGTACTACGACTTCTTCATCTACGGCTCCGCCGCCGCCCTGGTTTTCTCCCACGTCTTCTTCCCGGCGGATGGAGCGAACGCGGTCCTGCTTTCCATTTCCACCCTTGGCGTCGCGTACGTCGCCCGCCCGCTGGGAGCGGTCATCTGGGGTCACCTGGGCGACAAGTTCGGCCGGAAAAACACGCTGATGGCGGTGCTGGTGCTCATGGGCGTGTCCACCTTCCTGATCGGTTGCCTGCCAAGCTACAACCAGATCGGCATCTTCGCCCCGATCCTGTTGGTGCTCCTGCGCCTCTTCCAGGGCCTGTCCGCCGGCGGCGAGTCCCCGGGCGCCGCGTCCCTGTCCATGGAGCACGCGCCGGACGACCGCCGGTCGTTCTTCGCCAGCTTCACCATGAGCGGGATCATGTTCGGCATCGTGCTGGCGACCCTGGTCTTCATCCCGGTCGCCTCGATGCCCGACGAGCAGCTGTGGAGCTGGGGCTGGCGCATCCCGTTCTGGATCAGCATCTTCCTGACCTTCTTCGCGTTCTGGATCCGCCGCCACCTTGAAGAGCCGGAGGTCTTCGAGGAGGCCAAGGAAGCCCACGAAGTTGCCAAGATCCCCTTCGTCGAGCTCTTCAAGAACCATTGGACCGCCGTTGTCCGGGTCATGTTCTCCTCGACCTTCGCGATGATCAACACCATCGTCAACGTCTTCGCCCTGGCCTTCGCCGTGGAGCACAACGGCATCGAACGCACCACCATGCTCGCCGCGATTGCCGCCGCAAACTTCGCCGCAGTGCTGACCCAACCGCTCTATGGACACCTGGCCGACAAGATCGGGCGCAAACCCGTCTTCATCGGCGGCGTCCTGGGTGCCGGGGCCATGATCTTCGTCTTTTTCAACGCCATCGGCACCGGCAACGTGGCACTGATCTTCATTTCCTCGATCATCCTCATGGGCGGGCTGTATGCCGCGCCGAACGGTTCCTACATGGCATCCTTCCCGGAACAGTTCCCCGCCACCGTCCGCTACTCCGGCATGGCCATCGGCCTGATGCTGGGCCTGCTGGTCTCGGGCTTCACCCCGGCCATCGGCACCATGATGACGGCCGGCGACACCTCCAACTGGATGCCGGTGGCCATCATGTGCGCAGGATTCTCGGTGCTCTCGGCGATTGCCTTCGCCACAGGACCGGAGACCTACAAGATCCCCACCGCACAGCTGGGCATGACCAGCGCCGAACGCAGTGCGCTAGGGAACAAGTGAGCGTCCGCACGCACCGCGTCGGGCTGATCGGCAACGATCTGGGAACCTCGCTGTCCCCGGAGATCCACCAGGCGGAGGCCGCCGCGCTGGGCCTGGCCGGCTTCAGCTACGAGGCCATCGACCTGGCAGGGATCCCGGAGCCTGACCTCGGCCGGGTGCTGGCAACCGCCATCGCCGACGGGTTCACCGGTTTCAACATCACCCACCCGCACAAGCAGGCGATCATCCCGTTCCTGGACGCCGTCGCCCCGGACGCCGCAGCCCTGGGCGCGGTCAACACCGTGGTGATCGAGAACGGCCGGTTGGTGGGCCACAACACCGACAGGACGGGGTTCCTGGCCGGGCTGCGCCGCAGCCTGCCCGAGAGCACCGCACGCCAAACGGTGGTGCTCTTCGGGGCCGGCGGGGCGGGCTCGGCCGTCGCCGCCGCGCTGCTGGATTACGGCGTGGGCCGGCTGCGGATCATCGACACCGACCATGGGCGGCGGGAGCAGCTGCACCGGCTGCTGGTGCGCAGCTTGCCCGAGGGCAGCGCCGCGACCGTCGAGATCGCGGGCACCGACATGGCCGAGGCCTGGGTGGGCGAGGCGCAAGGGGTCGTGAACGCAACCCCGATCGGGATGGAGCACATCCCCGGGACCCCGTTTGACCTCTCGTGGCTGACCGGATCGCAGTGGGTGGCCGATGTCATCTACCGGCCTGTGGTGACCGGTCTTCTCGCCGCGGCGGCGGACCTTGGCTCACCGGTGGTTCACGGCACCGCCATGCTCGTCGAGCAGGCCGCCGACACCTTCGAGCTGGTCACCGGCCGTTCGCCGCGGCGGGAGAGGATGCGCGAGCGGCTTGCGGGCCTGCTGGCCTCGGCGAAACCGTAACGGCTGCACGTTTGTAGACTGGTCTTTGGTGGTCACTAGGGAAATGGAGGGATCATGGCGAATTCCCGTTCCGGGGAATCGGTCGTCGACCGGATCGTGAAGCTGCTCAGTGCCTTTGAGCGCTCCACCCCGGCATTGACGATGAGCGAGCTCTCCCGCGCCACCGATCTGCCCACCAGCACCACCCACCGGCTGGCCGGCGAGTTGCTGGCTGCCGGCTTCCTGGACCGCGACGAAGAGGGCCGCTTCGGCATCGGGGTGAAAATGTGGGAGCTGGCCGCCCGTTCCAACCCGGTGGAGGAATTCCGCCGCCGCGGCCTGCCGGTGCTCGAGGGCATCCATGAGGCGGTTCGGCAACACGTCTCGCTGTCCATCCCCAGCTTCGAGGACTTCACGGTGCTCTACCTGGAGCGCCTGGACAAGCTGGGTGCCGCGGTCAACCTTGCCGAGGTCGCGGGGCGGTTGGACATGCACTCGACCTCCGCCGGGTTGTGCATGGTGGCGCATGCGCCGCACCGGATCCAGGACGAGCTCCTGGCCGGCACGTTGGCGCAGTCGACCCCGCACACGGAGACCAACCCGGGCCGCGTCCGGGCGCACCTGGCACAGATCCGCGAACGAGGCTTTTCCCGGCTGGCCGGAGTCCTGGTCAAGGAGAACGCCGCCTACTCCGTGCCGGTGTTCGGCATGGGCAACGAGATCATCGGGGCGATCACCGTGGTCACCCCGCTTCTCGAGGAAGACCCCAACCTGATCATCCCGGTGCTGGTGGCCGCCGGGCGTTCGCTCTCGCGCTCCATGGGTGCCGAACAGCGTCCCTACGGGTCGCGCAGCTGGCTTCCCCGGGGCAGGTAGCGGCACTTTTCCTACGTTCCTCAGGAGGGCTCCCATGCCCCGCACGCAGAATGACCCCGCCGTCCACGTCCCGGATCGCGCCAGCGATGAGGTTGTGGCACCGGAACCGTTGCGCAGCCCGCGCAAGGCCGCCCTGGCGGCCTTCCTGGGATCGACCCTCGAGTACTACGACTTCTTCATCTACGGCACCGCCGCGGCACTGGTCTTCAACAAGCTCTTCTTCCCGGATGCCGACCCGGCGGTCGCGCTGCTGGGATCGATGGCCACCTTCGGCGTCGGCTACCTGGCCCGGCCGCTGGGCGGCATCGTGATGAGCCACGTGGGGGACCGCGTGGGACGCAAGCAGGCACTGATGATCACGCTGCTGATCATGGGCGTCGCCTCCCTGGGCATCGGGCTGCTGCCCACATACGAACAGCTCGGCTGGTGGGCCACCGGCCTGCTGATCCTGGGCCGGCTGGCCCAGGGCTTCTCGGCCGGAGCGGAGGCCGCTGGCGCCTCCACGCTGACCGTGGAGCACTCCCCGGAAGGCAAGCGCGGCTTCTACACCTCGTTCGTGATGACCGGATATGCCTCCGGAATGGTGCTCTCGACCCTGGTTTTCATCCCCATCGCCGCGCTTCCCGAGGACCAGCTGATGAGCTGGGGCTGGCGGATCCCGTTCCTGCTCTCGGTGGTCGTGCTGGCCGTGGCCTACTGGGTCCGGACCCACTTGGATGAGACCCCGGTCTTCGAGGAAGAGGTCAAGGCGGAGAGCACCGGTGCCAAGCAGAAGGCCCCGGCCCTCATCGTGCTGCGCACCCAGTGGCGCGACGTGCTGCGCATCGTGTTCATCACCATGTACGCCGTCATGCAAACCATTTTCACCGTCTACGCCCTGGCCTATGCCACCGGCCCGCAGGTCGGCATCGACCGCACCACCATGCTGGTCATCAGCGCGGTGACAGTCGGGCTGTCGATCTTCACCATCCCGCTGGCCGGCCACCTTTCGGACCGCTTCGGGCGCAAGCCGGTGCTGCTCATTGGAATGCTGGGCTGCTCCGTGACCATCTTCGGTTATTTCTGGGCCATCGGCGAGCAGAACATCGTCTTGATCTTCGTCTTCGGCCTGCTGAACATGTCGGTCTTCTACTCGGCCTGGAACGGCGTGTGGACGGTGTTTTTCCCGGAGATGTTCGCCGCCCCCGTGCGCTACTCGGGCATGGCCATCGGCAACCAGTTCGGCCTGGTCCTCACCGGCTTCGCCCCGGCCGTGGCCACCCTGCTGACCGGTCCGGGCGAATATGGCTGGCTGCCGGTGGCAATCTTCGCCGTCAGCTGCGCGCTGGTCTCCGCGATCTTCGTGATGACCGCCCGGGAAACCGCGTTCACCCCGATCGAGGAGCTGGGCACCGGCAGCTGGGCACGCGCCAACTAGCGTCACCCTGGCCCGCCAACCCCTCGCCGGATGGCGAGGCAACCAGTAAATGTGCAAGTGGAATCGATGTTTTCGAACGTGCTTCCCATTCAACAGGCAACCTGACCACGTGTCCTGCGCCACTTCCTAGAGTTGAATCCATGCACGGCGGGCAACCGCGAAGCACCCGACAGACCCCAACAGAAAGGCCTGGACCATGTCCGGATCCACCACCGCATCCACCCCGCGCTTGCGCGTGGGCATCGTGGGATGCGGCAACATCAGCCGCAACCACCTCGAGGCCTTCACCTCCCTCGGGAATGTGGAGGTCATCGGGGTCTGCGACGTCGACATCACCCGCGCGCAGGCCACCGCCAAGTCTTGGAACCTCGCCCACGCGGTGGACTCGGTCGACGCCTTGCTGGCGCTGGGCCTGGACATCGTCTCGGTCTGCACCCCGCACCCGACCCACGAGGAAGTGGTCCTGGCCGCCGCGGCTGCGGGCGTGAATGTCTTGTGCGAAAAGCCGATTGCCGTGGATGTTGCCTCGGCGGAACGCATGGCCAATGCCTGTGCGACCGCCGGGGTCAAACTCGGTGTGCTCTTCCAGCGCCGCTTCTGGCCCGCGGCCCGCGCCCTGCGCGAGGCCATCGACGACGGCACGCTCGGCGCACCGGTCATGGGCCAGGTCTCGGTGCTGCTGCACCGCGAACCGGAATACTACTCAGCCGACGCCTGGCGCGGCACCTGGGCGAATGACGGCGGCGGGGTGCTGATGACCCAGGCCATCCACTACATCGACCTACTGCAGTGGTACATGGGCCCTGTCGCCGAAGTCTACGGGGCGATCAACACCTTCAAGCACGCAGCGAACATCGAAGTCGAGGATTCGGCCTCCGCGGTGCTGAGGTTCACCAGCGGGGCGATCGCCACGCTGACCGCCTCCACCGCCGCAAACCCGGCACTCGGGGTGCAGATCCGCATCACCGGTGCCACCGGAGCCACCGCGGAGCTGAGTGAATTCCCCGAGGGCAGCGACGGGCGCCTGACCATCATGGCCGCGGGCGACACGGTGGCCAGCACCCCGGCGCACCCGGCCGACGCCGTCGCCAACGTCGGGCTGGCCGGCATCAACGCCGCGCTGATCCCGCACCACCGCGAACAGATCGCGGAGTTCGTCCACGCCGTGACCCACTCGCACGACCCGGCCGTCACCGGGCAAGACGCCACCAACGCGTTGCGCATCCTGCTGGCGATCTACAAGTCGGCACGCACCGGGGAGCCGGTGCGCTTCGCACCATTCCCGACCAATGTCCCCACGGCCCCCGATGCTGTCGTGGCCCGGCTCGATTCCATCACCCCGGTCGCCTAGGCCCCGGCCCCATTCGTTTCCCACCCCCATGATTTGAGCGAGAACATGACAAGCACAACCCAGCAGATCGGCCTGGCCCAGCTTTCCCTGGTGGGCACCGCCCCGCCGCAATTGGTGCGCATCGCCGCCGCCGCGGGCTTCGATTTCATCGGCGCCCGGGTCCGCCCGGTCACCGCCACCGAACGCGCCTACGACCTGCAGCCGGGTTCGGCGATGCTCGCCGAAACGCTGCGTGCCGTGAAGGACACCGGGGTCGGGATCATGGACATCGAATTCCTGCTGCTCGACGGCACCGACCAGCGCACCGCCTGGCGGGCAATGATGGAAGCAGGCCAGGCGCTGGGCGCAAACAGCCTCACGGTCGCCGCCGCGCTCACCGACCACGACAAGCTGGCCGAAATCCTCGGGCAGATGGTCCGCGACGGTGACGACTTCGGCATCGTCCCGACCCTGGAGGTCATCTCCTACCAAAGCGTCAACTCGCTGCCCCTGGCGGCGAACCTGGCCCGGGACACCGGCTGCAAGCTCGTGGGCGACACCCTGCACCTGAGCCGGGTCGGCACCACCGACGAGCAGCTGCTTGAACACGCCGGGCTGATCCCGATGCTACAGCTCTGCGACGGCCCGGCCGTGGCCCCGGCGGACCGTGACGGCCTGGTCCATGAATCGCGCTCCGAGCGCGGGGTCCCGGGCGACGGTGACTTCCGCCTCGCCGAGATGGTCGCGGCCCTCCCGGCCGATCTCCCATTGAGCGTCGAGGCCCCTTCGGACTCCACGCTCGCACGCCTCGGCGAACAGGGCTGGGCCAACACGCTCAAGGCCGGAGCCGATTCCGTCGTGGCAGCCGCCAATGCGCTGCGGGCCGCGGCCCTGCTCCCGCAGTCCAAGTGAAGTCTCGAGAGGCCAACACCATGAACACCACCAACACCGCGGCAGCGGATCTGGAGATTGCTCCCGGCGTGCGGGCCCCCATGCTCGGTCTGGGGACCTGGCCGCTGCTCGGCGAGGAAGCCGCCGACAGCGTCGCCCGCGGCATCGCCAACGGCTACCGCCACCTCGACACCGCGCAGAAGTACGGCAACGAGGACGCCGTCGGCGAAGGCATTCGCCGCAGCGGCATGGCCCGCGAACAGCTCTGGGTCACCAGCAAGCTCAGCCTGCCGGGCCACTCCCGCGCCGGCGCCATCCAGAGCTACGATGCGGCGCTGAAGCGCATGGGCCTGGACTACCTGGACCTGTTTTTGGTCCATTGGCCCAACCCGCAACTCGGCGGCTACGTCGAGGCCTGCCGCGGCCTGCAGGACCTGGTGAACGCCGGACGCCTGCGCGCCTGGGGCGTGTCCAACTTCAAGGCCACCCACCTGGACGAGGTGCTGGCCGCGGGGCTGAAACCGGCCATCAACCAGATCCAGGTTGACCCGCAGCACCTGCAGAAACCCTTGCTGGAGGCCAACGCGGCACGCGGCATTGCCACTGCGGCCTACAGCCCGCTGGGCCGCGCCGGGGATTTCCTTCTTGATCCTGCCATCACCGGCCCGGCAACCGCACACTCCAAGACCCCGGCCCAAATCGTGCTGCGCTGGCACCTTGACGCCGGCCGCCTTGCGGTGCCGAAGTCGGCCAGCGACGCACGCCAGCGCGAGAACCGCGAGGTCTTCGACTTCAGTCTCACTCCCGCCGAACGCGCGGGGATCGACGCCCTGGACACCGGGGCCGGACCGCGCCTGGACTCCGACGAATACGGCCATTAGGCCCGGGACTTCACCTTCCCTCCCTCCCTTTTTGAACTGAACGGAAACACCCACCATGAGCACCACTCCCATCCAAGCATCCGAGGTCGATGTCGTTGTCGTCGGATCCGGCGCCGGCGGACTGTCCGCCGCGGTGACCGCCGCCTACCACGGGCTGAAGGTGGTCGTGGTGGAAAAGGCCGAGGTATGCGGCGGAGCCACCTCCTGGTCCGGCGGCTGGGCCTGGACCCCGGGCAACCCGCTGGCCAAGGCCGCGGGCGTCAACGAGGACCGGGAGGAATTCCGCACCTACCTGCGCCACCGGCTGGGGGCTCGCTACAACGCTGCACGCGTGGACGCCTTCCTCGAAGCGGTGCCGCACATGGTCGGCTTCTTCCACCAACGCACCTCCCTGCAATTCACCCCCGGCGCGAAGATCAACGACATCTATGGGGACACCCCCGGAGCCGGCACCGGACACCGCTCGGTGGGCCCCGCCCCGTACAACGCGCGGAACATCAAGCCCGGGCTGCGGGCCAAGATGCGCCACCAGCTCTACGCCACCAGCTTCCTGGGCATGGGCATCATGGCCGGGGAAGACCTGTCCAAGTTCCTCTCCGCCTCCCAGGGAAGCATCCCAGGCATCCTGCATGCGGCCAAGCGCGTCACCACCCACCTGTTCGACCTGGCCGTGCACCGCCGGAACATGCAGCTGGTCAACGGCACCGCGCTGACCGCACGCTTGATGAAGTCCGCCGACGACCTGGGCGTGGACATCCGCGTGTCCACCGCCGCACACCAACTGCTCACCGACGACGCGGGCCGGGTCACCGGGGTTAAGCTCAGCGGCCCGAACGGCGATTACACCCTGGCCGCCCGCCGCGGCGTGGTGCTGGCCACCGGCGGCTTCCCGCAGAACGCCGCCCTGCGCGCCGAACTCTTCCCCCACACCCCCACTGGCAACGAACACTGGTCCCTGGCCCCGGCCGAGGCCAACGGTGCGGGCCTGGACATGGCGCGGGCCGTGGGCGCACGCTTCAACACCGAAGTGGCCTCCCCTGCCGCATGGTGCCCGGTCTCTCTGATCAAGTACCCCAACGGGAAAACCGGCACCTTCCCGCACATCATGGACCGCGCCAAGCCAGGCAGCATCGGGGTGCTGGCCAACGGCAAGCGCTTCGTCAACGAGGCCAACGGCTACTACGACTACGTCGATGCCATGATCAAGGCGACCGGAGAGGGCCAGGCGGTGCAGGCCTGGCAGATCGCCGACTCGCGCTACGTCCGTCGCTTCCCGCTGGGCATGGCCAAGCCGCTTCCGGTGCCACTGACCCCGTACCTGCGCTGCGGCTACCTGGTCAAGGGCAACACCTTGGAGGAGTTGGCGGCCAAGTGCGGCATCGATCCGGCACAGCTGGCCACGACGGTCGCCAACTTCAACGCCAACGCGGCCAAGGGCATCGACCCCGAGTTCGGGCGCGGCGAAAGCGCGTTCAACCGCTACGGCGGGGACGCGAAAAACACCCCCAACCCCTCGCTCGGCCCGATCGAGAAGGGTCCGTTCTACGCGGTCAAGGTGGTGCCCGGATCCTTCGGCACCTTCGCCGGCATCGACGTGGATGCCGCGGCCCGCGTGCTCAACGAATCCGGGAACGTGATCGCCGGGCTCTACACGGCGGGCAACGACCAGGCCAGCGTCATGGGCGGGCACTACCCGGCCGGCGGCATCAACCTCGGGCCCGCGCTGACCTTCGGATACGTCGCAGCGCGCGACATGGCCGGAGCCACCGCTTATGAAGACGACGGCACCGAGGCCCCCGCGCTCGAGGATCGCACCCGTTAGCTAGCAACACCCACCGATTTCCAAACACACAACATCCCAGGAGCACCACGCCATGAACACCTACGCCATTAGCTACACCTACTCGGACGAGACCGCTTCGAGGCGCGACGAGGTCCGCCCCACCCACGTCGAGTTCCTGAAGGACCGCTTCGAGGCAGGCCGCCTGTTGGTCAGCGGTCCCGTCGACTCCGGCGCCGGCGCCCTGCTGATCATCAGCGCCGCCGACGAGGCCGACGCGCTGGCCATGATGGATGCCGACCCGTTCGCCCAGGCCGGGCTGATCACCGAGCGCGGCATCCGTCGCTGGGACATCTTCTTCGGCAAGGACAAGCTCTAGGCCCCGCGGCCCGGACGGGAGAGGACAAGACCATGCTCAGAGCACACACCACCAAGCGCCGGACCATCGAATTCCGCGACGAGGACATGCCCGCGCTGCGTCCCGGGCACGCCCTGGTGCGCGTCCAGCACGTCGCCCTGTGCGGCACCGACCTGCACATCTGGGACGACGACTATCCGACGGACCTTCCGCTGGTCCAGGGCCACGAGTTCGTCGGCATCATCGAGGCCATCGACCACGGAACCCAGGCAGTGCCGGGAGCAGAGCAGCTTCCGGTGGGTGCGCCGGTGGCGGTCAGCCCCATGGTCTACTGCAACGAGTGCGGTCCCTGCAAGGCCGGGCGCTACAACGTCTGCCAGTCAATTTCCTGCCTGGGCTGCTACGAGGACGGCGCGCTGGCCGAAGTGGTCAGCGTCCCTGTCGGCAAGCTCCATGTGCTGCCCGAGGGCATGCCCGTGAGGCTGGCCGCCCTCGGGGAGCCCGGTTCGATCGCGATGCAGGCCGTCAACCGGGGAACCCCGGTGGAAGGCGAAACCGCGCTGGTGCTGGGGTGCGGGCCGATCGGGCTGCTGGCCACCTTGTTCCTGACCGAGCGCGGGGTCACTGTCATCGCCTCGGATCTTTCGGAATCGCGCCTCGAACTGGCCCGGGCCTTCGGGGCCGTGGCCACGCTGAAGGCCGGCTCCGGCGAATTCCCGAACCCCGAACAGCAGGCCGAACTCGAGAGCTGGTGCCCGCTGTCGGGCCCGTCGCTGGTCATCGAGGCCACGGGCGTTCCGGTCTCCTTCGAGAACGCGGTCCGCCTGGCCGCGCCCACGGCACGCATCGTCCAGGTCGGGATCTCCACGGCAACCGCGGCACTGTCCATGAGAGATGTCCCCTTCAAGGAACTGGACATCCGTGGCAGCCGCAACTCGCTGAACCTGATCCCGGAGGCACTCGAGGTGCTCAACCGGCACCACGACCTCGCCTACAAGCTGATCACCCACAGCTTCGATTTGAAGCAACTCGGCCAGGCCTTCGAGACCATGCTGGATCCCGGGCAAAACGTCGGGAAGATCGTCATCGACATGCCCGCCAGCGTCCTGGCCTCCTAAGAGCCCCGTCCCCGAGTCCCACCGAACGAAAGCGCCGAACCATGAACACCCCCCTTGCCTCCCCGGCCACACCTATCACCGAGCTGGAGCCCGGCTATGACGTGGTGGTCATCGGGTCCGGTGCCGCCGGCCTGACCGCCGCGGTGCGTGCCGCCCACGCGGGGGCCAACGTGCTGGTGCTGGAGAAGGCCGCACTGCTGGGCGGAACCAGTTCCGTCGGCGGCGGCGTGATCTGGGCACCGAACAACCACCTGGCCCGCGAAGCCGGATTTGCCGACTCGAAGGCGGCCGGGGCCGCCTACCTGCACGCCGCGGCAGGCCACGCCGTGGAGCAGGCCGACATCGACTGGTTCGTTGACACCGCGGCGCAGGCCATCGAGTTCCTCGACGGCCAGACCCGGGTGAACCTCGTGCCGCTGGCACGGCCGGACTACCACATGGAATGGGACGGCGCCGCGCACGGCGGTCGAAGCCTGGACAACCTGCCGTTCTCCGGGGAAGGGTACCCCGGGCTCAGCGCCATGCTGCGCCCGCCAACCTATTTCCCGCTGCTGAGCATGATCGAGCGCGACAACCTCAACGGGCGGGCCCCCGACGCGGGGCTGCTCGCCAAACGAGCCGCCTCGGGGGTGCGCACCATGGGCGGCGCCCTGGTGGGCTCCCTGGCTGCCACCGCCCTGGACCTGGGAGTGGTCTTGGCCCTCGAGGCACCGGTGACCGACATGGTGCGCGGAGACGCGGGATGGCGTCTCACGGTGGACGGCTCGGTTGCGGTTCGCGCCGATGCGGTGGTCATCGCCTCGGGCGGGTTCGAATGGAACGAGCGGCTGCGCCGAGCGTTTTTGCCGCTTCCGGTCACACCTATCGGCGCCCCGTCGAACGAGGGCGACGGGCTGGAACTTGGACTCGCCGTCGGTGCCACGGTGCGGGACATGACAGCGGTCTGGGGCGTGCCGGTGATCACCCCGCCGGCGCAGCAATACGACTCCAGGCCCTCGGGCCGCATGGGCAACGTGGAAATGACGTTGCCGGGATCCATCACCGTCAACGCCACCGGGCGCCGCTTCGTGAACGAGGCCCTGAACTACCACGATGCCGCGCGGGTCTTCGCCAACATCGATCCGAACACCTCACACCAGGCCAACAACCCGGCATGGCTCGTGTTCGATGCCAACTACCTCGAAAAGTACCCGGTGGCCGGTTCCACTCCCGGGGTGCCCGAGGAGTGGATGACCAGCGCCGAGTCCCTGGAGGACCTGGGCCGGGCACTGGGCATCGATGCCGCCGCCCTGGCCGAAACGGTGCGCACCTTCAACCTGGACGCCGAACAAGGCGTGGACACCGAGTTTGGCCGTGGCAGCAGCGAGCAGGACCGTCACCTGGGGGATGCGTCTAACCTGCCCAACCCCTGCCTGGCACCGCTGGCGCGCGCACCGTTTTACGCGGTGCCGTTGCATGCCGGTGTGCTCGGTACCTCGGGCGGACTGGCCACCAACCACGACGGGCAGGTCCTGGACCGGCACGGCAAGCCGATCGAGGGGCTCTACGCGGCGGGGAATGTTGCCGCGAGCGTGTTCCGCAACAACTACCCCGGTGGCGGGGCAACCCTCGGCTCGGCGGTGACCCGTGCCTTTGCTGCGGGCAGGCACATCGCCGCCGAGGGTGCACGAAAGCGGGCCGCCGCAGGGGTCGTTCGCGCATGATTCCGCAGATGCCCGGGGGCACCGAGGTGCTACGCCGAACGCATACCTGCTGCATGGATGGCCTGGGCCCAAGGCCCACAAGCCATGAGCGAAGCTGTAGGCCCGGATATCTTCCGGGACTCCACACTCGTATCGCACACCAAGGAGAACCTCATGGATGATCCCATACTGGCACCCCCGCCAGATTTTAGTCCGTGGCCGGGCCGCTTCGCCCAGCGGGTGGTCCTGGTGACCGGGGCCAGCGGGGGACTGGGCTCCACCGCCGTGGAACGGCTGCGCCGGGAGGGCGCAGTGGTGGTGGCCACCGACGTGGTCGCGCCCGTCGAGGCTCCGGGGGATGACGGGCTGTCGCAGAGCCTGGACGTCACGGATCCGGGGCAATGGTCGCAGGTGCTGGAGGGGATACTGGGGCGTTTCGGCCGGCTCGACGGGGCCCTGTTTTGCCACGGGCTCCAGGGACCGGAAACGCCGGTGGACCAGATGCCCCAGGCCGGATGGAACCGGACCTTGGAAATCAACCTCACCGGGTGCCTCCACGGGTTGCAGGCCGTCTTGCCGGTGATGCGTGAGGCCCGTTACGGACGGATCGTCATGCTCGCCTCGATCGCGGGGCGGGAAGGCAACCCGAACATGGCTGCCTACTCGGTTTCCAAGGCGGGTCTGATTGCGCTGGGCAAGA
Organism: Arthrobacter sp. UCD-GKA; assembly: GCF_001863355.1. NCBI lineage: Bacteria > Bacillati > Actinomycetota > Actinomycetes > Micrococcales > Micrococcaceae > Arthrobacter > Arthrobacter sp. UCD-GKA. The sequence goes on along the minus strand of NZ_MOLR01000004.1, from coordinate 522,234 downwards.
CCGCGGCCAAGGAGAATGCCCGCCATGGCATCTCCATCAACTGCGTCGCTCCGTCCATGTTCCAGACGCCGCTGCTTGCGGCACTTAGTCCGGAACGCAATGCCGAACTGCTCTCACGCGTGCCGATGGGGCGGGTAGGCGATCCCACCGAGTTTGCGGCGCTGGCCGCCTGGCTGCTCTCGTCCGAAGCCAGTTACATGACCGGGCAGACCCTGGATCTCAGCGGGGGCCGCAACAGTGCCTGACCTCCACCCGTGGACCACAGGCGCGCGTGGCCTGGCTGAAGCAGCTGACCCCGGCGTGCGCAAAGCGCGCAAGTGTTACGGCCGTCCGTCCGCTGACCGAACCCTGGAAGGATTCCGCACGGGGCAATTGTCGAGCGGTTCGGATGCCGGGTGATGGAGCTTGAAATACCTTGTCAACGGGGTTTTTTGAGGAACTTTGAACAAGTATCGGCTGTGTTGTCGGTGCGAAAATGCGGTCGAATGCCTGCCGTTGAAGTTCGGATTTTTACAGTGGCTTGCATCACAGCATGCAGTACGCTACGTTACAGGTTGTTCGCATTAAGTACATATGTGCGCATTACGCACAAGTACTGATCGAGCAGGCACTGCGAGGAAGCCTTGGCGAAACCCGTCCGGCACCACCAGCCCACCCAGCTAGGACATATACATTCGCACCGCGTCGGGCACCTGCCCGGCCACCAAAATTCCAGGGGAACCATCATGAAAAAGACCATCCTCCGTTCCGCGGCACTGATTGCCGCAGGCCTGCTGACAGTCACCGGTTGTTCGGCCAACGCCAAGTCCGGTGGCACGGCCGACGGGGACTTCCCGTCCAAGGACGTCCGCCTGATCGTGCCGTGGGCTGCCGGTGGCTCCGGCGACCTGACCGCACGCACCATCGCCCCGCTGCTGGAAAAAGACCTCGGCGTCAACGTGATCGTGGAAAACAAGCCGGGTGCCAACGGTTCGGTGGCCTACAACTGGCTGGCCGAGCAGGAACCGGACGGCTACAACCTGGCCATGATGGGCGTCGAGGTCGCTACCTTGCAGTTCATGGACTACGACATCAAACCCGAGAACTACGCGCCGATCGGCCAGGGGCTGGCCGGACCCGGGGCCATCGCCGTCCCCGTGGATTCCCCGTTCAAGACCCTCGAAGACCTGATTGCCGCGGCCAAGGCCAAGCCGGGCGAAGTGACCTTCTCCTCCCCGGGCATCGGCTCGGTGTGGGACTCCCCGGCAGCCGGCCTGCAGCAGTTGGCCGACATCAAGCTGACCTCGGTTCCGTTTGACGGGTCGGCCCCGGCCATCGCCGCAGCGGCCTCCGGCAAGGTCGACTTCTCCATTGACGCCATCGGTTCGCAGAAGGTCCAGGTCGACGGCGGCCACCTGCGTTACCTGGCCATGCTCACCGACGAGCGTGATCCGGACAACTCGGATGTGCCCACCGCCAAGGAAGCCGGCGTGGACCTGCAAAACGCCTCCTGGGTCGGGATCATGGCGCCGAAGGACACCCCCGAGGACGCCGTGAAGAAGCTCTCCGACGCCATGGAGAAGGCCACCGCCGACGCCAGCTACCAGGAGGTCATCAAGTCCTCGAACCTGGTGCCGACCTTCAAGGACTCCACCGAGATGGCTGCCTTCATCCAGGACGAGGCCAAGCGCTATGGCCCGTGGATCGACTATGCCAAGAACAACACCAAGTAGTTCCCTGGCCCGTCCCTGGGCACCTAAAAGTCAGCGAGGAGAGCATGACTGACCAACCACCGCTTGAAGAAATCGACCAAGACGCGGCCATCGAGTCCGCGCACCACCACGAGGAACCACTGGTCCGCGATCTTCCGGTGCGCCTGCGCGAGCTGATCGCCGTGGCCGCTTGCCTCGGTCTGGGGATCTGGATCCTGGTTGCCGGCAAGGGCATCGTCGTGCGCGGCAGTGCGGAGCTGGGCCCGGTCTTCTGGCCGAACATGCTCGGGGCCGGACTGATCCTCTTCGGCGCGGTGATCGTGCTGAACAACGTGATGCGCGGGGTCCGCAAGGCCGATGTCCCGGAGCGGATCACCACCTCGGGGCTGGCGATGTTCGGGATGACGATGGCGGTATGCATCGGCTACCTGCTGCTGTGGAACGTCCTGCAGTTCTGGATCATCACCTTTGTCGCGCTCGCTCTGTTCACCCTGGTCCTGGGCGGGCGCAGCTGGAAGGCCGTGCTGGCCTTCCCCACGGTGACCACCGCGGTCCTCCATTTCCTGTTCATCGTTGCATTGCGAGTCCCGCTATGATCACCGTTTTCACCTCACCCGTCACCGACGGCATCGCCGCGGTGATGGCCCCCGACACCCTGATGATTATCGGCATCGGCATCCTCATCGGCATGCTCGTCGGGGCCTTCCCCGGGGTCACCGCCACCATGGCCGTGGCCCTGGCCTCCGGGTTCACCCTCACCATGGAACCCACCCAGGGTCTGGCCATGCTGCTGACCATCTACGTGGCGGCGCAGTTCGGGGACAGGATCCCCGCAATCCTGATCAACACCCCCGGCACGCCGGCCTCGATAGCCACCACGTTCGACGGCTACCCGCTGGCCCGCCAGGGCAAGGCCGGCCTGGCGCTGACCACCTCGGCGCTGGGCTCGGCGGTCGGCATGATCTGCGGCATCGCGATCCTTGCGGTCGCTGCGGTCCCGCTTTCGGCCTTCGCCATGCAATTCGGTCCGGCGGAGATGTTTGCGCTGGTGGTCTTCGGGTTGACCATGATGGTGGGTGTGTCCTCGGGACGGATCTTCAAGGGCCTGGCCGCCGGTGCGTTCGGGTTGTTCCTGGCCACCGTCGGGCGCGATCCCATCACCGGGGACCAGCGCTTCACCATGGGCATCCTGGAACTGAACGGCGGAATCCCGTTCATTCCGGTGATCATCGGCTTCTTCGGGCTGGCCGAGGTCATCAACCAGATCCTCACCCACCGCAAGGGCAAGGGCATCAAGCCCATCAGCCAGATGGGCCAGTGGATGCCCGACGGCAAGCTGCTCAAGCGCCTGGCCAAGCCCACGGCCATCGGTGCCGCCACCGGTTCGGTGATTGGCCTGGTTCCCGCCGTGGGCGGGGACATTGCCGGGATCATCGGCTGGGACAACGCCCGCAAGGCCTCGAAGAAGAAGCACGAATTCGGCAAGGGCTCGCTCGAGGGACTGACCGCGGGGGACACCTCTTCCACCGCGACGCTGGGCGGATCAATCACCACCACCATGGCCCTGGGCGTGCCCGGGGACTCGGTGATGGCCGTGATGATCGGCTCGATGATGATCTGGGGCATCCAGCCCGGTCCTGGCCTGTTCAGCAGCCACCCGGATTTGATCGCGTCGCTGGTGACCATCCTGCTGATCGCCACGGTGCTCACCCTGGTGTTGAGCCTGCTGCGCATGAAGGGCGTCATCAAGCTGCTCGAGCTGCCGGACCACTTCCTGTGGGTCGTCATCCTGGTGTTCTGCATGGTCGGCACCTACTCGATCAACAACTCGGTGTTCGACGTCTTCATGATGCTGATCTTCGGCATGGTGGGTTTGTTCATGCTGCGCTTCGGGTTCCCTCCGGGTCCGGCGGTGCTGGGACTCATCCTGGGCCCGCTGGCAGAATCGAACCTGCGCCGCGCATTGCTGACCGATGGCTGGGCCTCGATCTTCACCAGCCCGATCGCCGTGGTGCTGCTGGTCATTGCCGTGGCGGCTGTTACCTTGCCACCGCTTCGCCAGTTGGTCCGCCGTCGCAAGGCGGCCAACGAGGGCAAGAAGGTGCCGACGATGCAGCCGTAATGCGGTGATCCGTCCCGCGACCGGAGACAACCCGGGGGCGGAGCCAAAATGCGTTGCACCACGTGCTGCTCCCCACCGGGAGCGCGGCGGCAACCGCGCTCCCGAGCAGTACCTCAATATGCTGAAACGTCCCGGGTGGGCTTCGAAAAGAAGCCCGCCCGGGACGTTGCTATATATAAGGAGTCGCGGAACCTATGCGTCGTGGTCCGTTTCCAGGATCGTGGCCAGGGTCTCGAGCACGGATTCTGCACCGAGGCCCTCCGCAGAAACTGCCGTGGGGAAGGCGCCGGAGGGGCGCGGATTGCGAAAAGTTGTTCCGCGACGGCTGAAGGCCGAGACCATTCAAGTCCAAGACGAACGCGGCTGAAAGAACTGTTCAGTAGTGGTATCTGGCTTGAAGAATCACCAAGTCATCTTGAATCACGAGGTAAACCAGCCGGTGTTCTTCGGTGATGCGGCGGGACCAAGAACCTTGTGCGCCGTATCTAAGTTGTTCAGGCTTCCCTATGCCGGCATAGGGATCGCGCAGGGTGGCATCAATGAGCTTGTTGATACGTTTGAGAATGTTGCGGTCGACTGATTGCCAATGGACGTAGTCTTCCCATGCGGACTGATCCCAGACGAGTCTCATGGATCAATCGCGATCGAGCTCATGCTCGGAGTGCTCTCCCGTGGTGGCGCGCTCGTATGAGTCCAACAGGCGCCGGGCGTTGGCCGGAGACCGGAACAAATAGGCTGTCTCCTGCCAGGCAGCGTAGTCATCTGCGGGCATCAGGACGGCGTTGCCGCGGCGGGAAACAATCTCCACGGCGATGCGATCCTCATTGATGCGATCGATCAGAGGAAATAGTGTTTTTCGCGCCTCGCTGGCTGAAATCGACATGGCCTGGACCTCCAAGGTTGTACGACTTTATTGTACCACTTTGGGGTTCTGTTGACATCGACCAAATCATTCGCTGGCACGACTCTTAAGCTGTCCTGCAAACGTTGGATTGGGAACACCTCGGCGCCACGCACGAGGTGCATTGAGCAGTTGAAGGCACCGGCATCGCCTGCTCTCGTGCGGTGCGCAGCCGATCTGTTCGGAAACGCAAATGTCCCGGGTGGAACTTCCTTGAGAAGTTCCACCCGGGACACAGGGCTCAAGCGCAGCGACCACGCTTAGGCGTCGTGGTCCGTTTCCAAAATCGCGGCCAAGGTCTCGAGCACGGACTCGGCACCCTCGCCATCTGCCCGCAGCACGACCTTGGTGCCGTGTCCGGCGCCCAAGCCCATCAGCGACAGGATGCTGGCGGCGTCGAGTGCGTCCTCGGCCGGCTCTCCCTCGCGGGCGATGGTGACCTCGAGGTCCTCGTTGCCGGCTGCCTCGGCGAAGATGGCTGCCGGGCGGGCATGCAGGCCCACGCGGCTGGCGATGGTGGCGATGCGTTCTGCCATGGGGAGCTCCTTGGGTTGGGGTGGGTTTGAGGGGTTGCCTGGTCCCGCTTACGCGGCGACCTTGACCGGTTCGGCGACGGCCGGCGCCTGCGTGATGGGCTTACGGACGAACTTCTTGAGCACGATCACCAGGACCGCCGAGACCACGGTTCCCACCAGGGTGGAGAGAAGGAACATCGGCCAGGTGTTGTTCATGGCGAAGAAGACGAAAATGCCGCCGTGCGGGGCCTGCGAGAGCACATGGAAGCCCATGATCATGGCCCCGGTGATGCCGCCGCCGACCATGGAGGCCGGGATGACACGCAGCGGGTCGGAGGCGGCGAACGGGATGGCACCCTCGGAGATGAACGAGAAGCCCAGCAGCCAGGCGGCCTTGCCGTTTTCGCGCTCGGCACCGGTGAACAACTTCGGCGAGATGACCGTGGCCAGGGCCATGGCCAGCGGTGGCACCATGCCGGCGGCCATGACCGCCGCCATGATCATCAGCGGGGCGGGGTTCGCGGCGATCGAGCCGGCACCCAGCCCGGCCACGGCGAAGGAGTAGGCGACCTTGTTGACCGGGCCACCCAAATCCACGGCCATCATGAGTCCCAGGATCAGTCCCAAGGTGATGGCGGCGGTGCCGGTCATGCCCGAGAGCCAGCCGTTCAGTGCCACGGTCAGCTTGGCGATTGGCCCGCCCAAGAGCAAGAACATCAGCCCGGAGGCGACGATCGAGGCCAGCAGCGGCACGATGACCACCGGCATCAGCCCGCGCATGAAGCGCGGGACCTTCCAGGAGGTGATCCAGCGGGCGGCCAGGCCGGCGAGCACGCCGCCGACGATGCCGCCGAGGAAGCCGGCGCCCATGAACCCGGCGACCGCACCGGCGGTGAAGCCCGGGGCGATGCCCGGCCGATCCGCGTAGGCGTAGGCGATGTAGCCGGCCAGCGCCGGGACCAGGAAGGCCATCGACAGGTTGCCGATCTTGAACGCGACGGCACCCAGGTAGACACCCAGCGGGCCGAATTGGGCGCCGATCTGCGTCACGACGTCGGCACCGGGCAGGTTGAACAGGGTGTTTGAGCCCAGTACGTCGTCGGCGACCTCGGTGATCGCGTAGCCGCCGAGCAGGAAGCCCAGGGCCATGAGCAGCCCGCCTCCGGCGACGAACGGGATCATGTAGGAAACCCCGGTCAGCAGCGCGCGCTTGAGCCCGCCGCCGAAGGATTCGGTGCCCTCGGATGCGGTGGGCTCCTCGGCGCCCGCGCCCGCCGGGACGCGGCGGGCGTGCGGGTCCTTGGAAGCGGCGATGGCGTCGTTGATGAGCTTGGCCGGTTCGTCGATGCCGCGCTTGACCGGTACCTGGATCAGCGGCTTGCCGGCGAAGCGGGAGCGGTCGCGCACATCCACGTCCACGGCGAAGATCACGGCGTCGGCCGCGTCGATTGTTCCCTTGGGCAGCGGGGTGGAGCCCGAGGAACCCTGGGTCTCGACGGCGAATTCGACGCCCATCTCCTCGGCGGTCTGGGCCAGGGAGTCGGCGGCCATGTAGGTGTGGGCGATGCCGGTGGGGCAGGCGGTGACCGCGACGATCTTCGGCTTGGGCTGCTGCACAGGTGCATCGTCTGCCGGGGCGGGAGCCGGGGTTTCCGTGGCCGCGACGGCTGCGGCGGCGGCTGCCGGGTCGTCGGAGAGCACCGCGGAGACCAGTTCCACGATCTCTTCCTCGCTGGTTGCGGCGCGCAGGGCGGCGGTGAAGGACTTCTTGACCAGTGCGCGGGCGAGCTTGGAGAGCAGCTTCAGGTGGGCCTGGTCGGCGCCCTCGGGGGCGGCGATGAAGAACACCAGGTCCGCAGGGCCGTCCTTGGCGCCGAAGTCCACGGCCGGGGCCAGCCGGGCCATGGCCAGGGTGGGCTCAAGCACCGCGGCCGAACGGCAGTGCGGGATCGCGATGCCGCCGGGCACGCCGGTGGCGGTCTTGGCCTCGCGGGCCTTGGCATCGGCGGCCAGGGCACTGGCATCGGTGGCCCGGCCCTGGGACGAGACCAGGGACGCGAGGTGTTCGATCACGTTGTCGGTGGTGGTGCCGAGATCTGCGTCCAGGCTGACAAGAGCCCGGTTGATGAGTTCGATCATGACGTCGTCCTTGGGGTGTTGGACAGCTCGGCGACGGTGACGGCGTCGGGAGCCAGCTGGTTGGGGGTGGGAATGGCGGAGCCCGGAAGGGACGCGGCAGCGGACCCGTAGGCCACGGCACGGGACAGGCAGTGGGCCGGGGAGTATCCGGCGACATCGGCCAGCAGGTACCCGGCCAGGGCCGAGTCACCCGCGCCGACGGTGGAGCGCGGGACGATGGGCGCGTGGCTGGCGGTCCACGCTCCCTCGTCGGTGACCAGCACCGCGCCCCCGGCGCCCAGGGTTGCCAGCACGGCACCGACCCCGCGGTCGACCAGTGTCCGGGCTGCGGTGGCGGCGGCGATTGGGGAGTCCTCGAAGCCGGCGGCCATGCCCTGGCCGGTGAGCTCGGCCAGTTCCTCGGCGTTGGGCTTGACCAGGTCAGGCAGGGTGGTGACGCCGTCGGCGAAGAGCGCACGCAGCGGGGCCTCGGAGGTGTCCACAGCGATCTTCGGTGCCGCATCGCCCAGGGCCGTGCGGACCGTGGCCACCAGGTCCGCGTAGAAGCCCGGTTCCACGCCCGGGGGCAGCGAGCCGGCCAGCACGAGCCAGGTCGCGGTCCGGGAAACCTCCACGACCACGCGCACCAGTTCCTGAAGCACCGCGGAGTTGAGCACCGGGCCCTGTTCGTTGATCTTGGTGGTGGTGCCGTCGGGGTCGGTGATGGTGATGTTGGTGCGCAGCAGGTGGTCGATGTGCACCGAGCGGTGGTCGACGTCGTCCAGGATCAGTTGGCGCAGCAGCGGGTCGGTGCCGGCCCCGGGCAGCACCGCCAGGGTCTTGACCCCGGCCTGGGCGATGGCGCGCGAGACGTTCACGCCCTTGCCCGCGGCCTGGAGGTGGCTGCCGCGCGAGCGCTGCACGTCTCCGTGCGCCAGTGCGGCGCCCAGTTCGATGGTCTTGTCCAGGGCGGGGTTCATGGTCAGGGTGACGATCATGCCAGCACCACCTCCACGTCGGCGGCCTCGAGGGCCGCAGCCAGCTCGCCGGTCGGGGCGGCATCGGTGACCAGGGTGTCGATTGCGTCGAGTTTCGCGAATTGCACGAGGGTGAGCCTTTCGAATTTGGAGGAATCCGCCAGCACGATCACGCGCTGGGCGCTGGCGACCATGGCGGTCTTGACCGTGGCCTCCATGGGGTCGGGGGTGCTCAGGCCGAAGCTGGAGTGCAGGGCGTTGGTGCCGATGAAGGCCACGTCGGCGCTGAGCCGGGAGAACTGCTCGACGGTTCCGGCGCCGGTGGCGGCGCTGGTCAGACCGCGCACCCGGCCACCGATGAGCTCCAGCGGGATCTGCGAGTTTCCGGCCAGGCGCTGTGCGATGGGCAGCGCGTGGGTGATGACCAGCGAGGGGGTGTTGAACGAGTTCCGGGCGATCAGCCCGGCCAGGATCTCGGTGGTGGTTCCGGCGTCGAGCATGACCGAGACGCCCTCGGCGGGCAGGAGCAGGTGGGCGGCCTGGGCGATGCGTGCCTTGGCCTCGGAGTGGATGGTGGTTCGTTCGTCGTGGCTTTCCTCCCGTGTGCTCACCGCCTGGGTGGCCACGGCCCCGCCGTGGACGCGGCGCAGCGTGCCCTCGGACTCGAGCTGGGCCAAATCACGCCGCACGGTTTCGCGGGTGATCTCGAAGCGTGCCGAAAGTTCGGCGACGGTGACCTTCCCGTTGCCGGCGATCATCTCGTTGATCAGTCGGTGCCGTTCTTCGGCGAACATGGCTTCCTCGCATCCAGTGACGTGTCACACATGAATCTGTGTTTGAATGACTTTATGCCCGTTTGTGTGGCAACGTCAAGTGGTTTGCGCGGAAGATGTGGGATTGCCTGTGGATGTGCCCGCTTTCTGGGCGAATCGCCAGCCGTGTTCGGCGCATGTGGCCATTCGGTTTCTGCGTTGAGGGCCTGTTGATGGTGTTGCCTCCGGGTGTGTGGAGCCGCTGGTTCAGGACCTTCCGCCGGGAATCCGCCGGATCGTGGGGTCCCGGTTAATCCGCGGTACATCCAATGTTTGCCGCTCCTTCATGAGAGCCCTCTCATCAAAAACTCCTTTTCATCTCATAAAGAATCAATACCGTCCTAGTCAGACAGTGAATGAACAACACCTGAGATGAAGGAGTTCGATATGCAGAACTTTTGGATAGCCCTGGCAGCCAACATGGTTGCGATGCTGGTCCTGGTATGCGGCATCTACTACCGCCGGCACTTCCGCAAGGACCTTGCGCTGGCCTACCTGGCACTGAACTTCGGCATCTTCGGGGTGACGATGCTGCTCAACGGTTCCGGAGCCGGAGCCGGCCTGGGTCTGGGACTGTTCGGCATCCTGTCGATCATCCGCCTTCGCTCGGACACCCTGACCCAGGAAGAGGTCGCCTACTACTTCATTTCGCTGGCGATCGGCCTGATCAACGGGCTGCACCCGGACCCGGCCTGGCTTTCGCCGGCGCTGAGCCTGGCCATGGTGCTGGTCATGTTCGTCGCTGACCACCCGGCCTTCGGCCGACGCACCATGCGCCAGACCGTCACCCTCGACACTGCCTATGCGCAGCAGCACCAGCTGCACGCCGCACTGGCCGAGCTGCTCAATGCCAAGGTGCTGCGCACCGTGGTGATCGAGCTGGACATGGTCCGCGACCTGACCATTGTGGACGTGCGCTTCCGCGCCAACACCGTGGCCGGCAAGGGTCGCGAGCTCCTTGACGCCCCGTCCATCGAATCGATCCCGACACCGGCAAGCACGCCGCAGGCGCACACCGCAGGCGATCGGGACCTTGCCCAGCGTCGGGGGCGATGACCATGACCACGACGCAGGGTTCCAGGACCGGGGTGCTGGCAGGAGCGTGCGCCCGGGCGTTGGACTCGGCTGCCACTGCGGCGGATCCGATCTCGCTTGAGGAGGTCGTGAGCGAGGCCGCATTGATGACCCGGGTGGATAAGAAGTTCTTGCTCTCAGCCGAGCAGTTCACCGAGCTGATGTCCCGGCTTGGCCCCGATTTCCGGATCATGGAGATCGAGGGACGCCGGATGTTCACCTACGAATCGGTGTACTTCGACACCCCCGACCTGGAGATGTTCACCGCGCACAAGCAGGGGCGCCGGCGCCGCTACAAGATCCGCACGCGCACCTACGCCGATTCCGGGTTGTGCATGTTCGAGGCGAAGTTCAAGGGTTTGCGCGGGCAGACCGTGAAGCACCGGATTCCCTACGAGGTTTCCGAGCGCGATGCCATCAACCCCGAGGCGACCGAGTTCCTGCGTGCGCAACTGCGCGCCGAGTACAACCTGGAACTTCCGCACCTGGAGCCGGTCATGCGAAGTGACTATGTCCGCGGGACCTTCGTGAACCCCCTGGACGAGGAGCGGCTGACCTGCGACGTGAACCTCGTGTATTCCCGGGAGGACGCCGCGGTGCACGGTCCGGACCTGTTCGTGATCGAGACGAAGACCGCCAGCGGACGCGGAGCGGCGGACTCGGCGTTGTCGCAGATGGGTATCCGCCCGGTGAGTATGAGCAAGTACTGCCTCGGCATCGCGCTGTTGCACCAGCACCTGGCCGCCAACAAGTGGAGCCGGCTGCTCAGGCAGAACTTCGGCTGGAACCGCACCCCGCGGCGATTGTCGGTCTAAGCAGCGGATTCAACGGAGCGTCGTGGCCCCACCATCGCCTGGTGGAGCCACGACGCTCCGTTGCTGTGTGCAGGGCAGCCCAAGAAAACTCTTGGTCTTGCAACGGCGCATCGGCAGGCAAAAATCCGGGACAGGTGAGCCATTGACCGCAAAGCAAGTGGAATGCTTCGAAATCTAGGATTCCAGGCGTCGCGAGGGTGGCCCAAGGAACCGGGCGAGGGTTTCCATGGTGGCTTGCGGGTCCCCGAGGTCGCATTCCCACAACACCAGGGATTCCCAGCCCAGGGCCTTGAGCGCGTCGGCGTTCTGCCCGTCGCGTTCGCGGGTGCGGTTGCGTTTGTCTTCCCAGAACCGGGCGTTGGTCGCCGGCGCGTGCCGGCCTGCGGGGCAATCGTGCAGGTGCCAGAAGCAGCCGTTGACGAAGACGACCTGCCGACGGGCCGGAAAAACAATGTCGGGGGTTCCCGGTAGCTTGCCGCCGGGCAGCCGGGCAGCCGGGCAGCCGGGCATCGGGCTGGTCACGGTGTAACTTCACCAGGGCGCCGATCGGGATGCGGCCGTGGAACAGGTAGCGGTACCCGGCGGCATGCAGCAGCCGGCGCACGAAGAGCTCGGGCTTGGTGTCCTTGGCCCGGATCCTCGACATGAATCGGGAGCGTTGCTGCGGGGACAAACCGCCGATGCTTCGATTCTGCGCTCATTGATTACGGTGTGTGCCCGGGGACCATAGGCCCGTCACTCATATGACCGACGACCTCTCACTGCGGACGCACCGGAACGATGGGGACGTTCGCGGCAAGAATCATTTCCAGCGATCCGGTTTCAAGGACGCTTTGCAGCAGTGCCTGGGTGGGAAGCATTAGGCGTAGTTGGCCGCGTTCGTGGGCAGCGAGAACTTCCTCCACGGCCATCCAAACGGATGAAACCGCTTCCGTAGTCTGGTGACGGGGCAAGCAACCCGGGGCAGGGCTCGCCACGTAGAAGAAGGTATCAAAGCGCTTGGGCTGCTGCGGAGGGGTCACCCAATTGGCCCAGGGACGCAACTGCTCGGCTTCGAGCAGGCATCCGGTTTCCTCGAAGACTTCCCGGCGCGCGGCGGCAAGCACCACCGAGGACTCGAAGTGGTCGTGGTTTGGCTCGGCCCCTGCAAGGCTCGTATTGCGCCACGCTGCGGCATGCGAAGCCAAGATCCCCGCAGCCGCCGGATCCTCCAAGGCCGCGACGCGGTCGGCCTGGTCCACCCGCCCACCGGGAAAAACCACCATCCCCGCGGCAAAGTCCATCGTCGTTGCCCTGTGCTGGATGAAGACCTCCAAGATCTTTTCTCTGGTTCGAAGCATCAGGACGCTGGCCGCCTTTCTGGCGGGAACAACCTTGTGGCGCGGGGCCATGGCTTCGTCGGGCAGGGTCATCGGTTTTCGACCAGACGCGCACGCAATTCGTTCTGCATGTCCTGGTCGAATCCGCTGCTGCGCAAGACCTCGAGCGGACCACCATCGTGCTCCAATTCCGTCAACAGGGAAGCGATGCTATCACGGTGTGCCAGCCAGATCGGACGCGACTCTGCGCTTCTTGGCCCCTTGCCGCTGCCCACGCGGCCGCGGGTGAGCGCTGCCAGCCTCGACCGCACGTTCACCATATTCGGCTGGGTGATCATGTAGTCCTCCACGATGGCGTCACGGTCGGCGCCTATGGCCGAGAGGATCGCCACCGCCAGGATCCCGGTGCGGTCTTTCCCCGCCGCACAGTGGAACAGGACACCGCCCTCGCTCTTCGCAATGAGCGACATGGCCTCGATCAGCCGTGGCGATTGCGCACGAAAAAGACTGGCATACCAAAGCCCTACGCGATGTGGGGTATTGACATCTGCCAAGAGCTTGGCAAGAGACTGGGGATCGGCGGCATCGTGAAGAAGCGGCAATTGATGGTGCAGCAGGCCCAATCCCGGGCCATGGCCCGGCCCGGACCGGTCGCGCTCGGGATCCGAACGCAGATCGATGATGGTGCGCAGTCCCAGACTCATGAGTTCGCGCAATTGCCCGGCCGGCGCCAACGCCACGTCATCGGAGCGCCAAAGTGTATTGCGACGCAGTATCCCGCCCCCTGCCACCGGCATGCCGCCTAGATCACGGAGATTGGCAAGCGGAATGCCGGTCGGGGTCGGGATGGTGGCAGCATTGGTGATGGACATGTGGTCTCCCCTAAAGTTCCTTAGTAACGGCGGAAGAGTGCGGCTAGGGCCTGGCCGCCACCGATGCACATGGTGACGATTCCGAGCTCCAAGTCGCGGCGCACCAGGTCCTTGGCGACCCGCAGTGACAGGATGGCGCCGGTGGCTCCGACCGGGTGCCCGAGTGCTATGGCGCCGCCATAGGGGTTGGTCTTGGCCGGATCCAGCTTGGCATCCCGGATCACCGCAACGGCTTGGGACGCGAAGGCCTCATTGAGTTCAATGGTGTCAATGTCCGCGGGGGTCGTACCCGTCTGTTCGAAGAGTTTTTGGAGAGCTAGCACCGGTGCGTATCCCATCAGGCTCGGTTCCATGGCAGCGGTGGCCACCGCTTCGATGCTCACCAGGCCCTTCAAACCGCGTTCGACGGCCACCGACTCTCGGGCCAGCACCATAGCCGCTCCTCCGTCGTTGATACCCGAAGCGTTGCCCGCGGTAACGGACCCGCCCTCTTGGAAGGCGGGGCGCAAGCGGGCGAGTCCCTCCAATGTTGTGCCGGGTTTCAGGTGTTCATCCACGCTGACCGTGTACGGCTTGCGTCCGGTGACGTCGAAGGCGACGATTTCCTCGGCAAATGCCGCCTGGGCGGCCGCGCCGGCGGCACGCTGCTGGGACTGAAGTGCGAACTCATCTTGTTCGGTGCGAGAGACGCCGTATTTCTTCGCCACGTTCTCCCCGGTCACGCCCATGGGAACGCCGGTGAATGGATCGGTGAGGATCGCCAAGGTGCCATCGACCAGGGATCGATCGCCAAGCTGGTATCCGTTGCGGGCGCCAAAATCGTAGAACGGCATGCGGGTCATGGATTCGTTGCCGCCGGCCAGCGCAAAATCGACACCGCCCCAACGCATTTGCATGGCTGCGGACCAGATGGCTTGGAGCCCGCTGCCACACAGACGGTTCACCGTGTAGGCGGGCACCGATTCGGGCAACCCGGCGGCAATGCCGACGCGCCTGGCGTTGTAGGCGTCGGCGCCGACTTGTCCGATGCAGCCCATTACCACTTCGTCGATGTCCGACGCCGCCACGCCTGAGCGCAGGAGCGCCTCGCGGGAGGCCGCTGCGCCAAGCTCAAAGCCCGGAACGTCCTTGAAGGCACCTCCAAAGCTGCCAATGGGAGTGCGTGCACCGTCCAGGATGACGATTTTTTCCTGCTGTTGCGTGCTCATGATTCACCTATCTTGTCGAAATCTGCGGGATGTCCCGACTCTGTCTGTTGGGAAGTTGATTCTGAATTGGAGGAGTGCGTTGGCACATGGTCCGCTGGATCCACGCTGCGCCCGTCCTTGAAAAGGTACCCAACGACGAAGACCAAGAGGGAAACGCCGAGCATGAAGAGCAGGGCAACGGTCCAACCGTCGGTCCACTGGTGCAGCAGTCCCACCAGCAGTGGACCAATACCGCCGAGCAGGTATCCGATGGTTTGGGAGTATCCGCTGGTACTCGCAGTGGTCGAGGGTGAGTTCGTGCGCTGAATCAAGAACACCTGATAGACCACGAACAAGCCGGTGCCCACGCTCATGAAAACAACCCAGACCCAGGGCGCCGTCGTTGGTACCAGGAGTAGGCCGCCCCACCCTGCAACGAGGCATGCTGCAAAGGAATAGATCAATCGGTGTTGTCTGTTGACCCTGCGAATCAACCAGGGTATGGCAAAAGCGAGCGGGACGGTAATGGTGGAGAACAAGCCAAGCATCCAGCCGGAGTCTCGCACACTCATGCCGGACCGTTCTGCCAGGAGGGTCGGAAGCCATGCAAAGACGGTGAATGTAAAGAATGTGTTGAGCGCATGCAGTAGCGCCAGCGCCCAGAAGGTGCGCGAACGCAAGACGTTGGTGAGCGGCGGCGATTGCGCCCCAAGTTCGGTGGAGGCAGTGGGTCCTTTTGCACGAGCGGGGAGTCGGGATCGGAACCACGCCACAAACCAAGGGACCAGGGCGACTGCTGCTAGCAGCGTCCAGACGTTGAGGCTTGCCCTCCAGCCCAAGGCGTTGGCGACAGGGACAGCAAGGACCGGGGGCAGAGCAGTGCTGGCGGAAATTGCGCAGAGGTAGAGCGAGCTGATCGCCACGGCACGCGGACCAAACATGAGTTTGATGTAGGGAGGCAGGAGAATTCCGCCGACGCCGGCGGCCAAGAGGATGATGATGGTTGATACAAGAAAGGTGCCGAAGTTGTTGCTCATTGATCTTGCGAAGTGGGCACCAACCATGATTGCAAGGGAAGAAAGCAGCGCTAATTCAAGCCCTGTGCGCCGCGATACCGCGGCACTGAAAAGGCCTGACACAGCAAAAGCAACGGCTGGAGCCATGCCAAGTACTCCAAGCTGAACGCTATCGAGCGAAACGTCCCTCCCAACCATCACTGCAATGGGCGATACTGATGCCAGAGCCGTGCGCAAGTTCAGGGTCAGCAGGAGTATTGCGGTCAGCGCCAGGGTATGTGTGCCGGTCCATGTCAGCGCGGTTGCGCGCAGGGGTTGCGCCATGGCCGTCCTTTCGCGGAACACCGCAGTGGTGGTTTATCTGTCACTGAAAGCCCAGCATAGCGGTCTTAAAGAGAAATTGTTAGACCAAACTCTCAGTGCCCCAACCTCCCTGTTGCGTCATGTCAGTACCTCCGGGAAGGTTGATGCATTGCCTCTTGTATACCGAACTTTTGCGTAGTATGTTTTGGTACTAGACTTAAAATGGACTGACCAAATTTGGGGTTGAGATGACGACAGAGCCTAAAGTGAGTGATCGCTATACCGAGCAGGAAGTTGAGCAGTACTACCGGGACGGCGAATGGTTGCAGGAAAGCTTTTACCAGCAATTGCTGCAGCAGGAACAGGCCCGCCCCGACAAAGTCTTTGTCTTTGATAGCACAACGTCATTGACCTTTGCCCAGTTTCGGGAGCAGGCGCTGAGACTGGCAGTAGGGTTCAAGCGACTCGGTGTTTCCGCGGGGGACAGGGTCGTGGCCCAGCTTCCGAATTGGACAGAATTCCCGTTGGTTGCTGCCGCCACCTCCCGCATCGGCGCGGTTGTCGTGCCCGGCATGCCGATATATCGTGCCGGAGATGTGGGCTACGTCCTGGAAAACTCCGGCGCAGTCGTTGCCGTGACGGCTTCGGAATTCAACGGATTCAACTACGTTGAAATGTTCCATTCATTGCGTGACCGGGCGCCGGGGCTCCGGCATATTGTGTCGGCCCGCCCGACGACAGAGCGGGACGCGGCCTTGGCCACGCCGTTTTCGGCACTCTTGGCTGAGGGGTCGCTCGAGGATCTTGAAATCGAAGCCGGACCGGACAGCTCACCGGACGACCCATTCCAGATCGTCTACACTTCCGGTACCACTTCGAGGCCCAAGGGTTGCTACCACACGTTGAACACGGTTCGCTCGAGTGCGGTGAGGATGGCCAGGGAACTCGACTACACCGAGGATGACATCCAATTTGGTCCCTCTCCGATCACACACAGCACGGGACTGGTGACCAGCGTTCTGATCCCGCTGGTCACGGGTGCCTCCTCGCATTTTATGGAGGTGTGGAACCCGGTCGAGGCAATCGAACGAATTCGTGAGCACAAGCTCACCGCAGCGGTCACAGCCACGCCGTTCCTGCAGATGCTTATGGGCGCTCTCGGGACCGATTCGGATGCAGTGTCCTCGCTTCGTATTTGGGTATGCGCAGGGGCGCCCATCCCAGCCTCAATCGTTCGCAAGTCAGCTATTCTTCTTCCCGGGTGCAAGACCCTGAGCCTGTATGGGCGATCGGAAAATCTTGCTACGACCATGTGCTCCGCGACGGACGACGCGGGGCATTCCCTGGACTCGGACGGACGGGCAGTCGGCCTGCACAGCGTGAAGATTGTTGATGCGCTGGGCGAAGAGGTACCGCGCGGTGAAGAAGGCGACATTGCTTATCACGGTCCGAGTCACATGCTCGGTTACTGGGCCAATGAAGCTGAAACCGGGGCACTGTTCACTCCGGACGGATACTCCTTGTCCGGGGACCTGGGCAGGATGGACGACCAGGGTTATGTCCGAGTGACCGGCCGGATGAAGGACATTATTATCCGAGGCGGCATGAATATCAGTGCCCGTGAAATTGAAGACGAATTGCTCGAAAATCCCGGCATTGCCAACGTTGCGGTGGTATCGATGCCAGATGAGCGGCTGGGTGAAAAAGTTTGTGCCTTCATCGTGCCCAGCGATGGGGAAATAGGGCTGGGACAGATCTCCGCGTACTTGCAGGAACGTGGATTGCCCTTGCAAAAGGTGCCGGAGCGGGTCGAGATCGTATCTGAGCTGCCAACGACTGCAACCGGAAAAATCCAGAAGCACCTGTTGCGTGCCGAAGTCGCTGCCAAGTTGGCTGCTTCCCAAGTGCGCTCGTAGCGCGCAGGCACGTTTTTGGGGGAGGGCGCCAACCGTCGCCCTCCCCCAAAAGTCGTGGACCTACTTGACGTCGACGACGACCTTGCCCAGAGCCGTCCGGTTCTCCAATGAAGTCAGTGCCTGGGCTGCTTCCTCCAAGGGAAACCGGAGTTCCACGGCAGGGCGGATCTTTCCGTGGTCCAACAGGGATTGCACGCCCTCACGTACACGTGCCAATGTGCCGGGGTGCTCGCGCTCCATGACGTCCATCGCGATCCCGGTCAACGTGAGGTTGCGCAGCAACAAGCGGTTGATTTTGATCTCGGGAATGCTGCCGCCGGCAAAGCCAACGATGACCCCGTGGCCTCCAATGGCCAAGGCGCGCACGGTGTCCAGGAATCGGTCCCCGCCGACCATGTCGATAAAGGCTTGCACGCCGCGCCCGCCGGTGATCTCCTTGGTTTCCTCGAGCCAGTTGCCATCGCTGCGCAGCACATGATCCGCGCCGCAAGAGGTTGCGAGCTCGGCCTTCTCGTCGGATGAGACCACCGCGATGCTCTTAAGCCCGAATGCCGGTGCCAGATCGAGCACGGCGGTACCCACTCCGCCGGCCGCGCCCTGGACGAGGATGGTGTCCCCGGGCTTTGCCTTCGAGCTTTCCAGCGCATACCAGGCCGTGGAATAGTTCATGCAGATGCCCGCTCCCTCGGCAAAGCCGACATGATCGGGCAGCTTGACCAGATAGTCGTCGATTGCAAGGGCGCGGTCCGCCATGGCACCCTGCCAGACGATGCCAGCAACCCGATCACCCGCGGAAATCCACGAGTCTTCCGGTGCTTCCAAGACAACGCCCGACAATTCGCTGCCGGCGATGTAGGGTGCAGCAACCCCCGATTGGTAGGCGCCACGGGTCTGCAAGGGATCAATGAATGAAAGGCCGACCGCGTGGACATCGACCAGTACCCGTCGGCCGTTGGCCCGGGGGTGCGCACCGGTGGGCTCCGGTACTTCCCGGACGCTTGCGGCATCCGGGCCCGTGAGTTCTTCTATGACAACTGCGCGCATTTAGGCTCTCCTGAGTTAATGGTGGTGACCGACCCCCAGTGAGGCGAGTGGGTCAGGTGACGGCTATGTTCTTGATCGGTTCTAGTGCTTGGTGCCCGTGGGCCAGTAATGCCAGTGTTTGTTCGAGGATTGTTGCGGAATTGCGCATGCGTCCGGGCCAATGTGGGATGGAGAATATTGTCCCCAGGGTTGACTGCGTGGCAATTGCCGCGGTGGCCGCATCCAAGTGAGGATAGCGCCGGAGAAAAAGTTCCTCCCAACGATCCGAATAGAGCTGGCGGCGATGGTAAAAAGCCCGCTTCCACGGATCAACCAAGGAACGGACCTCCCGCTGATAGATGCCCACCATCGGTCCCTGTCTCAGAGCGAAATCCACATGGTGACGGATCGCCCGCTCGAGGTCCTTGGCGGGATCGTCGTGTACGGGAATCGTCGCGCTCATTAGTTCATCCAGGGCCTCGTTGAGCAGGGTCGAGAGAATCTCATCCTTGCCCGAGAAACTTCGGTACAACGCCGGACCGCTGAGCCCTGCGCGTTTGCCCAATTCGTCCACGCTCACGCCATGGAAGCCCTTTTCGTAAAAGGTGTCCGCGGCTGCCCGCAAAATATCTCGTTCTCTACCCATCTTGCCGAGATTAGCACGAGGATAACGATCGTTACCTCGAAGTCATGGTTAAATCAACCCCATCGCCGCCTCTCGCTCGATTTGCAACATTGCGATAATGTCTAATGGTAAGACCAAAAATGCTTGATGTGAAGAGGTATCCATGAGAGCCGTTGTGATGCAGAAATATGGCGGGCCGGAGATGCTGCGACTGGAAACGATCGTTGCGCCGCCGGTGCCAGAGGGCTGGGTTGAGGTCGATCTTAAGGCGAGCGGTTTGAACTGGCACGACGTGCTGGTCCGACGCGGCACCTATGCCTCTCCGCTGCCCCATGTGCCCGGTGCGGATGGTGTCGGGACTCGCCGGGACACCGGTGAGGAGGTCATCATCCTGCCCTCCATGTTCTGGGGAACGCGTCAGGCGGCCCCGGCGCCGGGCTTCACCATCGTGGGGGATAACAACTTCGGGACATACGCAGAACGTATTGCGGTTCCTGCCGAATGTGTGGTGCCGCGACCCAGGGGATTGTCCGTGGCGGAGGCCGCAACCTTCGGCCTGGTCGGCGTGACGGTCTTCCGGGCCCTCTTCGTCCGCGGCAGGCTGCAAGCCGGAGAATCGGTACTGATTTTGGGAGCCAGCGGAGGGGTGGCCACCACTGCCATTGCCTTGGCCGCGGCCGCAGGCGCGCGTGTGATCGTGACATCAAACTCGCCCGGGAAAATCAATGCCGCCCGGGATCTAGGGGCGGTCGGAGGGGTGAACCACTCTGCGGACGGCTGGGTCGATGAGGCTCGCTCGCTGACGCCCGAGGGCAGGGGGTTTGACCTGGTGCTGGACTCGGTTGGGCGCTGGGAAGAATCCGTTCGAGCGCTCCGCCCCGGCGGGCGATGCGTTGTGCTCGGGGCCTCCGTGGCGGATCAGGCAACCTTGGCAGTGCGACCGTACTACTTCGGTCAGTACGAGCTGATCGGCACCACGCTGGGAAGCCCCGCAGACATGATGGGATTGCTTGACTTCGTGGCGGAACATCGGGTGCCACCGCCAATCATCGACAAGGTCTTCGGGCTGGAGGACGCGGCCTTGGCCCACACGCGCATGGAGTCGGGCGAGGGATTCGGAAGTATCGCACTGTTGCATTAGTGGGACAGGTTTTATGGCGCGATGCTTGGCGTGGCAACCATGGTTTGTGTCGGCAGTGACGGATCAATAGTGAGGAAGAGGAAATGGCAAGCCCCAAAGTGAAGTACACGGTGGATGGACGCGGCGTCGCTACGCTGCTGTTGGACGACCCGAGCACTCGCAACGCCCTGAGTGATGAGCTTCTTGATGAATTGCTCGAAGCCCTGGGGGGCGCCCGTGACGATGCCGGTGTGAGGGTGGTGGTTCTACGCTCCGCAGATACCAAGGTGTTTTCCAGTGGCGGTAATCTCAAGGCTTTTGCCAACGAGGCACCACTTACCGAAAAGTACGACGGTCTGGATCGGTTCCCGAGGTTGTATGAATTGCTCGGCGAGCTCGGCAAGCCCGTGGTCTGCGCGGCCGAGGGCGATGTCTTGGCCGGGGCGTTTGGACTGGCGTTGGCGTGTGACCTGATCATTGCGAAGGAGGGGGTCCGCTTTGGCTGCCCAGAGATCAATGTGGGGGTTTTCCCGTTCATGATCTCGGCGTTGATCTACCGCAGCGTCCCGCGTGCCAAGGCCAATGAATTGATGATGCTTGGAGAGCTGATTTCCGCCGACGAGGCCAAGCGGATGGACATCGTGAACTCCGTGGTGCCGGCCGAGGACTATGAACAGGAACTGCAACGCGTGGTGGATCGCCTTGCTTCACGCTCGCCGTTGTTGATGCGGCTCGGGAAGGATGCCTTGACTGCGACCCGGGATATGCCGCAGGGGGACGCGCTGGGATATCTGCGAGGGCAGCTCGCTCTGGCGTTTGCGACCAAAGACATCAAGGAAGGGGTTCTAGCATTTTCGGAGAAACGCGAGCCTCGCTGGTCGGGACAGTAAGGGACCGTGCTCGAACCATTGCATTAATGGTCCGACAAATATAATCTTATACATAAGATGCGGATCGCCTTCTGCAGCACAATGACTGAAATAGGAGAGATCATGGCGTTTGCCACGGTTCTTGATCGCTATACCCAGCGGGACATTGATGGCTTCTACCGCGATGGGTTATGGGATCGACTGACGATGTTCGGTGAGCTGGAGAAGCAGAACCGGATCCGGCCCGAAAAGGTCTTCATCAGCGATTCGACGAAGACCTTCACTTTTGCCGAGGTCCACGAAATTGCGGTGCGCCTTGCCGCTGGACTGCACCGACAGGGCATCGGCGCCGGGGACTCCGTGGCTGTGCAGATCCCGAGCTGGGCGGAGTTCGCGGCCATCAGCATGGCCATCAACCGCCTTGGCGCAATCATTGTCCCCGTCCAACCCATCTATCGCACCGGTGAGGTCTCCCATATCCTGCGTACTGCCGAAGTCAAGGCGGTATTCACGGTAGAGGAATACCGCAAATTCAACCATGTGGAGATGTTCCTGGCTCAGCGTGGCGAAAGTGAAACCCTGGAAACGGTGATCACGGTCCGGGCCGAGAAGCCCCATGCCGGGGCACTGTCGTACGACGAACTTCTGGTCCCCGGACCTTTGGCCAATCTGGAGGCCGAGATCGGCTCCGGACTGGGCCCGGACGATGCCTTTGCAATAGTTTTTAGTTCCGGAACGACTTCCAAGGCCAAGGGCTGCCTGCATAGTTTCAACACCTTGGCCTGCAGCGCCCGAATTCAGGGAGAGGAGTACAACTACAGCGATGCCGATGTGCAGTTTGGCCCAAGTCCGGTCACACATACCACCGGCTTGGTCACCAGCCTGATCCTCCCACTCATCTTTGGTGCCGCAACGCATATCATGGAGCGCTGGGACCCCGAAGAGGGACTACGTGCCATTGAGAAATACAAGTGCACCGGAACAATTAATGCCTCGACGTTCTTGCAGACCGTGCTCGGCGCCTTCGACCCCCTGCGCCACGATGCCAGCAGTATGCGCTTCTGGACTCTGGCAGGGGCTCCCATCCCCGCCCCGCTGGTTGAGGCCGCGCGGGAGGCATTCCCGCAGATGAAAATCATCAGCCTCTACGGTCGAACAGAGAACGTCACCACGACGATGTGCCACATCGATGACGATCCGCTCCGGGCAGTGACCAGCGATGGCAAGGCCCTGCGTGGCCAAGAGGTGCGCATCATCGACTTTGAGGGGCACGAGGTTCCCCTTGGCGAAGAGGGCGATATTGCGTACAACGGGTCCATGCACCTCTTCGAGTACATTGGCATGCCCGAAGAAGAGCGCGCAATGTTCACCGAAGATGGTTTCTCCCGCTCGGGGGACCTGGGGCGCATGGACGAAGATGGGTACGTCCGGGTCACGGGCCGACTCAAGGACATCGTGATCCGCGGTGGAATGAACATCAGTGTCCGCGAGGTCGAAGACCTGTTGGCGGGGCACCCGGGTGTGGACCAAGTGGCAGTGGTCGCCATGCCGGATCCCACCATGGGTGAGCGTGCCTGCTGTTACCTGACTTTGCAAGACGAAGGTAACCGCCTGAGCTTGGAAGAGATCAAGGGATATCTCTTGGACAAGGGGCTAGCCATCCAGAAGGTCCCGGAGCGCCTCGAGATTCTGGACGAGATGCCCTCGACGCCGACCGGGAAGATCCAGAAGAACGTCCTGCGTGAGCGCATTGCCGAACGGTTGCTCGCATCGGCTGAGAAATAACGACCAAGGAAAATAGTCAGTAAAGTGCGGGTGCGATGAAATCGCACCCGCACTTTACTGTTGCAATCTAGTGTTCGGTCAGTTCGATTTCCGTGCGGTCCTCGACTTCGACCACGGCCTTCGCATAGGAATGCACATGGCGGGTCATACGCCGCACTGCCGCTTCCTGGTCGCGATCACGGATTGCCTTGGTGATAGAGCGGTGGGCCCGTGCAGTCGTTTCCCTGACCGTGGAATCGATAAAGCCTTGGTTGTTGGTGGCGTCAAAAATGGAGTGGGACAGTGCCAGCATCATTCCAGACAGCAGCTCATTGTGACTCGCTGCGGCAACGGCAGTGTGCCAATCGACGTTGGCCTGAAGGAATTCAGCGAGTGAGCCGGATTCGTTGGCAATGTCATCGTTGAGTCGATCCAGAATTTCAAGATCCTCGTCGGTGCGGTGTTTCGCCGCTAATTTTGCGCAAGCAGGCTCGATAGCTTCGCGGGTCTCCAAGAGGTCAGCGAGGAGAACATGGCGACCCCGGATTAACAGGTTTACCGAGTTGGCCACCGATTCCTTGCCCGGCCGGCAAACAAAAGCGCCGCCGGAGCGGCCAGTGCGAATCTGGACGAGTCCTTGGACCTCAAGAATTCTTAGGGCTTCGCGCACCGTAGTCCGGCTCATGGCAGTTTGCGCCACAAGTTCACGCTCCGGGGGGAGCGAAGTGCCTTCGGGAAATTCGCCGCGAAGGATCCGTTCACGCATGTCGTCTGCAAGAACGTCGGATGCCTTCGGAACCTGCAGTGGAGTCAGAGTCGCTCGGACGCCGGTCGTTGTCACGGCCTTATTGGTGAGACTCATGGTTGTCCTCGTACCTTCTGATCTGGCCTCGCTGGCAGGTTGTCCGCGAGGGTACTATGCCCGGGTGGGCCGTCGGAATGCGCGTAATGGTCTGATAAATAACCTTACCCGAGAGTAGACGAAGCCGCAGGCGATGAAACTTCTTTCTATTCGGTCTGACCTTTGATACGATTAAGCCAAATAAGGGTGGCGGACGTTACCCAAGAGGACTTTCCGGATAAGCGAGGCAGACCCATGGACTTTGCATTGACTGAGGACCAGCAGACCATCAAGGAAGCGGTCGCAAAGCTGGCATCCAAATTTGATGACCAATATTGGATGGAAAAAGACCTCAACCACGAATTCCCCTCGGAGTTCTACAAAGCATTCGCGGACGGCGGCTGGTTGGGAATCACCACTCCCGAGGAATATGGTGGGCACGGCTTTGGTATCACTGAGGCCTCAATCTTGTTGGAAGAGGTTGCAGCTTCGGGCGGCGGCATGAACGCCGCAAGCTCGATGCACCTATCGATCTTCGGAATGCACCCTGTGATTGTGCACGGCTCGGAAGAGATGAAACGCGAGACCCTCCCACGCATCGTGAATGGCGACCTGCATGTGTGCTTCGGGGTTACCGAACCCGAGGCAGGGCTCGACACGACCCGCATCACTACGTTTGCCAAACGGGACGGGGATGACTACATCGTCAGCGGACGCAAGGTCTGGATCTCCAAGGCCATGGAATCCGAGAAGATCCTGCTGCTCACCCGAACCTCCAAGTTTGAGGACTCGGACAAGAAGACCGATGGGTTGACGCTTTTCCTCACTGACCTTGACCGTGACCACGTGGATATTCGCCCCATTAAGAAAATGGGACGCAACGCGATCACGTCGAATGAATTGTTCATTGACAATCTCCGGGTTCCGGCGGCACACCGCATTGGCGAGGAAGGGAAAGGCTTCAAATATATCCTCGATGGCCTGAATCCCGAACGCATGCTGGTTGCCGCCGAGGCCCTGGGCATCGGCCGTGCCTCACTGCGCGCAGGAGTGCAATACGCCAACGAACGTGAGGTCTTCGGACGACCCATTGGCAAAAACCAGGGGATCCAATTCCCGCTGGCCGATTCGCTGGCCCGGCTTGATGCTGCAGAACTCATGTTGCGCAAGGCAACCTGGCTTTACGACAACGGGCTGCCCTGTGCCAGGGAAGCCAACACCGCCAAGTACCTCTGCGCAGACGCGGGCTTCGATGCCGCTGACCGCGCACTACAGACCCACGGCGGCATGGGATACTCCGAGGAATACAATGTCGCACGCTACTTCCGCGAGGCCCGACTCACCCGTATTGCACCAATTAGCCAGGAAATGATCCTCAACTACCTCGGATCCCACGTCTTAAAGATGCCAAGGAGCTACTAAGTGTTTAGTCTCAAAGGAAGATCTGCCCTCGTGACGGGTGCCGGAAACGGGATCGGTGCCAGCGTGGCCCGCGCCCTTGCAAAGGCCGGTGCCGCGGTCGTGGTTACCGACATCGATGAAGCTTCCGCAAAGAACATTGCCGACGGAATCAACGCAGAAGGCGGATTGGCGGAGCACGCGGTCCTTGATGTACGAAACAAGCTGCAGGCGCAAGCCGCTGCCGCCCAGGCTGCCGCGCTCACCGGTGGGGTGCTTCACATTGTGGTGAACAATGCCGGTGCCATTGCTCCGGCCATGTTCCCGAAGATGACCAGCGAAAACTTCGACTTTGTGCTCAATGTCCATGTTGGTGGAACGTTCACCGTCTCACAAGCCGCGCTGGAGCATCTTGCCCAGGACGGCACGGGACGCATCATCAACGTCACCTCGGCCGCCGGTCTGGTCGGTACCATCGGCCAAGTCAACTACGGCGCAGCCAAGGCGGGTGTGATTGGCTTGACCAAGTCGCTGGCCCGTGAATTGGCACGCAAGCAGATCACGGTCAACGCCCTTGCACCTCTGGCGGCCACCAACATGACCCAGACCGTGCGCACCAACGAGAAACTAGCCGAAAAGCAACTGGCCAGGATCGCTCTTGGGCGCTGGGCCGAGGCCGATGAAATTGCGCCAAGCTTCGTGTTCTTCGCTTCCGATGCAGCCTCATACATTACCGGGCAAGTACTGCCCGTCGACGGTGGAACGGTGATTTGATGTCCAACCCATTTACCACGCACGGCCGTGAAGCCCTTATCGTGGAGGCTTTGCGCACTCCGATGGGCAAGTCGAACGCAGATCGCGGCTGGTACCGCGATACCCATCCCAACGAAATGCTCGGATCGGTCTACACTGCTCTGCTTGAACGCACCGGGCTGCCGGCATCGGCGGTCGAAGACCTCATTATTGGGTGCACGGCACCCTTCGGTGAACAATCCCGCAATATCGGACGCAACGCCTGGCTGCAGGCCGGATACCCCGTGGAAGTCCCGGCAACCGTGCTGGACCGGCGTTGCGGATCGGCACAGACCGCCGTGGAAATGGCTGCAGCCCTCATCGCCTCAGGAACGCACGATATCGCCATTGCCGGCGGAGTGGAACACATGGACCACGTGCCAATGAATTCCCCGGCCAAGATTTCCGAGCTCTATGGCGAGCCCTGGCCACCGGCCCTGCGCGAGCGTTTTGCCTTTGTCAATCAGGGCGAGAGTGCCGAGTTGATTGCCGACCAATGGGGCATCACCCGCCAACACATGGATGACTTTGCTGTTCTTTCGCACCAACGCGCAGCGGATGCTGTGGCGCAGGGACGCTTTGAACGGGAAATGATCCCGCTTCACCTGGCCGGTGAAACACGCTCCAGCGACCAGACGATCCGCCCCGGAACCACCGCCGAGACACTAGGGGGACTCAAGACCGTTTTCCGACAGGACAACGGCAGGGTCACCGCCGGAAGCGCCTCACCGATCAGTGACGGGGCAGCGGGACTCCTGCTCGCCTCCCGCGACGCCACCGAACGTCACGGATTGGTTCCACGGGCCCGGATCCTGGACCAGACCACGGTGGGAGTTGATCCCATTATGATGCTCACCGGGCCGATTCCCGCCACCCACAAGTTGCTCGAACGAAATGCGATGACCATCAACGACATCGACCTGATTGAGATTAACGAGGCCTTCAGCTCCGTGGTGCTCGCTTGGGAACAGGAACTGAAGCCGGACATGGACAGGGTCAACGTCAACGGCGGAGCCATCGCATTGGGACACCCCGTCGGTGCCACCGGGTCGCGTCTCTTTGCCACGCTGCTGGCTGAAATGGAACGCCGCGACGTAGAAATAGGTCTTGTCACCATGTGCTGTGGCGGCGGACTGGGAACCGCGACCCTTATCCAAAGGGTTTAGCGACCATGATCGACTTCTCACGCCATCTATCCCGCGGTGACGGCATCTGGTGGGGCCAAGGTCCCGCCGAACCAGAATCGCTGGTTAACGCATTGCTGGACCAGGCTGACTCGATTGGCGACCTGACCGCCTTCTGCGGGCTCACGCTCAATCCACGCCTCGGTGTGGATGTTCCCGAGTCCTTGACGGTCCAGTCCTATGGCGGCTTGGGTGAGTTGCGAAGGCTCAGCCAGCGTGGCCGCTTGGAAGTCATTCCCTGTCACTATTCAGCGCTCCCTCGACTCTTTGCCGAGGGCAGGCTGCCCAATGATGTAGGGCTTTTGCAGGTCTCGGAACCCAACGCCGCTGGCGAGGTTTCACTGGGCATCGGAGTTGAGTACATTGCCGATGCCCTGAAACACACCCGCACGTTGATTGCCGAAATCAACCCGCGCATGCCGGCCGTTTCCGGCGCGCCGCGACTTCCACTGTCCGCATTTGCGGAGGTCGTGCACGTGGACCGACCAATAAGGACGACCAGCAACCGCACCCCTGACGCCGTGGATCGTTCCATAGCCGGTCGGGTTGCGGGGATCATCCAGGACGGTGACACCATACAGATCGGCGTCGGGACCCTCCCCAGCGCCGTGCTGGCGCTCCTTGGCGGGCACTCCAACCTGGGCCTGCACAGCGGCATGGTGACCGACGGGGTAGCGGAACTCATTACCCAAGGCGTATTGACCGGCTCCCGCAAGGAAATCGACACGGGACTGGCCATCACCGGTGCAGCCATGGGCAGTGAGCCCTTCTACAACCAACTGGATACGCTGCCCGTCGAGTTCCGTCCGGCCAGCTATACGCACCATCCGGCCACACTGGCCCAACTGCGTTCACTGGTGTCGATCAACTCGGCGCTTGAAGTCGATCTCTTTGGCCAAGTGGGATCCGAACACACCGGCACCGTGCATTTGGGGGCCATTGGCGGCCAGGCGGATTTCAGCCGTGCCGCTGCATTGACCGGGGCGCAGTCGATCATTGCCCTGAGGTCGGAGAATCGGGGGGAATCCACGATCCGGCCCACGCTGCGCGGTGGATTGGTATCCACCGTTCGCGCCGATGTGGGCGTGATCGTCACCGAACACGGTGCAGCCGTATTGACCGGTTGCACCATGGAAGAACGCACACGCAAACTTATTGAGATTGCAGCGCCACAACACCGTGACGAACTTCGTCGATCATTAGGAAAGCAAGGGGTAGCCGCATGAGCCGGGACAATAGGACCGCGGGGGAAACCCGCACCGTAACCATCAGGGAAGTCGGTCCCCGAGACGGCTTCCAAAACGAGCCTGAAACCATTTCCACGGCCGATAAAATCAGCCTGATCAATGAGCTGGGTCAGGCTGGATTCAAGAGCATCGAGGTCGCAAGCTTTGTGCGCCCGGATGTGATCCCGCAACTCTCCGACGGGGTCGAGGTGCTGCGCGGCATCGACCTGCCCAACAACGTGGAACGCATGGTGCTGATTCCCAACACTCGTGGGCTGGAGAACGCCTTGAAGATCCGCGAGCTCTTTGATGCTGCCACATTGTTTGTCAGTTCCTCACAGTCTCACAACAAGGCCAACATCAACCGCACGGTCGAGGAAACCATGGAAGACGTCAAATCCATGGGTGGGAAGCTTGTTTCAGAAGGACTGAAATTCTCGGCCGTGATCGCCACTTCCTTCGGCTGCCCCTACGAGGGCCAGATCCCCATGGAGCGTGTTCTGGACCTCGCCGAGGAGTTCGCCGAGGCCGGTGCCACCGAGCTCGGCTTTGGCGATACCACGGGGATGGCGAACCCTGCCTATGTTTCGCGATTCTTCACCGCCGCAGCGCAGCGACTTCCCGGCGTGGAAATCACGGCACATTTCCACAACACCCGTGGCCAGGGTCTGGCCAATGCCTACGCCGCTTTCGAAGCAGGCTGCCGTAGCTTTGAATCCAGCTTCGGTGAACTCGGTGGCTGCCCGGTACCGGCAGGATCCACCGGAAACATCGCTACGGAGGACCTGGTGAGCATGTTCCAGGAAATGGGCGTCGACACAGGTGTGGATCTCAAGAAGGTCATAACCGCGGCTGGGCGGGTACAGAATATCCTGGGCCGTAAGCTCACCAGCCACTCTCTCGTTGCCGGGCCCATCCACTGGGCTTCCGCACTCGTATAGCCACCCCCCCCAGAAACGAATTTAGGAGCAACAAATGAGCAATCGCGTAGCACTCGTCACAGGCGGCGCCCAGGGTATCGGCCGGGGCATCGTGACCACCATGGGAGCCGCCGGATTCCGCGTTGCCATCGCGGACCTGAACCTTGAGGCGGCTGAAAAAACAGCGCAAGAGATTAAGAACAACGGCGGAGAAGCCATGGCGGTGCGCATTGACGTGACTGACACAGCTGCCGTAGCGGCAGCTGTCGCCGAGGTTGAGGCGCATTTCGGTCCGATTGAAGTTGTGGTCAACAATGCGGGCTGGGACGACTTCATGCCGTTCGTTGATACCACCGAAGACTTCTGGGAGAAGATCCTAGACTTGAATTTCAAGGGTGCGTTACGCGTGATCCAGGCAGTGGTTCCCGGAATGATAGAACGTGGCAACGGCCGCATCGTGAATATCGGTTCAGATGCGGGGCGCGTCGGTTCGTCCCTCGAGGCCGTGTATTCCGGTGCCAAGGGCGGGATCATTGCGTTCAGCAAGACCCTGGCCCGTGAGGTTGCAACCAAGGGTGTAACCGTCAATGTGGTCTGCCCGGGTCCCACCGATACCCCCGCGCTGCGCAAGTTCGCCGATGGCGCCGGCGACAACGCAGACAAGGTGATATCCGGTATGACGCGTGCTGTGCCCATGAAACGACTGGGAACCCCGGAGGACATCGGCCCGGCAGTGGCCTTCTTCGCCTCGGATGCAGCAGGATTCATTACTGGCCAGACGCTGTCCGTCAGCGGCGGCCTGACGATGGCCTAAGCGAACAAAAGAAGATGGCAAAGGAAGTGGAATCGGCATTGACAACGCATATTGAATGGCAGCAATCGGGTAGTTACGAGGACATCCGCTACGAGACAACCTCGGACGGAATCGCCAAGATCACGATCTGCCGACCCGAGGTGCATAATGCCTTCCGGCCTCAGACCCTGGTGGA
The DNA here is from genome assembly GCF_001863355.1 of Arthrobacter sp. UCD-GKA. Lineage (NCBI taxonomy): Bacteria > Bacillati > Actinomycetota > Actinomycetes > Micrococcales > Micrococcaceae > Arthrobacter > Arthrobacter sp. UCD-GKA. Next base: position 491,845 of record NZ_MOLR01000004.1, on the reverse strand, counting down.
GGTATCCGAAGCGCTCGTTGTCGCCCGCGAGGACGAATCGGTCGGCGTCATCATCCTCACCGGCGAGGGAGACAAGGCATTCTGTTCCGGTGGCGACCAACGCGTGCGCGGAGACAGTGGCTACAAAACAGATGCGGGCGCGACGGGACGTTTCCACGTCACCGACCTGCACGTGCAGATGCGCCGGACACCGAAGCCGATTGTGGCGATGGTGGCAGGGTATGCCATCGGCGGCGGCCACGTGCTGCAAATGGTCTGTGACCTCGCGGTCGCTGCGGACAACGCCACTTTTGGCCAGGTGGGTCCCCGCGTAGGGTCCTTCGACGGTGGTTTCGGCGCCTCGCTGCTCACCGAGCTGGTGGGGGCACGGAAGGCCAAAGAAATCTGGTTCCTTTGCCGGCAATATGGCGCCGCAGAGGCGCTGGAGATGGGGCTGGTCAACACCGTCGTCCCGTTGGCCGAGCTTGAGGCAGAAACCGTGAAGTGGTGCAGGGAAATCCTGGCACTCTCACCCTTTGCCCTGCGTCTGATGAAGGCCAGTTTTCACGCAGCGGAGGACGGTTTTGCCGGGATCCAGCAACTGGCGCACGATGCCAATTTGCTGTTCTACGGCACCGATGAAGCGGCAGAAGGTCGAGAAGCCTTTAAGGCCAAACGCGAACCGGATTTCAGCCAGTTCCCCCGTCGCGCCTAAAAGAATTTCCGTAGGCCCTTCCGGAACGATCGTTTTCATTATATGGTCATACCAAATAGCGAGAGGTTACATGCGTCATGAGTGTGCAAGAACAGAAGGTAAAGCCAGTCTCCTGGAGCATGGCTGAGAAGGGCATCATGGTCGTAACCATGGCCCACGGCCCGGCAAATCCCCTGAGCCCAGTGTTGCTTGATGGTCTGCACGCGGCCTGTGACGCCGCCGAGCAGGCCGGTGATGTCAAGGTCATGATCATTGACTCGGCGATCGAGGGCTTCTTTGCCGCTGGTGCCGACATCAAGCATCTGACCACCATTGATGCCGCGTCATTTACCGAGTATGGAAATCTGATGCGAAGCGCCAACGATCGGCTCGAAGCCTCCGGCTGGCTTTCGATTGCCGCGGTGGACGGTGTCGCCCTTGGCGGTGGGTTGGAGCTGGCCATGGCCTGCACCTTCCGCGTCTCGGGTCCAACCGCAAGATTTGGATTACCCGAGGTCAAGATCGGATTGATCCCCGGAGCGGGAGGCACGCAGCGATTGCCGCGGCTCGTGGGGCGCGGCAGAGCTCTGGACATCGTGGTGACCGGCCGGCAGGTATCGGCCACCGAAGCCCATGCCGTGGGCCTCGTGGACAGGTTGTCGGAGGGAACAGCGCTTGACGCTGCCCTGGAATTGGCACGCCAGCTGACCAAGTCCTCATTGCCGGCGCAATTGGCTGGCGTGCGTGCCGTCAATGCGGCATTTGAGCTTTCCTTCGAGGAAGGCGGCAAGTACGAGTTGGCCCAGGAGCAAACACTCTTTGAAGACGGCGAAGCCGCCGAGGGCCTGCGGGCTTTCGTGGAGAAGCGCAAACCGAACTTTGCCTAGCGGCTTGCCGGACCGGATCCACCAAGTCGCGACAGACCAAGCGATGCGCATTCCCGGATCATGATTGAAGGAGAAACGTCAAGCTATGGAACGATCGTTTACAGGACCGCTACAGGGATTGCGTGTAGTGGAAATCGGAAGCATGGGCCCCGGCCCGTTCTGTGCGATGCTACTTGCGGATCTAGGTGCCGACGTCATTCGCATCGACAGAGCCCACGGAGCTTCCTTGCCGGGCCCTAATACCGACTTTCGTCTCGAAGTAATGAACCGCGGACGCCGTTCGATCGCAGTTGACCTCAAAAACCCCGAGGGCCGCGAAGTGGTCTTGAATCTCATCGAGAAGGCTGATGCCCTCATCGAGGGATTCCGTCCCGGCGTCACCGAACGCTTGGGCATTGGGCCCGACGATTGCTTGGCTCGCAACCCGAAGTTGGTCTACGGGCGAATGACCGGGTTTGGACAGGAAGGGCCGCTGTCGCAAGATGTCGGGCACGACATCAACTATGTGGCACAAAGCGGCATGCTTTCACTGATTGGGCGGCGGGACCAACCGCCAACACCGCCGCTTAGCCTCATCGGGGACTTCGGTGGCGGTGGGATGCTGCTGGCACTCGGGATTCTGTCCGCACTCTGGGAAACGCGTGCCTCCGGCAAAGGCCAGATCATAGACGCGGCGATGGTGGACGGTGCTGCCACCTTGGGAACTGCATTCTTTGGTTTTTCCCAGACCGGACACTGGAGTCCAGAACGGGGCGCCAATCTGGTGGACAGCGGAGCGCCGTTCTACGACGCTTATGCGACTTCAGACGGCCAATATGTGGCAGTCGGAGCCATCGAACCCGATTTCTATGCAGATCTACTGGGTGTTCTTGGCTTGGATCCCGAGGGATTGCCGGACCAATACGACCGAGCACGCTGGCCCGAACTTAAAGAAATCATGGCGCGCTCCTTCGCCACCCGTACACGTGATCAATGGGTTCGCGACGCAGCCGGGACAAACGCCTGCCTCACTCCTGTGCTGAGCGTTTCAGAGACCATGACGGACAAGCATTCCATGGCTCGTGATTCCTTTGTTGAGATCAATGGACTTCGCCAGCCCGCTCCAGCCCCGCGCTTCAGCAGGACACCTGCCATGATCGATGGCCCGCCACCGGTTCCGGGCGAGCACACCAGAGAAGCCCTGACCGACTGGGGCGTATCCGAAGAACGAATCAATTATTGGCTCAGCACTGGCGCCACCGTCGTTGCTGCTGCCGACCGCATTGAAGCTATCTGAGAGTTCCATTGAGTATTCGGCCACATGGTCGCCCAACTTAGGAGAAAGACATGAAGTGCACGCGGACCACCTACGAAACCCTGTTGATTGAGGAAGCCCTCCCCGGGGTCGCATTGGTGAATTTGAATCGTCCCGATCGCTACAATGCCATGACCAACACCATGTTCAGTGAACTCGAACAACTGGCCATCGAACTCAACGACGATGACGAACTGCGCGTCGTCGTCTTGACCGGGGCAGGCAAGGCGTTCTGCGCCGGGTTCGATCTGGCCGACGCCGATGCTCTGCCAAGCCTCGGTGCGCTGGGCATGCTCGACCAGCAAGAGCTGGCGGCTCGGGCCCTACTGGCGTTGCGTTCCATTCGTGTGCCACTCATCGGCGCAATCAATGGACCGGCCGCCGGTGGTGGACTTTCGCTGGCCCTTGCCGCCGATCTGCGACTGGCAGCCGATACCGCAAAGTTCAATGCCGCTTTCGTAAAGATCGGCTTGTCCGCCGGAGACCTTGGCACGTCTTGGTTGCTGACGCGCCTGATCGGCCCGGCCGCCACCAGTGAAATCTGCTTCACCGGCCGACTTGTTGGTGCTGCGGAGGCTGCCCAGTTGGGCCTTGTTAACAGTGTGAGTGAGCCTGGTGAGTTACTCAACGACGCGCTGGCTCTGGCCCAGTCGATCACCACTAATTCCCCCGGTGGTGTGCAGTTGTCGAAGCGGGCGCTGCAAGCCAACATGGAGATTTCTTCCTATGCGGCGGCACTGGAACTCGAAAACCGTGGTCAGGCCCTGCTCACGCGCACTAGCGACATGACCGAGGCGCTTGCAGCCTTCAAGGAAAAACGCTCTCCGGTTTTCACTGGCGCCTGAGACGCCCCCTAAGCAAAGGAATTAGCTCATGAAAATTGATATCCCCGTTATGGAAACCCTGACTCTGGAAGTGCTTCCGGGCGATATTGCGGTACTGCGCATGAACCGGCCAGACCGCATGAATTCACAGACCGTGAAGATGTTCACCGAATACAACACTGCGGCAATGGCGCTGCGCGACAGCGGCGCGCGGGCGTTGATCCTTACGGCCTCCGGAAAACGAGCCTTCTGCGCTGGTTTCGATCTGGACGAAATCGACGTGATTACCACCCTGAGCGTGCGTGAATTCCTCAAGTTCCAGGAGACTGCCACCGGTGGAATTCAGGCGTTGCGTCATCTGCCCTTCCCGGTTATCGCAGCGATTCATGGCCCAGCAACCGGTGGGGGACTGGCCCTGGCGTTATCGGCCGATATCAGGTTGGCCGCACCAACAGCCAAGTTCAGCGCAGCCTTCATCAAGGTGGGACTATCGGTCGGTGAACTCGGCACTTCCTACAACCTGACCCGCATTATCGGTCCGGCTATGGCGGCCGAGATTGGATACACCGGACGAATCGTCGAAGCCGAGGAAGCCGCCCGGATCGGATTGGTCAATCTCGTGGTGCCCACCGAGGATCTGTTCGAGGAGGCCCTCGCCATGGCCAAAACCATTGCTTCGAATTCCCCCGGTGGGGTGCGGATGTCAAAGCGGGCGATCCAGCGTAACCAGGAAGTCACCTCCTATGCCGCGGCCCTAGAGCTGGAAAACCGGGGGCAGGCCTTGATGTCGCGAACCGAAGACATGCCCGAAGCCTTGGCGGCTTTCAAGGAAAAGCGCGCACCGCAGTTCGTGGGACGGTGAATCGGCCATGGCATGGGATTGGACCACTGAAACACTCGCCTCCCTGGGCGAATTCCTCGAAGTCCGAGGTGTCATGGGGCGCACCGTTACGGCACGGCGCATTGGTGACGGGCACTCGAACCTGACTTATCTGGTCACCGACGGTCAAGAGCATGCAGTGGTGCGCCGGCCGCCGCCACCGCCCACCCCTCCTGGCGCGAACGACATGTTGCGCGAGGCACGCATACTTTCGGCGCTGGCAAACACCGGTGTTCCAGTTCCTCCGGTGCTCGCGACGGCGGATGCCGGGGAAGTGCTGGACGTGGCTTTCTACGTGATGGGGTTCGCCTCTGGACATGTCATCACCAGTTCCACGCCGGAACCGCTTGACACCCCTCAAGGCCGTCGTGAAATTGCCGAGTCAATGCTCGATACGCTCGTGAAACTCCATGCGATCGATCCGGCAGGTATCGGCCTCGATGATATTGGCAGGTCTGAGGGATTCAACGCCCGACACCTGCGCCGCATGGGCCAGTTGGTGGCGGACCCCGAGGGCAACCCGCCACCGCAATTCGCCGTCATCTATCAGTGGCTTGCCGCGAATGTTCCCGCCGAATCGGGAGCCGCCCTGATCCACAACGACTTTCGGATTGGCAACGTTGTGGTGGCCCAGAATGCTCCGGGCCGTATCGAAGCTGTCCTTGACTGGGAATTGGCCACGCTGGGGGACCCGCTTTTCGACCTAGGCTACTTCCTCTCTTCCATTCCGGAGCAGGGACAACAGCACACGCCTACGGAGGAACTGGGTGTTGCAATGCTCGAGGAAGGCTACCCCAGCAGGGCTGAGCTTGCCGAGAGATACGCACAAAAAACCGGCCAGGACCTTTCGGCGCTGCCTTGGTACACCGCCATGGCGTTGTGGAAGCTCGCGGTTCTCTACGAGTACTCACGACGCCGGGTAATTGAAGGTATCGGAGACCCCTATTATGCCGACCCCGCGCTGGTAACTGCCTTTCTTGAAGAAGCACACCGCACCGCGGGCTTGTCGGCCCCCAACTTCATCTAGACCCAACACGAGTAAGGGAGACGAAACAGTGCCACAGGAAAATGCCGTCCGCCAGGAATTCCATGATGAATTGGTAGCTCCGGATATCACCGGTGTACCCGATCGCTTCTTTGACCGTTTCATGTTCAATGGACATCCCACCGACGCAACTGCACCTTCGTTCATCTTGGGTTTGGGCATTTACCCGCCCAAGGACGTGGTGGATGGATTCTTTGTCTTCGTCGACGGCACCGAACAACGGAACCTGCGCTTCTCCACCGAGCTCAGCGACACGGATGGAAGCAATGCCGGGCCGTTGGCCTGGCAGACCATTGAACCGAACAAAACCTGGCGTCTGGTTTTGGGCGAGAATCCCAGCGGGGTGGAATGCGATCTCACATGGAACGCACGCACTCCCGCGTGGTTTGGTGATGTGGGAGTCAAAGAGGGGGATGTCGTCACTGCCTCCTTCGAGCATCTCTTCCAATCGGGGTACTACGAGGGCCATCTGACCGTTGACGGGGTGCGCCACTCGGTTGACGGCTGGTACGGCCAGCGCGACAGATCCCGAGGCGTGCGCACCATGAAGGGCGGGCAGGGGTTGCACATTTGGTATCAGGCACAGTTCCCGGACCGTTCGGTGGGTTTCCTGCTGGTGGAGGACCGCCAAGGAGGACGCATCCTGCTTGAAGGTGCGGTAATGCATGAGGACGGGACACTCGACACCGTGACAGATGTTCAGCACGATTTGGTATTCAACGAGGATCTGGACCTGGTCTCCGGAAAGGTAAAGGTGGATACCGAGAACGGTGCAAGCTACCTGATCGACGCCGATGCCACGGCCGGTGGAGGTTTTATGGCAGGTGCCGGTTATGGAGACCACCATGGCAAGAATCTTGGCCGTAACCATATGGAATCCGATGTCTTTCCTTTGGACGGTTCGGTCACACCAAAGACCGTGGACTCGGCCCTGACCGACCGCGTGGCGGCCTTCAACTGGAACGGCGTGGCAGGCACAGGCGTCTTCGAGTTCGCCCACACCCGTAGCAGTACCTATACCTACCGTCCCAGCCTGAAAGCCTGATTCATGGGGACAGGGGAAGGCCCCCCGCGCCTTGAAGCTCGGGAGGCCCGGAATTTCGAGACCCTTGATGAATTCCGGGCGGCCGTTGGTCAGTGTCTCGGAACGAGCTCATGGCACCACATTTCCCAGTCAATTATTAACGGGTTCGCGGCGGCAACAGATGATGACGAAAGGATTCACTTGGATCCCTTGGTTGCCGCCGCGACCCCGCTGGGTACCACAGTTGCGCACGGACTCTACACTTTGTCGCTTGGCCCCAAATTTCTGCACGAAGTCTATTCAGTGCGTGGTTATTCGCTGGCCCTCAATTACGGTTTCGACAAAGTTCGCTTTCTTGCCCCGGTTCCCGAGGGATCTCGTGTGCGCATGCACGCAGAGCTGACCGCTGTATCGCCACTTCGCGGCGGAAGCAGATTTTCGATTCTCCAGACATTCGAAGTCGACGGCTTCTCGGAACCGGTATGCGTTGCAGAGGGCATCGTCGCCTACTTCGACTAGAGGCAAAGGTAACGAAAAGGTCTTACCATTGCATTAGGTACAACCTAATGCTAGTTTTATGTGACTCGGATCATACTCGCGACTAGTTCGCCTCAGCTTTAGGCAGGAACCTTGAAGAACAAAGCGATCTACTCAGTATTTGCCCTGGCCATGGCAGTCTCACTTGCGGCCTGCGGAGGCGACTCGGGGGCTGCCGCTGGCGAAGACGGTCCTATCAGGGTGGCTATCGTCCCACCGGCCAGTGGTGCTCTTGCAGAGTTTGGAACTGGAGCCAAAGATGGCTGGCGCTATGCGGTGGAGGAAGTAAACGCTAACGGCGGAATCGACGGACGCCAGGTTGAACTGGTCATCAAGGACACGGACGGTACGGCTGCAAACACCTTGCAATCCGTACGTGAAGCAGTGACGCAGGACGGCATCAATTTCATTGGTGGCATCATGACATCCACCGAGCACGGCGCGGTCAATCAGCAGCTCGAGGGCCTCAACGCGTTGTCATTCAACTCGAACGGCAAGGATGATGCCTTGACCGCGGCAGACTGCAAGCCGAATGCTTTCCGTACGCTGGCGTCCAACGCCATGGACATCCGAGCCTTGGGTGACGCACTCACGGAACTTCCGGGCGAAAAGTGGGCCATTCAGGCGGTGGACTATTCTACTGGCCACGATGCCGCGAAAATCTTCCGCGAAGCAGCGAAAGCCGCGGGCAAGGAAGTAGTCCTTGAACAGTTCGCACCGTTGAACACCACGGAGTTCGGCACCTACATCACCAAATTGAAGGACAGCGGCGCCGACGCGCTCTTCTCCGTGGAATACGGTGCCGACGGAGTCGCCTTCATTAATCAAGCAGACCAGTTCAAGCTCATGGACCAATTCAAGACGGTCCTTGGGTTCAATATGGTCAGCGAGCCGCTCTTCGAGACTTTGGGCAATCGCGTACTGGGCTTCTACAACAACGTCGGGTACGACGTCAAGAGCGACAATCCCTTGAATCAGGAGTTCGTCAAGGGCTTCGAAGAGTTCCTCGGATCCAAGCCATACTATGTTCAGGCTGATGCGTACATCGCTGCGCAGACGCTGTTTGCTGGCATTGATGCCGCGAACAGCACTGAAACGGAAGCCGTGCGCGATGCCCTAAATGATCACAGCTTCGAGACGATCGTCGGGAACGTCACCATGCGTGGAGCGGATCATCAGCTACTGCGTCCGTCGTACCTGGGCAAGGTTGTCGAAGGTACGGATGGTCTGGAATTTGAAATTGCACGTTCCGCTGAAGGGTCTGTAACGTCGCCGGCACCGAGCGACTCATGCAAGATGTAAACGCGTTTCCCCCGCGCACGTTAGGAGCGGAATCATACCGATGATTGCACAACTGCTAAACGGCCTTGCATTAGGGTCCCTATACATGGTCCTGAGTTCCGGTCTTGCCATGATTTACGGACTGCGAGGTGTTACCAACTTTGCCCATGGTGCCTTGTATATGGCAGGGGCCTACATAGCCTTCAGTGTCAGCGCCAATGTGTCATTCTGGGCAGCTCTCATCGTGGCACCACTTTGTCTGGCGGTTATTGGCGTCGTCCTTGAGCTGGTCTTCTTCCGCAGGTTGCAGAAGCGAAACCATATCGAAGTTGGTCTCGTGACATTTGGCTTGGCGATGATTATTGAACGTGTAGTCGTTATCATCTGGGGCGAACAGACACATACCGTTGCGGCTCCAGATACCCTATCGGGATCGGTATCCGTGTTGGGCGTTGACTATCCCGCTTATCGGATTTTCGTGATCCTGGCGGCGATGGCATTGGCCGCAGCTTTGGTATTCTGGATTCGCTTCACGAAAACCGGCCTCTATATCCGGGCCGCAAGTCATGACGTTGAGACGGCTGCCGTTTTGGGGATCAACGTTGATCGCGTGAGCCTGATCGTGGTCAGTGTCGGGGCTGCACTGGCAGGACTCGCGGGGGCGCTGGCTGCCCCCTATGTGTCGGTGAACCCCGTCATGGGCGGAGGCATTCTCATTATTGTCCTGATTGTCGTCGTCATCGGCGGTGCCGGATCGATTGCCGGGGCGATGATCGCCGGACTGTCTCTTGGAATCCTGCAGACGCTCGGTGCCTCATGGCTGCCCGCAGTTGCAGTTCTCGTCCCATATGCGGCGCTAGTCGCAGTCCTACTGTGGAGGCCTGCTGGGCTGGCTGGAAAGAGGGTCTGACATGACCACCGAACAGACAACAAAACCTGGGAAGAACTCCGATGGAGTGAAAAAAGAGGTGTCCGCTCTGGGACTGACACGCCGCTCGGCTAGCAGAGCCGGGGTGATCGCGATAGCCGTTCTCTTGGTTGGACTCGCGGTTCCGCTGGTGCTGGTCAACCGCTATTACATGAGTCTGCTTCTCTCAGCGGTCATCTTGGCCCTGTTGGCGATCAGTATAGGCTTCCTTGCCCGACACCTCGGATTGGTCAGCCTAGGGCACACCGCGTTCTTCGGCGGGGCCGCCTACGCCACGGGAATCGCTGCAAGTCACTGGGGCTGGTCCCCACTCGTCGCGGCGGGGTTTGGTTTCATTTGCGGAGTCGCCATCGCCGTACTTATGGGTTCCCTCGTGGTCAGGGCCACCGGCATGGGATTTCTGATGTTGACTCTGGCACTGGCCCAAGCGCTCTATCAGTTCTCCATTCAGCCCGTGGCTCGTGATGTTACCGGAGCCTATGACGGGCTCCAGCTGCAGTTCGACCGAGAAGCCAACTTTTTGGGGATCACTACTTCACAACTCATGGTCCCAGGAGCCTTCTGGCCCATAGCATGGATTGTCCTTGTACTTGTTGTATACGGGTTGTGGGCGATTTCGAAGTCAAGGTTTGGTTCGTTGCTGGAGGGGATCAGGGAAAATGAGGAGCGGATGCGTTTCTCCGGCTTCTCCACCTACTTGCCACGACTCATGGCATTCACGATTTCCGGGACCGTCGCTTCGCTAAGTGGTGTGCTTTTCGTCCTCAATTCGCAGTACGTTTCACCAGAAAGCCTGGGATTCCTTCAAGCTGGCGATGCCTTGGTCGCCGCGATCATCGGTGGACTAGGCACTCTCCTTGGGCCAGTCATTGGTGCGCTGCTCTTCACCTTTGGAGAATCGTTCCTAAACACCGGCGGAAACCTACAACTCTACATGGGGGCGGTGCTTGTATTGGTGTTGGTTTTCATGCCTGGAGGCATTACTGGGTTGGTTAAGTCCTTGCGTGGACGCTTCGGACGAACGGGATCAAAGAAGGGAAAAGACCATGAAACTCTTTGAGGCAAAGGACGTGACTGTCCGCTACGGGGCTGTACGGGCGCTTGAAGAGGTGGCAATCGAAATCGAGCCAGGGGTCGTGCATGGTGTTATCGGGCCTAATGGGGCAGGAAAATCAACTTTCATCGATGCGCTCTCGGGTCGCCGTAAACTGACGCATGGAAAAGTACTCTATCGCGGTGATGATATTAGTACCCGACCAGTCGTGTGGCGTCGACGCCACGGAATCTCCAGATCATTCCAAAAGACCAGCGTATTTCCTTCGATGACCGTTCGAGAGCAACTCGACATGGTCGCTTGGCGGAATGACGAGGACAATCTGGATGAAATTGTTGAAGTACTGGGCCTTGGCAGCATTCTGGACATGGTCTGTTCCGAAATCGCGTATGGCACCCAGAGGTCCGTTGATTTGGCGATGGCGCTGATTGGCCGGCCCAGCGTGGTCCTATTGGATGAACCCTGCGCCGGCCTCGTAGCGGCGGAATCGATTCAGACGCTCAACCACATTCGGCATCTTTGCAAGATTCGTGACGTCGGTGCCATCGTTGTCGACCACAACGTCGAGGGAATTTTTGGTACCTGTGATGTTGTCACGGTGCTCAATCTCGGACAGGTCTTGACTACCGGGGATCCAGTATCTGTTCGGAAGAATCCTGACGTTGTCAGGGCATACTTGGGGAGCGCAGCATGAGCGCATTATTGGAATTTGAGAACGTGTATGCCTCTTATGCCGGTGCAATGGTCCTGCAGGACGTCTCCTTTCATATCGACGAAGGCGAATTTGTTGGTCTGGTTGGACGGAACGGAGCTGGAAAAAGCACCGCGCTGCAGTCGGTCTACGGCATCCCCCAAGTGAGGGGCACTATCCGTATCGATGGAAAGCCGGTGACCCGTAAACGGTATGCCCCCGCTGGGCTCGGGGTGAGTTTGGTGCCGCAGGACAAGGGGATCTTCCCAAATCTCTCGGTTGAAGAGAATCTTCTGTTGGGCCGGGCCGCAGGTCGAAGAAATGACTGGACTTTGGAGGGGGTTTACGAGCTTTTCCCAAACTTGGGGCGAGGTTCGAAACGACCAGGCACCGCGCTCAGCGGAGGAGAGCAGCAAATGCTTGCAATTGGCCGCGCGCTGATGGCTGGACCGCGCATGCTCCTGCTTGATGAGCCGACCGAAGGCTTAGCTCCCGTCATCGTGGACCAGCTGACGGATGCATTACGCGAAATTCATGGCCGTGGTGTGGCGATCCTGCTTGTGGAGCAGCATATTGGGATGATCCAGAAATTGACCAGTCGGTTTCTGGCGCTCCGCACAGGTGAATTGGCCGCAGAGGGAACTGTAGACATGCTGCATGATCGTGAAGTCCAGGAGATCATCGCGCTATAGGACGGAAAATGGGCTTGCCAGCCAATTGCGTGAATTGAAGGCAAATAGCGTGGACTTCGTGCAAAGTTGACCAGAACCGTGATCCACAGTCGGCTGGGAAGCTGATGAAAACTGTGCGGACATGGATTCCACTGTTTTGAATCCGAATTAGCTCACTTTGATCAGAGCTTCCAGTACATGCAGTCGAAATCTCATTGAGGTTATTCCTCAAAACAGATTTTTTATTGGAGCTTCGATAACCGATCGAGAATTAAAGGTCGAATAAAAATAACCAGATTTATAGACAGGTCTTTGTTGGTTCCCGAATTAACTTTAACTTATCTAAAATTGATTCTATTGAGATGTAACGCGCCGGTCGGATTGTCTTAGATGAGGGTTCCGCTAGCACGAACCGCTATTCGGCAACTGGCCAGAGGACCAGCTTCTGTGCGAATGCGAAGCCCTGAACGCAACCTTATGGAGGATTGATGAGCTGGACAACAATTGATAGGCAAATTGAAGTAATCTCGACTTGGATGGCAAGAGCTTCTGGTTTCTTTACTCTAGTTTTAATGGCCATAATGCTCGTCGATGTTGCAACGCGGCTCAGCACAGGAAGTTCACTGGCCGGAGCATTTGAGCTCTCAGAAACACTCGTGGTTCTAATCGTTTTCTTCGGTATCGCGTTCGTAGAACGCAGTGGTAACAACGTGCGTGTCACGGTTGTGACGGAACGACTTCCTGCTCGTGTCGCGAACCTGTTGCGAGCCGTCGGGACATTGGTAACCATGCTCGTAATTGTCTGGTTCGCCTATGCCACTTTCACCGAAGCAATCTCCTCTTACCAAATTCGAGAGTTTCATGTAGGCCTAGTGAACTTCCCTCTATGGCCGGCACGTGTGGTTGTCGTCTTGGGCTTCATTGCTCTGTTCTTCGAGTTCTTGGCGACGCTTGTCCGTCAAATTAGGGAGCTTTCACCAGACAAATATAAAAAAGTTAAGAAAATGGATTTGGAATCGAAAATTAAAATTGAGGTGGCGCAGTGAGTGCGGACGCGATTCTGATCATTGTTGGCATAGTGTTCTTGGTTTTGATGCTTATTGAGACACCTATCGCCTATACCCTCGCCGGCTCCGGTGCACTTGGTATCGTGCTGTTGAAAACTACCGGGGTTGCGACGGGAGCCATGGCTACAGTGCCATTCTCTGCCGTCAACAACTACAGCCTCTCAGTTATTCCGATGTACGTCCTCTTGGGCATGTTGGCTCTACATGGCCATCTGGCAACGCGGTTGTATGCCTTGGCGAGTCGCATGCTCGGCTGGCTGCCGGGCGGTTTGGGTGTAGCAACCGTAGCTGCCTGCGCTGGCTTTGCCGCAATCTCCGGTTCGAGCATCGCCACGGCTGCAACGATTGGTAAGTTGGCTACCGCAGAAATGCACAAGTATGGATACCCTAAGGCACTTGCGGGTGGCATTGTCGCTGCAGCCGGGACATTGGGTGTCTTGATTCCGCCGAGTGTGATCTTGGTCATGTATTCGATCATGGCCCAAGAGTCCATTGGACAGATGCTTGTCGCTGGAATTGTGCCTGGTGTTATCCTCGCCGTGGCATTTGCAGTGTACGTAGTGGTGCGCTTCCGGAGTGGAGCGCTCACTGAACAGCGTCCATTGATCGATGAATTGGCTGTGCTGGCGCATTCCGCAGGATCTGTAGCCACGCTGGAGTATCCGAACAATGTAAAACGTATCAACGTCGAGTCCGGACGTGTGCCGATCGGGAGTGTCGGCGGTGGGGTGAATACGACGCCTGATGACAGGCAGACAGCCAGTCCGGACACAACGTCTTGGCAGCAGGTGCGTGCTGTTCTGTGGATCGTTGTTATTTTTTCCGTAATCCTGGGTGGGATATTTACCGGTCTCTTTACAGTCATCGAATCTGCTGCGATTGGTGCTGCAGTGGCCATGGTCATGGTGTTTCTGGAAATCGGAATCCGGCGTGGTAGCGGGGTGTTCGAGAAAATCCAGCAAGCTTCTCTCGAATCAGTTGCTGTTGTCGGAATGGCATTCGCAATGCTTATCGGGGCCACGCTCTTGACCCGCTTCCTCGTGATGGCTCAGGTACCCGTTAGGTTAACCAACTGGATTTCCGATCTACCGGTTTCGCCACTACTTGTGGTCGCTTTGATTCTCCTGAGCTTGATTCCACTGGGGATGTTCCTTGAATCGCTGTCCATCATTCTTGTAGTCGTTCCATTGGTTGCACCGATTGTTGTATCACTCGGGTTCGATCCCATCTGGTTCGGAATTCTCTTTGTCATGATGGTCGAACTCGGACTTATCACGCCTCCTGTCGGCATGAATGTATTCGTTACTTCAACGACGTCAAAAATCCCGATCGAAACAGTTTTCCGTGGCACGATCCCATTCTTCTTTGTCGCTCTCCTTGTCGTAGCATTCTTCTTCTTTGTGCCCGATGTTGTCCTCTGGCTACCAGAACTACTCACTGAGTAGCAACGTTCAATTCCAAGACCCAACCAATTTAGTTTGATCAATTCTCACGAAAGGTACGATGATGAATCATTCGGGAAAAATGGCAGGTTTAGCCGTCGCGGCAGTCGCTCTGACCCTGACGGGATGCTCAGCCGATGCGAATGTGACAAAGACCGTTCAACTTAGCTACGCGAGCTTTGTCGATGAGCGGAACCCACACAGCCGAGCATTCCAAGCTTGGGCCGATGAGGTGACCGCCAGAACCAGTGGCGCAGTAAGCTTCGAAGCGCACTACAGCGGCGCACTTTGTGCAGCAGGAGAGATCGTCAGTTGCGTGGCGAACGGCACCGCTGATATGGGATTCAGCCCTGCCGGCTACGAACCTGCGCTCCTCCCGATCAGCACGTTCACATCCATCGGCTTTGTTACTCGTGATCTCCAGGCCCAGGCGGATGCTGCCACCGTCCTTTTTGAAGAATCTACGGATCTGAATGAAGAATGGGAAAGGGCAGGAATCCAACCAATTTTCCACACTCCCAGCAACCCATACGTCGTTGCAACTTCGAAGGAATTGTCTTCGCTGAGTGAGTTTTCAGACCTTAGCCTGCGTGCTTCCGGTGATGGTGCCATTGCACTCAATGAACTCGGGGCTAATCCAGTTGCAATGAGTATTGCTGAATCCTATGAATCGATTGAGCGTGGTGTTATATCCGGTATCAATACATCGATTGACGGTCTCGCGACGAGCCGAATTTATGAGGTCGCACCAAAAATTTATGACGTGGGTGAATTCTGGGGCAACGGAATGATCTTGCACACCATGATCAACAAGTCTGTATGGGACGGACTCGATCCAGAGACACAGGAAATCATGGAGGAGACCGCAAAATCAGTTAGCGGCCAGTTTGTACAGGATTTTTCTGTTCCGGGTGCGGAAGCTGACTGCCAGGTACTAATCGATGCAGGCGCGCGAGTCTACTCGATTGGTCCGGAAGATAAGGGAGCTTCTTGGGCAGCGAGTGCCCAAGAAGCCCAAATTGGAGACTGGATGAAGAACGGTGGGAGTGCGCTGCAAGACGCTGGCTCCCTGATCAACGAATTTAAGAAACTTGTCGCTGAACGTGCAAATGAGACTGAATCATTTTCGCCTGCAGGCACTTGCAAGAAGTTGCAGGACCAGTAGTTAAATCTCAACAAAAATTCTTCATTGAAGGGAACGAAACAGATGGAACACGATGTTAGGACCTTGCGCGGACGCAGAGCAGATCAGCGCTGGAACAGGGTGTCCGTGGGAGATCTCTTGGAGCGTGTCACGTGGAGCACCCCCGATAAAGTTGCCCTAGTTGGTTGCGAAGGAGCCTATTCCGATGCCCGCTTCCATCGTGTCACTTATAGCGAAGGAGATCAGATCGCGAATCAGATTGCGCACGCACTTTTAGCCGAAGGGCTAGAACCTGGTTCGCGAATCTTGCTCTATTGCGATAATTCGGTCGAGGCCATGTTGACAATGATTGGCATTGCCAAGGCCGGCATGGTTGCGGTGCCAGTCAACCCGCTACTGGCCCCCGATGTATTGAAGTGGGCCATGGGTCACGCAGAGATCTCGCTGGCCATCGTGGATGCAGGACTTTTCCCTAGGGTCGCTGAAACGTTTAGGGAATTTGGCCTGCATCCGCGGGTGTCGATTGCCCTCGACGCCGGACCCGTCAAAGATACTTCTTCATTTGGCGACTGGATTGACGGACAGCCCAAGACTGAGGTTGGAGTATCTGTGCATGGTGATGATGTTTGGGCTTTGGTCTTTACGTCAGGAACGACCTCCATGCCGAAAGCATCAATGATGACCCACACGTATTCCTATATGTCATCATTTGCCTATGCAATGTCACTGACTCGGGGCCTAAAGCACGAGACTGATTTGGTGGCCTGTACCTTCATGCCAATCATTTATCACTGTGGACATAACTCCACGCCGCTGCCGGCATTCATCTCCGGTGGAACCATCGTCTTGGGGCGGCGACCGGACGCCGTCAAGCTTGCGGCCGCGGTGACACAAGAACGAGTGACCGCAGCGTGGCTGGGTTCTCCGATGTGGGTTGAAAAATTGATCGAGGTGGCGGAACAAGACTCCAGGGGGGTCGACCTCTCCAGCCTTTGTGTCGCGATGTTTGCTTGGGGTGCCATGCGCCCCGATATTTCTGAGAGACTCGATAGAATCTGTGGCGAACAGGTTCAAATGCTTGAGGTTTTCGGACAAACTGAAGCAATGTCTTGCTTCAGATTCTGGCCTGGACGGTCACCTGAGAAACACCAAGAGTCCATTCGAGGGGTTAACCACGTTGGCGTCCCAAACCCACTTCTTGCCGCAGATATTCACGATGCAGAAGGAAATAGTCTTCGGGGAAAACCAGGAATCCCCGGAGAAGCTGTTTATCGAAGCCCGGTAATCACTGCAGGTTACTACAAAGATGAGCAGGCTACAGCAGAAGCCTTCCGCGATGGTTGGTTTCACTCCGGTGATAGCTGCGTCTTCACGGAAGACGGGACGCAGATTATGGTTGATCGCTTCAAAGACATCGTGAAGTCAGGGGGTGAAAACGTCTCGAGTATGCGCGTTGAGGGCGTCTTGTCAGGACATCCCGCCGTTGAGCGGGTGGCTGTTATCGGCCTTGAAGATGAAAAATGGGGCGAAGTTGTCACTGCTGTTGTTGTTGCGCGAAAGAACACGAAAGTGGACGAGTCCGAACTTATTGCCTACTCGCGCGAACATCTGGCTGGGTTCGAAGCTCCGAAACGTGTGATTGTAATCGACGATATGCCGGCCACCGTAGGCGGAAAGATTATGAAGTTTCGCTTGCGAGAAATGATTAATGCAGCAGTGAATCCAACCTGAGGCAACGAGGCGACTCCAAAATAATGACGCATCATGGTTCTCGGTCCCAGTAACTGGTGAATCCAAGAACCATGATGCGTTGGAATTTTCCTGACTGGACAGCCCCAGAAATCATCTTGGTGCCCTCATGTTCTTAAACTGAAGTCATGTTAGAGAATTGCCCCGGTTTCGATTCGGATGGTGTCGTGGATGATCCGGCCCATGATAGGGTCTGCCTGGACGCCAGACCCGAGCCGCAGGTGCCAGTTCTTCTGCGGACACTACGTGCAGATAACCTTCGAGGTCGAGCCGTAACAGAGTTCCTTGGGCTCGAGCCGCTTGGGGAGACGCTTCCCGGTGGTGCGCTCCGACGACAGCTCGTCGGTCGTCGGCAAGATTGAGTCCGCCGTGCTCTTACAGAGTTTTGCGGTGCCCAGTAGCCCATCCGGAGCAGTCAGAGCTATCTATCTAGGTTGGGCCGGCTCACGTCGTGGGTCGGCCACCCCAGCGGCGGCAAAGTGGCTCCCAGCAATGCCACCGGTGGCTCCCATAGAGAGTATTCGCGTTTTCCGGGGATGGTCCCCACGCGCAATATTGCTGGTACCCAAAGTAGCAATACCCAATCCGCCTTGCTAATGTCAATATGCTCGCTGCTAAATAGCGTCTCTTGGTATGTGATCTCTCAGAACATCGTTTACAACATCACTCAGGACATCGCTTACAGGATCTCTCAAGACATCGCTGACAGGTAGCAACTGCATGGCAGACCCGGATCTGACCTCAGGTTATTCGATAATAATGGGTGTCAAATACATTATCGGCGTCGGTACGCCGTCAAATCATTGAGTTCGATCCGGGTCTGCCAGACTCCCTCAGTATCTCGCAATTATGCGATCAACTGGGCATCAGCCGACCGTCCTATTACAAAGTCAAGAAACGCTATATCGCCGAAGGCAACAAGGCGCTGAACCCGCATTCCAGGGCTCCGAAGAGCCCGGCGAGGACTTACGGGGAGCCAACCAAGGAATTGGTGTTGCGGATCCGTCAACGCATGGCCAAAGCCGGTTGGGACCACGGCCCGCAATCAATCTGGTTCGAAGGTGTGGACTCCGGAGAATTTGGGGACCAGGTCCCGTCGGTGGCAACCATTGGACGAATCCTCGCCGAATCGGGCGTCACCAAAACCAACCCCCGAAAGCGACCGCGCAGTGCGTGGATGAGGTTCTCTCGGTCATATCCGATGGAGATGTGGCAGCTCGATGGGTTGGAATATCGGCTCTTCGACCAAGACGGCACCAAGGCAACGATCTACCAGCTCTTGGATGATGGAACCCGTTTTGATGTTGGGTCACTTTGCTTTGAACGACCCGAAAACAGCGAAGACGCGATCTCCACGTTGCGTGCAGCCTTCGACGAATACGGGGTTCCGCAGGAGCTTTTGACTGACAACGGACTCTCTTTCAACCAGGCCCGTCGTGGAAAGATTAGTAGCACAGAGATCTTCCTAGCCGAGCGTGGTTGTCGGGGCATCACGGGCCGTATTTGGCATCCAGAAACCCAAGGATTATCCCGGGCATTTCGTTATCCCGAGCTTGCCGCGAAATCCCCTTGCTGCATTGGATTTCTTGAGGCCTTCCTCGGGATAACACAGCGGGACTACGCTGACTCACCCTGTTCACATTCACAAGAGGTGAGGAAGAAATGATTACCCCCATTGCCGAGCTGGTCTCGAAGGCCGATACCGAGATCCTCAGGCTCAATCATGCAGCTTCGACGCTGATGCAGTACCGGTGGGCTTGGCACAGGTTTGAGGTGTTCTGCTCCGAGAATGGAATCAGCGAGCTCACTGACGAAGCCCTGGTGTCGTACCTGCGGTTCCTGACAACCGAACGAGCCGAGGGCCGGTTCAAGGAATGGAAATACAAGCTCCTGCGCAAGACTGCCCTGGTGTTGGCGGAGGTCAATCAAACCGGAACCTACCGGTGGAAGATCTCCAAGCACGCCACCCCGAACGATCGGCTCAACAACGTGTTTCGCCCGGTCCAGGAGCACTTCGAAGCGTGGCTGACCCACCAGTCCCTGGCCCAAGCCACCCAAGACCTGCATGCAACGGTTGCTCGCCGAACGCTGGCATCGTGGCAAGGCCAGGGAACCACGGACCTGGGCGCGTTGGCCGGTGCCGACGTGGCCTCGGCTTTGGTTTCACTGGCGGAAAGTTACCAGCTTGGCAGCATGAGGACGGTGCTCTCCGCGATGCGGGTGCTGTGTCGCTTTCTTGAAGAATCCGCGGGATGCTCAGGGCTCGTACGGGCAGTGCCGAGGAGTGGTGCACGGCGCGTGAGACATGTGTCTGCGCTTCCCGCCGAGAAAATTGGGTTGATCGCAAACTCTCCTGATCCAGGCACTGTCAGCGGAAGACGCGACCGGGCCATGCTGCTGCTGGGCGCCCGCACCGGGTTACGCCCCGTCGACATCGTCGCCCTGCGCCTGCAGGACATCGACTGGAGACACGGACACATCACCTTGGCGCAACACAAGACGGGGACGCTGCTGATCCTGCCGCTGCTGGCCGACGTCGGGGAGGCCATCGCCGACTACCTGCTCCACAACAGGCCCACCGGGGTCAACGATGAGCACGTGTTCCTGAGGACCCAGGCCCCTTACGTTGCCTTGGCGCCTTCGAATGGCCTGCACCACATGGCTGCCGGTGCCTTTTCCCGGACGGGCCTCGATTCCCAGCCCGAGATGGG
Organism: Arthrobacter sp. UCD-GKA; assembly: GCF_001863355.1. Classification (NCBI taxonomy): domain Bacteria; kingdom Bacillati; phylum Actinomycetota; class Actinomycetes; order Micrococcales; family Micrococcaceae; genus Arthrobacter; species Arthrobacter sp. UCD-GKA. The sequence goes on along the minus strand of NZ_MOLR01000004.1, from coordinate 471,943 downwards.
GCACGGTTTCCGTGTGCTGCGGGCATCCCTTGCCACCAGGATGCTCGAAGCCGGCACGCCGCTGCCGGTGATCTCCGGGGCGCTGGGCCACCGGGGCATTTCCTCGGCGAAGCACTACTTGGCCGCCGACGAGGAACGCATGCGCGAATGCTGCCTGGACTTCGTGGGGATCGAGCCGAAAGAGGCACGGCCATGAATGGGTTTGCCAGCGGCTTGGCCCCCCAGATCCAGGGATTGCTGGAGCTCAAGCACGCGATGGGGTTGCCGTATGACACCTCGGAACGGCATTTGTTGGCCTTCGACACCATGTGTTCCCAGCGCTATCCAACCCAAGCCACCCTCTCGAAGGACATGGCCATGGAATGGGTGGTGAAACGTCCCGATGAGCACGTCAACGGCCAGATGCGACGGATCAGCCCGGTCAGGCAGCTCGCCAAATACATGGCCTCGGTGGGAGCCGAAGCCTATGTCATCCCGAAAGGCATTCCCGGGCGGCAAGTCCATTACCGCCCGCACATCTTCTCCCACCGGGAGCTGCGGGCACTTTTCGATGCCGCCGACACGATTCAGCCGACGCCGTATGGCGGCCGGCGCGAGCTGATCATTCCGGTGATGTTCCGGATGCTTTACTGCCTGGGCCTACGCCCGGGCGAAGCAAGGAAACTCCACCGCAACGATGTCGACCTGGCCCACGGCTCGGTGATGATCCGCGAGTCCAAGGGACACAAGGACCGGATGGTGTTCCTGTCACCGGACCTGCAGGAGTATTGCCGCCAATACGACGCAGCAATCAGCTCCCACCACCCGGACCGGATCCCTTTCTTCCCCAACCACCAGGGAAACTTCTACAGCAATGCAACCCCGGAATGCTGGTTCCACGAGCTGCTGTCCGCCGCCGACCCGCTCATCACGGCGAGCCCCGGTTCCCCTCCGCGCCCCTACGACCTGCGCCACGCGCACGTCATCGAAGTGATCAACAGGGGCGTGCTCGCCGGGAAGAGCCCGGAGGCGTTGGTCGCCTATCTGAGCCTACATTTGGGGCATAGCAACACGGAAGATACCTGGTATTACTTCCATCTGGCCGCCGACTTCCACCCCGAACTGCGCGGCATCGCCAACACCAGCATCGAATCCATGTTCCCGGAGGCACACCATGAAATCCGATGATTTCTTCACCCTGGTCCGAAGCTGGTTGACGATCTATCTGCCCCGGTCGCGCCGGCTCAGCCCACACACCATCCGCTCCTACAAAACGGCACTGAACACCCTCCTGGAGTTTCTTGGCGAAACCCGGTCCCTGAAGCTGGAACAGGTCGGCTTCGACGCGATCACCTACAGCAGCATGTCCGAGTTCATCGCGTGGATCACGGATGCCCGGCACCTGAGTGCCGCCTCGGCGAACCAACGGCTGGCCGCTATCAAGTCCTTCCTGTCGTACTGCGCCGGAGAAGAACCGGCACTCGTAGCGACCTGGTTGGACGTCAAAAGGGTCCGCCCCGCACGGGCACCGGAGCGGGCACCGGATGCACTGGGTATGGAAGCGGTGGAGGCGTTGATCCGGGCGCCGGGGCAACAAACCGCCCACGGGCTGCGGGACACCCTGCTGATCTTGCTGATGTTCGACGCCGCGGCACGCATCCAGGAAGTTCTGGACCTCACCCCTGCCGACATCGTCACCACGGCGGGACACGGCGCGGTGACACTGACCGGCAAGGGGTGCAAGACACGAACGGTGCCGATCATGGACAAGACTGGGCGCCACCTGGAGCAATACCTGAAGATGTTCCACCCGGCCCCGGTCGGCCCGGGTGCGTGGTTGTTCTATACGGTTTGGGCCGCAGAGCGGCATCAGATGAGCCAGGACAACGTCGCCTACATGCTCAACAAGTATGCGACCATCGCCCGGGAGCAATGCCCCGAGGTCCCCAAGCAGGTCCATGCCCACCAGCTGAGGCACGCGCGTGCCATGCAGATGCTGCGTGCCGGGGTGCCCCTGCCGCATATCAAGGAATTCCTGGGCCACGCAAATATTTCCACCACCGAAATCTATGCCTCGGCAGATAACCAGATGGTGCGCGAGGCCATCCAAAGGGCTGCCGGCACAGCTCCCGACCTCGCCCCGATCTGGAAAGGACCCGATGATTTGATTCTCCGGCTCGCTGGACTCAAGTAGTTATCCCGAGGAAGGCCTCAAGAAATCCAATGCAGCAAGGGGATTTCGCGGCAAGCTCGGGATAACGGAATGCCCGGGATAATCACGGGGCCGATTCGATCTGGCCGGCACGATCGCCGTTTGGTAATGCTCAGCGAGCTGGCGGTAGGACTTGGTCACCACCACCTCGTTGTCCGCCCGGGTGCGCTTATGGGTCGCGGTGCGAGCATTATCCGGGACGATCAGCTGCGGAACCCCGCCGATGAACGCCAGCGCGTTCACGTGCGCCTGATTCCAGGCTTCCTGCTTCATGTTGCTGAACGCCTGGCAAAACACCAACCCGGAATACGGCAGCGAAGCGACGAAGAAGTACGCCTTGCTGACTTCCCCGGTCACGGCGTCCACGACCGGCAGGGTCGGACCGACCCAGTCCACAAACATTGCCTTGCCCGGTTCATGTTGCAGTGTGGCCACGACGTCGGTGACGGCGGCGAACCGGTTGAATAGTTCGCAGTATTGCGAGTAACTGTATTTCTTCCGCTCGCTGGTTGAGCCGAGGTATTTCACCCAACCCTGCTGCAAGGTGAAAAACCGGTTGTGCTTCATCTCTTCGACGATCGATGCGAAATGCGGGTCCGCATAGTCCTGGGAAACGGTCTTGCGCCCGTCTGGGAAGAGCTGCCCAATATCCGCTGCTGTCATTGACGCAAAACGGTCGGCAGTAATGCCGGCAGCCTTGATGGCTTTATTTACGGTCGAGACATCACGATGCGAGCAACCTGCCGACGCGGTGATTTCTTGATAGGTCCGGCCCTTGAAAACCAAGGACATGATGGCTTGATAATCCACCAAGGTATTTCTCCTCTGATCTGGTCGCCGCACCGTGTTGTGTGGCGACCAGTTCAGACGATCACGAAAACCCCCAAGGCACTACCATGTATCCGGAACGAAACTACCAAGTCGCCAGAACAGCATACCCTCTGGCGCTATTCAGCACTCGCGAAATAATCCTGCATACGTCAACTAATTTGCTCGGCACGGCAAATAAGGCATCCTCGGGCTTGCACGCATCTTGGCCCGGTTGATGAGCTGGTTCTGGTTGGCATTGATGCGGCGGGTGAAGACCGTCGGATTCAACCCCTGGACGTCCGCGAGGGCCTCGGCATGCTCCGGGTCCATGGCCTCCAGATCCACGATGTGTTGGTCCGCGGTCCGCGGCTTGTCGTAGGTGCGTTTCCTGCGACCTGAACGCGCCGCGCCGTAGCCACTGGCCTTGACCATCGGCAGCAGGTGGTTCTTGCGCAGGTTCACCAGCTCCCACAACTCGTTCTGCAGGGCCATTTTCCCGGGCCCCTCGTAGCGGAACCTGAAGACGTGGCGGCGGACCCAGTCCCGGTTGCGCTGCTCGACATGCACATTGTCTTTAACTTATATGCTCGTGCCCTAGTCAGGTCAATGTTTCGATCCTGCGCCCACTCGATGAGCTGGGTATTGATGAACTCACCACCATTGTCTACACTGAGCCGAATCGGATTTGCTTCGATTATTCAGGAAGCTTTTCGGCGGCAGTGGACCGCTATGGGAGTTGTACCTTGCGAATTTCGACTTGTTTGGAAGCCGCTCTTCGGCACTGCACGTCTTTGTTAGGAGATCCGGGCTGGCTAGGTCAGCGCAAGATTTCTCGGCGTCGATATGTTGCGGTGGAGACCGCACAGCTACGTCTAGTGGCATCAGCAATGGCTACCTCGAGCACACTCAATGTTCGACCTCGGTGAGTGTCGCGCACTTCCACAGTTAGTTCGCCGTGGGCTGGACGCAGAAAGGTCGTGTTGAGGGCGGACAAATGCATGCCTTCGGTATCCTGATGCCTGGTAGCGGCGTGCTCTGCCACGGCCACAACGACCCCGCCATGTAGCGTTCCGTGCGCATTGAGGAGATTAGGATTCGCTGGAACTCTCAGTCCTGGATGGTCTGTTCTGGCGGTTGCGCCGAGTAGCTCCTGCATGGACCACGGAAGCAGTCGTAGCGCGGGAGGAGTTCGTCGCTCCCGTTCAGCGTCCGGCATCCGAGGGGTGAACTGGATCCACGTGGTTCCCTGCACCAGAAGATTTCCGTCGGCATCGTTTGCGATACCAGTAGCCATGCCACCCATGTCATCGGCGTTCACGCACGAAGCCGATGCATCCACGACTGAACCATCCGATGGCAGGTCTCTGACAAAGTTCAGGTCCAAACGTGTGGTGACCGCCCACGAACCCGTTGGTCGGTACCGCATGGCGGCACCGCCCAACACCACGTCCATCAACACTCCAATGGCACCGGAGCTGGACGCCCCCGTTGCCCCTTCAACCCAAGCCCCGGTTCGCATGCTGCCATGCACTGAACCGTTCTCGGCGACGATATTTTCGATCCTGAAAAGTTGATCGACAGTACCGCCTGGCACCGGGAGCAACGGATTATTAGGTCGGTCAATTCCGCGATGGGTCGCTTGGATGGAAGTTTCTGGCATTGCTGTCCCTTTGGATATGAATGTCGCAACCGCGCCTGCGAGCTGCGCAACGGTGCGGAAGGCGGGCGACAATGCGCAATTGCCGCACTGTCCGAGGTTTCTATTTCATTGTTGCGTGAGCAGCAGTATCAGGGTCCTTCGTCGACACGTCCTTAACCGGATAACTGAACCTTAGTGGCTGATGGTTGCGCGTTCCTCGAGTTTGTCGTACTTGATCGAGTATTTGTAGGGACCCATTGCCAGTATGGAGAAAATTGCGATAACCACCATACCGAGGATTAGCCATGTCGCGGACTCATACGTCCCGGTGCTGGCATAGCTGTTACCGAGGACAAAGATTCCAAAGGCTCCTCCCTGTGCGTACAAGAAGTAGACGAACCCTAGAACTCGACCGTATGAGTGCTTTGGAAAGTAGCGGCTAGTCATGTAGGCGGCGATGTCTCCCTCTGCGCCGAGGCCCAGCCCCATAAATACTGCACCAACGAAAATGAATGGCACAGAATCCGACTGGATCATGAGGTAAACGCCCACGCCGCAGAGGGCAAAGATGACCGCTGCAATCAAGGGTGCATAAATTCGGTCCAGCAAGAAGCCGACCAAGAAACGTGTTGCGACCGAACTGAGACTAAAGACCGAGAGCACGGTGACAGCCACGGAGGATGCGATGCCCTTGTCCGTGGTGATCGGAACGACTTGGGAAAGCATCCCGAAGGTGGCTGAAGAGATCAAGAAGATGGCCGCGGCCAGCAACCAAAATTGACGTGAGGATTTCGCGATTTTCCAAAGACCAGAACCGGCCGAGGAACCTTCGGCACGGGCCTCCAACCGTTCGCGTTCGTGCTCGGGTGGCATACGGGTGACAAAGAAATACACAGAGGCCGGGATGAGCGTGCAAAGCAGCCCTATGCCTAGGAAAGCCCCGCGCCAGCCAAACCAGTTGAGGAAGGCCATCCCGAGGTAGGGCATCATCACACCACAGGCCCCAAGTCCGGTCATCAGGATGCCCAGTGCCAGGCCGCGGCGTTTGGTAAACCAAGCGGTGATGACGGTGGAGTGAGCCACGGGGTTCACCGCACCTGCTCCGGCACCGATCAGTACACAGATCAGGTAGAACACTATTTCGCTTGACGGCATGGTTGCAAGCAACATCAGACCGAGACCGAATATGAGGGCCATGGGCACGGCCGGGCGCTTGGGTCCATATCGATCTACAAGAAAACCCAGGACAAGGATACTCACACCCGTCAGGATGGTCACGATGGACAGGCCGTTACTGAGAATTCGGCGCTCCCAACCGAGTTCGGTGGTCACAGATTCGCCGAGGACGTTGAACAAGACGTTCACCGTACTGGTACCAAAAAGGAAGGTCAGGAATCCGGTGACAACGAACCACCACGGGTTTAGCTGTCGTCCGGGTGTTGTACTGGATGTAGTTCTTTGCTCCGACATAGCGCTCACGATTGCCTCCATGGTTTATGAATACTTCGGCTGATCGCAGACATGGGTCACGTCAGTTTGAAGGGAATAAAAGTCAAATACGCCGTCGACGAGTGTAAACGGCGAGGTCAGATTGCAGGACTTGTGGCGGAAGCAAATCTCGTAACCAATCTACGAGGAAGATCGGTTTTTACCGGGACGTGACTGAGCACTTGAGCACGGACGCGATTGCCACCGGTAGCTTGAAAGAAACTCACTCGCGGAGTTAAACCGCCCGGACGGGCAAGGGCGCGCACCTCATTTTCAGAATGCTCGCGAAACGTCTGGGTGCGGCTCTACGTCGCCTGTGCAACTGTGAAATCACGAAATCCTAGGACTACGTACCTGCGATAAAGGGTAAGTGGCCATTTCTCTGGGCAACTGCCCATGAGGGACCGGAAGATCTTGAATCAACCGCCGCGGCGGAAAGGGAGGACACGGCGGTTTGCGCAGTACCCTCCCTCAACGATACCTAAACCGAGCGTTGAGCCTTGGTGACCGCGGTGGCGGCCTTGCTCTTTTCCCGGGCCTCAGTCCAGTCTGTGTCCGTCATCGAGTTCAATCCGGCAAAGGTACCGGGCCCCGCGAGCATCTGGCCGCCATCCATGGCGATTGTCTGCCCTGTCAGGTAGTCGCATGCATCCGACATCATGAAGATTGTCAGGTGGGCAAGTTCCTCGATGGTGCCCATGCGTCCAGCGGGCACCTGGTCCTGCTGCGTCGCACCTGCCGCGCTGTTTTCTGTTGGATTCAACATTTCCCAGGCATAGTCGGTGGGGATGGGGCCGGGGGCTAGCGCATTGAGCCTGATCCCGTATTTGGCCCATTCGACAGCCAATGACATGGTCATGGAATGTACTGCGGCCTTGGCCATCGCGGAGGGGACCACATAGGCGGAACCAGTCCAGATCCAGGTGGTCAGCGTTGAAAGTACGCTGCCCGGCAACCCCCCGTCGATCCAACGTTTACCTGCAGCATGTGTGGTGTTGAATGAACCGTTCATGACCGTTCCAGCAACGGCGTCGAATGCGCGTGGGCTCAAATCCTTGGTTTGGGCAATGAAGTTGGCTGCCGCATTGTTGATGACCCCTGTGAGCGGACCATAGTTTGCCCATATCTCTTCCATTGCGGCGTCAACCTGCTCGTAATCCTTGACGTCCACCGTCTGGTAATAGGCACGGCCCGGATTGTCGGTCGAGGCCTCGTTTGCGGCCTCCTGCAAAACGGCTTCGCGACGGCCCCATAGATGGACCTCCGCGCCGTGATTAATGAGGTGGCGGGCCACGCCACGGCCTAGTCCGGTGCCGCCGCCGGTGATAAGAATGCGCTTGCCGGCAAGGGCATTCGGGGAGAATGGGGTGGGAGCTGGTAGTGACATGATTCCCTCTATTCAGGATGGTAGTGGTGACCCGTTGAGTTAGATCAGGGCCTTGGCAATGATTTCTCGTTGGATTTCGTTGCTTCCCCCGTAGATGGGCGGGGCAATGGCTGCCCGTAGCTGGGCCTCCATCCCGTACTCGACGGTGAAGCCATTGCCTCCCAGGATCTGGATGCCTTCAAGGGCTGCACGCTTGGCCAGTTCGGTGCAGCGCATTTTGGCCATGGCGCTTTCTTTGCCAAGTCCGTCTTCCAGACCGTCGTCGATCTTTGACGCAATGTCATAGACAAATGAGCGGGCCATTTCAATGTCGGTGGCTAAATCGGCGATGCGATGGCGCAGGACTTGGAAGGTGGAGATCTTGACGCCAAATGCCTCACGCTCGCGCATGTAGGAAACCGCATCGTCCAGCGAGCGCTGGGCCGCGCCTAGGCTCATGGCGGCGATGATGACACGCTCGACACTCAGTCCACGCATCAACTGCTTCCAACCGTTTTTGGCCTCGCCGACCACTGCACTGACCGGAACCCGAACGTCGGTGAGAAATACGTCGTTGACCGTGTGTGGTTCCATGGTCCGGATCTCACGAAGTTCAATGCCAGGGGTGCTGGTGGGAACCATTAACAAGGTCATGCCCGAGTGGCGCCCCCCGGTGTTGTCTTCGCGGACCAGCAGCAGCAGGTGCTCGGCGAGATGGGCGGCGGTGCACCAGGTCTTCTGTCCGTTGATGACATACTCGTCGCCGTCGCGAACACCCTTGCAGATGATGCCGGCCAGGTCCGAACCTGTTCCCGGCTCGGAGAGTGAGATGGCTTCCAACTTGCCTGCGGCAAGGTTGGAGCAAATCGTCTTCTTCTGCAGATCATTGCCCCATTTGAGGTAAGTCTGGGCGGCGGTGAGCCCGGTTGAATATGCATGGGCTGGTGCCAGTCCTCGCGAAGCAGCCTCAAGGAAAACCACCTCATCGGTAAACGACCCGCCCTGACCACCATATTCCTCAGGTAGAGAGATGCCAAGCCAACCGTATTCGGCAAAATCTGCCAAAGTCTGCCGGCTGGTGGTTTCGGTTCCGTCGTTGGTGAGTTCGAAGCGCTGGGCTACGGTCGCGGTGTTCTGCGAGCAGTAGTCTCGAACTGCTTCCGCGAACGTGGTTTGTTCTTCGGAGAGTCGCATGGTTAGTTGCCCCGGTATGAGGAGAAGTCGGGCTGGCGCTTTTCGTTGAAGGCCACAATGCCTTCCTGCGCTTCGTCGGACTCGCCAAACATTTTCAACGTCGAGTATGCCATCTGCCCGATGCCTGCAAAGTGCTCGGTGTCGGAGTTGAAGGACTGTTTCAGCACCTTCAGGGAGGTGGGGGAGAGGTGCAGGATCTCGTCGGCCCAGGCGCGCACCTCGGCATGCAGCTGCTCGGACGGCACCACCTTGTTTGCCAAGCCCCATTCGACTGCCTGTTGGGCGCTGTACCGGCGACACAGGAACCAGATCTCACGGGCGCGCTTCTCGCCGATGGCTCGGGCCATCAGCCCCGTGCCGAAGCCTGCATCGAAAGAGCCGACGCGCGGCCCGTTTTGGCCGAAGATGGCGTTCTCCGAAGCGATGGTCAGGTCCGCCAGCAGGTGCAGGACGTGACCGCCGCCGATTGCGAAACCGTTGACTGCGGCAATGACAGGCTTCGGTGTGTCGCGGATGACGCGGTGCAGCGAGTCGACCTCGAAGAGGCCGCTCTCGGACGGGCCGTAATCGCCGGTCTCCATGCGCTGCTTCTGGTCTCCGCCTGTGCAGAATGCCTTGTCGCCGGCGCCGGTGAGCGCAATGACCCCTACCTCGTCGCTGCCCCATGCCTTCTTGAAGGCGAGGACCAACTCGTCAACGGTGCGCGCCCGGAACGAATTGTATCGTTCCGGACGGTTGATGGTGATCCAGGCAAGTCCATTGTCAACGGTGTAGGTGATGTCGGTGAAGTCTTCGACAGATACCACGAGGTTCCTCCTGTTGTATGGGTACTGGTGGACCACTGCAAGGGAAATTTTTCCACCCCCGCTAAATGGTCCTACTATTGACAAACAGTACTGTTGTAAACGATCGTTATCAATACCTTGGTGCAAAGTCTTAAGAAAACTTGCGGAAACGGGCCACTACGGAACTCGCGGAAGCACGGAAGCTAGTCATCGGCATGGCCGGACCACGGACCAGACTATTGGGTCCGCAGTCCCGTCGTACAGGATCCACACTTCTCCTTCCTTATTCGGAGGTCCATAGAAATGCTCGAAAATCAAACGCTTTGTTCGCTCTTCCTACGCAGTGTTGACGCGGGTGGGGAACAAATTGCACTCCGGGACAAGGACTCGGAGTGCAGTTGGAAAGATTATGGGGAACGGGTGCGGAGACTGGCCCGAGGCTGGCAAACCGTCGGGGTAAAGCCACATGAACCAGTCGCACTGATGATGAAAAATGCCCCGGAATTCAACGTCGTGGATACATCCCTGCTGCACGCCGGAGCCGTTCCCTTCTCGGTGGCAGTCACCGATCCCGCCGAGCGCATAGCAAATCTGATGGAAGTATCGGGAAGCCGTTTTATCGTAGTGGATGCGGCTGCCATCGAGCGGGCGATTGCAGTGGCGAAGACGAGTAATTTTGACGTAAGCATCGTTATAGCGGGTGAAAATGATACTTACCAAGGCCTATCCTTGGAAACCGTTGCCGCCGCCGGCGCAAACCTGTCCCAGGAACCATGGCGACACGTCAACCCAGAAGATGACGCAACTCTGATCTTTACCTCTGGGAGCACCGGAACGCCGAAAGCAGTGAAACTCTCACATCGGGCCATCGTACTGAGCCTGCGTAATACAAATCGAATCGCTCCCGTCAGCTCGGGTGGACACGTCCTCTCATATCTACCCTTAAGCCATATTGCCGAGCGGTTCATGAGCCATTACCTTTCGCTGGCATTCGGAGTTACTGTCACGTCGGTGCCCACCCCCGGCGAACTCTACGACACGTTGAGAGCTGTAGAACCAAGCCGGTTCTTTAGCGTCCCACGGGTCTACGAAAAGCTTGTGGCCCAAATTCGGGCAACGGCCGCAGGGAACCAGCTCCTTGCTGATGCGCTGGCTCGTTCCGGCCGGTGGGTGCGCGCCGAACAAGAAGGCAAAACGCTCACCTCCGATGAACAAGTCCAATGGAATTCCGACCTGGAAACGTTGGCTCCCATACGGGTAGCGTTAGGACTTCATCGGACCGAATACCGCGGTGTTGCCACTGCGCCCTCTTCGCCGGACATCCTTGAATCCATGTCAGCTGTGGGATTGCCGGTCGGCAATATTTGGGGGATGTCGGAAGCCATCATGTGCACCATGAATCCGCCCGAGCGCCTCAAATTGAACACGGTCGGGGTTTTTCTTGATGACGTGGAGCATCGTGTGGCCGAAGACGGTGAGCTGTTAATCCGTGGCGTCAATCTCTTCTCCGGATATATGGGTGACACCCAAGGGCTCGCGGGTGCACTTGATGGAGAAGGCTGGTTCCATACTGGTGACCTTGGTTCAATTGATTCCGACGGCTACCTCAGTATTGTCGGCCGCAAGAAGGAAATCATGATTACTGCAACCGGAAAGAATGTTGCCCCTGCGGCAATTGAGGCCGCGCTGCGTGAGGCTTCCCCGTTGGTTAGCTATGCCATGGTGGTCGCCGAGGGGCGCCGCTATGTGACTGCGCTGATAGCCCTTGACGAAGATGCTGTGAGTGAATTTGCCATAGCACAGGGTTTGGCCGGACCGTTCTCCAGCCTGATACGCAGCCCCGAGGTGGTCCAAGAAGTTGAGAAGACCGTTGAAAGGGTGAACAGAACACTCCAAAAGGCAGAAAGCGTACGCAATTGGCACCTTCCCGACACGCCATGGATTCCGGGAAGCGACGAAATTACCCCGACGATGAAATTGCGGAGAAATTCCATCATGTCCTCTTACGAAGACGTCATCGACGCCTTGTATGCCTAACAACGAAGAGCTGAGAGAAAACACCATGACGCCGAACCTCGCAACTGTATCCGTTGGCCCGACCCCGACCCCGACCCGCGCCAAAGGCCTTGACCTGGGAGCGTTGCGCGTCCCGGTGATGGTGGCACCAATGTTCCTCGTTTCCGGCCCCGAATTGGTCATCGAGTCCTGTCGGGCGGGTCTGGCCGGATCGTTTCCCACCCAAAATGCACGAACCTATGAGGATCTAGTGACTTGGTTGGACACTATTCGCGAGGGCATCAGCGAATTGGAGAAGCCCCAATGGGCGGTAAGCCAGATCGCGCACCGGACCTATGACCGGTTTGCTGCCGAGCTGGAGCTGATGACTGAATATCAGCCCGATGTGGTGATCACGGCGCTCGGTTCCCCATCTCGCGTGCTTGATCAGATCCACGGCTATGGCGGACAGGTGTTTGCCGATGTCATGTCCGTGGAACATGCCCGCAAGGCCGCCGACGCAGGTGCGGACGGTCTGGTGTTGGTCTGCCACGGCGCCGGAGGGCACACCGGACGACTTTCGCCCTTTGCCTTTGTCGATGAGGTCCGTGAATTCTTTGACGGCACGCTGGTGGTCGGTGGCGCCATTTCCACCGGGCGGGGTGTTCGCGCCGTCCAGGCACTGGGCGCCGACATGGCCTACATGGGTACGCGCTTCATTGGGGCCGAGGAATCGCTGGCCAATGAGAAATACCGCAATATGCTGGTGAACGCGGGAATCTCCGGTGTGACCGCGACGGCCGCGGTCACGGGCGTGCTGTGCAGCTGGCTGAACGAAAGCCTTGACGAGGTGGGCTTTGCCCCCGAACAACTTGCCGAGAGGGGCAAGATCGATTTCTCGAATCCGCACGGTGAAAACAAGCCATGGAAGAACATCTTCGGGGCGGGTCAGGGCGTCGGCCAGATAGACCGGATCGCACCAGTGGCAGAGATCGCGGCAAGCATAGCGGCCGAATATCAGGCGACTGGATGATATGAACTACCGGGCTTGTGGAACCCGCCAGAAGGCTGGTGGAAACCCGATGCCCTAAGGAGCGCAAGCGGGCAGACTGACCCTCACTTCGACTGTGCAGCATTGGTTGGCTGCGTCCCCTGGAATGGTGGCGTTTCCTCAACACCGTGCGGGCCAGTTGTTTGATTATGCAGCGGTGAGTTCGGGTAGCAAAGTCTTTTCTCCAATTATGTCATTGACCTGCTGGTCCATGCTCCTCAGCTCGGTTATGGAGCCCTCCGAGAGGTCGCGGCGGTCCCCGGCCCCCCATTCGTCATGCTGCTCCATCAGCACGGCGCCGGTCAGCCGGAGCAGGGCCTCGGGGTTCGGGAAGATGCCCACGATATCGGTTCGTCTTTTGATTTCTTTGTTGGCCGGCTCCGTGGAATTTGTGGACCAAATTTTGCGCCAATGGCGGCCTGGAACCCGGCAAAGGCCAAGACGTCCTCGCGGGCGTCCCGGAGCATCGCCACGACTTTGGGATGCGAGGAGGCGAGCATCTTGATGATCTCCGAGTACTGACCATCGCACGATGGCGCCTTACTTTGTATAATTAATGCAAATGGTAAGACCGAATCGTCCGAATTTGGTTAAAATCGGGTCGCTGGGAGCGTTGTAGGGGATAGGACTATCATGTGACCATCGTCGTGACTACACTCCTAGCGAGGTCACGTCGAACAGGCGACATTCTGGCCGAGACCTTGAAAGCCTGGAAATCGCATCAGTGACCTTGGAGACGATGCCGGTACAAGGGATATTTTCTATCTTACGGATGTGAATAAGGAGCCGCGGATGTCGGAATCGGGCGAGGAAATGCTGTCACAGGCCCATGCCATTCTTGATGTTGTTGCAGGACTTGAAAACCGGAGGCATTCACCGGCAGGACTTGGGCGAGGTTGGGAAAGTGTCAACCGGGCATTGGAGCATGCCGACTCCACATTGCGCCGGTTGGTTGCGCGCGGTCAGCCCGAGCCACATCCTGATGGTTGGGTGGAGAATCTGAAATTGCTTACCGGTGAAGTTGCGTTGCTCCGCAATCGAATCCTGACACACAACTTGGCCATGCGCGGCGACATGATGCATAAGGCGGACCGGGCCCTTCAGCTGCTTCGCGCGGCGGAAAGCGAACGGGAGTTTTCCGAGCTGCTCCCAACTGAGCTCGTCAAGCTGGGCTTCGTCCGGGCAATGTATTCAACCGTCAACGACATGCGGTGGGTCACGAGATCCGTCCATACTGTCAACGGCGAGAACGAAAGAGAGCTCCTCTTGCGGGCTGGTCAGCAGCCTCCGTTTCGGGAATTGCGCGGGCTTTTTGAGTACGAGATGATCCAGCAGGGCAAGGCGATGCTCCAACAAGGCATCAGGAAAAGCCCTAGGGTGCATCCCGAGCTTATCGAAATCACGGAATCGGAGTCTTATGTTTCAGCCCCGTTGCTGGCGGGCCAAATTGTGACGGGATTCGTCAGCTTGGACGTCAATGCCGCAACCGGGAGCGTTGATGCGTTCGACCGCGACCTTGTTGGGTTGATCTGCGGCGGCGCGGGTATTGCCTTGGAGCGCATTCGTGCGCTGGAAGGGATCACGCAGCTCCACGCGGGGATCGAGCAAAGTATGGAATCCATGCGGGCGATAATGCGCGGAAACGGAGTGGACACTTTGACAGTGAAAGGAACCGACAGGGTCCGCGACGCGGACTTCGATGGCGTCGATGATTCGGAAGTGCTGACTCGTCGCGAAAACCAGGTTCTGAGACTGCTTGCGCGAGGGCAGACCAACAGTGAGATCGGTCAACGGCTTTTCGTCAGCGAGGGAACGGCCAAGACCCATGTGCGTAATATCCTAAGAAAATTGGGCGCATCAAATCGAACCCAAGCCGCGGAAATATTTCGGCAGCAACCTTGACCTCGGTCAAATCCCTCGTGAATTGCGGTGTGCCTGGGACCTGCTGTTGTGGAAGCAGTGGGTTGAGGTAGAAAGATACCCACTTCGGCAGATGTGATCGTCATCACTTATTCCTAGGCTGGGGGCACACCCATCACAAGGAGTCACAATGACCGTTGATCAGCAAGAGGCGACAACCACTGTTCCTGACAAGGTTGCGCGCCAAGTAGTCCTACCCGAAGGACACCGCGACGACGAAGCCCTCTTCGCTGCCTACCAGTGGTTACGCGAAAACGCGCCGTTGGCAAAAGTAAAGGTCGAAGGATACGATCCAATCTGGCTGGTGACAAAACACGCAGACATCATGGAAATCGAGCGCCAACCTCAAATCTTTTCCAGCGGCGGAGCCACCCCGGGTGAGCACAACCCCATTCTTGCTACCCAAGCCGATGACGAATTCACCAAGAGCCTCACCGGGGGCAGCCTCCGGATCCTGGAAACACTGACATACCTTGATCCGCCGGAGCACACGATGGTCCGGGATATTGCCACCGAATGGTTCCGCCCAGCCTCGCTGAAGCAGTGGGAAGGACGCATCCGCGAACTCGCGCGGGAGGCCATCGATCTCAGGCTCAAGCCCGGAACAAATGAACTGGACGCCGTCCAGGACTTCACCGTGTACTACCCGCTGCACGTCATCATGACGTTGTTCGGGGTGCCGGCCGAGGACGAGCCGC
This sequence comes from Arthrobacter sp. UCD-GKA, assembly GCF_001863355.1. Taxonomy (NCBI): domain Bacteria; kingdom Bacillati; phylum Actinomycetota; class Actinomycetes; order Micrococcales; family Micrococcaceae; genus Arthrobacter; species Arthrobacter sp. UCD-GKA. The sequence goes on along the minus strand of NZ_MOLR01000004.1, from coordinate 456,806 downwards.
GCATGATGGCCCTGACCCAGGACTTCTTCGGTACAGCGGATCCCGACGCGCAGCGCGAGAACGTCGAACCAACCTCGCCAGATGCGGCTGCCCAGCAGTGGGCCGCAACAATTCAGGACTTCTACAATTACTTTGACGCCTTGGTCGAAGCTCGTCGGGCGGAGCCCACGGACGACTTGGCCTCGATTGTGGCCAACGCGCGTAACGATGATGGAGAATATTTCGCCAAGGAAGTCGCCTATGGCTGGTTCATCGCCATTGCCACCGCAGGCCACGACACCACCTCCTCCACGATGGCCAGTTGCTTTGAGGCATTGGCTCAGCACCCGGACCAGCTTGCTGCGGTGCAATCAAATCCGGCGGGCATTCCCGATCTGATCAACGAGGCCTTGCGGTGGGGCTCGCCGGTTAAGCAATTCACTCGCCAAGCGCTGACGAGCTACGAACTTCGCGGCCAACGGATCGAACCCGGGGACCGCTTCATGCTGCTGTACCAGTCGGGAAACCGCGATGCGGACGTTTTCGTTGCTCCCGACGAATTCCGCTATGACCGCAAGCCAAACCGACACATCTCCTTCGGTTACGGACCGCACATGTGTATCGGCCAGCACCTCGCCAAGATGGAACTCCGCATCATGCTCGAAGAGCTGCTGCCGAAGATCAAGTCAATGGAGCTGACCGGCGTACGCAAGGTGGTTCAAACCAACTTCGTGGGAGGTCTCAAGAACCGGCCGATGAAGATTGAAATCCAATGACCGGCAAGCACGTCGTCGTTGTAGGGGCGGGACACGCCGGCGGAACGCTCGCGGCGCTATTGCGCCGGGACGGCTTCGACGGTCCGATCACCGTTATCGGGGCGGAGATCGACCCCCCGTACCACCGTCCTCCATTGTCCAAGTCCTTCGCGGACGACTCCGTGAAGTGGCTGTACGGTGCTAACTTCTACGCCGAACAAGACATCACGTTGCAGCTTGGGCAAATGGTGCTGGATGTGGACGCGGCAGCCAAGCAGGTTCAACTAGGCACGGGCGCGGTCATCGACTACGACATCCTTGTGTTGGCGACCGGCGCTGAACCCCGCCGGCTACCGCTTCCCGGAGACACCTTGGCGGGAATCCATACGCTGCGTGAACGGGGAGACGCTTCCGTCTTACGGGAGGCCTTCAACATCGGAAGGCCATTGGTCATCATCGGTGGCGGCTACATCGGACTTGAAGTTGCAGCGGCGGCTCGCGCACTGGGAGTTGAGGTGACGATTCTTGAGCGTGAAGAACGGATTCTTGGTCGGGTCGCAAGTCCAGCTCTTTCGGAACTGCTATCCGCCTACCACCGTGAGCAGGGCACAGAGATTCGCACCGGTGTGGAGATTGCCGGCTTCCGGTGCGATCGTGGCTTCGCTGGTGGGGTTGAGCTTGCCAACGGACAATCCATTGAGTGCGGAACGGTCCTTGTGGGGGCCGGCGCCACGCCGCGTGTCGATCTGGCCAAGCGGATCGGTCTGGAGTTGCAGAACGGAATCACCGTCGATGACTCGGGGAGGACCAATGATCCTTCCATTTACGCCATCGGCGATGTCTCAAACCGCCCGGTCGACACGCAGTTCTCAATCGTCGGACGCATGCGCCTGGAAAGCATTCCCTCTGCTGTCGAGCAGGCACGACATGTCGCTGAGGCCATCATGGGGAAACCGCGGACCCCCGACGATGTGCCATGGTTCTGGTCTGATCAATTCGATCTGAAACTCAAGATCGCAGGGATCGTTTACGGAGAGTACGAGACGGCTGTGCGCGGGGATCCGGGCAGCGGCAGCTACTCCCTCTTTCACCACGCCAATGGCCGGCTCGTGGCCGCTGAAACAGTCAACGCTTCCCGTGAATTCATGGTGGCAAAGCGAATTCTTGCAACCCGGGGATCGGATGGCTCACCAGCGAACTTCGATCCGACCGCGGATCTGCTTCAACTAGTGCGCAACTGATCCGCTACGTCTTTAATTATCCAAGTCAGGAGCAAAAATGACGAATATTATTTACATCCTTCCCGATGGGTCCGAACGCGTCATCGACGTCGACAACGGCCGATCGGTCATGGAGGGATCGGTGCGCAACAACCTGCCGGGAATCGTCGCGGAGTGCGGCGGGAGTTGCTCTTGCGCGACCTGTCACGTCTACCTCGATGAAGCGGCGCGGGAGCATTTCGAAGAATCAACCAGGGATGAAGACGACTTGATTGAGTTTCTCGACGACGCGCAACCCACCTCACGGCTCTCGTGCCAACTCATCGTTTCTGAGGCTGCCTGCGGCGCCCGGATCCGGGTCGCCTGCTCCAACTAGCTGGCAGACGGCCATGTAGGACGGTTCCAGAGGTCATTCCCTGAAGGGGCTGGCCCCCGGAACTGGACCAAGAAAGTTCTTGACGAGACGAACCAGAAGCACACCCGAGTGCATGTGTCAACCACCAGCGGGGCCCCCGCGGGCCCGCTGGTGGTCCGACGTATTGCTTCGAAAGTCCAACGAGATATCTAGGGGAAAAATGAAGATTTCAGCAGCAACACTTGAAGGCGTCAACCAGAAATTCGCGATCAAGGAAATGGATATTTCCGATCCGGTGGCTGACGAGGTATTGGTCGAGATTGCCGGTGTTGGCCTGTGCCACACCGATCTGGCCGTACAGCACGGACAGCTGCCGTTTGCATTCCCGGGCGTAGTGGGCCACGAGGGATCGGGCACCGTTGTTGCCGTCGGTCCGGACGTTACCGGTATTGCTGTGGGCGACCGGGTCGGGGCAACCTTTAACAGCTGTGGCGAGTGCACGCAATGCAACTTGGGCATGCCGTCGTACTGCGTGGAATTCATGGCCCGAAATTTCACCGGCAGCCGCCCCGATGGGTCTAGCCCGTTGAGTCTTGATGGCGGACCGGTAGGAAGCTACTTCTTTGGGCAGTCTTCTTTTGCCACCCATGCCATTGCCCGGGAACGAAATGTTGTAAAACTTGTGGAGGGGATTGCGCTTGAGCTGGCCGGGCCGCTGGGCTGCGGCGTCCAGACCGGTGCCGGCGCCGTCCTGCGTTCGCTGCCGTGTGCGAAGGGCGAATCCCTGTTGGTCGTCGGTGGCGGTTCGGTTGGACTTTCGGCGGTACTTGGTGCGGTGGTGCGCGAGATGGGCACGATCATCGTTGCCGAGCCGGTCGCCGCACGTCGAGAGCTCGCCCTGAGCCTGGGCGCGACGCACGTTATCGACCCAAACGACGGACTGGTCTCTGAGCAGGTACGTGCCGTCTTGCCGGAGGGAGTTAACTACGCGATTGATACGACCGCCTCAGTTAAGGTGCTTACCGACGTCATTGCCGCAATGTCCCAGCGGGGCACCGTGGGCATGCTCGGCGTGCCGTCGGATCCGACGGCGGAACTGGCCCTTGGCCTGCTGGAGATCCAGGCCCGTGGCCTCTCGTTCAAGGGAATTGTGGAGGGGGACAGTGATCCGGAGGCCTTCATCCCGGAATTGGTGCAGTACCACCTCGAAGGACGTTTTCCCTTCGACAAATTGATCACCAAGATGCCGCTGTCGCAGATCAATGAGGCCATCGAGGCCCAAGGCCGCGGTGAAGTCCTCAAAGTTGTCCTCATTCCATAAGCATCTTCGTGCCGGGCATGGGTCCGCGGCACCGGTTCCAACACACTCAGGGAAAGGCTTGAATCATGACCATCACCAATGTGCAGGACCAGATCACCTACGATTCCTTCTATGTGGGAGGAGAGTGGCGCAAACCATCGAATCCCGAGATCCATTCGGTTTTTTCGGCGAGCACCGAGCAACAAATCGGCGCCGTCCCGGTCGGTAGTAAAGGTGATATCGATGCGGCAGTGGCCGCTGCCCGTCGAGCCTTCGACGATCCGCAGGGTTGGTCGAATTGGACGGCGGAACAGCGTGGCGAGGTGTTGCAACGTTTCGCCCAGGAACTTGACGCCCGCGGTGAGGAAATTGCCCGTCGGGTAACTGGCCAAAATGGCATGCCGTGGGCTACGTCGTCGTCGATTGAGGCCGTCTTCCCCGGTCTGCTGGTGCGCTACTACTCCGAACTGGCCCTGACGGGGACGGAAGAGTATCGCCCGGGAATGCTCGGTGGCGTCACCTTGATTCGCCGCGACCCGGTGGGCGTGGTCGGCGCAATTGTGCCGTGGAACGTGCCGATGGCCCTGACATTCATGAAGCTTGCCCCGTCACTGGCCGCCGGGTGTACTGTGGTCCTCAAGCCGGCTCCGGAAACCGTGTTGGAGCAATACCTGGTGGCCGAGGCCGCGATCGCAGCCGGGTTGCCGGCAGGCGTCCTGAACATCGTCCATGGCGATCGCGAGGTTGGCGCACACTTGGTCTCTCACCCGGACGTGAATAAGATCGCCTTTACCGGGTCAACGGCCGCAGGTCGGATCATTGCTGCCGAATGCGGCCGCCTGCTTCGTCCAGTCTCATTGGAACTCGGGGGCAAGTCCGCGGCGATTGTCCTGGATGATGCCAAGCTCGAAGATAACTTGGAGCAATTGTTCGGGGCGACGATGTTCAACAGCGGACAAACATGCTGGCTGAACAGCAGGATCCTCGCTCCGCGATCGCGCTACGATGAGGTTCTTGAAATCTTCGAATCCTTTGTCGGCAACCTGGTAGTGGGCGATCCTTTCGATCCCGCAACCCAGATTGGTCCCATGACCAGCGAACGCCAGCGGGAACGGGTTGAGGGCTACATCGCGAAGGGGCGCAGCGAAGGCGCAAAATTGGTGGCAGGCGGCGGGCGCCCCTCGGGTTTTGAGCGGGGCTTCTACGTCCAACCGACGGTGTTTGGCCATGTCGACCCGCACTCCACGATTGCGCGTGAAGAGATCTTCGGCCCAGTGCTCTCGGTGATTCCCTACGGGGATGTGGAAGAGGCCATCGCGATCTCCAACTCAAGCGAGTTTGGACTCGGGGGGTCGGTTTGGACCACTGACCAGGAACGCGGCAAGGCTGTTGCCCGTCGCATCGAAAGTGGAACCATCGGCATCAACCACTACGTGAACGAACCCAACGCCCCTTTCGGTGGAATCAAGGCCAGCGGGTTGGGTCGTGAACTCGGTCCCGAGGCCATGGCCAGCTATCAGCAGGTGAAATCCATCTACCTGGATCCAAAGATGCTCTAGCCAGACAAAAAGTCTTAAGCATCCCGCGTACGCCGGGTGGGCATGGAACCACGATCAGGAGTCCATCCCACCCGGCACAGGGGGTCCAAGGACAGGCTGTACTACCGGGATTACGGAACCCTGATGGGGAATCGTTACTGTGGAGCCTCGAGAACGAGCGCCGTGACCACTGAGCGCTCTAAACACCAGGGGGGTGTCATCGCGGTTTACGCGATGACACCCCCCTGGTTCGGGGCGATTGTCTGCCATGTCAGGTAGTCGCAGGCGTCGGACATCATGAGGATTTTCAGGTGTGCAAGTTCATAGTTTGCCCATAGAGCCCGGGCTCAACTGTTACACCAGCTCTTGTCGCCCCGCCGACGTTGAAGTCATAGCTCGACCTGTTCGTTCCCCGAGGAACGCGCCCGCTGCACCATCGCGGCCGGTTGCGCACATGCCACCAGATGCTACTTCGCGGAGGGTTTCATCCGGTGAATTACCAATTTGGCTAGCGGCGGATCCCAATGGCACCAGAAGTCGGTGCCTCCCAGCCCAGGAAATTCGAAGCGGCAATCTGCTTATCAAAAAGCGCTGCCACGTCGTCGGGGAACGGCGTAGGGCGGCGGGTGGCCATGTCCATGTGGACTAGGAGCGTTTCGAAGATGTTTGAGATCTTGTTCCGTTCGCGATCGAGAAGGAACGAGACGACATGGATCGCTTTGTCGCTGCGGTCAAGGGTCCGGGCATGCGTGGAGAAGGCATCCCCCTCGCGCAATTCCCCGAGGTACTGCAGGTGGTGCTCGGCGGTGAAGACGCCCATGCCGCGTTCTGCGATGTAACCGGTGGTGACAAGCGCGTCGTCGCATAGGGCGGAGGTGCTGTTTGCACCAAACTCGAGGTAATGCTTGATGTTCATGTGCCCATTCATGTCGATGTACTCGGGGGCAACTGTGCCCTTGAATATGGTGGGCAGGGCGTTGACCTGTTCAAAATCGGGAAGCTGGCGCACAGGGTGACTCCTTTGGTTAATTCGTGTTGAGACGGGTCTGATTGGTTATTGTACGGATGCGGACGGTGGCTTGCCCGGTAATGACTTTGCTGTCTCGGCAACTGGCGGTGAGCTTGAGATCGGCCAGCGATTCGTTCTCCGAAACCCGCCTGATGGCGGCGACTTCTCCTGACAGCTCCACCGTGTCGCCGATCGACAGTGGCGCGGTGAAGCGCGCCTCGATGCTTCGCAGGTTTTCAACCCCGCACCAGTCGGTCAGCCAAGCGACCAATAGTCCGGCGGTGAACTGGCCCATAGCAATGGGCGCCTTGAATCCGGCCTTGGCGGCGAATTCGACGTCGTGGTGCAGCGGATTGAAATCGCCTCCGGCCCCCGCGAATCTGACGATGTCGGTTAGAGTGACTGGGCCGATCGTCCTCGGGGCGGGACGCATGCCGATGGAAGCGGTGGCAAGGCGCCTCATGATTGGCCCCTTTCAATCAGGGTTTCTTGCTGGCGGCTCACCATGAGGCCGTTTTTGTCCCGGAACTTGGTTTCAAGGGTAATGACGCGCATGGAGCCTCCGCGCTTCCCCTCCTTGGTTTCGTCGCCGATGATGATGCGAATGCCGGTCAGGTTGTCGCCAACCAGCAATGGTCGTTCGTACTCCCATTTGACCGAACCGACCACGATGCGACTGAGCTCCAGGCCAAGGTGGGCCACTACGGCCCGCTGGTCCCGGTGGTGCCCGGCAACCACCACGTGGGTTCCGGTCGCTGGTTCGGAGGCGAAGCCGGCCTCCGCCGCGGCGTTTTGGTCCGTGTGAACCGGGTCCTGGGTGTAGGTCGCGCGCGCAAATTCGGCGACCTTGCCGCGTTCAACGGTGAACGTGATCTCGTCAACGATGGTTCCGATAAGTGTTCCCATACGATTCCTCCTCATTTGGTCTGACCTATAGTATAGTTTACAAAAAGTCTTAGTGGAGGGAGAAGTGATGGATTTCGAGGAAACAGCAGACGAATCGCGGTTCCGCGAGGAGGTTCGAGGCTGGTTGGCGGAACATCTGCCCAGTCTTCCCTGGCCGGAGCCGGCAGATCTCGAGGCTAAGGCTCCGTTCTGGAGGCAATGGCAACGGATGCTCCATGGCGGTGGCTATGCGGGCCTTGCCTGGCAGAAGGAATACGGCGGACAGGAGGCCGGTGAACGGATTCGCAATATCTTCACGGAGGAATGCGACAGGGCTGGGGCACCCGAGCGACTGAATACCATTGGTGAAGATTTTTCCGGGCCAACCATCGCATTCTTCGGAACCGAAGACCAAAAGCAACGCTACCTCCGCCCCATCCTGACCGGAGAGGAGATCTGGTGCCAGCTCTTCTCGGAACCCGAATCCGGGTCTGACCTCGCCTCGCTGCGCACCAAGGCCAGCAAAGTGGAAGGTGGATGGCGCATCCAGGGGCAAAAGATCTGGACCAGTCGCGCCCAGGTTGCGGCCCACGCCATTCTCTTGGCACGAACCGGCGGGGGCGAGCGGCACAAGGGCATCACCTATTTCCTGCTGCCCATGGACGCCCAGGGCGTGACCATTCGCCCGCTGGAGCACATGTTGGGCGAGGCGGAATTCAACGAGGTCTTCCTTGATGATGTATTCCTGCCGGATTCCGCAGTGGTGGGCGAGGTTGACGGAGGTTGGAAGGTCGCCATGGGCACCCTTGCCTTCGAACGCGTCGCCATCGCCACCGGCAGGGTCAACACCACCAAGGCAATCGAAGACATCATTGCCGAGGTGCGCACCATGGAGGATTCCGACGGTATCCCGCTGGGCGCTGATCCGCTGATCCAACACGAGATCGCGAACTTGTGGGGGCGGGTGCTCATCCACCGCGCCATTGGGCAGCGCGTTATTTCAGACGCCGTGGGCGGCGCCCCTCCCGGGCCCGTGACCTCCATTGGCAAACTGTACTTCTGCCCGCTGGTCGAGGACCTTGCCGACTTCCGGCTCTCACTGGATCCGCTGGCAGACCAGTTCGAGCTCGAAGACGATCCGGCCGAGGCCCGCAGCTGGCTGCGCCTGGCCAACCAGTCCCGCGGCACCGCCATCGCCGGCGGGTCCACCTTTATCCAACGCAACATTGTCGCCGAACGTATCCTCGGCATGCCAAGGAGCTGACCCACATGACTTACACCTGGCACCCCTCACGGGACTACCTTGAAAATTCCAATGTCGCACGCCTCATGCGCGAGTTCGGCGTGGCAACGGTCGATGAATTGCGGGCCCGTTCGGTCGCCGACATCGGTGCGTTCTGGGACGCCGTGGTCAAGGACCTGGGCATTGAATTCTCCGCCCCCTACGACTCCGTCGTGGACCTGAGCGCCGGTAACGCAGATCCGCGGTGGTTCCGCGGGGGGACCCTGAACGTCGTCGACGCATGCCTGAACCGCTGGGTGGCCCAAAGCCCCGAGACCACGGCCGTCATTCACGAAAACGAAGTCGGAGACGTCCGACACCTCAGCTACGCCCAATTGGGGGAACAGGTCGCCCGAGCCCGGGCAGGGTTGCGCGCCCAAGGAATCGGCAAGGGCGACGCGGTGGCCATCTTCCTGCCCATGACGCCTGAAGCAGTCATCTCCACCTACGCGGTGGCCAGCATCGGCGCCATGATCGTGCCACTGTTTTCCGGCTTCGCAGCCACCGCCATTGCCTCGCGGCTGCAGGACGCCTCGGCGAAGGCAGTCATCACCGCCGACGGCACTCTCCGCCGCAAAAAAGTCTCGGCCATGTTGCCGCAGCTCACCGAGGCGCTGACGCAGTGCCCCACCGTTGAGTCCGTGATCGTGGTTGAGAACCTGGGCTCCGGGGAGCCGCTGCCCGCCCGGATTGGCGAGGCCTCCGTCCTGTCCTGGGACGGGCTGCTGGAAAATACACCGGACCCGCTGGTCGAGCCGACCGCCGCCGACGATGTGCTGCTGCTGGCCTACACCTCGGGGACCACCGGCAAGCCCAAGGGTGCGGTGCACACCCATGCAGGGTTCCTGCTCAAGGTGGCCAGCGAAGTGGCCTACGGCTTTGACTTGTCCGCCGGCAAGACATTCTGCTGGATCACCGACATGGGCTGGATCATGGGCCCCCTCTCCATTCTGGGTACCCATGCCAACGGCGGCACGCTGTTGCTCTTCGAAGGCTCCCCGGATGTGCCGGATACCGACCGCCTCTGGTCGCTGGTCGAACGTCACCAGGTCGCCATGTTGGGCCTCTCTCCCACGCTGATCCGCACGCTGCGCGCCTCTGACCGTGGACTGCCCACCGCCGACCTGTCCAGTGTGCACACCCTCGGTTCCACCGGCGAGCCCTGGGACCCCGAATCCTACGAATGGTTGGCACGGGACGTCTTTGACGCAAGGGTCCCGATCATCAACTTCTCCGGTGGCACCGAGGTCGGCGGCTCCTTCCTCAGCCCCTACCCGGCAGAATCCATCAAGAGCTGCTCGCTGGGCGGACCCGCCCTGGGCATGGACGTTGACGTGGTCGATGACGACGCGGCACCCCTGCGTGGCAGTGTCGGTGAGCTGATCTGCCGCCAGCCGTGGCCCTCAATGACCCGCGGGGTGTGGCGCGACGATGCACGCTACCGCGAGGCCTACTGGTCCACCTTCCCTGGCCTTTGGCGCCACGGCGACTACGCCCTGGTGGACGAGGAGGGCAGCTGGTTCATCCTGGGGCGGTCCGATGATGTGATGAACGTTGCGGGCAAGCGGGTGGCCCCGGCGGAAATCGAGTCGGTGCTCTCAGCGGACCCCGACGTCGTCGAATGTGCGGTGGTCGGGATCCCGAACCCCACCAAGGGCGAAGCCGTCTGGGCGTTCTGGGTGGGCCGAGCAGATGAGCACGGTGACGACGAGGCTGTCTCGGCCCGGCTGCGCCAAGCGGTCGCCAGCGAAGTAGGCAAGCCGTTCGCCCCGGAGCGGGTGATTCGCGTCGAACAGCTTCCCAAGACCCGATCGGCCAAAATCCTGCGTCGCGCTGTGCGCGCAGCGGTGCTTGGCACCGACCCCGGGGATCTGTCAGGGGCGGAAAATCCCGAAGCGGTGGGCGAAATCCGCACGACGGTATCTGCCCTGGCCTAGCTGAATGGCACGCAAAGTCTTTAGCGAGCACGCACAAGCGCCTCGGAACCAGTAGTAAGGAGCAGTAGCTGTGGAATGGAAATTTTCTGAAGAACACCTTGCCTATGTCGATGCGTTGCGTGACTGGCTGGCCGATGTGGCTCCGCTGTCCGAGGTCCGGCAGTGGATGGCGGCCGGTGATACCACTGCGTTCGAGGAACAATTTGCCCGGGACTGGTCTGGGGTGGGCCTTGCCGAGGATATAGGTGGCCAGGGCGGCGGGCTCATTGAGCTTGCACTGACTGCGGAGGAGCTGGCTCGCGCCGCGGTTCCCTCATCGACGTGGTTGGCAACGGTGCTTGCGGTGCCGCTGCTCGGAGACCGCTTCGACCTTGTCGAGTCATCCCTCGGCGGAGCCACCGTGGCACTGCTGGCACCGGCTGAATGCATACCCACCCAGGCGCCGTCGCTGCACGTGGATTCCGCCGGCCGCATCAGCGGAACGGTGCCACGGGTCTTGGCGGCGGGAACCGCGACCCGTTTCGCGGTCATTGCCGGCGAGCCGGGCTTCCGCGAGGTGCGGCTGGTGGAAGCGGGTGCCGAAGGAGTGGAAATCACTCCTCGACGCCTGTTGGATCGCACCCGGGCCGTGGCTGATGTCAGGCTGGAGAATGTACCCTCGATGCCGGTGGACGTGGATACCGAAGTAGCGCTTGGCGCTGTCTCGGTGCGCGCGGCGATCCTGGTCGCAGCGGACTCATTGGGGGCCACGGACCGGATGCTGGAGCTCTGTGTTGACTACAGCAAGCAGCGCACCCAGTTTGGCGTGCAGATTGGCTCCTTCCAGGCGGTCAAGCATGCCGCGGCCACCATGATGGTCGCCGTGGAGGCAGCCCGCTCGGTGATCTACTATGCGGCGGCGGCGGTGGAGGCTGCACATCCCGAAGCGGAACTATATGCGGCTGCTGCCAAGGCCCAAGTGACCGGCGAAGCGGTCAAATCCGCCGACACCGCATTGACTGTCCATGGAGCCATTGGCTACACGTGGGAACACGACCTGCAGTTGTACTACAAACGCACCAAGCTCAATGAGCAACTTTTCGGTGCTCCCCGCGCATGGAACAGCCAGTTGGCACAGGCTTTGGAATTGATACCGGCACGCGAAAGACATTTGGTCTGACCTTTGCTATGATGGAACCAATCGATCGGAAGCGTCGCATTTCCCGCGAAGCAGGATGGCGACGTCGGGGCAACGTGCCCCTAGTTCGGTCACAACCACGTAGTGGTCCGCAGCAGGCATAAGCAGGAGGAAAACCATGAAGATAGTAGTTCTGGTCAAACAGGTGCCGGACACCGAGGAAGAGCGCAAGCTCGATCTGTCCACGGGCCTGCTGGACCGCGAAGCCAACGAAGCGGTCGCCGACGAGATCAACGAGCGCGCCCTGGAAGTTGCCCTACGCTACAAGGACGGCGACAAACGCTCCGAGATCGTGGTCCTGTCCATGGGTCCGGCAGATGCCACCAAGGCGTTGCGCAAGGCCCTGTCCATGGGTGCCGACTCGGCCATCCATATCGTGGACGATTCACTGGCCGGTGCCGACATCGCCACCACCGCCGCGGTGCTGGCCGCCGCCGCCGGCCAGACGGAGTTCGATGTGCTGGTGGCCGGCAACGAATCCACCGACGGCCGCGGGGGAGTAGTCCCCTCCATGATCGCCGAACACCTGGGTGTGCCGTTGCTTCCCTCGCTGGACAGTGTGGAAATTTCGGCCGACTCGGTCTCTGGCCAGGTTTCCGTGGAGGGTGCTTCGCTGACCCTGCGCTCGGAATACCCGGCGATCATCTCGGTGACCGAACGCGCAGCCGAGGCCCGCTTCCCCAATTTCAAGGGCATCATGACCGCCAAGCGCAAGCCGCTGGCAACGCTGTCCGTGGCGGATCTGGGGGTGGTGGTTGGTGCAGGGGCATCCTCCACCGTGCTTCAGACCGATGAACGTCCGGAACGCGCTGCCGGCAGGAAAATTGTTGACGACGGTTCTGCGGCCAGTGAGCTTGCCGAGTTCCTTGTTGCCGGCCGCTTGATCTGAGATTTGAGGAAACCGACATGGCACATGTATTGGCATTGATTGAAACCACCTCCGACGGTTCGCCGGCCGGAAGCGCCCCGGCACTGATTGCCGCCGCAGCAAAATTGGGCACCCCGATCGCCGTCGCGGTCATTGCCCCCGGCACGGGCGGGAACCTGGGCATCCAGCTGGGCGAACTCGGCGCCGCCGACGTCTACCTGGCCGAAAGCGCCGCGGTGGGACGCGACTTCGGGGCCCCGCAGCTCGCAGCGCTCACCGCCGCAGCCCAGGCCTACACACCTTCTGCGGTCATCGCCGCGAACTCGGTCGAAGGCCGTGACGCCGCCGCCCGCTTCGCCGTGCGCGCCAAGGCCGGGCTGCTGGTCGACGCCGTCGACGTCACCACCGATGACTCCGGCACCCCCGTGGCCGTGCATTCGGTCTTCGGCGGCGCCTACAACGTACGTGCCGGGGTTCGCGGCGGGCTGACCGTTATCACCCTGCGCCAAGGCGCACTCGACGAGCGGGCTGCTCCGGCTACCCCCGAGATCACCACCGTGGGCCTCGAGGTTTCAAGCACGCGGGCCGCGAGCATCACCGAGACCCGTGCCGCGGGCGGTGGATCGGGACGTCCCGCGCTGCGCGGGGCCGCCAGCGTCGTCTCCGGCGGGCGCGGGCTCGGCTCCAAGGAAAACTTCGTGCTGGTCGAACAGCTCGCCGACGCACTGGGTGCCGCCGTGGGCGCATCCCGCGCGGCGGTGGATGCCGGATACATCGAGCAGAGTTCACAGGTCGGCCAGACCGGTGTCAGCGTGTCCCCGCAGCTCTATGTCGCACTGGGTATCTCCGGGGCGATCCAGCACCGGGCGGGCATGCAGACGGCCAAGACCATTGTGGCGATCAACAAGGATGACGACGCCCCGATCTTCGACGTTGCCGACTTCGGCATCGTGGGAGACGTGTTCACCGTGGTCCCGCAGCTGATCGAGGCCCTCGAGGCCCGCTCCAACTAAACACCCATCCCGTGGGTTTGCGGGCCGTGGACCACCAGGATCCCTGCGGCCCGCAAACCCACCAGCCACCTCCGCAAAACGATCATCGCCACATTCCGGGAAAGGACGAGTGCGACATGTCGATCAGCACCCCCACGACACCAAAGACACAGAACAAGTGGGTCCGCCTGGCCGTGATCATCGGCATCGCCGTTCTGGCATTGCTCGCCGTGATCCTGCTGGCCCGATGGCTGCGAACGCTGAGCCCTGTCCAGGATTTCCTGACAACCTATCCGGGGCATGTCGAACTACCCGCACAGGCACCGACCGGGTTCCCCGCCTGGCTGGGCTGGCAGCATTTCCTGAACATGTTCTTCCTGGTGCTGATCATCCGCTCGGGTTGGCTGGTGCGCACCACCGCGCGGCCCAAGGAACACTGGACCCGGAACAACAAGGGGCTGCTCAAGACCAAGGGCAAGCCCGCCAAGATCAGCCTGAACCTCTGGTTCCACCTGAGCATGGACGCCCTGTGGGTGCTCAACGGCATTGTCTTCATGGTGCTGCTCTTTGCCAGTGGGCAGTGGATGCGCATCGTGCCCACCAGCTGGTCGGTTTTCCCCAACGCGCTTTCCTCCGCCCTGCAATACGCCTCGTTGAACTGGCCCACCGAAAATGGGTGGGTCAACTACAACTCCTTGCAGGTGCTGGCATACTTCACCATTGTTTTCATTGCAGCACCCCTGGCGCTGGCCACCGGTCTGCGGATGAGCGGGGCCTGGCCAAAGAATGCCGAGAAGCTGAACAAGGCCTATCCGATGGAGCTGGCCCGGGCCCTGCACTTCCCGGTCATGATCTTCTTTGTCGCTTTCGTTGTGGTGCATGTGGCCCTGGTGTTCACCACCGGGGCCCTGCGCAACCTCAACCACATGTATGCCACCCATGACGGGGCGGGGTGGACCGGATTCTGGATCTTCGCCGCCTCCCTGGCCGTCATCATCGCCGCCTGGCTGTTGGCCCGCCCGATCTTCCTGCGCCCCCTCGCCTCGCTGAGTGGCAAAGTCAGCAAGTAGAACCACCGAGCGCCGGCAATTGTCTCCCATCCAAGGGAGCCAGCGAACAACCGACCCGATCCACAGGCTCCGGAAGGACCGAGAATGTTTGAAACAACCGAGGACCAGCGCGCGCTGGTGGACATGGTGCGCGACTTCGCGACCACCGCACTGGAACCCAATGCCGCCAAATGGGATGAGGCCAAGCACTTCCCCATCGACGTGCTGGCCGAGGCCGGATCCCTGGGCATGGGCGGGGTCTACGCCCGCGAGGAATTCGGTGGCTCCGGACTGACCCGCAGCGACGCGGTGCTCGTCTTTGAAGAACTCGCCAAGGCCGACCCGACCATCGCCGCCTACATCTCCATCCACAACATGGTCGTGTGGATGATCGACGACTTCGGTTCGGATGAACTGCGGGCCCACTGGGTCCCAAAGCTGTCCTCCATGGAATCGCTGGGCAGTTACTGCCTGACGGAACCCGGGGTGGGCTCCGACGCCGCTGCGCTGACCACCCGCGCGGTGCGCGACGGGGAACATTACGTGCTCAACGGGGTCAAGCAATTCATTTCCGGGGCGGGTTCCTCCGACGCCTACATCGTCATGGCGCGCACCGCCGACACCGGCTCGCGCGGCATCTCGGCGATCCTGGTGCCCGCGGGCACCGAAGGCCTGTCCTTCGGGCCCAATGAAAAGAAGATGGGCTGGAACGCGCAGCCCACGCGCCAGGTCATCTTGGAAAACGTCCGGGTACCGGTGGGAAACCTGCTCGGCGCCGAAGGCGACGGTTTCGGGATCGCCATGAAGGGCCTCAACGGCGGGCGCATCAACATGGGTGCCTGCTCGCTGGGCGGTGGACAGAAGGCCTTGGACAAGTCGGTCGCCTACCTCAAGGAACGCGAAGCCTTCGGCGGTCCGCTGATCAACCAACAGGCCCTGCTCTTCCAACTTGCCGACATGGACACCGAATTGGAAGCCGCCCGCACCCTGCTACGGCGGGCCGCCGCCGCCCTGGACGCCGGGGCGCCGGACACCGTCAAGCTTTGCGCCATGGCCAAACGGCTGGCCACCGACGCCGGCTTCAACGTCGCCAACGCGTCCATCCAGCTGCACGGCGGCTACGGCTACCTGGCCGAATACGGGCTCGAAAAGATCGCCCGTGACCTGCGGGTGCACCAGATCCTCGAGGGCAGCAACGAAATCATGCGCCTGATCGTGGGCCGTTCCCTGGCGGAGGCGTAGGCAACATGGGAAACCACGCAATGGACACCAAAACCATGGAGAACCAAGCAGCGGAAAACCACGACGTACTGCTGCGCCGCGAGGGACACCTGGGGCACATCATCCTCAACCGGCCCAAGGCCCTCAACGCCCTGACCCACCCGATGGTCACCTCAATCGCTGATGCGCTCGACGCGTGGGAGCACGACGACACCGTCGCCACGGTGCTCATCACCGGGACCGGGGACCGGGGACTGTGCGCCGGCGGGGACATCGTGGCCATCCACCGCGACGCCGTCACCGGAGGCGGGGAAACAGCCGAATTCTGGGCCGACGAGTACCGACTCAACGCCCGCATCGCTTCCTACCCGAAACCCTATGTCGCGATCATGGATGGATTGGTGCTCGGCGGCGGGGTGGGAATCTCGGCCCACGGATCGGTGCGCATCGTCACCGAACGCACCAAGATCGGCATGCCGGAAACCGGAATCGGGTTCGTTCCCGATGTGGGCGGCACCCACCTGCTGTCCCGGGCACCGGGCGAGTTCGGCACCCACCTGGCACTGACCGCCGGCAGCATCTCCGGACCCGATGCCATCGCCTTGGGCCTGGCCGACCATTATGTGCACAGCCAGGAAATTCCGGAACTGATCGACGCCTTGGCCACCCTCAACGCGGAAACCGCGGTGGGTGCAGCAAGCAATGCGCTCTTTGCCCCGGCACCCCTTTTGGTCGAACGCCCCTGGGTCAGCACGGCCTACAAGCATGACACGGTGGAGGAAATCGTTGCCGCGCTGCGCGCGAACCCGTCCTCTGCGGCACAAGCCGCGGCAGATGCCATGGCGAGCAAATCACCCACCGCATTGAAGCTCACGCTCGCGTCGCTGCGTGCCGCCCGGCGCAGCCTCGGCTTGGTTGAAACTCTGCAGCGCGAATACCGGGTCTCGCTGCGCAGCCTTGCCGGACACGACCTGGCCGAGGGAATCAGGGCCCAGGTCATCGACAAGGACCGCAATCCGCAATGGTCTCCCGCAACCCTTTCCGAGGTGACGGATGCCGACATCGCCACCTACTTTGCGGGACTCGGACCGCGTGAACTGGGTTTCGCCACCGAACCGGCAGGAACCAGCCGATGAGCAACCACACCCCATCCATCACCGAACAAGGAGACCGAATCTTAATGGGCAAGAACATCGCATTCATCGGACTGGGCCACATGGGCGGCCCCATGGCGGCCAACCTCGTCAAGGCCGGGCACCACGTGGCCGGTTTCGACCTTTCACCTGAGGCACTTGATGCGGCCCGTAGTGCCGGCGTCGAGATCGCGGAATCCGCGGCCCAGGCCGCCGCCGGAGCCAACATCATCATCACCATGCTGCCTGCCGGCCGACACGTGATCGGTGCCTACGAGGGCCCGGACGGACTGCTTGCCACCGCCTCGCCAGGAACCCTGTTCCTGGAATGCTCCACCATCGCCGTCGATGATGCCCGAAAGGTCCACGAACTACTCGCGGCGGCCGGACACCGCGGACTGGATGCACCGGTCTCCGGCGGCACCGTCGGGGCCGAAAACGGCACCCTGACCTTCATGGTCGGCGGCGGCGCGACGGACTTTGCCGCCGCCGAACCCATCCTTGCGGCCATGGGCCAGCGCATTGTCCATTGTGGGGGACCCGGTGCCGGCCAGGTCGCCAAGGTCTGTAACAACATGATCCTGGGCGTGTCCATGATTGCCGTTTCCGAGGCCTTCGTACTGGGCGAGAAGCTTGGCCTGTCCAACGAGGCGCTCTTTGATGTCGCCTCGGCCGCCTCCGGACAGTGCTGGGCGCTGACCACCAACTGCCCCGTCCCAGGGCCGGTCCCGGGCAGCCCCGCCAACCGCGACTTCGCACCCGGTTTCGCCGGATCCTTGATGGCCAAGGACCTGGACCTGGCCGTCCAGGCCCTGGCCACTGCCGGGGTGGAGGCCAAGATGGGATCGGCCGCCGAGGAAATCTACCGCAATTTCGCTGCCGGCGACGGGGCGGGCCGGGACTTCTCCGGCATCATCAACGAGATCCGTGCCGCCGCGTCCGCGGAGGCGGCAGCATGAGCGACTACCAAAACATCTTGCTCAAGACCGAGGGTCGCGTCGGCATCATCACGCTGAACCGCCCCGAGGCGCTGAACGCGCTGAACGTGCAGCTGGGCACCGAGCTGCTGGCCGCTGCCCGCGCCTTCGACAACGATGAGGGGATCGGGGCGATCCTGGTCATCGGCTCCGAGCGCGCCTTTGCCGCCGGTGCCGACATCAAGGAAATGGCCTCACGCAATTATGCGCAGATGTACCTGGATGACTTCTTTTCCGGCTGGGACGACTTGGCCAGGGTTCGAACCCCCCTAGTCGCTGCAGTCTCCGGCCACGCCCTCGGCGGCGGTTGCGAGTTGGCGATGATCGCCGATGTGCTCATTGCCGCCGAGAACGCCAAGTTCGGCCAGCCGGAGATCAAGCTCGGGGTGATCCCCGGTATGGGTGGCACCCAGCGTCTGACCCGGGCCATCGGCAAGGCCAAGGCCATGGACATGGTGCTCACCGGACGCATCATGGGCGCGGCGGAAGCCGAGCGCGCCGGTCTGGTGGCCCGGGTGGTACCCGTCGCATCCCTGTTTGAGGAGGCGCTGGCCACGGCAACCGCCATTGCCTCGATGTCCAAGCCAATCGCGCTGCTCGCCAAGGAAGCTGTCAACGCGGCCTTTGAGACGACACTGGCCCAGGGCGTGCACCTGGAACGACGACTGAACCACTCCTGCTTTGCCACCGAGGACCAGAAAGAAGGGATGGGCGCCTTCATCGAAAAGCGCACCCCCGAATTCACTCACAGCTGATCCCCGGCCCAGCCGGGCCGTCCAACATCTTGAAAACGAGGAACCATGACCGAACTAAGCACCGACCCGCGGACGCACGGCCTGCTGGACGGATTTGACCAGCCGATGTGGATCGACGGGGAACAGACCGAATCCAGCACCGGGGAATGGCGCGATGTACGCAACCCGGCCATCCGCGAACAGGTCTTCGCCCGCGTTCCCTCCGCCGGGATTTCCGATGTGGACCGGTCCGTCGCCGCCGCTCGGCGCGCGCTGCCCGCATGGCGCTCGGTGCACTTCACCGAGCGTGCCCGCGCCCTTGCCAGGATTGCCGACGATATTGAGGCGCGCGCCGAGGACTTTGCAAAGCTCACCGCACTGGACACCGGCAACGCGCTGCGCACCCAGGCCCGCCCGGAGGTCACCACCCTGGTGGCGCTCTTCCGCTACTTCTCCGGCATCGCCGGCGAGGTCAAGGGCACCACGCTGCCCGCGGGGGACAACCAGCTGCAATACACCCGGCTCGAACCCCTCGGTGTCGTGGCTTGCATCCTGCCCTGGAACTCACCTTTGATGATTGCCGGGTTCAAGGTCCCCGCGGCCCTGGCGGCCGGAAACACCGTGATCCTCAAGGCCGCGGATGATGCGCCGCTGACCATCCTGCTGCTGGCCGAGATCTGCAACAGGCACCTGCCGGCCGGCGTGCTCAATGCGCTGACCGGGCGCGGCAGCGTGATCGGCCAGGCCCTGTCCGAACACCCCGGGGTGGACAAGGTCTCCTTCACCGGCTCCACCGACGTGGGCCGCGGGGTCGCCCGCACGGCCAGCGAACGCCTGGCCCACGTTTCGCTGGAACTTGGCGGAAAAAACCCTTCGATCGTCTTCCCCGACGCGGTGGACGATGAACTCATTGACGGGTTGCTGGCTGCCTCCAGGTTCACCCGCCAGGGACAGAGCTGCACCGCCGGGTCCAGGTTGTTCCTGCATGATGATATCTACGACGAGGTCCTTGACCGCCTCACGGTGAAGCTGGGCGCGCTGAAGGTCGGGGACCCGCTGGACGAGGCCACCGACATGGGGGCCATCATCAACGCCAGCCAGCACCGGCAGATCAGCGAGTACCTCCAGGAGGGCCGCTCCAACCCGGCACTCACTCTCGCACTGGGCGGCGAGGACCCCACTTCCGGGCCGCTTACCGAGGGCTATTACCACCAGCCGACGGTCTTCGGCGGAGCGCGCAACGACTTCCGTCTGGCCCAGGAGGAAATCTTCGGACCGGTTCTGGTGGCCATCCGCTGGAAGGAGATCGATGAGGTCGTGGCCATGGCCAACGATTCGCACTTCGGTCTGGCCGCCTACGTGTGGAGCCGAAACCTGGACAATGCCCTGAACACCGCACACCGGGTGGAGGCAGGCTGGGTCCAGGTCAACCAGGGCGGTGGGCAGGTCGTGGGCCAGTCCTACGGCGGCTACAAGCAGTCCGGCATCGGCCGCGAGGTGTCCCTCGAAGGCATGCTCGCCGGATTCACCCAGACCAAGCAAATCAACGTCAAGCTGCGGGGCTAGGACCATGGATAACGCCACAACCCTGGCCGGGCCACTGTCGGGGATCACGGTATTGGACCTGAGCCGGGCGTTGGCCGGGCCCTACGCCACCTCAATGCTCGCTGACATGGGCGCACACGTGATCAAGGTCGAAGGCATCAACGGCGGGGACTCCTCACGATCCTGGCCACCGTTCGAAAACCAGCACAGCCTGTATTTTGATTCGGTCAACCGCAACAAATCCTCGGTGGCCCTGGATTTCTATAGCGTTGAAGGCAAGGAACTGTTGCGCACGTTGGCCGCCCAGGCGGATGTGTTGATCGAGAATTTCCGCCCGGGGGTCTTGGCCACCATCGGATTGGATCCGCAGATTTTGCGGGCGACCAATCCCGGGCTGGTGGTGGCCTCTGTTAGCGGCTTCGGCACCGAGGGCCCGCTGGCCGCGACCGCCGGCTTGGACCAGGTCGCCCAGGGCATGTCGGGGCTGATGTCGGTGACGGGCGCCGACGCCCAGAACATGTACCGCTTCGGGGTGCCGATTATCGATATGTCTGCCGGCATGGTGATCGCCTTCGGCATCGCCTCGGCCCTGACCCAACGCGCCACCACCGGGGTCGGTATCGATGTGTCGACCTCGCTGCTGGAAACCGCGCTGTCGCTTTCGGCTTTCCAGGGACAGCGTTACCTGAGCAACGGGGAATTGCCGGTGCCGCAGGGCAACGACCACCCCGTCCTGGCCCCGTACGGGGTCTTTCGCACCCGGGATATCCAGATCATCATCGCCGTGGGCAACGACAAGCAATTCGGGCAGTTGGCCCAGGTAGTCGGGGACCCGGCGCTGGTGGGGGATCCGCAATACGCGACGGGGAGGGAACGATCCCTCAACCGCGAGGCCCTTGCCGCGCACCTCGAAACGCTGCTGGCCACCAAGCCTGGCCTTGACTGGCTCGATGACCTGCGCGCTGCCAAGATCCCCTGCGGACCGATCCACAACTTTGCCCAGGTCTTCGCCGACCCGCAGGTGAAGGCCGTCGACATGGTCCGGAACCTGCAGCGCAGCGACGGCTCCGAGTTGCCGCTGCTGCGCGGACCGCTGAGCATCAACGGATCACCGACCCCGGTCAGCAAGGCCCCGCCGGCACTGGGGGAGGACACCCGTAACGTGCTGGAGGGACTGGGCCTGGACACCGAACAAATCGACGGGCTGATTGCCGCCGGAATCGTCAACCAGGCAGCCATCCCCGTGGTCGAGGCGGCGGGACGATGAGTGCGACGGAGCAGGTGGAAACCACGGCATCCCTGCGCATCGAACGCCACGGACCGGTAGCGACGCTGTATATCGATAATCCGCGGCGGCGAAACGCCCTCTCCAAGGAGATGTGGGGGCAATTTGCGCCCCTGCTGGACGGATTGGCTGCCGACGACTCGGTGCGGGTGCTGGTGGTAAGGGGCGCGGGGGAGAACTTCTCCGCCGGTGCCGACATCAGCGACCTGAAGGCCATCCTGCATGACGCCGATACCGGGCGCCACGACGGGGGACACGTCAGCGCGGGGGAGAACGCGCTGGCAGCATTCCCCAAGCCCACCATCGCGGCGATCGACGGGCACTGCCTCGGCGGCGGCTGGCAGATTGCCGGGGCCTGCGACATTCGCATCGCCAGCGACCGGGCCAACTTCGGGATCACCCCGGCCAAGATCGGCATCGTCTACCCGACCAGCGGCATCCAACGACTGGTGCGGCTCGTTGGTTCGGGCGTGGCAAAGCAATTGCTGTTCAGCGGTGACTTCGTCGGTGCGGCCGAAGCCAAGGGGGTCGGGCTGGTGGGCAAGGTCTTGCCCGTCGAAGGGTTCTGGGACGAAGTCCAGGGGTATGCGCTGCATCTGGCCGGGCGCTCGGCACTGTCCATCCAGGCCATGAAGGCCATCGTTGATGCCATAGCGGAGGGTGGCAAGGAGCTTGCCGACGTGAGCGATTATTGGCAGGATCAGATGGCCTCGTCTGCCGACCCGCGGACGGGCATCGAGGCCTTCCTGGCCAAGGAGACGCCCGAGTTCACATGGAACGGCGAGGGGGCCAGCGGTAGGTACAAGCGATCCTAACCCTGTCCCGTTGCCGTGTTCAGGTCGGGTCTGCTGCTTGCTGGCGGTCCGAGAAAGCCGGCGAGGGTTTCCATGGTGGCTTGCGGGTCCCCGAGGTCGCATTCCCACAACACCAAGGATTCCCAGCCCAGGGCCTTGAGCGCCTCGGCGTTCTGCCCGTCGCGTTCGCGGGTGCGGTTGCGTTTGTCTTCCCAGAACCGGGCGTTGGTCGCCGGCGCGTGCCGGCCTGCGGGGCAATCGTGCAGGTGCCAGAAGCAGCCGGTGACGAAGACGACCTGCCGACGGGCCGGAAAGACAATGTCGGGGGTTCCCGGTAGCTTGCCGCCGGGCAGCCGGGCCTCGGGATTTTCTCGGTGCAACTTCACCAGGGCGCCGGACGGGATGCGGCCATGAAGCAGGTAGCGGTACCCGGCGGCATGCAGCAGCCGGCGCACGATGAGCTCGGGCTTGGTGTCCTTGGCCCGGATCTTCGACATGAGTTCTGATCGCTGCTGTTGGGACATGCTGTCCATGCTTCGATTCTGCACCCGCCGGGTTCGCATGGAAATGGGGCCTTCGCGAAGGAAGGATGGGCTGCTAATGTGGGGCACCCCAAAGCAGAAGGAGAGAACCGTGGGCAAGGTGGTCATGTACGGATCGGTGTCGGTGGACGGCTTCATCGCGGACGGGAACGACCAGCCCGGGCCGCTGTTCGACTGGTTGTCCGGCGGCGACGTTCCACTGGACGAGAGCGGCGCGCTGAAGGTGTCGCAGGTTTCCTTCGACTACACCCGGGCGTACTGGGACCAGATCGGGGCGACAATCGTCGGCCGCCACGTCTTTGACATGACCGACGGCTGGGACGGGAAGCCTCCGGGCGGGGTAGCCCACGTGGTAGTCGTGACGCACCGCCCGAGGCCCGAGGGGTGGGACCCCGAGGCTCCGTTTCACTTCGTCGACGGCGTCGAGGCAGCCGTGGCCAAGGCGCAGGAGCTCGCCGGTGAGCGCATCGTCGAGGTCTCCGCGGGCGACGTCGGCGGCCAGGTGCTTGCCGCGGGCCTGGTCGACGAGGTGCGCATGGATGTTGCACCCGTCGTGTTCGGGGCCGGCAGGCGCTACTTCGGGTCGGTCCACGCACAGCACCTGTTGGGGGATCCCGATGTGGTGATCCAGGGCAACCGGGTGCTTCACCTGCGCTTTTCGGTGCGCCGCTGACCGATCCGGGCGGGTACGCGAAGCAGACCACTGCGAACGCCGGCGCCAGATCGGACAACCGGCCGCGTTTCCGCACCGCTGCCCGGACCCTGTGCGCCGGCCGGCATCCAGCCAGCGATTACCCACCTCAACCGTGAATTGCCAGCAAGGGGCCCGGTTAAAGTTAAAAATTTGAGCACCGGCCGGACGATTCGGGGGAGGAATCGTGTATCCAACCGGTGCTCGCATCACTCGCACCTTCAAGAGGTAGTAACGACTCTAGGCGGCGACGCTATGGATTTGATGTGCCGGGCCATGGCGTTTGGTGTGAGAGGTCCGCGCGAGAGGTCAGCCCGCGACGCGCACCGTGATCCCGGTTCCCCACGGATCCTGGGTCGTCAGGGTGCCCTTGCCGAGCTCGTGCGGGATCTTGTGCGCAGTCAAACGGGAAGCGACGGCATCCAGTTCGGCGACATCGGCCACGTGGATGGAGACGGTGCGCAGACCCAGGGAGTCGGGGCGTTTGCCCGCCCCCGCCGAGGACCACGTGTTGACGGCAAGGTGGTGGTGGTAGCCGTTGGCCGCCAGGAAGATGGCCCCCTGCGACCGGGCAGTCACGGCAAATCCAAGTCCGTCCTCGTAGAACTCCTCGGCTTGCTGCAGGTCGCCGCCGCGCAGGTGCACGTGTCCCATGGACACGTCCTTGGCGCTGGCATTTGGCGTTCGGTTTCCCAGGTGCGTCGCGATGTAGGCGTTCGGGTCAAGGGCTGCCGACCCCATGGTCACGAGTCCGTCGTTCCACTCCCACGTGTCTTCAGGGGTATCGGCATAGAGTTCCACACCGTTCCCCTCGGGGTCGGCGAAATAGAATGCATGGCTGACCTTGTGGTCGCTGGAACCCTGGAACGAGTCCGGTTTCAGGGTCGCTGTGCGCAGCACGGCAGAGGCCAGCTCGGTCGCATCCGGGAACAGGAACGCGGAGTGGTAGAGCCCGGCCTGGGAATAGTCATCCGGCGCCGCATCGGGGGAACCGGCTGCGATCAGGCGGAAAAGTTCGGTGCCCTCGGTGCCCAGGATCACGTCATCCTCGTCGCTGCTGAGTGTGGTCAGGCCGACTCCCTCGGTGTAAAAGCGGTGAAGCCCCTCGAGATCCGACGTCACCAATTCGACGGGGCCCATCCGCAGACCGGGGCCCAGGGCGCTTGACGTGGGGCCTTGGACGGCCGCGGCGTTCGTGCCGCAGGCAGCGAGCGCGAAAGCGAGGACCGTAAGAACCACGGTGATCGCTCTTGGCTTGGGTCGCAGGCGGTCGGCACGGTGTGATGATTTTTTATCCACGGTCGGATTCCTGTTCGTTGCCGGAAAGAAATAAAGTTGACGAGTCAACTAAATTCTAGCCCATGGGATCCTCCCCCTGCGCGATCCGGGATCTACCGCCCGCACCCCGGTCTCGATCCGCTCGTGGGACGCACCGGCGATTTCCGCGAGACGGCCCCTTGGCTGCAGCGCCTTTGGTCGCCGGGTGCCCTCGCGATCCCCGGCCGGGGCGGCATTGGCTTGAAGCGGGGAAGATGCCGTTAAAGGTTTGAGCACCGGCCGGAAGATTCGGGGATTGAATCGGTTATCCAGCCGGTGCTCGCATCACTCGCACCTTCATGAGGTAGTAATGACTCTAGGGCCAGTGTCTATGGATTTGATGTGCCTATCCATGATGTTGGGTGTGAAGGCGGTGTTCATCGTGCCACCGGGCAATTGGCTTTTCACCCGCCCGGCGGCACACAGCTGGCCTGTATCAGCGCCGATGAATCGACTTGTAGCTCAGGTACGCGGCCAGCCCCTCGGGACCGTATTCGGTACCCAAGCCGGAGTCGTTCCGCCCGCCGAAGGGCGCGGCGTGGTTGGACGCAAAGAAGTTGATGCCAACGCTGCCGGTATCCATACGCTCGGCCGCTGCCTGCGCGGCATCGATGTCGGTGCCAAAGACGAGGCCGCCCAAACCGAACTCGGTGTTGTTCGCCAGCGAGAGGCCCTCATCGATCCCGTCGTAGCGCAGGATCGAGACCACCGGTCCGAAGATCTCCTCCCGGGAAATCCGCATGCCGGGCAACACGTCAGCAAACACCGTCGGGGCAATGAAGTAACCGGCATCCAGGTCGCCGCCCAGCTGCGCCTTGTGCCCGCCTGTGGTGGCGCGGGCACCCTCGGCCCGGCCCGACTCGATGTACTCGAGCACCGTCCGGTACTGGCTGGCAGTGGCCGAGGGGCCAAAGACCGTGGCGGGATCCAGCGGATCGCCCTGGGGAGCTGCGGCAATTGTGTTCGTCACCAGCTCCACGACCTCGTCGTAGCGCTCGGAAGGAGCCAGGATGCGCGTGGAGATGTAGCAGGTCTGCCCGGTGTTGCGCATGCAGGAGCGAATCAGGTTGTTCCCCATGGCGTCCAGGTCCGCGTCGGGCAGCACCAGCGCGCTGGACTTGCCGCCGAGTTCCAAGGTCACCGGTCGCAGCAGTTCCCCGCAGGCGGCGGCGATCTTGCGTCCCACGGGCGTGGATCCGGTGAACGCGACCTTGTTGACCTGGGGATGCCGCACCAGCGCATCGCCCAGGCGGCCGGATCCGGTGACCAGGTTTGCCACACCGGCCGGAACGCCGGCGGCGGCCAGCGCATCCATGATGATCCTGAATGACAACGGAGTGGGGGAGGCCGGCTTCATCACCATGGTGCACCCGGCCAGCAGCGCGGGAGCCAGCTTGATGACCATGAGGTTGATCGGGAAGTTCCACGGGGCAATCAACCCGCACACACCCACCGGATCCCGGCGCACCAGTGACTCGCCGGCACCATTGGGGAAGGGACGGATGTCCTCGGATTCGAGCAGCGGGGCCAGCGAGGCGAAATAGCGGAAGATGGATGCGGCGTTGGCCGCCGCGCCCTGGGTCTCGGAGACCGGGGAGCCGTTTTCCAGGGTGTTGGTCAGTGACAGTTCGGTGGTGCGGGCCTCGACCTGATCGGCGATGCGCAGCAACACCGCGGCGCGTTCGGACGGGGCCAGCCGCGGCCACGGACCCGTGTCGAAGGCCGCCCGTGCCGAGCGAACCGCCTTCTCGAGGTCTTCGGTGGTGCCGTCGGCGACCGAACCCCACACCGACCCGGTGGCCGGGTCAGTGACGTCGTTGTGGCCACCGCCGGTGGAGGGAATCCATTCGCCGTCGATGAAGTGGGTGTCGACATAGCGGTAGGGAAGGGAAAGCGCCTCACGAGCGGCCACTGCGCCGAGTTGCTCCCGGGTGCTCATCGGAGCACCGCCGTCTGCAGCAGGGCACGGGAGCGTTCCAGGTCCGTGGAGGCCATGTCCAGGGCAGCCTCGGTGATCAGCTCGGGGATGATCTCGGTTTCCAACCGGTCGGTATAGGCGGCGGGGTGCTGCGAGAACCAGCCGGCGGCCAGCGCGATGCCGGCGTGGTCGAAGCGCCAGAGCCGGTCGGCGTCGCGCATCAGCGCGTCCTCCAAGGAGTGGGCCACCGGGCGGGTGTCGTGCCCGTCGATGATGGCGCAGACCGCCTCGATGAATTCGGGCTCGTACCCCAGCGGAGGCAGCACACGGCGGGCCACATCGCAGCCCAGGCGTTCGTGTTCATAGCGGATGCCTGCCTTGCGCCAGTCGCCGCGGAAGCCCTCGGAGATGATCTTGGTTTCATCCACGTGTGCCCATCCGGTGTCGTGCAGCAGCGTTGCCACGAGCACCAGCTCGCGGTTCGCTTCCGGGTAGGCGTCACACAGGCGGCGGGCGAAGGCCAGCGAGATCGGCAGGTGGATGTCGTTGCCGCGCGCCCGGGTTTCCGGGACCACCGCGGCCCAGAGCGGCAGCAGGTCCGCTTCGAGGCCCGGGGTCAGGCAAATCGGTGTGGTGTCCACATTCCCGGGGGCGGGGATGGGACGTTGCGGGTAGGCCGCGGCAAAGGCGGCGCCTGGATCGGTGTCGGTGAGGGTGTTCATGGCGCGTGCGGCTCCTTGCGTCAGGGAGAGGATGTGGGGGAAGGCGGCTAGGCAATGAGGGTCTTGAGCATGGTGGCCGGATCGGCGGCCGCCACCGGGTCGATGGATTTGCCGGCGGCCAGGGCCTGCTTGACCGCCATGAAATCCAGCGGGGCGTTCACGGCGTCGGCAGCAATGATGCGCCCATTGCGGTAGTAAAGCACCGTGAACTTCCCCTTGTCGGGATCCTTGCGGATGACCGTGGAATCGAAGCCGGTGGACAGCCCGGCGATCTGCAGCTTCATGTCCGCCTGGTTGGACCAGAACCACGGGATGCCGGCGTATTCCTCGCTGCGTCCCATGAGCGAATAGGCGGCGACCTTGGCATGCTCGATGGCGTTGTTCACGCTCTCGAGGCGGATGCGCTCGCCCTTCGGCGCGCCTGGAACGGGGTTGGGCATGTTGGCCACGTCGCCGACGACGATGGTGGTGCCGTCGGAGGCGAGCGCCCCGGCGTCCACGACGATGCCGTTGTTGACTTCCAGCCCCAGGGCCTCGCCGAGCTCGGTGTTGGGGATGACCCCGATGCCGACCAGCACGATCTGCGCCGTGATCCCGGACCCGTCCGCCAGGCGCACGCCGTCCACGGTGCCGTGGCCGTCATCGAGGATCTGCTCGATGCGGGCGCCGATGCGGATGTCCAGGCCGCGCTTGCGGTGTTCGGTCAGGAAGTACTCGCTGGTTTCCTCGCCAACCGCCCGGCCCACCAGCCGTGGTCCGTATTCAAGCACCGTGACGCGCTTGCCCATGGAGGCCAGCGAGCTGGCGGCCTCCAGGCCGATAAAGCCGCCGCCGACCACGACCACGTCGGTGGTCGCAGGGGCCAGTTCCTTCAGCCGCAGCGCGTCGTCGGCGTTGCGCAGGTACACCACCCCGTCCAGTTCGGCGCCGGGTGCCTCGAGGTGGCGCGGTCGGGCTCCGACCGTCAGGGCCAGCCGGGCGTAGGGGTAGGTGCTGCCCGAGGCACCGTGGGCGATCCCGCTGCCGTCGGTGTTTGAGTCCACGGACTCGATCCGCTCGCCCTTGATGAGGGTGATGTTGTGTTCGATCCAGTAGTCGTTGGTGCGGAAGATCAAGGACTCGGAACCGACCTTGTCCTGCAGGAATTCCTTGGACAGGGCGGGGCGCTGGTAGGGGCGGTGGTCCTCGTCGCCCAGCAGCGTGATGTGTTCGGTGTAGCCCAGGGCACGCAGGGAAATAGCCAGTTGCACCCCGGACTGGGAGGCTCCGACGATCAACAATCCGGTGGCGGTCCCCGACTCCGGCGCGTCGGCGCCGGCAAGTGAGGGAACGGTGAGCGTTTCCATGTCCTAGACCTGCGTTTCGGGTGTGGTTACGTGAAGGTCCTGGCCCTCGGTCATGCGGAGCTGGCAGGAGAGCCGGGAATTGTCCTCGCGGTCCACGGCGGTGCCGTAGAGCATCTCGTCCTCCATCTCGCCCATGGGCTCCAGAGTCGGCAGGTCGGATTCGGCGACGAAGACGTGGCAGGTGGCGCAGGAGAGTGAGCCGCCGCATTCGGCGACGATGGCGGTGACGCCGTTGCGGACCGCGGTCTCCATGACCGAGTCCCCGGTGTTGGCGTTGATGGTGGTGGTGGCACCGGCTGCATCGGTGAAGTGGACTGTAGGCATGGCGATCGTTCTACCTTTCTAGATGAACTGGCGGCCACCGTCGACGACGAGCGTCTGACCGGTGATGAAGGAGGAGTCGGGGCCGGCCAGGAAGAGCGCGGCCCCCACGATGTCTTCGGGTTGGCTGGCCCGCTTGAGCGCGCCGCGGTCGACCCCGTAGCTTTCGGCGTTCTCCATCAGCCCAAAGCTTGCCTCGGTGAGGGTGAAGCCCGGGGCGATGGTGTTGACGGTGATCTCGCGCCGGCCCAGCTCCTTGGCCATGACCCGGCTCAGGGCGATGACCCCGCCCTTGGAGGCGACGTAGTGGGCCCACTGCTCGGACCCGGAGTAGACGGTGGCCGAGGCCATGTTGATGATGCGCGAGCCGGCGCCCAGGTGCGGGCTCAGGGCCCGGGCCATCATCCAGGGACCCTTGAGGTTCACCGCCATGACCCGGTCCCACTCGTCGAAGTCGATATCCTCGAAGGGCGAGCGGGTGACCGTGGCGTAGATGGCGGCGTTGTTGATGAGCACCTGGACCTGCCCGCCGGCGAAGCCCGCTACCCGGGCCGCAAGCGCGTCGGTGGAGGCGGGGCTGGTGACATCGACGCTGAAGGCCTCGGCGCGGCCGCCGGCGGCCCGGACCATTTCTGCGGTCTCGGCGGTGCCGGCCGGATCGATGTCCGCCGCGGCGACCGCATAGCCGCGCCGGGCGAATCCGAGGGCGAAGGCCCTGCCGAGGCCTCCTGCGGCGCCGGTGACCAAGACCGTGCCCGGCGGGGTGTGTGCTTCGGTGCTCATGTTCTGTACCGGGGGCCTTTCACTGGGGCGAATGCTGTGGAGTGGCGAATTAGGGGGAGGTGGTGGGCGGGGCCTTGGGTTGCCATGCCCACCACCGGACGTCCGGAACCGCTATGGGGGAGAGCGGTCCTAGACGTGCGAGTGGGAGTGCGCCCCGGGGCCGGTGACCACGGGAGCCTCCTCGAGGATCTCGACGGTGCCCTTGGTACCGTCCACGCGCAGCATCTGGCCGGTGCGGATGGTGGTGGAGGCGCTGCCGGTCCCGGTGACGGCCGGCAATCCGTATTCGCGGCAGACGATGGCCGCGTGGCTCATCATCCCGCCGATGTCCGTAACCGTGGCCTTGATCTTGCCGAAGATCGGGCCCCAGCTCGGAGCGGTGATCGGGGCGACCAGGATCTCGCCGGCCTGCACCTCCGAGAGGTCGTCGGCATGCATGACCACGCGGGCCATACCCTCCACCAGACCGGGGGATGCGGCCATGCCCTTGAGCACGCCCGACTCGGAATCCTCGTCCCCGCCCAGCCACTGCTGGACCTGTTCGGTGGTGATGCCCCAGAGCATCCGGGTGAACGGTTCGGTGATGGCCGAAGGCGGGGTGTTCAGGGCCGGGGCCGGGCGGGCGGTCTTCAACGCGTCGACGATGCCGCGGCGGCGCTCGATCTCCTGCGGCCACACCACGTTGCCGATCGGGTCGCCGGCGCCGATTCCCCACGAGGTGACCAGGTCGAAGAGCACGTCGCGGACTTCGTTGCGCCCGAGGTAGAGCATGTCCTCGGGTTCGTTCCAGAGGCCCTGGGCGTGGAGCATGCGGGACAGTTCGCGGACCTTGCGCCAGAACACGCCCATGGTCCAGTGCTCGATGTAGAAGTTGTGGTTTTCCACGTAGGGGTAGGCGGTGGCGGCCAGGGTGCGCTTGGCGTCGAAGGCCTCGCGGATTTCGGGATCCAGCAGGTCCCGGTACTCGGAGACGATGCGGTCCTTCTCGGCGATCAGCTTCTCGGTGGGGCGCATGATGTTCGCCCCGCCCTGCAGGCGGTGGATGTAGTCCGCGATAAAGCCCAGGGGGATCTCCTGGTGTTCGATCCAGTACTTGTCGTGCCCGTAGAAGCCGTTGCCGATGGTGAAGTTGAACCACGGGTCCTTGGCTTCCTCCCAGCGTGCCAGCCAGCGCTCGCCGGCGGGGGACGCCGCGATCGCGGCAAGGGTGGCGGCGGGATCGTCGGTGTTGGAGAACGCGCCGGCAAGGTCCAGTTCCACGGCAAGGGCGGCAAGTTCCTTGAGCTCGTCGTCGGGCCTGAACAGTTCCATGTCCACGCCCTGGACCATGGTGGCGATCGACTGGTCGGGGATGTTCGGGAAGACTTCCTTGCAGAAGTTGAAGAAGTCCAGGTAGGCAATGTAGCCCAGGTTCAGGAATTCGAAGTGGTACTGCCAGTTCTGGTAGCAGAGCTGGATCAGCCGGTCGTAGTTCTCCAGCAGCACCTCCGAGCCGTCCTTGGCCTTGCCGGAGAGGATGTCCGCCATCGGCACCATGTCGGGCAGGGCCTCAAATGTGAGGGTTTCCATTTCGGCGATGGTGCCCTTGACCTTCACGTGCCACTGTTCCAGGAGGGTATCCCAGTTGGCGAAGTAGTGGCCGATGCGTGCCTCGAATTCCGGGACACGGGCGGCGATCTGCTCGCTGGGCACCGGCAGCGGGGACATGTAGAGGTAGCCCAGGTGGATGCGGAAGTCGATACCGTTGGCGTTGGGGATCATCAGGTGGCGGGCGTTGTACTGGCCCAGGCACTTGACGGCGAATTCCCCGCCAATGGTTTCAAAGGGCTTGAAGACGGTGGGCCAGTGCTGCGAATCGCAGAACCAGAACTTCTCGTCTTCCTCCGCCTTCAGCGCGTCCTGGAACACCAGGTAGTACGGGTAGAGCTCCTCCCAACCCTCGGCGCCCGGAGGGACCTGGAGATCGGAAGGCTTGGGAAAGGATTTCATGCTCATGGTGGTGGATGCCTTTCAAAAGATGCTGCTGCGGAGTTGGGGAAAAGCGACAAACGATGGAGGTCGGAGCAACGCGGCTAGGACGCGGAGTTCAACAACGAGGAGGTGATCGAGGAGAAGTTGAAGCCCGAGCCCAGCCCGAGCGAGGAGGCGTAGCCGCTGCCGGTCGGCTTCACGGTGGCCTTGGAAGAATGCACGGTCTCCGGGCGGGATTGGAGCAGCAGCAGGTTTTCGCCTTCGGGCAGATCCGCATCCAGCGCCCACTCGATGTCCTGCGGGCAGCCGTAATGCTTCTCGGCGCGCTTGGCCAGCTGGGCCACCAGGGCGAGGTCCGCGTCGGACAGGCAGCGCACCGCGCGGCGCTCGTCGCTGACCTCGACCTCCACCAGGGAGTTGGTGGCAGGATCCGGGATGAGCTCGGCGTGCTTGGCCCCGATGTGTTCGGTGATGACGGCCAGGGTGACCTTGTCCAGCTGGATGTTGTCGGGGGTGACTGTTCCCGAGACGACCATCTCGCCGACCCCGTAGGAGGCATCGATGGTGATCTTGGAGCGGTCTCCGTTGGTGGGATCCAGGGTCATGGCCACGCCGGAAGCAGCGGAGTTGACCATCTTCTGAACGACCACCGCCATGGACAGGCCCTCGTCGGGAATGTTGTTCTTCAGCCGGTAAAGGATGGCCCGGGAAGTGTAGAGCGAGGCCCAGCAGGCGCGGATGTGTTCGGTGACCGAGGCGTAGCCGTTGAGCCAGAGGTAGGTGTCCTGCTGCCCGGCGAAAGAGGCGTCGGGCAGGTCCTCCGCGGTGGCCGAGGAACGCACCGCCAGGGGCACCTCCCGGGCGAAGTTCGCCTGCAACGAGGCGTAAGCGTCCTTGGTGAATTCGCGCAGGGCGGAGGGCACCGGGCGCTGGGTGATCATCTTGCGGATCGTGGCGCTGGCGGCGTCCACTGCTTTGACGTCCTCTGGGTCGAGGCCAGCCAGTATGGTGTTGATTTCAGCAGTGATGCCGCCTTCCATGAAGGCGTCGAACGCCGCGGTGGTGACGACGAATCCGGGCGGAACCGGCATTCCGGCGGCGGTCATGGTCACCAGCGAGGCGCCCTTGCCGCCGAGGTTTTCCAGCTTCGGTTCGGAGCCGCCGTTGAAGAACTCGATGAAGTCGTTGTTACTCATGCCTGGGCTTCCTTCCAGCTCACGTTGACGTATTCGGGGACGCGGAAAGACAGGTTCTTGCGGAACTCGATGCCTTCTCCGTCGATGAGCTCCAGGCTCGGGATCCTGGAAGTCAGTTCCTCCAGGGCGATCTTGGCCTGCAGCTTGGCGAGCATGTTGCCCAGGCAGTAGTGGATGCCGAAGCCGAAGGAGAGGTGCTCGCGGGCGTTGGGCCGGGCGATGTCGAAGGCCTCGGGATCCTGGAAACGGTTCTCGTCGCGGTTGGCCGCACCCATCAGCAACAACAGCTCGGCTCCCTCGGGGATCTTGACCCCGGCGACCTCGGTGTCCTTCAGGGCCTTGCGGCGCCAACCGACGATGGATCCGGAGTAGCGCAGCACCTCGTCGATAGCCGCGGAGATGGCCTTGGGGTTATGCACCACCTGTTCCCAGGCCTCGCGGTGGGACAGCAGCACACGCACGCAATTGGAGATCAGCGTGGTGGTGGTTTCGTGGCCGGCGAAAAGCAGCGAGTAGAGCAGCGAGGCGATCTCATGGTCGGTGATTTCCGCGCCCTCGGACTGGGCCTTGACCAGGTCGGCGGTGAGGTTGTCCCCACCGTGCTCGTGGGCGTGGGCCACGAGGCGCAGGCACTCGGCCCAATACTCGACGAGGTTGTGGGCGTGCGGGATCTGTTCCTCGTCGCTGAGGTCTCCCCAAGTCATGGCGGCCCGGGAATCGCTCCAGCGCTTGTAGGTGTCGACCTGGGAGGTATCGGCGCCGATGAGGGTGAGGATCGTGATGGTCGGGATGGCATAGGCCAGGTCCTTGACGATGTCACCGGTGCCGGATTCGCGGGCCGACATGACCTCGATCGAATCGATGACATTGGCGCGGATGGAGGGTTCCAGGGCCTTGAAACGGCGCGGGGTGAAGGCCTTTTGCGCGATCGCCCGGATGCGGGTGTGCTCCGGCGGACGGCGGGCCGAGAGCCCGGAGTAGGTGGTGAATCCGCCGTCGTTCATGATCTTGGTGGCCTGCGGGCCGCGCTTGCGCACGGGGGCCTGGGCGTTTTCCGAGGAGAAGGTTTCCCAGTCTTCGAAGACGGCCTTGACGTCGTCGTAGCGGGTGACCACGTAGAGACCGACGCGTTCGTCGAACATCACGGGTTGTTCGTTGCGGAGGTTCGTGTAGGAGGGAAACGGGTTTTCCATGGTGAACGGTTCATAGCCGTGGTGGTCGGCCGGTGCCGCGGCACCGTGACCCATGGGGCACACCCCCGCTGCGACGTTGTTGCTGGACATGGAACTGACTCCTTGAGGAAGGAAGATCGGGGTTGCGCCGCCCGATTGTGGGCTGCGAAACTTTCATTGCCTCAAGTGTTACCCACGACACACGCAAAGCGTGTGGATAGTTTCCCACTCAGTGGAAGACAGTTCAGTGCTGGGGGTCGATGGGCGGCAGCGGGGCGCCTCCGGTGACGCTGCCCAAGAGGGTTTCCAGCGGGATGTGTGCCGTTGCGGCCTCGATGCGCTGGGATACACCCCTGAGCACGGGCAGGTGCCTGGTCATGGTGCCGGCATTGGATGATGAGACCACCAGACCGATCGAGCAACCCAGGCGACCGGTGTGGAAAACGGGCACGGCAATCGAGCACGAGCCCAGGATGACCTCCTCCTGGGTCGTGGCGTAGCCCCGTTCCCGCACCTGGGCCAGCTCGGCACGCAGGCGGGTCGGATTGATGTGGGTGTGCCCGGTGACCGTGGCCAGCGGGCGCCCGAGATAGGCATCGGTGACCCAATCCTCGGAGTACGCGAGGATCACCTTGCCCACCGCGGTGGCATGGAGCGGCAACCGTCCGCCGACCCGCGAGGCGCGCGGCACCCGCTTGGAGCCGTAGACCCGGTCGATGTACAGGGCCATGTTGCCGTCCCGCACGGCGAGCTGGCTGGTCTCCCCGGTCAGGGAGAAGAGGTCCTGGACGAAGGGGCGGGCGGTGTCGCGCAGTTGGCGCCCCGCATTCTGGGCAATGGCCCACAGTCGCAGCCCCAGTTGGATCCCGCCGTTGGGCCCGCGGCTCAGCATGCCCCAATCGACCAACTCGCCCACCAGACGATGGGTGGTGCTCAGCGGCACGCCCGAGGCTTCGGCGATTTCGGTCAGGCTCAGTGCCCGCCGCGAGGTTTCAAAGACTTCCATGATGGCAAGGACCTTGGAAGTCACGGTGCTTCCGGGCACGCGGTTTCCACCGGCCATCGTTGGGCCCCCTTCCTTCAGCTGCACGTATCCGCCGTGCATCCTTGAGTGTAGGCGAGCACCGGCCGAGGATGCCGAACGGATATGGGAATGGGGGAGTGTCTTCAGGCGCCCGGGCGCAGTTCCCGGCTTCGGGGCCAAAGGTTCGCCTGTTCCAGCGCGATCAACCCACGGGCCATGACGGTGGCTTCGGGAGTGAAGAGCTTTCCAAGCACCCGTGAGGAGCAGAGGCGCAGGGCCTGTCCGCGATGCAGCCCAAACCAGTCCATGACGGTGTCGAGACCATGTGGGGTCAGCCGCCAAAGCTTGTCGGCGTCCTTGACGATTTCGTCGTCGGGGTTCAGCGCATGGGTGCGGGAGTCGTGCCCGTCGATGATCGTCGCGACTTGTTCGATCACCAGTGAATCCACGCCGAGGGACTCGAGGATCTCCGAGGACAGACGGGCACCTTCCTTCTCGTGCTGCAGGACCAGTTCCGGACGCCCCCCGCCGGGGGCGATGGCGGCGAGCACAAGGCCTGGTTCGACTTGGGACCAGCCAATGTCATGCAACATCATGGCCGGCAGCACCACTCCCGGTTCTGCCTGTGGGCGTGCATCGAGCAACGAGGCGGCAAGGGACAGGGATAGGAGGGTATGGGCATCGTTGTCCCGCACGGCCAGCAGGGACCGGGCCCGTCCCCAGATTTCACCCAGAAGCGGATGGGTCTCGAAAAGGTCGGGCATCGGCGGTGGGATGTGCTTGGAGGTGTCCAGGCCGAAGTGGTTGGCCTGTGGATGCACTTTGATCATGGGCACATACTTGCACCTGCACCCGTTTTTCCCAAGGGTTGTTTTCGCGTCGGTGGATATCACTGATTAATGCCGGACGTGGGAATTATGGAGTGCCCGGACTCGGCATGTTCATCCTGGTCTTCGATCCGACAAACAGGGAACGGGGCTTTCCCAGGCGGCTGCGACCGTCTCCAATGGGACTACGGGGTACGTCTCCCGGGGCGTCGGTCTGCGCGGACGGAGCCAACGGACGGCCAACTCATCCGCGTTCCGAAGGAACTGTTCGAGCGACTCCGGCACGCGGCGCAGCCGGACCGCTGTCGGTGAGCGTCCATAGTCCACATGACCGTTAAAGAGGTGAGCACCGGCCGGAAGATTATGGGGGGATTCTTCCGACCGGTGCTCTCATCACTCGCACCTTCAAGTGGCAACTACGACTCTAGGCAATCATTCTGGATATTCCATGGGCAACGGCATCGCGTTTCATGTGACTGCAGTTGTGCGCGCTTACTGGGCGTGCGAGAAATGCATGCTGCCGCGTCGGCCGACGAGAACCGCGGACAGGACAATGCCCAGGACGGCGAAGACGCTGGTCATCCACCAGGTCGAAGACCAGCCGCCGGTGCTCATGGCCAGCCAGGCCACGATCATCGGGCCGGTGAAGTTGCCGACGTTGTAGATCTGCTGCATCAAGCCCATGGCGGCCGGGGCCGAACCGCCCTCCGGGGCCAGGTCAACCGCCATCCGGGTCATGGTTGCCGGGATCATGGCCCCGGAGAGCGAGAAGAACCCGACGCAAGCGACCTGCCAGGCCAGTCCGCCGGGAACCGGCGACCAGTCAACGGCAAAGGTCAGCAGGCCGGCCGCGGCCATCAACACGAAGGAGAGGAACAGCAGGGCGCGGGCCGGGGCGCCACGCTGGAGCAGCATTCCGGTGATGATGGCGCCGACCCCGTTGAGCCCGCCGACAACGGCCGACAACACCCCGGCGTGCGTGCCGCTCAATCCGCTGTCCCCGTAGAGCGTAGGCAGGAATCCCACCACGGCCATCCACTGGACGGTGTAGCAGCCGAAAACAACTCCTGCGAGCCACACCTTGGGCGAACGGGCGGTGATGCCGATGCGTCCGGCGGCCGCCTTGGCACCCCCGGCCCCCGCGGGTTGGTCCTTCGGAACCATGCGCAGCACCAGCGGGATCGGCACCAGGCTGACGGCGGCCATGACCCACCACCACGCCTGCCACGTGCCGACCTGCAGGAAGTAGGCGCTGGCGATCAATCCCACGAAGGTCGCGGTGCCCTGGTAGGCACTCCAGCAGCCGACGGCCAGGTTGACGCGGCGAAACGGTGCATGGCGGCGGATCAAGCCCGGTCCCACCACGGTGGCCACAATGAAGCCGATGCCCTCGATGGCTCGCGAAGCCAGCAGGGTGTTCGCGCCGATGGACAGGGCACCAAAGATCGACCCGGCACTCAGGAAAAGCAATCCCAGCAGCAGGGTCCGGCGCTCGCCGATGACCTCGGCCAACAGGGACACCGCCAGGCCGCCGACCATGCCGGCCACCTGCACGATGCCCAGCAGCACCCCGGCGGCAAGCAGGGACAGGCCCATGTCTTCCTGGATCCTTGGAAGTGCCGCGGGCAGTTTCCAGATATGCAGGGCGGCGGAGATGCCGGCAACCACCACCACGATCCAGGCGGCATTGCCGCTGGCGGTGCGTTGGAGACTCGGTTGGGTCAAGGTCAATGGAACAGGTCCTTCGTTGGGCAGTTGATCGGATTCTTCCACGTCAATGTCCGGAACACGAAGATATGTCGTGGCGAGCCAGCGGGCGGACAGCGA
The DNA here is from genome assembly GCF_001863355.1 of Arthrobacter sp. UCD-GKA. Classification (NCBI taxonomy): domain Bacteria; kingdom Bacillati; phylum Actinomycetota; class Actinomycetes; order Micrococcales; family Micrococcaceae; genus Arthrobacter; species Arthrobacter sp. UCD-GKA. The sequence goes on along the minus strand of NZ_MOLR01000004.1, from coordinate 419,114 downwards.
TCCGGAATACGAGTAGGCACGGAACCCTGTCGGATTCCTTCAAGACCGCGGACCTGCATGAGGGGTTCAATGGAACGACAAGCAACCGTCCAGACCTTTGAAAGGTGAGAGACCATGCCCATGGAACCAACAACCACGGCAGCAACCGGCAAGCACACGACCAACGGGGTGCCGCACGGCTACACGGCGCTGACGCCGTTCATCGTCGTCGAGCCGGCGCAGGCAGCCATCGAGTTCTACCGCGAGGTCTTCGGCGCCACCGTGCTCTCGGTGATGCCAGGTGCCCCGAAGGAGGACGGCAGCCCCACCGTCTCGCATGCCGAGCTCGACTTCGGCAACGGAATCCTGCAGCTCTCGGACCCGCAGCCGGGGTACGGGCTGGTTGCGGCCGACGCCCAGCACACCAACAATTCCCTTGCGGTCTACGTGCAGGACGTGGACGCCGTCTTCGCACGTGCGCTGGAACGCGGCGCCACCGCCGTTGAGCAGCCCGCCGACTTCGTCTCCGGGGACCGCTTCGCCACCTTCGTGGATGCGTTCGGGCGGCGCTGGAACGTCATGACCCGCGTGGAAGACCTGTCCCGGGAGGAATCCGAGCGCCGGGTCACGGCCTGGCTGGAGACCTTCAACGCCACGGGCACCGCGTAGCGGGACCGCGGCGCGGCTCAGCTGCCGGCGGACCCGGCCTGGACCTGCCGGATGTACTCGCCCGGGCTCATCCCGGTGACGCCGGCGAAATCCCGGGTGAAATGCGCCTGGTCCGCATAGCCCAGCGCGTGGGCCAGGCGAGCCAGGTTCGGGCCGGTGCCCCGGCCCATGAGCGCCGCGGCCTCCTGGAGCCGGCGGCGCTGCAACAACCACTTCGGCGAGACGCCCATGCGGGCGTGCACCAGCCGCTGCAACGCCCGCTCGCCGATCTGCCAGCGCTCGCTCAGCTGTGCCACGCGCCCGATGCCCGGGGTGGACTCGATGTCGGCGCAGATCCGGTTCAGCAGCAGTCCTTCGTCGTCCATGCCCTCCGGGAGCCGTTCCACCAGCCAGTCCTCGAAGATTTCGATGGCGCGGCGCTGCCGGTGCCCGGTGGTTCCCTCCGCGAAAAGGGCCTGGTGGATGGCGCCGGCGCGATCCAGCCCGCAGTCCAGGGCCGGGATCGAGCCGTCCACCAGCTCCGGAAGGGGAATGTTGCACAGCAGGGCACCGGTGCCCGGACGCAACAGCACCCCGAATGCGCGGCCCGAGCCGGACAGCCGCTTGAGCGAGAGCCGCGTGAGAGGCCCATAGAGCGTGCCGACGCCGTCCTCGATGGCCAGGTTGCAGCCCGGGTAGGAAAGGATGCGCTGTTCGTGGGTGGCTCCGGCAGGGATCTGCCAGGTGGGAAGCCAATAGTGGACCACCAGCTCGCGCAGCGCATCGGACGGTTCGAGGCGGGTCACGTGCGCCGTTCCTTCACCTGTCGGCTGCAGCGGTCCGCGCGGGGTGTCCATGGAAGCCATTATGTCGCTCCGGCACGGCGAAAGCCGTGGTTCGGCGCAGGAAAATCGGGGGACAGGGCGCCGGGGAGCCCTGCTGGCCCCCCGATGCACCAGACTGGAACCATGAAGAACCTGCGTACCCAACACACGCTGCACATCCAACTCCATGGCTCGGAACCGGCCATCTGGCGGCGCCTCGAGGTCGACGGATCCATGACGTTGGAGCGTTTCCACGAGGTCCTGCAGGGTGCGCTGGGCTGGACCAACTCCCACCTGCACCTGTACATGGACCGCAATCCCTTCATCCGCGGCCAGGTTGCGGCGGGCGAGCAGCCGACCACCTGGCTGATGGCCAGCAGCATCGAGGACGGGCTGGAGGGCGAGGACGAAACCGGCTCCACCCTGACCCAAGCGCTGGCCCGCTCCGGAGGCACGCTCTGGTACGAGTACGACCTGGGCGACAGCTGGATGCACCTGATCACCGAGGAATCCTCCCGGCCGCTGGACCCCGCGGTTCCCGAGGCCCGCGTGCTCGACGGCGCCCTGCGCGTCCCGCTGGAAGACTGCGGGGGACTGGGCAGCTGGTACGAGATGCTCAAGCTGTCCCGGGTCCCCTCGGCGAACCCCGACCGAAGCTACATCGTGGATTGGTTCAGGGCCCACGCCGGCTATTTCACGCCCGTGGATCCGGAGGCCTTCGACGCGGGAGCCGCGAACCTGCGGGTGCGCCTGCTGCTCGGCGGGATTCCGGAAGCCACCGCGACCGGCAAGTGGCTTTCCACCCTCCCGGTGCATGCCCGCATGGTGTTGGCCGAATTCCTCCACACCCTGGGAATCGACGTGTTCGCACACCCGGCGACGGCGGAAATGCCCGAGGAGGCACCGCGGGCCATGGCCTCGATCCTGTGGTGGATCAACGCCTGCGAGGGCGCGGGCCTGCCGCTGACCGCGGCCGGCTACCTGGCCCCATCCGTGCTGCCGGAGGTGATCGCGGGGATCGGCTGGGAGCACGAGGACTTCGTGCAATTCGGCGGCAAGACCGAGGTGCACCTGCACGGCATCCATGATTTCCGCTTGATGCTCATGGACGTCGGCCTGCTCAAGGCCCAGGGCAAGAAGCTGGTGGCCACGCCCGCCGCGCTGCGCGTGGCCCGGGACCCGGCCAAGCTGTGGGCGCACCTGGCCAAACGTGCCCGGGATTCGGTGCGGGACAAGGTCACCTACGACGCGACGATGCTGGCCCTGCTGGCTGCCGCCGGGGAGGGCGACGCGGAATCCAAGGCCATCGCGGCGCGCACCAACGAGGGCATGCGGCTGCTGGAATACGTCCACCACGACGGGCGCACGATCGAGGACGACGACTTCAACAGGCTCGGGGACAGGTACGACGCCATCACCAAGGCGTTCCGCATGGCGGTGCTGGAAAACGGCAATAGGGGCCGCGCGCCCGGGCTCGAACGGGCCTTCGCCCTGGCCGTGCTGCGCTCCTGAGGTAATTGAACCCCGGCATGACAAGGCCCCGGCGCCTCCCGAAATCGGGAGGCGCCGGGGCCTTGGGTGCGGTGTGCCGCGGCGCTACTGCAGGTGGGCGCCGGAGGCGCTTTCCACCTTGTGCGCGGTGCGGCCCAAAAGGTGCGTGGGCACCTTGTAGGTTTCCTTGGCGGTCAGCGCGGAGACCGAGGCGATCAGCGCGATCGCCAGGGTGAAGAAGCTGATGACCACCCAGCCGCCGGGCTGCAAGCCGCCCAGTGCCGCAACGATGGACGGGGCGAAGCCCGCCATCAGGAAGCCGAGCTGGGTGCCGATGGCCAGGCCGGAGAAGCGGACCTGGGAGGAGAACATCTCCGCGTAGAAGGAGGGCCAGACGGCGTTGGCCGCGGCGTAGGCGCAGGAGAAGACCAGCACCGAGAGTGCGAACTGCAACAGGGTGTTGCTGGTTTCCATCGAGCGCAGGTAGAACGGCATGAAGGCCGCCGAGGACAGCGCGCCGTAGATGAACACCGGCTTGCGGCCGATCCGATCGGCCAGCTTCCCGAAGAACGGCTGGGTGAACAGCGCCCCGACGTTGCCGGCGACCACCAGCCACAGGGTGACCGACTCGTCCATGTGCCCGATTTGCTTGCCATAGGAAATGGCCAGGGTGCCGTAGACGGTGGAGACCGCGGCGATGAAGGCGCAGAAGACCACGCGCAGCACATCGCGCCAGTGGAAGCGGATCAGCACGCCCAGCGGCAGCTTGGCGATCTCGTTGTTCTTCTTGGCCTCTTCGAACTCCGGGGTCTCGTGCAGCGAGCGGCGGATGAAGAAGGTGACGATGACGACCACGGCCGAAAGCCAGAACGGGATGCGCCAGCCGATGCCGAACTTGAACTCGTCGGGCATGGCCACCACGGGAATGAAGATCAGCGCGGCGAGGATCTGGCCGCCCTGGGTGCCGGTCAGCGTCCAGGAAGTGAAGAAGGAGCGGCGGTCATCCGGTGCGTGTTCCAGGGTCAGGGAGGAGGCTCCCGCCTGCTCGCCGGCGGCGGAGAGGCCCTGCAGCAGGCGCGCCAGCACCAGCAGTGCCGGGGCCCACCAGCCGATCTGGTCGAAGGTGGGCAGGCAGCCGATGGCGAAGGTGGCGGCTCCCATCAGCACCAGGGTGAACATCAAGACCTTCTGCCGGCCGATCCGGTCGCCGAAGTGTCCCAGGATGACCGCGCCGATGGGGCGGGCCACGTAGGCGAAGCCGAAGGTCGCCAGCGACATCACCGCGGCATTGGCGCCGGCGTCGGGGAAGAACACGTGCGGGAAGATCAGTGCGGCGGCGGAGCCGAAGATGAAGAAGTCGTAGTATTCCACGGCACTGCCCATGAAGCTGGCCAGGGCGGCCTTGACCGGCGTCCTGCCCCCGGTGCCGGGCGCGGATTGCGCCGGTGTGTTCTCGGTGTTTGGCATCGGATACTCCTAGGTAAGACTGGGGCTGTGGGGGAGGCGAACGGCCTATTGTGCGTATTGCGTACAGTTGTACGAATTGCGTACAACCACTAGGGTAGAGCTAAATCACATTCAAGACAATCCGCACGCGAAAAATCTCAAGGACTGGAACACTCATGAGCACCAGCACGCAGTCGTACCTTGTAGGCCTGATCGGGGACGGGGTCCTGCCATCGTTGACCCCGCCGATGCATGAGGCCGAGGCGGACGCGCACGGATTGCGCTACCTCTACCGGCCCATCGACCTCACCGAGATCGGCAAAGAGGGCGCGGACGTCGGGGAGCTGCTGCGCGCCGGGGCGATGCTGGGATTCAACGCCTTCAACATCACACACCCCTGCAAGCAGTTGGTGCTCGAGCACCTCGACGAGATCAGCGACGAGGCCCGCGCCATCGGCGCAGTGAACACCGTCGTCATCAAGGACGGCAAGTTCCACGGGTTCAACACCGACGCCTCCGGTTTCGCCTGGGCCCTGGCCAACGGCCTGCCCGGCGCCGAGCTTGATTCGGTGCTGCAGCTGGGCGTCGGCGGTGCCGGTTCCGCGGTGGCCTACGCGCTGCTGGACTCCGGGGTGAAGGAGCTGCTGCTGGTGGACCCCGAGGCCACCCGCGCCGCCGAACGCGCCGCGACCCTGTCCATGCAATTCCCGGACCGCACCATCCTGGCCTGCACCCCTGACACCGTCCCGGAGCTGCTGCCGCGCGTGGACGGCGTGCTCAACGCCAGCCCCATCGGCATGCACCACCACCCCGGCCTGCCCCTCGACGTCGCCGGGCTCACGCCCGGGCACTGGGTCGCCGACGTGGTCTACCGACCCGTGGACACCGAGCTGATCCGTGCAGCCCAGGCCCTTGGCTGCCGCACCCTCGACGGCGGGCACATGGCCGTGGGCCAGGCCGTCGACGCCTTCAACATCATCACCGGGATCGCCCCGGACACCGCCCGGATGCGCAAGCATCTGCTCGACATGCTGGAAGCTGGTCTCTAATGCGCACCTCCATCGCCACCGTCTGCATCTCCGGCACCCTCGAGCAGAAGATGCTCGCCTGCGCCAAGGCCGGCTTCGACGGCATCGAGATCTTCGAACAAGACCTCACCGTCTCGCCCATGTCCCCCGAAGAGGTGCGCGCCCTGGCCGAGCGGCTCGGGCTCACCCTGGACCTCTTCCAGCCCTTCCGCGACTTCGAAGGGGTCGATACGGCAACGCTGGCCGCAAACCTGGCCCGCGCCGAGGCCAAGTTCCGGCTCATGAACCGCCTGGGCATCGACACCATCCTGCTGTGCGCCAACGTCGGCACCGCCACCATCAACGACGACGAACTGTTCGCCACCCAGATCCGCGCCCTGGCCGAACTCGCCGCCGGCTACGGCGTGAAGATCGCCTACGAGGCCCTGGCCTGGGGCAAATACGTGAACACCTACCTGCACTCCTGGCGCATCGTGGAACTGGTGGACCACCCCAACGTCGGGCTCTGCCTGGATTCCTTCCACATCCTCTCGCGCGGGGACGACCCGGCGGGCATCGCGGACATCCCGGCCGAGAAGATCTTCTTCGTCCAGCTGGCCGACGCCCCGGTGCTGTCCATGGATGTGCTGTCCTGGTCGCGGCACTACCGGGTGTTCCCCGGCGAGGGCGGCTTCGAGCTCGACGCGTTCATGGGGCACCTGGTCCGCTCCGGCTACGACGGGATCGTCTCGCTGGAGATCTTCAACGACGTCTTCCGCCAGTCCAACGTGGAGCGCACCGCCGTGGACGGGATGCGCTCGCTGATCTGGCTGCAAGACCGGGCCATCGCGCTGCTGGGTGCCGGCGCGGCCGGCTACCCGCTGGGGATCGCCGCGCTGCCCGGGGCCCAGGCGCCCTCCGGCTTCGACTACGCCGAGATCCGCACCGAGGACCCCGAGGCCGTGGCCGGGATGCTGGCCCAGCTGGGCTTCACCTTCCGCGGCCAGCACCGCCGCAAGCCGGTCACCCTCTGGAGCGCCGGGGATGCCCGGATCATCATCAACACCCAGCGCAGCCGCGGGATCACCGCGGAGGTCTCCGGCTTCGGCATCCAGGTCCCCGACGCCGCCCTGGGCACCCGGCGGGCCACCGCGCTGAAGGCCCCGGCCGTCCCGCGCCACCACACCAGCGACGAGCAGCCGCTGCACGGCTTCACCGCCCCGGACGCGACCGAGGTTTTCTTCGGGACCACCTCCTCCGAGCCGGCCTGGGCCCCGGAATTCGGCAACGGCAGCAAGCCCGCGGACACCGGACTGGTGACGGGCATCGACCACGTCAATCTCGCCCAGCCCTGGCAGGCCTTCGACGAATCGGTCCTCTTCTACACCTCCACGCTGAACCTCCAGGCCCGCCCGGGCACCGAGGTTCCCAGCCCCATGGGCCTGGTCCGCTCCCAGGTGCTGCGCACCGACGACGGCGCCGTGCGCCTGGCACTGAACATCGTGCCGCACGGGTTGGAGAACACCACCGACCGCGCCCTGGGCTATCCCGAGCACATCGCGGTGCACACCGATGACATCGTCGCCTTGGCCCGCCGCGCGGTGGGGGCCGGCATGGAGTTCCTGGCCGTGCCGAACAACTATTATGAGGACCTGGCGGCACGCTTCGGGCTGGACGCGGCCACGCTGGGGCAGTTGCAGGAACTGAACCTGCTCTACGACCGCGACGAGCACGGCGAATTCCTGCATTTCTACACCGAAACCGTGGGCACCATGTTCCTCGAGGTCGTGCAGCGCCGCGGCGGCTACGACGGCTACGGGGCACCGAACGCCCCGGTGCGGCTTGCCGCGCAGTTCGAGCGCAACCGCCTGATGACGTACTAGGGAAGAACAAGGGGAATGGTGGACCATGGCCGAGCAGCCTGACTACTACGTGAAGTCGGCGGAAAAGACGCTGGCGGTGCTGCTGGCGTTCGACGCCGGCCACCAGGCGCTGACCGTCACCCAGGTGGCCGAGGCCATCTCGGTCTCGCGCGCCGCGGCCCGCCGCTTCCTGCTGACCCTGGTGGATTTGGGGTATCTGGAAACCGACGGCAACGCCTACCGGCAAACCCCGCGGGTGCTGGACATCGGCGCCTCCTACCTCTCCGGGCTGACCCTGCCGCAGGTGGCACGCCCGCACCTGCAGCAGCTGGCCGTCGAGCTGTCCGAGACCACGGCCCTGTGCGTGCTCGACGACCAGGACATCCTCTACGTCGAGCGCATCAGCAATCCCCGCCTGCATTCGATGAACGTGTCCATCGGCAACCGGCTGCCGGCCTGGGCCACCTCCATGGGCAGGGTGCTGGTCGCCGAGCTGCCAGAGGCGGCGCGCGAGGAGTTCCTCTCCAAGGCCAGGCTCACCCACTACACCGCCAAGACCGTGGCGAGCATCGACGAGCTGCGCGCGGAACTCGACACCGTGCGCGCCCAGGGCTGGTCCCTGGTCGCGCAGGAACTTGACGAGGGGCTGCGCGGGCTGGCGGTCCCCGTGTACCGCGGCAAGCAACTGCTCGGCGCGCTGAACGTCTCGGTGCAGCCCGGGCGCATCGGCTCCGCCTCGATCACCGAGGAGATGTTGCCGCTGATGCGCCGGACCGCCCAGGACATCGCCGACGACTTCGGCGGACGCACCGCGGCCAGGAACTAGCGGCGCCGGCCTCGCCTCCGACCTGGTTCCGCCGGACGGCGGCGAGGCCCGAAGTCGCTACCGCGGTGCCGGCGCCTCCGCGGCCGTGCCGGCCAGGCGCAGCCAGGTGTCAACCACGGTGTCAGGGTTCAGCGACACCGAATCGATGCCCTCGTCCACCAGCCACTGCGCGAAGTCCGCGTGGTCGCTGGGCCCCTGTCCGCAGATGCCCACGTACTTGCCGCGCGCCTTGGCAGCGGCAATGGCCATGCCGAGGATCTTCTTGACCGCCGGGTTCCGTTCGTCGAAGCTCTCGGCGATCACCGCGGAATCGCGGTCCAGGCCCAGCACCAGCTGGGTCATGTCGTTGGAGCCGATGGAGAATCCGTCGAAGTGGTCAAGGAACTCGTCGGCCAGCAGCGCGTTGGACGGCAGCTCGCACATCATGATGACTTCCAGCCCGTTCTCGCCGCGGCGCAACCCGTTCTCCGCGAGCAGGTCGATGACCCCGCGGCCCTCGGCCACGGTGCGCACGAAGGGAATCATCAGCTTGACGTTGCTCAGGCCCATCTCGTTGCGGACAAAGGACAGGGCCTCGCATTCCAGGTCGAAGCAGTCCCGGAAGGACGGATGCAGGTAGCGGGAGGCACCGCGGAAGCCGAGCATCGGGTTTTCCTCGTGCGGCTCGTAGGCCGGTCCGCCCAGCAGGTTGGCGTACTCGTTGGACTTGAAGTCGGACATGCGCACGATCACCGGCTTGGGGGCGAAGGCCGCCGCGATGGTTGCCACGCCCTCGGCCAGGCGCTTGACGTAGTAGTCGCGCGGGGAGTCGTAGGCGGCAATCCGCTCGTGGATGGCCGAGGCCACCTCCGCCGGCTGGTCTTCCAGGTTGAGCAGGGCCTTGGGGTGGATGCCGATCTGCCGGTTGATGATGAATTCCAGCCGCGCCAGGCCCACCCCGTCGTTGGGGAGCTGCGCAAAGGTGAAGGCCTGTTCCGGGGTGCCGACGTTCATCATGACCTTGACCGGGGCCTGCGGGAGCGTGTCGATCTCGGTTTCCGCGAGGCTGAAGTCAAGCAGCCCCTCGTAGATGAAGCCCGCCTCGCCCTCGGCGCAGGAGACCGTCACCTCCATGCCGTCGGCCAGGGCCTCGGTGACGTTCCCGGTGCCCACCACCGCGGGGATCCCCAGCTCGCGGGCGATGATCGCCGCGTGGCAGGTGCGCCCGCCGCGGTTGGTGACGATGGCCGAGGCCCGCTTCATGATCGGTTCCCAGTCCGGGTCCGTCATGTCGGCGACCAGCACGTCGCCGGTGGTGAAGGCCGCCATCTGGTCGACGGAGGTGAGGATGCGGACCCGGCCCGCGCCGATGCGCTGTCCGATGGCCCGGCCCTCGGCGAGCACGCGGCCCGACTCGTTCAGGCGGAAGCGGCTGAGCCGGCCGGCGGCGCGGCGGGACTGCACGGTCTCCGGGCGGGCCTGCAGGACATAGATTTCCCCGTCGATCCCGTCCTTGCCCCACTCGATGTCCATGGGACGGCCGTAGTGCTCCTCGATGGCCAGGGCGTGGCGGGCGAGCGTCTGAACGTCCGCGTCGGTGATGCTGAAACGGTTGCGCAGCGAGGCTTCCACCGGCACAAAGTCGATGGTGCGGCCTACCTCCTCGCTGGCGGTGTAGGTCATCTGCAGCGCCTTCTCGCCCAGCCCGCGCTTGAGGATTGCGGGGCGCCCGGCCCGCAGGGCCGGCTTGTACACGTAGAACTCGTCGGGGTTCACGGCCCCCTGCACCACCGCTTCGCCCAGCCCGTAGGAGGACGTCACGAAGACGGCGTCCTGGAACCCGGATTCGGTGTCCATGGTGAACATGACGCCCGAGGCCCCCACATCCGAGCGCACCATGCGCTGGATCCCGGCGGAAAGGGCGACCTCGGCGTGCTCGAACTTGTGGTGCACGCGGTAGGCGATGGCGCGGTCGTTGTACAGGGAGGCGAAGACGTCCTTGATGGCCAGCAGGATGTTTTCGATGCCCCGGATGTTCAAGAAGGTTTCCTGCTGCCCGGCAAACGAGGCATCCGGAAGGTCCTCGGCGGTGGCGCTGGAACGCACGGCCCAGGAAAGCTCCGCCGACCCGCCGTGCTTGTCCACCAGTTCCCGGTAGGCGGTGCGGATCTGTGCCTCGAATTCCGGCAGGAACGGCGTCCGGCGCATCATCTCGCGGATCTCCTGGCCGGCGGCGGCCAAGGCTGTGACGTCGTCGGTGTCCAGTCCTTCCATCCGCGCCACGATCCTGCGGTCGAGGCCGGATTCGGCCAGGAAGGCACGGTAGGCCTCGGCCGTGGTGGCGAACCCGTCGGGAACCTGGACCCCGGCCGTTCTCAGGTTCTGCACCATCTCGCCGAGCGACGCGTTCTTGCCGCCCACCCGGTCCAGGTCTTTGAGTCCAAGTTCCGAGAACCAGAGGATGTCTGTTGTCATGGTCATTGCTCCTTTGCAATTGCTGACATGCGGTGCTGCTGCCTCCGGTGCGCGGCCGATGGCCGGGCAGGGGGGACGTTCCTGTCCACTGTGACAGGTTCCTGCGGTTTCTTACTAGGTGATGTGCACCATATTGACTTGGCGGGATTCCTTGCCTAGTGCTTCAGGCGCATTTTCTGCAGGATGGTCGCGGACATCTCTTCCACGGACACGCTGGCCGAATTCAGGTAGGGAATCCCGTGGGCAAGGTACAGCAGTTCGGCACTGCGCAGCTCGTAGCCGCATTGCTGAAGCGAGGCATACGAGGAACCCCGGCGGCGTTCGGTGCGGATCTGGCTCAGCCGCTGGGGAGTTGAGGTGAGCCCGAAACATTTCTGCGCAAACGGCCGCAGCGGCTCCGGAAGCCCGTCCCTTTCAAAGTCCTCCTCGATCAGCGGGAAGTTCGCCGCGAAGATCCCGTGCTGCAGCGCCAGGTACATGGTGGTGGGTGTCTTCCCGCAGCGCGACGGAGCCACCAGGATGACCTGGGCCTTCTCCAGGGCCCGCAGGCTCTGCCCGTCGTCATGCTCCATGGCATATTCCACGGCCGTCATCCGGGCCTGGTAGCGGACCGCGTTTCCCAGGCCGTGCGCCTGGCCCGGCTTGCCGCTGGCTGCGGTGCCCAGCGCCCCCTCCAGCTGCCCGATGTGGGTCCCGATCAGGTCCACGACCGTTGCCCGGCATTCGGCCAACGTCGCCCGGATGTCCCCGCCCACCACCGTGGAAAACACGATCGGCGGCAGGCCCCGGGCGGCGATCGCGTCGATGGCGTTCACCACCGACCGCGCCTGCTCGACGGTCGTGATGAAAGGTACGGTGGTGCGATTGAAATTGCTTTCGGGGAACTGGGTGAGCAGGGTGTTGCCCAGTGTTTCGGCGGTGATTCCAGTGCTGTCCGAGAGGAAATAGACGGGGCGGGACACCGGTTCATCGCCGCCGGGATTGTCGATCTTGCCCAAGATGCATCTCCTTTTTCCCCATCATTGCAGATGGCCGGGAACCAGGTGCGTCCGCCGGAACGCCAAGACCCCGGAAAAACCCTTGGAGGGATCGGGGGAGGCGAGGAAATGCGGGGTTTTCGGGCCGTCTGCCGCCGACCGGTCCACGTGGCTGCCCTGTCCGGGCGTGCGGGCGAACCGGAGGAAAATCCACGGCAAACGACGGGTCAAACCGTGTGGAGGAAGACTAGAATTGCGTCAGTTTCCTTCGAATCGAGGCGTTCGCCATGCGCGGGCATTCAACTTCCACCCCTCGTCCCGCCGCACGCGCGGCACTCACCGGAGCCTTGGCGCTCGCGCTGGCGGTGAGCCTCTCGCCATTTTCGCCGCCCGCGGCAACGCCCGGCCCGGCCGCCACGACCGCCGGCGTGCAACGCGCCGCGGTGAACATCGCCGCGCTGACCCCGTCCCAGACATTGGCCACGCTGAGTCTTGACCAACGCGTCGGGCAGGTGCTGATGATGGGGGTGCCCGCCACCGGCGCCAGCTCCACCGACCTGTACATCCTCACGCACAACAAGATCGGCAATGTGTTCCTCAAGGGCCGCAGCTACTCCGGGGTCACCGCCACCAAGTCCGTGGTCACCAAGATCAACGCCACCGTGTCCCTGGCAACCACCGGCGGGCAGAAACGCTTCATCGCCACCGACCAGGAGGGCGGATACGTCCAGGTGCTCAAGGGACCCGGCTTTTCCACCATGCCCACCGCTCTGCACCAGGGAACCTGGGCTCCCTCGACGCTGAAGGCCGCGGCCACCACCTGGGGCAAGCAGCTGCATGCCGCGGGCCTGAACGTGAACCTGGCCCCGGTCGCCGACACCGTCCCGTCCGCGGCCTTCGCCCCCTACAACCTGCCCATCGGGTATTGGTACCGCGAATACGGGTACACCTCCTGGCACGTCGCCGACGAGGTCGCGGCCTTCGTGTCCGGGATGCGCGCCGGCGGTGTGGCCCCGGTGGCCAAGCACTTCCCGGGCCTGGGCCGGGTCACCAAGAACACCGACACCTCCACCAACGTGAAGGACACCATCACCACCCGCTACAGCGTCTACCGTCGGCCGTTCATCCGGGCGATGGCCTACGGCACGCGCTGGATCATGGTTTCCAACGCCATCTACACGCAGATCGACCCGTACCACGTGGGGCCGTTCTCCCCGACGATCATGAAGACCATGCTGCGCCACGACCTGGGCTTCACCGGCATCGTGGTCTCCGATGACATGTGCAACGCCAAGCAGCTCTCGCCCTGGAGCTACGCGACCCGCGCGAAGAACTTCTTCAACGCCGGCGGCACCATGATGCTGTGCGTGAATGCCGCCGCCATCCCGACCATCCACCAGGCGCTGGTCTCCGCGGCCAAGGCCAGCCCGAGCTTCCGGGCCAAGATCGACGCCGCCGCCCTGGAGGTGTTGCAGACCCGCGTCGGGCAGTAGCAGCAAAGGCGATTCGGCCGGCTATGGCTGCCCGAAATCGATGCGCATCACGAAGCGGCGCGGGGTCGGGTGGCCGACCTCCCTGAAGCCGGCGTCGGCAAAGATCGAGCGGCTACCCACATACAGCTCGCCCCACATCGGGGCCTTGCCCGCGGGCAACAGCAACGGGTAGCCCTCCAGGGCGCGGGCCCCGCGGGACCGGGCGAAGTCCACGGCCGCCGCAGCCAGGGCGCGGCTGACCCCGCGGCGCCGGAACCCCGTGCGGGTGACAAAGCAGACCGCCGTCCACACGCCCGCATCCTCCCGGTCCTCCTCGTCGCGGCCGCCAAAGGCCACGCGCGAGGTGCGCAGCCGCGGGTAGGCGGTGCGCGGCTCGACGGCGCACCAGCCCACCGGTTCGTCCCCGAGGTAGGCGACCAACCCGCTGGTGGTCTGCGCATCCGGAATCCCGCACCGGGTCTGGGTGCGCAAGTCGTGTGCGCGCTCCTGCACGGAGAGTGCGTCGAAGCTCTTGCCGGGATTCTGGAACCACTGGCACTGGCAATCCCACGCGGTGCCCCTGGAGCCGAAGACCTTCTCCAGGTCCGCGCTGCCGGCCTGGTTGGCCGGCACGATGCGCAGGTCCGCGGTCTTGGTGGATTCCCGGTTTGTTTCCATGTCCTTTTCGCTCCCGCCCTGGCGGCATGTGCCGGGCGAGGTTCGTCCGGCACCCTGGATACGAGACTGCCAGCGCAGTATCCGGCGGTCAAGGGTAAACGAGGCCCAGCGGCCCGGGGAGCCGGCGTCGCGGCGCTGCAAGACAAGGAAAGGGGACCCCGGAGCATGCTCCGGGGTCCCCTGGCTGGCCGTGCGGCCGGCGCTACTTGGCCTTCTTGGCAGCGCCCTTCTCGGTGCGGGTGTCCTTGTTGGACAGCTCCCCGGCGCTGTTTTCCAGGTGCGAGCGCATGAACCACTGGAACTGCTCCAGTTCGCCGGTCTGGCCGATGAGGATATCCTCGGTGATCGGGTCCAGCTTGCCGACCTCCTCGATGGTCTTGCGCATGGAGGTGATGACCCCGGTGTAGACCAGGTCCAGGGCTGCAAGGTGCTCGGTGGTGCTGGCCCGGCCGATCTCGTAGTCGTCCCAGGCGCGTGCCGCGACCAGGGCGCCGGGCAGGCCGTTGGGGGAAACACCCATGGTGGCCATGCGTTCGGCCAGGGCGTCGATCATGGCCCGGACCAGATCGATCTGCGGGTCAAGCATTTCGTGGACGCCGATGAAGTCGCGACCCACCACGTTCCAGTGTGCGTGCTTGAGGGTCAGCTGCAGGTCGTTGAATGCGTGGATCCGCATCTGCAGCGCATTGGCGACCTTGTGCCCGTTGGCCAGGCTCATGCCCGGGACCGTGAATCCTGCGTTGGTTTTTGCTGCCATAACTGCCTCCTCGATGATCGGCTGCCGCGCAGCCTTCCGTGGATATCCATGTGATGTAGCGGTGACAGCAACGTATCACGCACCGGGAAGGAAACGCCCGGGGATTTCGCGAATGGCAAACAACGGCGGGTTGATTCCTGCGTCGGGGTCGTTCATTCCGCCGGGAGCGTCGAGCGCGGGGTAACGATCCGCGGCAGCACCAGCAGCAGGAAGAGCGCGGCCGCCATCAGGATCCCGCCCACAAGCAGGCCCATCTGCCAACCATGCAGCACCTGGACGACGAACCAGACGCACCCGGCCACCAGCACCCCCACCCCCAAGACCACGAGCCGGGAAATGATGTGGCCCAGGTGGACGGTGGTGGCCTTGAGCTGCTGGCCGAAGAAGTGCCGGTGCACGGCCACGGGGGTGACCAACAGCAGGATCACCAGGGCCGAGGCCACCAGCAACACCAGGTAGAACCGTTCATCGGGTACCTCCAGGGTGTCGAAGCGGGACTGGAAGGGCAGGACCACCAGGAAAGCGGCGAGGATCTGCGCGCCGGTCTGCATCACGCGCATCTCCTGCAGCAGCTCGTTCCACTTGCGGTGCAGCTCCTCGTCGCTGTCCTCGGTCTTCGAAGCCGGTGTGCTGTGCTTGGCCATGTCTGTTCCTCTTGTCGGGAATGGTGTGTGGGAAAACCCTATGCGACACCGGGGCGCCGTGCCCGGCAACACGGCCCATGAATTGCACCGACAAGTGGCGCGGGTGGAGCTCCGGTGCACGCTGGCCCTAGGGTGGGGAAGGTGAACAGCATTGGCCAGGACACCGAATACACCCCGGCACCGGGCACGCATGACGGATTCGTCCACGTGCGCGGCGCCAACGAGAACAACCTGCGCGACGTCGAGGTGCGCATTCCGCGCGATGCCATCGTCGCCTTCACCGGGGTCTCCGGGTCCGGGAAGTCCTCGCTGGCCTTCGGCACGATCTTCGCCGAGGCGCAGCGACGGTTCCTGGAATCCGTGGCGCCCTATGCGCGCCGGCTCATCGCCCAGGGCCATACGCCGAAGGTCGAGTTCATTTCCGGCCTGCCTCCGGCCGTGGCGCTGCAGCAGCGCCGCGGCACCGCCAGCTCCCGCTCCACCGTGGGCACGCTGACCACGTTGTCGAACTCGGTGCGGATGCTCTTCTCCCGTGCCGGGGACTATCCGGCCGGGGCGCCGCGCCTGGATTCGGATTCCTTCTCTCCGAACACCGCGGTGGGCGCCTGCCCGCAATGCCACGGGCTGGGCGTCGCCCACACCGTCACCGAGGATTCGCTGGTCCCCGACCCGACCTTGAGCATCCGCGAGGGCGCGATTGCCGCGTGGCCCGGTGCCTGGCAAGGCAAGAACCTGCGCGACATCACCTCGCACCTGGGCCACGACGTGGATGTGCCCTTCCGCCAGCTGCCGAAGAAGGTGCGCGACTGGCTCCTGTTCACCGACGAACAACCCGTGGTCCAGGTGACGCCCGAGCGCGACAGGGTCGCCAAACCCTACCAGGGCCGCTTCTGGAGCGCGCGGCGCTACGTGCTGCACACCGTGGCCGACTCCAAGTCCGAAACGATGCGGGCCAAGGCGCTGCGCTTCATGCGCTCCGGGCCCTGCCCCCAATGCCATGGCACCGGCTTCCGCCCCGAAGCGCTGGCGGTCACGGTGGCGTCCCTGGACATTGCCGGCTTCAACGCCACCGCGCTGACCGACCTGGCCGCGGTGCTGCGGCCGCTGGCCGATCCCCGGAAGGAGGCCTCGGGGGACCTTGCCGCCGGGGTCGCCGCCTCGATCGCCGCCGACCTGCTGGGACGCATCGAGGTGCTGGTGAATCTGGGCCTGGGCTACCTGAGCCTTGACCGCGGAACCCCGACGCTCTCTCCCGGGGAGATGCAGCGCCTGCGCATCGCCACGCAGCTGCGCTCGGGCCTCTTCGGGGTCATCTATGTACTCGACGAGCCCTCGGCCGGCCTGCATCCGGCCGATGCGCGGCCGCTGCTTGAGGTGCTCGAGGCGCTGAAGGCGTCCGGGAACTCCGTCTTCGTGGTGGAACACAACATGGAGGTGGTGGCCCGGGCGGACTGGATCGTCGATGTGGGCCCGGGCGCCGGTGCCGGCGGCGGCAAGGTGCTCTACAGCGGCCCGGTGGCCGGACTCCGCCGCGTGGACGAATCGGTGACCCGGCGGTTCCTGGAGCCCCGCGCGGACGCCGCGGTGGCACGGGCGCCGCGGGTTGCCGAGCACTGGCTGGAGCTGGACGGGATTTCCCTGCACAACCTGGCGGACCTGGATGCGCGCTTCCCGCTGGGCGTGCTCAGCGCCGTCACCGGGGTGTCCGGATCGGGCAAGTCCTCCCTGGTCAGCCGGGCGCTGGCGCACGGGCTGGCGGACAGGTTGGGCGGCAGCCGGCGCAACGGATCCGCCGAAACCCCCGAGCCCGCGGCCCCGGGGCCGGAGGCGGAAACGGACTTCGCCACGGTGCTCGAGGTGCGCGGGGCGCAGCGGATCGAGCGGATCGTGGCCATGGACCAAAAGCCCATCGGCCGCACCCCGCGCTCGAACCTTGCCACCTACACCGGCCTGTTCGACGCGGTGCGCAAGGCCTTCGCCGACACGCCGCTGGCCAAGCGGCGCGGCTACGGCGCCGGGCGCTTCTCCTTCAACGTCGCCGGCGGCCGCTGCGAAACCTGCCTGGGCGAGGGCTACCTGGAGGTGGAGCTGCTCTTCCTGCCCGGAAGCTACGGGCCGTGCCCGGAATGCCACGGCTCGCGCTACAACCCCGAGACCCTCGAGGCCACCTATGCGGGCAAGAACATCGCCGAGGTCCTGGCCCTGAGCGTCGATGATGCCGCGGCGTTCCTGGCCGGGATCCCGGCCGCCGCACGGTCCCTTGAGACGTTGCGCGACGTGGGATTGGGCTACCTGGCCCTGGGGCAGCCGGCGCCCGAGCTCTCCGGCGGCGAGGCCCAGCGCATCAAGCTGGCCACCGAGCTGCAGCGTGCCCGGCGCGGGCACACGCTCTACCTGTTGGACGAGCCCACCACCGGCCTGCACCCGGCGGACGTGCAATTGCTGCTGGGCCAGCTGCACCGGCTGGTGGAGGCGGGCAACACCGTGATCGTGGTGGAGCACCACATGGACGTGGTGGCCGCCGCCGACTGGGTCATCGACCTGGGCCCGGCCGGGGGAGACGCCGGAGGGAAGATCGTGGCCACCGGGACCCCCCGGGAGCTGGCGCTCCACCCGGAGTCCAGGACCGCGCCCTACCTGGCCCGGCGCCTGGGGATGGCGGGGTCGAACGCGCCGTAACCGGCGAGCGCGGCACCTCGCGCTCGCCGGTTGGCCGGACGGCTCAGGCCGTAAAGCCCAGGTCCCGGCGGCGGCTCTGGCGCATCAGGTGGCGGATGCGCCCGACGGCGCTGGGCGTGAGCACCTCATCGATGTGCTCTTGCAGCAACCGCGACTGCTTCTCCCGGTGGGCCGGCCGCGCCCCCTGGCGCATTTGCCGGGCGGCGTCGGCGGCCAAGGCGTCCTGCGCATAGGCGATGAAGGCCTGCGGTCGCGCGGCGCGGATCATGTCGAAGGCCTCGATGGGCCGGTATCCGCGATCCAGCAGGATCGCGAAGCCCATGGACGGCCCGCGGTTGATCCCCATGTGGCAGTGGGCCAGCAGCTTTCCGCCCTCGCGCGCCGCGAGCCGGGCGAAGCGCACCCCCGCGTCGAAGATTTCCGGCGGGACCACGTGCCCGTCGGCGTCGTCGGTCCCCAGCCAACGGTAATTGACCTGCACGTGTTTCCAGATCTCTGCGTCGTTGGCCTCACTGCGCAGATCCACCACGTGGGTGATCCCCGCATCAAGGATCTCGGCCATTTGCTGCACCATGACGTCGTCGTCGACGTCCAGGTCCCCGCCGACGGCAAGGTCTGCGGTCACCCACCCCAAGTTGGCGCGCATGCTACTTGCCGGTGGCCTTGCGCTGGCGTGCGGTGAAGACCGACTCGGCGCGGACCTCGTCCCAGTCCGCGCCGAGGCGGGTGGCGCCGCGGGCCTTGCTGGTCATCTGGCTGTAGGCGTCCATGGCTTCGGCGGCGGTTTCCCGGGTGTAGGTCAGTGAGCGCTCGGGGGCGATGCCCAGGCTGGTGCCGATCTCGACGGCGTCCTGG
This sequence comes from Arthrobacter sp. UCD-GKA, assembly GCF_001863355.1. NCBI lineage: Bacteria > Bacillati > Actinomycetota > Actinomycetes > Micrococcales > Micrococcaceae > Arthrobacter > Arthrobacter sp. UCD-GKA. Next base: position 400,515 of record NZ_MOLR01000004.1, on the reverse strand, counting down.
TCGCAGCCCATGTAGGAAATGATCCAGTGGTCGACCTCCTGCTGGGTTTGGACCAGGTCCCGGATGGCCCGGCGGGTGTATCGGGTGGAAGCGTTCTCGTGTCCGTCGGTGGCGATGTTCAGGTGCACGATGCCCGGGCGCCGGTTGGCGGGCATGGCGGCAATGCGCTTGCGGGTGTTGGTGATGGTCGTGGCGATCGAATCGAACAGGGCCGTGGAGCCGCGGGGTTCCAGGGTGAAGGTGGGCACGTCCTCCAGCGGCAGGTCCACGTAGACGTCCTCATACTCGTTGTCGAATTGGTGCAGGGACGCGGTGGCGCTGCCTGCTTCGGCCTTCTGCTTGGCGACGTAGGCGTTCAGTCCGCCCTCGATGTCGTGCTTGATGTCGTGCATGGATCCGGAACGGTCGAGCAGGAAGACCAGCATGGCGGTGTCTTTGTCTGACATGATCAGTGCCTTTCGGATGTGGCGCGTCGTTTAGTTGGTGCGCCGGGGTTTGAAGGTCATCGGTTCGGTGGGCGCGGGGCGCCCGGTTTCCGAGTCGTAGCGGGCCCGCTCGATGGAGGATCTTGACACCTTTCCGCCGGCGTCCGTGTAGCTGGACAGCTGCGAGGTGCGGGCCAGCCGCGGGGGGACCGCGTTGGGCGAGAGTCCGGCGCGGACGGCCACCGAACGGATCGATGCGCCTTCGAGGGCGGCCTTGGCCATCTCCTCGTTCAGTGCGGCATCGATCAGTTCGCGGACCTCGCCCAGTCGTTCGACTGCTGCCAGCGGGTCGGACGGGACGTCCCCCAGCAGCTGGCGGGCTTCGTCGATCGGGGTGCGCTTCTTCTTGTTCATAAACTCATTATGTGCAGTTTCTGAGCATGTGTCAATAGTGAGAAGTGGATTATTTTGCGCAGACGTGTCTCCGGCGGGCCGAAGGTCCCATGGAGGGCCGCCCAAAGAATGGCAGAATCGATTGCGTGGACAGCGAATCAGGACCGAGAACCCAAGCCCCATCTGCCGAAATCCAGTTTCGAGTGGAGAGCTGGGCACTATGGCTGGGACTGGGCTGCACCGTGGCGGGCATCGTGGCGGGACTCATCGGATTCGTCGGCTACCGCCCCGATCTGGCCGGCTTCCGCTCGGTGGGCGTCTTCGCCGCGGTTCTCGCTGCACTGGCCGCCACCGCCGGCGCCATCCTGGGATACCAGCGCTTCCTGCTGCAGACCCAGGTGTGGCTGCTCGAGTTTCCCCGCTACCGCCGGATCATCAACGCCGTTGCGCTCGTGCTCATCCATGCCGCCATCTGCGCCATGGCAGCGATCATCATCTTCCGGGTGTTCCAGGACGCCTTCCTGGGGCTGACCGTGGACAGGTTCGCCGGAAGCCTGATGGTGGGCATTTTTGCCGGGATCGCCGGGTACGCGGCGCTGGTCTCAGCGGCCAGGCTCAACGCCCTGAACCTCTCCGGACTGCTGGCCGTCTTCCTGGTGACGGGCGTTTTCATCAGCATGCTGGCGGCCGAGAACCCCTATTGGTGGAGGTCGATGTTTTCCTCGCTGGGAACCCGGACCTCGGGGCTCACCTCGTTCTGGACCTTCAATGTCACCCTGGTGATCTCCGGACTGGTGCTCAGCACCCTGACCGCGTTCATCGTGCGCAACGTCAGGCAGCTGGCCCTCATCCACGACGAATTCGCCCGTGCCCAGGGCAAGCCGCGGCCCAGGTTCATCCGGCCGCGGCCCGCGGTGGTGCGCACCTGCCTGCTGGGCCTGGGTGCCTGTGTCATCGGCATCGGGCTGGTTCCGGTCAACGTCGCGGCCCCGGTGCACTCGGTCATCGTGCGGATCGCGGCGGGCTTCATCGTGGTGCTGCTCCTGGGGGCGGCCTTCTGGCTCCCGGGGTTCCCCTGGGTCTTCCACCTGCTGTCCTTCGCCTGCTTCCTGGGGCTGGTGGGCGCGGCGCTGCTCTGGCAGCCGCTGGCCTACTACAACCTCACGGCGTTCGAGCTGGCGGTGGTGGGCATCGTCTTTGGCTGGCTGGTGGTCTTCATCCGGACCGCCGCCGCGGCGCTCGCCGTCAAGGAGAAGGCACTGGCCGACGTGGTGGCGGTCAGCGGCTGAGGAATCAGGCCGGGACCTGTTCGAAGTGTGCGACGAACATGTCCGGGCGCACCAGCACCACCGAGCCGTTGGGCAGCCGGCGCTTGGGGGCGGGCGCGAATTCATGCAGCGGCACCCCGAACTCGGAAGCCAGTTCCTCCCCGCGGTCCCGTCCTGCGGGACCATAGATGTGCACCTGCCAGCAGGCGTCGTTGAGCACCTCGAAGTTGTCCGGTGCGGCCCCGGAGCGGTTGGGCACCCAGGGCAGGCGGCGGCCCAGCACCTTGCCGCGGCGCCTGGTGCGGGCAAAGCCGGTGGCCAGGGTGGCGCGGTCCTTGGACCGGTCGTCCATCCAGTAGTGGATGCGGATCTGCGAGAGGTATCCGAAGAAGCGGCGCCCGGCGGAGATCCGCCCCACCAGGCGCACCGCCGCCGGCCAGAAGATCGGCAGCGCACGGGTGCGCACCGTGCGGGCCAGCAACGAGCTGGAGGTTGCGGCGCTGAAGAGCTTGTCGGTGGTGGACACCAGTCGCAGCGCCACGGGACGGCGCTCGGCCTCGTAGCGCTGGAGGTAGGTCTCGGGCATGCGGCCGGAGAACACGTCGGCCAGCTTGCACACCAGGTTGTGTGCGTCCTGCAGGCCGGTGTTCATGCCCTGGGCCCCGACGGGGGAGTGGATGTGGGCTGCGTCCCCGACCAGGAAGACCCGGTCTTCGCTGAAGTGCTCGGCGACCCGGTGGTGCACCCGGTAGGTGGCAAACCATGCGGCATCGCGGTACCGCACGCCGAATTCCCGGCGCAGGCTGGCGCGCGCCCGCTCCTCGTCCACATCGGGTTTTTCCCGGCCGGAATCCTTGGGCTCGTGCAGGATGCCCAGCAGCCGGCGGCGTTCCGCGCCGTTCTCGTCGTTGCCCATGGGGAATCCGAGCATGAAGTTCTCGTCGGAGAAGCGCAGGTTGATGCCCGAACCCATACCGGTGACCCCCTGGGCGTCGAGCACGTAGAAGACCTCGTCGTCGGTGGTGCCCTCGAAGGCGATGCCGAAGGACTCGCGCAGCGGGGACGAGGCGCCGTCCGCGGCGATCACGTAGCGTGCGGAAATATGCACCGGGCCTTCCGGGCCGGTGCACTTGATGAGCATCCGGTCCCCGGTGTCCTCGAAGGATTCGTAGCCGTGCTCCCACATGACCTCGTGGCCGCCGTCCTTGAGGTGCTCGGCGAGCAGTTCCTCGTTGGCGCTTTGCTCCAGCATGGTCAGGCCCGCGTAGTGCGTCTGGGCGTAGCCGAGCCGGTTGAGCTTGATGCTCTTGAAGCTGCGGGCGCCGATGCCGGGGCGCAATTCACCGGTGGGGATGGCGCGGGCCTTGACCTTCTCGGCCAGGCCGAGCTGGCGGTAGATCTCCATGCTGCGCGCCTGCAGCGCCAGCGCCCTCGATTCCTTGGTCGGGCCGGATTTCAGGTCCACGACCTTCGCATCGATCCCGAATTTTTGCAGCCAGGCCCCCGCCATCAGGCCCGTGGGCCCGGCGCCGACAACCAGAACGTCAGTGTGTAGCAGTGAGGTCTCCATGGTTCCCACGCTACGCCCCCGGCCCCGGCAACGCACCGGTGGAGCACCGCGTGGCGGGGCCGTCAGCCCTCGACGCCGGTGCCCCGGTACTCCTTCATGCGTGCCAGCGCCTCCAGGGCACCGGCGCGCGACGGCCCCAGTTCCACGATCGGCTCGCCCGGGGACAGCGGTGCGAAGCGGGCCACATAGGCGCCGCGCGGATCGAACTTCTTGGCCTGCAGCTGCGGGTTGAAGATCCGGAAGAACGGGGATGCGTCGGCACCGCACCCGGCAACCCACTGCCAGTTCGCCGGGTTCGAGGCGGCATCGGCGTCCACGAGGGTGTCCCAAAACCATTCCTCGCCCGAGCGCCAGTGGATGCCCAGGTTCTTGACCAGGAAGCTGGCGGTGACCATGCGGACCCGGTTGTGCATCCACCCGGTCTCCCACAGCTGCCTCATGCCCGCGTCCACCAGGCCAAAGCCCGTCGAACCCGCGCACCAGGCCGCGAAGTGGTCCTCCGCTTCCTCGTTCGCGTCCCCGGCGCCGGGCCGGGCCCAGTCGAACGCGTCGAACTCCGCGCGCAGGTTCGCCGTGGCCAGCTCCGGGTGGTGGTAGAGCAGGTTCCAGCAGAAGTCGCGCCACGCCACTTGCCGCATCATGGCCCGCGCCCCCGCCGCCCGGTCGGGGTGCCGGGCCAGGGTGGAACCCAGCGCCTCCCAGACCTCGACCGGGCTGAGGTGCCCCCAGCGCAGGGCTGCCGAGAGCCGTGCGGTGCCGTCGGTGTCGGGCCTGTCGCGGGTCTGCGCGTAGTGACCGGCGATGTCCTCCAGCACCGTGCCGAGGCGGTCGCGGGCCGCCGCCTCGCCGGGAACCCAGGTGGCAGCCAGCCCGTGCGACCAGTCCGGATGGACCGGCAGCAGGTCCCACGCGGCAAGCTCCTCCGCGGGCAGGGAGATCGCCGGGGCGTGTTGTGCGGCGGGCCGCGGCAGTGCCCGGCGCAGCGGCAGGGCCTGCAGCGCGTTGAAGAAGGGCGTGAACACCTTGAAGTTCGTGCCTCCTTGCGTCGCCACGGTCCACGGCTCGTGCAGCAGGGTGCCGGCATGGCTGTGCACCTCGATTCCCGCCGCGGCCGCCAAAGCCTTCGCCGCGGTGTCCACCGCGCGTTCGGGTCCGCCGTAGCGGCGGTTGAAGTGCAGCGCGGTGAAGGAACCGGTGGCCAGCAGCCCCGGGAGGATGTTCGTCGCGGCCCCGCGGTAGAGCAGCAGCGGCACGCCGAGCCCCGCCAGAGAATCGCGCAGTTCGTTCAGTCCGTGGTGCAGCCACCACCTGGCCGCGCCGCCCAGCGGCCGGATCCCGGGGGACTGCTCGTCGAGGATGAACAGGGCAACGGCCGGGCCGGCGGCCATCGCGGCGGACAGCGCCGGGTTGTCGGCGACGCGCAAGTCGTCGCGAAACCACATCAGGGAGGTGGGTGCGTTCATGGTCCGGTCCTTCGGGATCAGTGGGGGCGGGGTGGGCCTAGCGGCCCAGGACATGCCAAACCAGCAGCATGGTGACGAAGAACCCGGTGGCGTAGTTCAGCCACAGGAAGCGCCGCCATCCGGCGTTGGCCGCGACGGAATCCTCGTCCCGCAGCCGCGCGTAGGGCAGCACGTTGGCCAGGTAGGGCAGCGCCAGCAACGCGGCCAGCGGACCGGGCCAGTGGGTGGCCAGCAGCAGCGCGCCGGCTCCGAGGTAGGCGGCCGCGGCGAAGCGGACCGTCCACCTGGCCCCGAGCACCGTGCCGATGGAGCCCAGGGACGCGGCGCGGTCCGGCAGGATGTCCTGCACCGCGCCAAAGGCGTGCGAGGCCATGCCCCAGAGGAAGAAGGCCAGCAGGATCGCCACCAGGGCGAAGTCGAAGTGCGCCCCGGCCAGCACCAGGCCATAGAGCGCGGGGGAGACGAAGTGCGTGCTGGAGGTCAAGGAGTCAAGGAAGGGCCGCTCCTTGAAGCGCAGTCCCGGGGCACTGTAGGCGATGACCGCCGCCATCGAGAGCAGCAGCACCAGGTTCGCCCGCCAGGAACCAACGATTCCCAGCACCGCCAGGAACGGCACGCAGGCCACCGCGCAGGCCACCAGGATCCCGCGGTGCCGGCTGCGGTCCACCACCGCACCCTCCGCCCCGCCCTTGCGCGGGTTCAACAGGTCCGACTCGTGGTCGAAGACGTCGTTGATCCCGTACATGGCCAGGTTGTAGGGGATGAGGAAGAAGATCGTTCCCACCACCGCGATCCAGTCGATCCGCCCGGCGGCCAGCAGGTAGGCGGCGGCAAAGGGGTAGGCGGTGTTGACCCAGGACACGGGCCTGGAGGTCGCCAGCAGTTCGCGCAGCATGCTCAGCCCTCCTTTCCGGAGTCGTCCGGGGAGGGATGCTTCGGCGTGGCACCGGCGGGAGAACCCCCGGCCAGCCACCACAGGGCCGGGACCACCAGCGCCGCGCAGAACGGGTAGCTGAAGTCCTCCAGCGGGGCCAGGCCCACGCGGATGCCCAGCAGGGTCTGGCTGTTGTAGTCAAAGAGGCCGGAGCCGATCATCACGTTGTCGAACACCGCGGTCAGCACCAGCAACACCGCCAGGGTGAGCCCGGCCGCGGGGGCGACGTCGCGCAGCCGCACACCGCGCATGCGCAGCGCTACGGCGAAGAGCACCATGGAGCCGAGCATGAAATAGAGGGACAGATGGGCGAAGCTCATGAGTTTTCCTCCAAGGTCGCCGCGGTTGCTGAGGGGCGTGTCGCCGTGGCGCGCCGTGCCCCCAGGGCCAGGGTGCCGGTGAACAGGACCATCGCGTTGTAGCAGAGGAAGAGCAGGAAGAAGGCCTCTTCCAGCGGCAGTTGGGGACCGAGCATCACCCCGGTCATCAGCGCCGACTCGCGGTGCAGGAAGATCCCCAGGTCGATGGCGATCACGTCCCAGAGCAGGAACATCGCGGTGCCGCCGGCCAGTGCCAACAGGGCGGGTGCGGGCCGGGCGAAGACGAACAGCCGGTACCTGGCATCCAGGGCGGCCATGCAGGCGATCAAGGCCAGCAGGATCAGCAGGTAGGTCACGGGCGTGCCTCCCGGGCCGCCGCGGTGCGCCCGGCCGCCCACGCCGGGTGGCCGGGGTCGATGGGCCCCTTGCCCGTGAACCCGTTGACTTTCTTGGCAATGATTTCGGCACTGATCAGGCACATGGGGATGCCGATGCCCGGACGCACCGAGCTGCCGGCGTAGTGCAGTCCGCTGACCTTCGAGCTGTGGTTCGAGGGGCGGAAGAAGGCCGACTGGCCCAGCGTGTGGGCCAGCCCCAGGGCCCCTCCCTGCCAGGCATTGACGTTCTGCGCGAAGTCTCCGGGGCCAAAGCTCTGGCGCACCACGACGCGCTCGCGCAGGTCCTCGATCCCCGCCCAGGCGGCCAACTGGTCGAGCGCGGCATCCGCCACGGCCTCCACCTGGTGCGAGCCGGTGCCGTCCGGGCCGCCGGTGCCCCATGCGGGCAGGGCGGGGGCGGGAACCAGGATGAACAGGTTCTCGTGGTCCGCCGGTGCCACGGAGGGATCGGTCGCGCTGGGCATGCAGACGTACAGGCTGGTTTCCTCCGCGAGGTCCTCCCCGCGGTGGATGCGCCCGAAGTTGTCGTCCCAGTCGGCGGTGAACAGCAGATTGTGGTGGCTGAGCTCCGGTAGCTTGCCGGAGATGCCCAGGCAGAGCAGCACGGCGCTGGGCCCCGGATCGCGCCGCTTCCAACTGGCCGCGGAGGAGGAGCGATGTTCCGCCGGGAGCAGCTCGGTCTCCAGGTGGTGCAGGTCCGCGGCCCCCACCACGGTCTGCGCCTCCAGGTGCCGTGGGGTGCCCTCCTGGATCCAGCGCACGCCCCGGGCCCGGGCGTTCGCGCCGGTGCCGGAGACCTCGATCCCGGTGACTTCGGCGCCGGTGATGATCTGCACCCCGGCATCGATGCAGAGCGAGGCCATGACATCGACCAGCTGCGCGAAGCCGCCCATCGGGTATTTGACGCCCTGGGTCAAGTCCAGGTGGCTCATCAGGTGGTAGAGCGCCGGGGTGCGCTTGGGGCTGGAGCCCAGGAACACCGCGGGATAGCCCAGGATTTGGCGCAGCCGCGGATCGCTGAAGCGCTTGGCCACAAAGGATTCCAGGGAGCCGGCCAGCAGCGGCGCGAGCCGGGGCAGCAGCGGCAGCAGCCGGGGATCGAGCACGGAGGCGGCGGAGGACAGGTCGGCGTAGAGGAAGTGCTCCAGGGCCAGGTCGTGGCTCTCGGCGGCCTTTTCCAGGTAGCTGTCCAAGGCTGTGCCGGCACCGGGCTGCAGGGACTCGAAGGCGTCCCGGGCCCCGGCCCCCGATGGCATGTCCAGCGGGGTGTAGTCGCTCTGGAACCAGGTGCGGTAGCCGATGGGCAGGTCCACCAGGTCCAGCTCGTTCTGCGTGGAGGTTCCCATGAGCTCGAACCAATGCTCGATGACCTCCGGCATCAGGTACCAGGAGGGGCCGGTGTCGAAGCTGAATCCCGCGCGCCGCAGTCGTCCGGCGCGGCCGCCGAGCTCTTCCTGCTTTTCCAGCAGGGTCACCCGGTGGCCGGAGGCGGCCAGCAGGCCGGCGGTGGCCAGGCCGGAAAATCCTCCGCCGATGACCACCACCGCGCGTCCGGAGTCGGTCGGTGTGTTTTTCATGGTCGTCCCTTGGTCGCTGAGGTGGCGGTGGCGGTGGTGGGGCGTCGGCCCAGGGCGGTGCGCAGCGCGATCAGTGCCTTGCGTCCGGGCGGCACCGAGATCCGCCGCGTCATGAGTTCGGCGGCGGGGGTGCGTTCGATTCGGTGGTTCAGTTCGCTGAACAGCCCGTGGGCCATGGCCACGGCGCGGGCGGCGCCGGGGGCCAGGTGCTCGATGCCCAGGGCTGCGGCGTCGAGGTCCGCGCGGATCTCCCGCACCAGGGCGTTTTTGTGTTCGTCGGAGAAGGTGCGCGGATCCAGCCCCGGGAAGTAGCTGCGGCCCAGCTCGGAGGTGTCGGCGGCCAGGTCGCGCAGGAAATTGACCTTCTGGAAGGCCGCACCCAGGCTCCGGGCGGCGGCCTCGGTTTCCGCTTCGTGCCCGGCCGGGGCGCCGGGCATGGAGCCGAACACCCGCAGGCACATGAGGCCCACGACTTCCGCCGATCCGTAGATGTAGCCCTTCAGGGTCTCCGCGTCGTGGCTGGCGACCTGCAGGTCACTGCGCATCGAGGCGAAGAACGGGCGGGTCAGCTCGGTGTCGATGCCCCGGGACCGGGCGGTGCAGGCGAAGGCGTGCACGATCATGTTGGTGCTGTAGCCGCTGGCCAGCGCCGCCTCGGTTTCGGCCTCGAGTTGTTCCAGGGCCGCGGCGACCTCCCGGGCCTCGAGGCCCGCCTCGCGGGCGACCCCGTCGACGACCTCGTCGGCCAGGCGCACCAGTGCGTAGATGTTGGAGATGTCCTCGCGGGCCGGGCTGCCCAGCAGGCGGCAGGCCAACGAGAAGGAGGTGGAATACCGGGTGATGACAACCCGGGCGCTGCTGCTGGCCGTGGCCGAATAGCGTTGCAGGGCGGTGGGCCCGCCGGTTCCGGCCATGGTGTGGGCGTTCATGTCCTAGGCACCCCGGTTCAGGATCAGGTCGGCGAAGTCCTCGAGCTCGGAGCTGACGGCCACGGGCAGGTTGAGCGTGCGCGAGGCCGAGGTGGCGCCGGCGCACAGGTCATGCGCCAGCTGCCGGGCGAAGCGCTCGGCGCCTGTGGCTTCCAGTGCCGAGCGCATGGCCGGGACATCCGCATCCGGATCACGGAAAAGCTGCAGGTGGGCTGTGAAGCCGGGAGTGGCCGCGGCCATGGCCGTGAGGATGGTGCTTTTGCCTTCGCGCAGGTCCGACTCGATGGACTTGCCCGTCTGTTCGGGATCGCCGAAGGTCCCCAGGATGTCGTCGATGAGCTGGTAGGCGACGCCCAGCTGGCTGCCGATGTTGGCCAGCGCCGCAGCCCCGGCGGCATCGGCGCCGGCCAGCAGCGCCCCGGTGTGCAGCGGCACCTGGAAGGAATATGCGGCGGTCTTCAGCTTCTCCATGCGCAGCACCTCGTGCACCTGGGCCGGAACCGGGTCCAACGAAAAGAGCAGGTCCTCCAACTCGCCGGCGGCGGCGTGGTGGATGGCCTGGTGGAAGGAATCCTCGATGGCCTTGGCGGCGGGCAGCGATTCCGCGGCGCCCCGGGCGAGCTTGATCGCGGCGGCCAGCAGCAGGTCCCCGGCAATGATGGCCGCCGAGTGGCCCGCGTGTTCGGCGTCCTGCGCTGACTTGCCCCGGGCCAGGGCATCGTCGCGGTACAACGCCGAAAGGGTGGGGCGCCCGCGGCGGGTGAAGTCGCGGTCTATCACGTCGTCGTGCATCAACAGCGAACCGTGGAGCAACTCGAAGGCGCAGCCGAGCTGGATGACGCGTTGGAGTCGCTCCCTGGACTCGGTTTCGCCGGCGGCGGGGGACGCGAAGGCCTCGTGGCCCAGCAGCACCAACCGTGGCCGGGTGAGCTTGCCTCCTTCCAGGGCCAGCCCGATGCGGGTCCAGAGTGTTTCGGTGGCCTTCGAATACTCGCCGGCGGCTTCCCGATGCTCCTGGATGACGGCCGCCAGGTGGAGCCGGACCCGCTGCTGGAGTGCGTCCGATGCCGGGGCTGGTCGTGGTCTGCAAGTCTGCGCGTGACTTTGGCTGGGCAGGCTCATGATCGTTCGTTCCGTTTCTTGGTGGCGGTCGGAGGGGTGAGGGCGTCGATCCGGGTTTGCATGACGGAGAGGATGTATTCCAGGTAGCGCACCACTGCGCGTTGCCCCTCGGGGCTCAGCCCCTGGATGGCGAGTTCGGCGTCGTCGACGAGCGGCCGCAGGGCGGCCATGGTCCGGGTCACGGCCCGGGCGCTGGGCCTGAGCAACAGGCTGCGCCGGTCGGTGGGGTGGGCCAATCGCACCACGAACCCGCGCCCACTCATCCGGTCGATCAAGGCGGTGGTGGCGGCGCTGGAGATGTTCAGCTTCGCCGCCAGATCCCGGGGAGTCATGGGATGGCCGAGCATCAGGTGCTGCAGGGCCTGGAAATCGGTCTCGTTGATTCCGAGATGGCGGCACAGGGCATGCTCCAGTGCGGCGTTGAGCTGCAGCACCGAATGCAGCAGTGCGGACGCCGCGTGCGGGCCGGATGTCTCGCCGGTGGAAACCTGGATCACGAATTCCTCGAATGGTTGATTACTAGCCTAACTAGATACATCATGGGTTAACAAGATAGGGTTTGTCGAGTAGGGCAGATCGATTCAGTGCATTTTTCCCCGAGGCAAAGGAAACCGAATCCATGCAATCGACACCACCGGCGTCCATCGCGAGCCGGATCATCTGCGCAGCGGCGGTTTTCGCCGCCATCGCCGGGGCCTTCATCGGAAGCGGCGCGCTGGGCGGCACGCCCATTGCCGAGGCCGCCGACGGACGCCTCGGGGCCGATTCGACACTGCTGGCCCCGGGTACCGGAGCCTTCTCCATCTGGAGCGTGGTCTACATCGGGCTCGTCGTCTACGCGATCTGGCAACTTACACCGGCGGCGGCGCGCAGTGCCACGCAGCGGCGCATCCGACCGTGGGCCGCCGGCTCCGCGATCCTCAACGCGCTGTGGATCGGCGTGGTGCAACTGGGCTGGCTCGGTGCCAGCGTCGTGGTGATGCTGCTTCTGCTGGCGGTGTTGGCCAGGATCTTCGTGTTGATGAAGCCCCGGATCGAGAGGCACGCCGAGCGCTGGATCATGGCCCTGACCTTCGGGCCGTATCTGGGCTGGGTCAGCGTGGCGACCGTGGCCAACATCGCCGCCTGGCTCTCCGCACTCGGTGTGGGGGCCGGGGCGACCTGGACCGTGGCGCTGGCGTGCGTCATGGTGGCGGTGGCGTGCGTCATCGGAGCCCTGACGGTCGCGTTTTCCGGGGGCCGGATCGCCGCCGCCCTGGCCATGGTGTGGGGCATTGCCTGGATCGGCGTAGGACGCAGCGACGGCGGACTGGAATCCGGCACCGTCGCGATCGCCGCCTATTGCGCTGCCGGGGCCCTGCTGCTCTTTGCCCTCGTTTCGGCCGCAAGGCGTCGGGTACGAGAGAACGCCGCTGCGGGGGTGGCGGCATGAGCGTCATCGCCGTCACCGGGGCCACCGGCTACATCGGCGGGCGACTGGTTCCGCTGCTGCTGGAGCAGGGGCACAGCGTGCGGGTGCTCACCCGCCGAAGCAACGCCCTGCGCGATGTTCCCTGGGGAACGCGGGTGCAGATCGTGGAGGGGGACCTCACCGATCCGCAGGCCGCTGACCAACTGTGCGAGGGCGCCGAGGTCCTCTACTACCTGGTCCACTCCATGGGCGGCACCAGCAATTTTGCCCCCGTGGAGGAACGCTGTGCCCACACCATCGTGGAAGCGGCACGGGCCGCGGGCATCGGGCGTCTGGTCTATCTCTCGGGACTGCATCCCGAGGGCGAGCTGAGCCGCCACCTCGCCTCGCGGGTCGAGGTCGGGCGGATCCTGGAATCCAGTGGCATTCCCACCATCACGCTGCAGGCCGGGCTGATCATCGGTTCCGGGTCCGCCAGCTTCGAGATGGTCCGCCACCTCACCGACGTGCTTCCGGTGATGCCGGCCCCGCGCTGGGTGCTGAACCGTGTCCAGCCCATCGCCGTGCGCGACGCCCTGCACTACCTGGGCGCATGCGCGGGCCTGCCGCCGGAGGTGTCCGGCACCTACGACATCGGCGGGCCGGAGGCGCACAGCTACGGGGACATGATGCGCCTCTATGCCGATGCCGCGGGCATCCGCCGCCCGGTCATCCTGGCGCTGCCCGTGCTGACCCCCTGGCTGGCGGCCCAGTGGGTCAACCTTGTCACCCCGATCCCGCGCGCGCTGGCCATTCCGCTGGTCGAGTCCCTGCAGCACGACTGCGTGATGCGAAACCGCGACATCGATGGGGTCATCGACCGCCCCGCCGGCGGGCTGACCGGATACCGGCGCTCCGTCGAGCTGGCGCTGGCCAAGATGCGCGACGACACCGTGGAAACCACGTGGACGACCGCCCACGCCCTGGAAGCCCCGGCCGAGCCGCTGCCCTCGGATCCGCAATGGGCCGGGCACACAGTCTTCACCGATGTCCGGGAGCGCGACACCAGCGCGAGTCCCGCCGCGCTGTTCAGGGTCATCGCGTCACTCGGCGGGGAGACCGGATACTACTCGCTGCCCGGCGCCTGGGCGCTGCGCGGATTGATGGACAAGCTCGCCGGGGGAGTGGGCCTGCGCCGCGGGCGGCGCAACCGCACCTCCCTGGCGTTGGGGGACGCGGTGGACTGGTGGCGCGTGGAGGAGCTGGTGCCGGATCGCCTGCTGCGCCTGCGGGCGGAAATGCGGGTCCCCGGACGGGCCTGGCTGGAGCTCTCGGTGGAACCGACCGAATCGGGAAGCCACTACCGGCAGCGTGCGGTGTTCTTTCCCGAGGGCTTGGCGGGCCGGCTCTACTGGCTGGCGATCCTGCCCTTCCACGGGGTGATCTTTTCCTCCATGGCCCGTCGCATCACCACCGCCGCCGAGGGGCTCGAGGCCACGGAGGAGGCCTAGCCTTCGGAGGGGTTGCGCTCGCCGACCGAGCCGATGCTGTCCTCGAGGTCCATGGCCGTTTCGGCGAGGAACCGGATGACCACCTCGCGTTCGGCGGGGCTCAGCCGTGCTGCCGCGCCGAAGCGCGCGGCGTGGTGTCGACCGACCTGCTGGCGGGCGGCAAGGTGCGTCTCGGGGGTCACGGTGATGCACAGGGACCGGCGGTCGGTGGGATGTGCCGCGCGCACCACGTGGCCCGCCTTCTCCAGCCGGTCAACCATCTTGGTCACCGAGGCGGTGGTGATGCCCAGGTGCTTGGCAAGCATGCCTGGGGTCACTGCGGTCTCGGTGTGCTTGGCCGAGATCAGGAACCTGATGGCCCGCATGTCGGTCTCGTTCAGGTTCATGTAGCTTTGCGAGGCGCGGGAGATCTTGCGTTCCACGGCCCGCAACCGACCCATTTCGGCCATGATCCGATCGATCTGCTGCAGCGTTTCCTCGCTGAGCTGCGACCTGTCGATCAATTCGCTGCGGGGATCGCTCGAGGCAAGGTTGAAGATGGTGGGAAGTTCTTCGCGGTCCACTGGATTCCACTCCCTTTCCCTTGCGCAGGCTGATAGGTTCGACGTCCCCATGATACGACCCGGTCAGGCCGCGACCGGTATCGCACGATGGAAAGCGATCGAGCAACTTCGGGGACGCTCTGGCGGACACGCCAGGCCCGCAATGTCAGACTTTAGTGGCGGATGGTCAGCCCAGACGATTTCTTGCGGTTGCAGGGGCCACACAGAATTTGAAGATTCTCTGGGTTGTTACTGCCATTCATTGCCAGCGGGATGATGTGATCAAATTGAAGTTCCGCCGTCGACCCACAGTGCTGACATCGACCTTCGTCGCGCGTCCAAATGTAGTGCTTCAAATCGTCTGGAATGCGTTGCCGGGAGGAAGCCCCTCGAGGACGGGACCCGGCTGAAACGGTCTGCTCGGCCCGTTCAATATGTTGTCGTCGTCGTTGTTCACGGGTCAGAACGAGAGCGTAAACCTCCTTGGCTCTCAGCCCTTCATCATCCCAATAGACCTTGTTTCGAAACTGCCAGTACGTTCTATCGCCAATCCGAACCAGCGCAATCGGCCGTTCCAATTGAACTTCTTGTCGCTCTATGAACTCGGTTTGCGGCATCTTTCCGACTTCGTATGTCTTCTTGCCGATTGCTACGACGATTGGACCCTTCCGAGTCCAAAAACTGGGTCGATGCGTGATTGACACATTTTCAGCCTTACGAAGCACCCAAAGCCCCCAAATTCTGATTGCATCAATTGTGCAACCAGTTCATTCATATCAGTCGGATTCCTGGCGATGCCGTCACCGAACGCGGCATGAAACCGTGCGGTGAGCACCTACTCGCCATCCTAGCGTCGGACGTACGACGATTCGATGATTTACCGGTGGAACGAAGTCCATGGTCGTGTACGTAGCGGGGACGAACGTTCCGAGGCTGGCACAGAAGTAGATATGCGTGCCCAAACTCACCGCCCGCGCTCTGGACATGCATGGGAGAATGGAAACGATGACTTCCCCCGAAATTACCCCAGTGACCGAGCCTGCCGCTGCTGCGCCGACCGCAGCTGACATAAAGGCACGCCGCGCTGCCCAGGCTGCGGCGCAGGGCGCCCAGCAAATGCGCATCTCCGAATCCCGGGCCAAGGCCGAGGGCCGCGCCCAGGTGCGCCCCACCGCCGAGGGATGGAAGCAGGCCATGGGCGAGGACGGCCGCCCGCAGCTCCAGTTCACCGCCAAGGCACGCGTCAGCCAGCCTCCGGTGCACCTGGCCGACCTCACCCTGGCCGAGCGCGCCGAGAAGCTCAAGGAGCTGGGCCTGCCCGGCTTCCGCGCCAAGCAGCTCTCGGTGCACTACTTCCAGCACTACACCACCGATCCCGAGCTGATGAGCGACCTTCCCAAGGACCGCCGCGCCGAGATCGCCGACGTCATGTTCCCCAAGCTGCTGACCGAGGTCAAGCGGCTTGCCACCGACGATGGCCGCACCATCAAGTTCCTGTGGCGCCTCTTTGACGGCTCCTTGGTCGAGTCGGTGCTGATGCGATACAGCAACCGCATCACCCTGTGCATCTCCAGCCAGTGCGGCTGCGGCATGAACTGCCCGTTCTGCGCCACCGGCCAGGCCGGCCTGACCCGCAACATGTCCACCGCCGAGATCCTGGACCAGATCGTCCAGGCCAACCGCGTCATCGCCGAGGGCGGACTGGGCGGACAGAAGCACCCCGAAGAGCGCGTGGGCAACATCGTCTTCATGGGCATGGGCGAGCCCCTGGCCAATTACAAGCGCGTTATGAACGCCGTGCACCGCATGGTCGCCGAGGCCCCCGAGGGCCTGGGCATGAGCGCCCGCGGCATCACGGTCTCCACCGTGGGCCTGGTTCCGGCCATCAAGAAGCTTGCCGAAGAGGGCGTCCCGGTCACCTTCGCCCTGTCGCTGCACGCCCCGGACGACGAGCTGCGCGACGAAATGATCCCGGTGAACTCGAAGTGGAAGGTCGACGAGGCGCTTGACGCAGCCTTCGCCTACTACGTAAAGACCGGACGCCGCGTCTCCATCGAGTACGCGCTGATCAAGGACATGAACGACCACGGCTGGCGCGCGGACCTGCTGGCCCGCAAGCTCAACGCCCGTGGCCGCGGCTGGGTGCACGTGAACCCGATCCCGCTGAACCCGACCCCGGGTTCGGTCTGGACCTCCTCGGAGCCCGACGTCACCGCCGAGTTCATCGACCGCCTCGAGTCCGCCGGCGTGCCCACCACGCTGCGCGACACCCGCGGCAAGGAAATCGACGGGGCCTGCGGCCAGCTCGCCGCGGCTGAGTAGGCTGTAACCACCACACCACGGGCGCGATGCGCCATTGATGAGATGAGTTTTTAGATGTCGTTGGCAGCACCGTTCTTCCTGGACAAGTCCGACACCGCCAGCTGGAAGGCCCTGAACGGGCTCTCGCTCAAGGTGAAGGAAGCCACCGAGGCCGCGGGGCTGGGCACCAGGCTCATCGAGTTGCTCAACGTGCGCATCTCCCAGATCAACGGGTGCTCGTTCTGCCTGGACATGCACTCGCGGATGGCCCTTGAGGCCGGCGAGACCACCCAACGTCTCGCGGTGCTCTCCACCTGGCGCGAGACCTCGCTTTTCGACGACCTCGAATCGGCAGCACTCTCGGTAGCGGAGGCAACCACCGAGCTGCCTGACTCCGAGTCCCGGATTGCCGAGCTCGCCGCATCCCGGCTGGTGCTGGACGACGCGCAGTTCTCCGCGATCCAGTGGGCGGCGATCGCCATGAACGCCTTCAACCGCGTCTCCATCCTGTCCCAGCACCCGGTGCGCCCGAGCAAGAAGTAGCTGCACCATGGCAGCGGGAACGACCGATATGCGGGGTGCACCAGCGAGTCCCGAGTCGGTGCTTTCGCGCTTTGCCCCCGAGGCCGTCTACCTGCTCGGTGGCGGACGCGCCATCCTCATGCAGCTGGCGATGCCAGGTGTCGGCCACGGCGTGGCCCGGCACTCGAATTTCGCCGCCAATCCGCTCGGCCGCCTCAACGGCACGCTGACCTACATCTACGCCCTGAGCAACGGCACCGACGCGCAGCGGGCCAGGGTGCGGGAGGTCGTGCACGCGGCGCACGCGCCGGTCAGGGCCCCTGCTGCGAAGGATGGATCGCATCCGGCGTATTCGGCCCGTGATCCGAAGCTCCAGTTGTGGGTTGCCGCCACGCTCTACGACTCCGCGATGCAGATCCAGCACGCTGTCTTCCCTCCGCTGGACGAGGAGACGGCCGAGGCGTTGTACCGCGAGTACGCGCAGCTGGGGACCGAGCTGGGCATGCCCGCACACCTGTGGCCTGCGACCCGCGCCGACTTCGCCGACTACTGGGCGACGACAACGGATCAGCTGCGGGCTGATCCTCAGATTCGAGCGGTGGCTCATGAGCTGCTGGCAGCCAAGCGTGCGCCGCTGTGGATCCGAGCGGCGATGCCGCTGGTGCGGCTGATGACCATCGGGTTGCTGCCCCAGCAGGTGCGCACCATGTATGGGTTCGAGTTCGGCCCCCGCCAGCAACGACGAATGGGCATGGTGCTACGCTGCGCGAGGGTCTCAATGCGCATCCTGCCGCGTGTCATCCGGCATTTCCCCATGCACTACTACTTGCGCCGCCTTGATGGATATGTAGCCAACTGACATGGCCAAATGTCGTGCGCGCGGCGGATTTTCTTAGCCAGCAAGCCAGAGGTTAGGGCGGGCCTTCCATACATCCTTGGCTATTGGCCATCTCTTGGCCGAATCCCTATGAGCGTGCTGTTTGGCGGCGAATTCACTGTTAGCGTCAGAAAATGATTCACCAACTTCTGACGCTTCGGCGATGGAGATCCCGTGTGGATTTCTGGATGCCCCGCAGATTTCTAGCAAGGGGGAGCAATGGCTCAGCAGGAAAAGAACCGCAAGGTACGCGCAGTGCTAGCCGGAGGGCTGGTGCTCGGTGTAGGAGTCGCCGTCACCTTGGCGGCATGGAACGATTCCGAATTTGCCGAAGGGGTCTTCGGGACCGGTCACTTCAACATGC
Source organism: Arthrobacter sp. UCD-GKA (assembly GCF_001863355.1). Taxonomy (NCBI): domain Bacteria; kingdom Bacillati; phylum Actinomycetota; class Actinomycetes; order Micrococcales; family Micrococcaceae; genus Arthrobacter; species Arthrobacter sp. UCD-GKA. The sequence continues at coordinate 382,609 of NZ_MOLR01000004.1, read as the reverse complement.
AAGGCAGCGTTGACGGCATCAATTTCACCGATCATGCTTCGGGGGCTGCGGCGTCGTTGAGCTTTGCAGTCGAACCCGGATCGATGAGCCCGGAAGACACAGTTGCAGCGCCGTTCGTATTGCATCTGGATGAGGAAACCACCAACAATGCCAAGGTGAACGTCGCCTCGGCGCTCGGTTCGGGAACCGCTGTTGACCAGCTCAGCTACGCCATCGTGCGGGTGCCATCTTTGACGGACTGCAAGCCCGAGGCCACTGGTACGGTAATCGTCCCACCAGGAACTGCATTTGGTGCGGCCACCGGCGTGGCAACTTTCGACCTGACGAAGAGCGACGTCTCCGGCGAGCCTGGCGCTGATGCATTCCTGTGTGTTCAGGTCACAGCTGCTGAAGACCTTATCCAGGACACATCCGCCACTGCCACCTGGGAATTCGTCGGCCAGTCTGTGTCATAGCCAGCAATGGGAGAGCATCTAGTGCAGGGAGAAGGCTCCCGTTTTACCCGCCTGCGAGCAGTTCTCGCGGGCGGGCTTGTCCTTGGCCTCGGTGTTACGGCGACGCTGGCCGCATGGACCGACAAGGAACACGCGTCGGGTGAGTTCAAAGCAGGGACCTTTTCCATCATCGGCAGCACGAACGGCACGGACTACAGTGATCATCCAAGCGCGCCCGGAGCACCATTGGCTTTCACGCTGACTGCGAATTCCATGGTCCCCGGTGCAACGGTCTACGCGTTGTACTCCGTTAAGACTAAAAGTGAGAGTGTTGGTGGCTCCATCCAACTAACGGGCCATTCGGGCAATGAAAACGGGCTGGGTGCGTACCTTGAATATGGTGTCGCCAAGATCGCGGGCACGACATGCAACGCAGGTGCGTTCGCCGAGGGGACAGCGGTGGTCGGTCTGAAGTCGAAGCTGACGTCGGGTGCCGCCACAAAAGCCACGTTGCCAGCGGCAGGGACATCGCCCGTCAACTACTGTTTCGCAGTTTCTTTGCCCCCGAATGCACCTAACGAGGCCCAAGGCACCGCGCTCGACGGACAGTGGACGTTCCAGGCGACCACCGATCCCGCAGGAACCTGACGTGGGCAGACGGGTCAAGGGCGTCGGGCAGTTCATAGGTGGTGCTGCGTTGAACCTGGCCGCATTGGGTGGAGTCATCTGCTTGGCATTTGTCGCTTTGGCCTTCATATTCAACATCACCCTGATAATGTTCAAGACCGGTTCCATGAGTCCCACGATTCCGGCGGGTTCCCTATCCGTGGTTCGGGAAATCCCGGCGACCGAGATTAAAGTCGGAGACGTAGTGACGGTGGATCGCCCGGCTGCTCTGCCCATCACGCATCGGGTGACGTCCGTAGCCGAGGTGCCATTGAGTACCGAGCGGATCATCACCATGAAGGGCGACGCCAACGAGGCCGAAGACCCATTCCCCTACACCGTCAACACTGTTCGGCTTGTCCTCGCTTCGGTACCCAATCTGGCATACGGTGTCATTTGGTTATCGAATCCGTGGGTAATGGCCGTCCTCACGATCGGCGCCTCGACATTGGTCACATGGGCTTTCTGGCCACGGGATCCGTCGGAGGACGACACCGATTTGCAAGAAGATCCTATTCCCCGACGGGAACCACCAAACAATTTCTCGCAGCTTGGGCTGATCGTGTTGATCGCTCCCATTGTCCTCGACCTGGCTTTGGCCGGCGCCGCCCCGACGGTCACAGAAGTCGCCTCCAGCAGCGGGCAACTGACAATCATCTCGATCGGTGATGAAACGGCCATGGCTCAGCTGGCTCCCGGTGACCCCGTGCAATGGCAGGTCGGCGTTACAACTACGCAGAGAGCATCCGGGGAAGTCAAGATCGAGTTGCTGGGTGCTGGGAACGCACGTATGGGGCTGAAGACGGATATTCGATCCTGCGACCAGCGGTGGGTCAAGGGCAATTGCGGCGGTAACGTCATCGAGGTCCAAACGTCTGGTCTGGTTGCAGTCGACGGAATGAAGCGTCAGCTCACGGCCATGACCGCGGAAGAGGAGCGCTGGTTGCTATTTGATCTGTGGCTGCCGATGGACGGCCCGGCAGATGCCGGCGACGAGTTGGTGCGCCTGCAGGTGCACGCGTCGGGCTCAGGAGACGAAGTCGCTTCGTCCCCTCGGCCGATCGGTACCTTGCCCCCAACTGGCGCAAACCCGATAGTGCCCTTGCTGGCAGCGGTGGGCGCAATAGTATTCGGTCTCGTTTTGGCCGTCTTCGCCAAAAAGCGGAGGAGCCGAGGATGCTGAATCGCATGGCCTCGCACCGGGATAGGAAAAGGCGGCGAGTTGCCTTGACCATCTGCGCGGTCTTTGTCGTCTCCTCCGGACTTGTTGCTTCCTTGGTGCAACCCTTAGTGACAGAGGCAGCGTGGATGGACGCAGAGGTAGCTCAGGCACACTTCTCTGCCGGGACCTTACCTGCTCCCAACTCACTTGCCTGTCAAACCCAGGCGGGCGGTCTACTCGGGACCGATAAGGCACATGTTTCTTGGAACACGAGTGCGTCGTTGCAGCCCGGTGCGAAATATGAAATTGTCATGCAGAAGGTGGGAGGGGCAGCAGGGACTCTGCCACTCCAAACCGAGCGACAGATAACTGTTGTTCCGGGACTTCTCGACAGTCTGCTTGGCTTGGTCTTGAACTTGCTGTCCCCGCCTGCCGAGTATTCCGTGAAGGTCAGCGTTGTTTACCCTGGAACTCAGTGGCGTTCTATGCCGAGCACACCGCAGTCGGTCCGGTACACGGGGGCGCTACTCGGGCTTCTCGGCGGATTCCAATGCTTGTCGTAGTCCAATAGAAAACGGTGGGCCAAGCAATCGCCGGTGCTCACGTCAAAAAGCGATTATTTGCAGCCGCAGCGATCAGCCACAGCAACGTCACCGAGTGCATCCTCGATGTGCTCGCCGCAGCCTTCCCAGGTCGGCTTGGCGCAGGCTACGCAGGTGATTTTCTTGCACATGTTTGACTCCTTGGGAGATAAGCGTTTACGAACTCATAGGAATATTACCCCTGCGGGTATGGTTGTGCCATTTGCGGGTGCTCCCGGTATCCGCGGCAAACGCAACATCTCGAAGGGAAGAAGCACGCATGGCTTCCGTAGAACTCACCGCAGCAAATTTTGAATCCACCATCTCGGGCAGCGGTACGGTCTTTGTCGACTTTTGGGCCGCATGGTGCGGTCCGTGTCTCAACTTCGCCCCGGTCTTCGAAGCAGCCAGCGAGAAGTACCCCGACATCACCTTCGGCAAGATCGACACCGAAGCCGAGCAGCAGCTGGCGGCAGCCGCAAACATCACCTCCATCCCCACACTGATGGCGTTCCGCGACGGGATCCTCGTGTTTTCCCAGCCCGGCGCACTGCCCGCAGAGGCTCTTGAAGACCTCATCGGCCAGGTGCAGGGACTGGACATGGAAGCGGTCAAGAAGGACATCGCTGCAGGCGCCCAGGTGTAAGCACCGGCGTGTCCAAGGTTCGTAGGCCTCACCCGCATGTGTTGCGGGTGAGGCCTTCGGTCTGTCCCGGTGCCGTTTGTGACACCCTTGGGGAGAGTAGGAACGCACAAGTTCACTGGAGGAAGAGTGCAGCGCAATTTGAAGGTCGCGGACCGGGCCAAGGTTCCGGCGTTTGAGGTCATGAATATCCTGGATCGGGTAGCCCAGTTGCGGGCCGAGGGCCGGGATGTCATCTCCTTGTGCGCAGGCGAGCCTGGCGATGGCGCACCGAGCGCCGTTTCGCAGCGCGCAGCCCAGATCCACGCCGCCGGCACCCCGATGACCTACACCCCGGCCCTGGGCATCAGGGACCTGCGCGAAGCGGTCGCCAAGCACTACAAGCGTTGGTACAACATCGACGTTTCGGCGGACAACGTCGCGGTTACCACCGGCAGTTCCGGCGCCTTCTTGCTGATGTTCCTTTCCGCGTTCAACGCCGGCGACAAGGTCGCGTTGGCGCGTCCCGGCTACCCCGCCTACGCGAACATCCTGCGCACATTGGGCATCGATGTCATCGAGCTAGATGCTGGGCAGAAGTCCCGCTACCAGCCCACCGTGGAACTGCTTGAAGCGGCCTGGCAGCAGCACGGGCAGCTCGATGGCCTGATGCTGGCCTCGCCGGCGAACCCGACGGGCACCATGGTCTCCGGAGACGAATTGGCTGCCCTCACCGGTTGGTGCAAGGAACGCGGGGTCCGGCTGATCAGCGACGAGATCTACCACGGCATCGACTTCCCGGAGCCGGGCACCGAAGCCCGCCGCTCGGTCAGCGCCTGGGAAATGAACACCGACACGGTCGTGATTTCGAGCTTTTCCAAGTACTGGGGAATGACCGGCTGGCGTCTGGGCTGGGCGCTGGTGCCCGACGACATGCTGCCCACCGTTGATGCGTTGGCCGGCAATGTGGCGCTCTGCCCTCCGGCGCCGGCCCAATACGCCGCGCTCGAGGCCTTCACCGAGGCCTCCTACGCAGAGGGCGAAGCCCGGGTGGCCGAGTTCGCGCGGACCCGCAAGACGGTCCTGGATTCGATCGGACGCCTGGGATGGGGCGAATGCGCACCGGCCGACGGAGCCTTCTACCTGTATGCGGATCTGGGCGACAAGCTTGGAAACCACGCGAATGCTGCAGCGTATTGCACCGCTTTGCTCGAAGCCGAGGGCGTTGCGATCGTGCCGGGCAATGACTTTGACCGGGTCAACGGGAACACCCACGTGCGCCTGAGCTTCGCCGCCGGGTACGAGGCCGTCACCGCGGCCATCGAGCGAATCGTGCGGTTCCAGGCGAACGCCTGATTCCTTGCGGCAAAGCGCCGCTTCTCCGCACAGCTGTGGTTGGCCCAAATCGGTTCCGCTTGTGCACAGCAGGGGCGCATGCCGGCCCGGCGACAGCATCCAGTGTCCATGCTGAAGACTCCACAGATCCAAGGAGTCCACCATGGAGCAATACACGGTCACGGAACTTGAGGACGCACTCAAGGTCGTAAAGAGGCTGCTGCCTCCGCGCTACGAATGCCTGGCCTGCTACGTCAATCGCATGCTCGACCACGGGTGCAACGGACTGAAGTGGTGCACCACGTACCGGGACCTGCGCGCGCCCCGTGCCACGGCGATGGAACGGAAATTCCCGGCGCTCGGCGGCTACTGCGACTGCGAGGTCCTGGCCAACGTTTTCCGGATCAACGACGGGCTCTGGCCGCACGCGGAAGACGGAAGCATTGACGACACCTACGTCCCGCAGTGCCACAAGGTCCGGCTGGGCACCATCAAACCATGCGAACTGTGGCTCATGCGAAGCGGGGTCCAGTGGGGCGGGGGAGTCTTCCGGCAGGCAACGAAGGCGTCGTAGCCGGGATTATTGGTTGGCACCGGCCAAGGAGCCCGTGATCTTGGGGCTGTCGGGATCCGTGACCAGGCAATGCACGAGCCTGTCGCCCTCGGCCCAGCTGCTTTTGGTGGGCTGCATCGAGGTGTAGTCCAGGCGGGATTCCTCGTACGAGCGCCCCACGAAGGACCTGAATGCGGGGTCGCACTGCTCAAACGTCAGGTCGTCCATGGCCTCCGCAGTCTCGGGATAATCTGCAGTCTGGATGCTGAATTCGTGGAAGACCTCGAGTTCGTGCGGTTCCGCGCAGGGGACCACCGGGACGCGGTCGATGTTGCCCTCACCCGGATCGTTGATGCAGTCGCCGACGCGGATGGAGAAGGCATCGGCGTCGGCTTTCTTGTCGATGGCCCCGGACTCGTCGCGCGGGGCCTCGCTTGCTCCGAGCAGAGCACAGCCACTGAGCGCGAGGGCGCCGGCAACGAACAAGATGGCCGTCTTCGTCAATCGAATCATTGCGGTGTCCCCTGCAGCTGGGTGATGGTTGGGATCATCGTAACCGTCGATTGCACGTGGTCTGCCAGTTGCCCATGCGTGTCGCGAGTGCTCCCGGCCTAAAGTCCCTGTTTGTTGGAGGAGCGCGGTGATGGACTGGGGGCATGGCACAGGATTCGCGGGCCGAGAGCCTTGGATCAGTCTTGCAAAGCAGACTCACCACCGGGTCGTTGGCCGTCCTCGTCCTGGCCGGTGGATTTCACCTGGGTCGCGGCGCGCCCGTCGACGGGGCCGCCTACCTGGCGCTCGCGGCCATCGTCTTCTTCTCGGAGCGTCATGGCCGCAAGGAGCCCGAACGGTCCGGTCTGCGGCAGTGGCCGGCGTTGACGGCGACCGGTCCATGGCTGTGGATGGCCGTGGTGGTGCTGGGCACGGCCTTGGCCATGTTGCCGCTGGGTGACGGGCTGGCGACCGTGCTGCTGGCACTTGGTGCGTTGATGGTGTTGCTGGGGTGGCGGCAGCCGGCCCGCCGATTGACGCCGGACCACGCCCGCCGAAAGGCGGTGCGGCGGACTTCCCTGGCCTGGTCGCTTCTCATCCTGTACCTGTGCGCCTGGGAGCTGGGAATGTTCTTCAGCGACCACTACCACCCGCAGGGGGCCAGGACGTATCCGCCGCTGACCGACTTGGTGGAGCCGTCCTTCCAGCAGCCGTTCACCCGCTGGCTGGCGACGGTGACCTGGCTGGTTGCCTGTGCGCTGGTGCTGCGTGCGCGCCGCGGCAAGGAAAGGGTGGGCGAGCCATGACCCGCGGCATCGCGATCACCGGCTACCTGCTCGTTCCGGTGCTGGGCCTTGTGCTCTTCCTGCTGCCGCGGCGGTGGCCCGATTCCTGGGTTCCGCTCTCGGAAATCACGGGGATGCTGTGGGAAAACCGGGCCGCCCGGCTGACGTTGGTGCTGTTCTGCTGGTGGTTCGGCTGGCACTTCCTGATGGACGGATAGCGGCCCCGCCAGGGGAAGGCTAGCTTTCGTCGGGCTGCTTGATCTTCAGGTGCTCGCCGGGGATGCGGTCGCGATCATAGGTGATCTCCGAGTAACCATGCGGAGCGGGGATTCCGTCCGGGCCCATGTTCACGAACACGATCTTCTCGATGGTCAGGATGGACTGGCGGGTGATCATGTTGCGGACCTCGGCACGCATGGTCAGCGAGGTGCGCCCGAAGTGGGTGGCGGTCAGGCCCATCTCGATGAGGTCGCCCTGCTGCGCGGAGGAGACAAAGTTGATCTCGGACATGTATTTGGTGACGGCAAAGCCGTTGCCCAGCTGGACGATGGCGTAGATCGCCGCTTCCTCGTCGATCCAGCGCAGCAGGCTGCCTCCGAAGAGCGTGCCATTGGCGTTGAGGTCTTCGGGGCGGACCCATTTGCGGGTGTGGAATGTAATGTCGCCTGCGTTCATGGAACGAGTCTATGGCGTTGGTGCCTCGTGGAACGTCCATCGTGACCGGAGCCATGGGTGTGGCAGCCGGCTGTGCCCAGGGGGACTACCCGAGGTGGTCCATGGCCTCGCAGGGATTCGCGCCCGGCTGCGCGCGATGGATGGCCATGGAGAGCTTGGAGACCAGGCCCGCGAGCTGCGTGCTCTCCGCGGCATCGAGTCCGGCAAGCAGGGTCTGCTCTGCGGCGGCGACGCGCGATTCGAGCCGGGTCAGCAGCTCTGTTCCCTGCCGGGTGGCAACGATTTTCCGGGCCCGGCGGTCCGTGGGCGCGGGCACGCGTTCGACGAGCCCGGCCTCGACCAGATCGTCAATGAGGTAGGTCAGCACCGTGCGGTCGATGCCCAGGTGCGCGCCCAGGGCCTGCTGGTTGGCCGGATCGTGGTGGACGACGGTGGAGAGCATCTGGTATCCGCGCACCGAGCAGGGCATTTCCTCCACGGCCTGCGCAAAATGGGTCTGGTGGCCACGCAGGATCATGCCGAGGTGCCACGCGAGATCGCCTGGGATGAATCCCGGCAAAGGCTTGTCCAGTGAAAGGGGTGCGTGTGCAGTGGTAGCCATGGCACCCATCATACCCGAATATGTGGAGTTGCACAGATGATCTGTTCGGAATATAGTCTGTGTAACAGCATATATTTCGGAGAGTAGGACACATGGACATCGGCGAACAAGAGCTCACCGCCTCCCGCGGCACCATCGGCATCCTGGGTGCGGGCCGCGTGGGAACGGCCATCGCACGCCTGGCCGTCGCCGCCGGGTACCGCGTGAAGATCGCCACCTCCAAGCCGGCGGCCGAGAACGCCTTGATTATCGAGATCGTGACCCCGGGCGCCGAGGCCGTCGATGCGGCCGAGGCCGCCGGATCCGACCTGGTGGTTGTGGCCGTTCCGCTGCACAAGTACAAGTCCGTCAACGCCGACGCGCTCGCCGGCCGGGTCGTGGTTGACGCCATGAACTACTGGTCCGTCACCGACGGAGACATTGCCGACTTCGAGGCCGACGACCGTTCCTCATCCGAGGTCGTCGCCGCACATTTGTCGGCCTCGCGGGTCGTAAAGTCCTTCAACCACATCGGTTACCACGAGATGGAACCAGACTCCGCGGCGCCCGGCACCGCCGACCGCCGAGCCCTGGCCATTGCCTCCAACGACGCGGCGGCCAAGGAACAGGTTTCCGCCTTCATCGACGCGCTCGGCTTCGACTCCGTGGACGCCGGGGATCTTGCATCCGGCAGGGCCTTCGAGCCGGGCACGGATGTCTTCAACGGCCGCTTCAACGCCGATGAACTATCGGTGAAGCTGCACACCAGCCTCGTCGCCGCCTGACACGCTTCCCGAAACCTTCAACGAAAGAGACGAACCCACATGGAAATCGGTGCCTACAGCTTTGGCGACACCCAACGCAATTCCGACGGATCCCTGCGTTCCACGACCGAGGCCATCGCGAACCTCTTCGAAGCCATCAAACACGCCGACGCGCAGGGCCTGGACTACTTCGGGGTCGGCGAGCACCACACCGCAACGATGCCCGCCTCCTCGCCCGGTGCCATGATCGCCGCCGCGGCGGCAGCCACCGGGCAGATCACCCTGGGCAGTGCCGCAAGCATCATCGGCACCGACGACCCGGTGCGCATCTTCCAGCAATTCGCCATTGCCGACGCAATTTCCGGCGGGGGTCGGGTGGAAATCACCGCCGGGCGCGGCTCCTCCGTGGAAACCTTCCCGCTCTTCGGTCACAGCCTGGAGGAATACGACGAGCTCTACGCCGAAAAGCTCGACCTGCTCATGACCATCAACAACGCGACCAGCGAGAACGTCACCTGGTCCGGCACCGTGCGCCCCGCGCTCGAGGACCTGGCCGTGGTGCCGCGCCCGGCCTCCGGCAAGCTGCCGATCTGGCTGGCCACCGGCGGCAACGCCAGCTCCTCGGCCCGTGCCGGCCAGCTGGGCCTGCCGGTGTCCTACGGCATCATCGGCGGGGCACCGCACCGCTTTGCCCCGCTGGCCGAGCTCTACCGCCGCTCCGGCGCCGCCGCGGGCCACGCTCCCGAAACCCTGAAGGTCTCAGTCGGAGCGCTGGGCTTCGTGGCGCCGACCAAGAAGGAAGCGCTGGAGCGCTTCTACCCGGGCTGGCACAACCTCAACGTGGAAATGGGCCGGCTGCGCGGCTGGCCGGCACCGGACAAGCGGGCCTACCTGGCGCAGGCCGACGCCCCGGGTGCCTACTACGTCGGCTCCCCGGACGAGGTCGCCGAGCGCATCGCCCACCTGCACGGACACCTGGGCCACATGCGCCACTTCCTGCAGATGGACATCGGCGGCATCCCGCAGGAACAGCTGCTCGAATCGATCACGCTGCTGGCCACCGAGGTCAAGCCGCGCGTGGCACGCCTGCTGGCGCAGAAGTAGCGGACCTGCGGCGGCGCGGCCACGTCCCGCCGCGGGACCCGGCTGGGTGCCCCCGCGTGGGTTGGCCCAGATGCGTGTAGAACCCCGGCCGGCTCTTTGCTTGGATTGAGGTTGTGGTTCCCATTCATGGGGCAAAGCATTCCACCGACGGCGCGTACGCATCCGGGGGAAGGCCGAACCCATCGTGGAATTCGGCTTGGCGTGTCCAATCGGGGAGTAGCGGATGCCCGCTGGATCAGGAACCACCTGTGTTGCGGCGCATGCGTCAATGGCACAGCCGGGGCGGGAGCGCCTGGCCACTTGGGGGTGGCCGGCTCCCGCCCCCATCAATCTTCACCAGCGTTCTCGGACGCCGGGGAACCCTGGTCCGACGGTCAGGTTGAGCGCCGCTGGTGTATCCCGAGTTCGGCGGCCCGTTCCAGGGACAGGCCGTCGCCGGGATCCACGAGTGCCATGAACAGTGCCAGCGCCGCGGTGCCCAGCAGGGATGTCTTCGTCTCGTGGTCGAGCACCGGCTCGTCCACCTCGGAAAGCAGCCGAAGACCCAGGCCCTCGGCCATGGCCTGCAGCAGGATGTTGAACTCCTGCATGCCAATCCCGGGCCTGAACCTGAATCCGTAGTGCTCAAAGACCTGGGTGTAGAGGGTCATCCACACCTGCGAGAGATTCTTGTACATGCGGTTCAGGGCCACTGCGGACGCGGAGTCGGACTGGGCCGTGGCCACCGCCAGCAACTGGAAACGGTAGGCCGGAAGTTCCATGATCAGCTTGAGGTCCTCGTAGGCCACCCGGTGCACGGCGCGGGAAAAGTCGTCGTCGCTGGTGAGCAAGTCCTTGGCATGGTGCGAGAGTGCCACCTGCAGGCTCCAGTGCTTGTCCGCCAGCGCGTAGGAAATGAAATCCGCCAGGAAATCCCCGTGCGAGCTCCAGCGGTGGCGCATCATGTTTTCGCTCAGCGGGAAGTTCTCGCCGCAGTTGCTTCGTGCCTTGGCCAGGACCTTGCGGCGCGAGAGGTAGGACATCACCGGGCGCGCGTCTTCCTCGTCGGCGTCCAGGAGCTGCTCGGACAGGCCGGGCGTGAACAATTCCGTGGTGAGGTCCAGCGCCGCGTCAAGGAAGGCCCTGGTCTCGCGGCCGTTGGCCAGGCGCTTGCGGGTCAGCGCGGTGCGCCCGGACACCTTGGTCACGATCTTGGCGTCGTACAGGTCCAGGTCGTTCCCCGGGCGCCGATGGGCAGAGCGGTCCGGGGGCGTCTTGTTCCATGAACCCATTGGTGCCTCCAAAACCGGACCTGCTCGTTAAACGCATGACTGATCCCAACGTACAACACCCCGCGGGCGCAAGCGGAGGTCAGGAGCCGAAAAGTTATGTCCGTCCGTTGCACCGCCACCGACTCCGGAGCAAGCCCGTGCCGTGGTTTCCCGGTCGCGTTCCCTTGGCCGCCGCGGGGGTGGCCTCGAACTCCGGGATGCCGGAGACCCCTGGTTCACCGTCCTCTGTCCGGGAAACCGGCACCGGTCCGCACCGGGAGCCGACGAAGGAAGGTGCCGGCCAAGCGCAAGCTGGCGGTGTTGAACAACCTGACCATGCATGTCGCTTCCCGGACGCTGGCCGAGCCGTGGCCCTGGGCGAACTCCGTGCTCCTGCCGCCCGATGCCGCGGACGGCGTCGCGGAGCTCAAGAGCCAGGTTGGCCCGGACCTGCTGGTGATGGGCAGCGGTAATCTCTTGCGTTCCCTGATCGCCGAGGGACTGGTCGCCGAGTACACCTTGCCGATCCATCCGCTGATCCGGGGGAACGGTGGCCGCTTCTTTGACCGGGGTTTGCCGGCCACCGACCTCGAACGGGTCGAAACGCTGGATACCACGACCGGTGTCATCATTGCGGTGTACCGCCCGGCAAATCGGTAGGGCAAGAGGCATGCGGTGCTCAAGGCGCTTCCGCATGCGGAGGTTAAATGCGTGTGGTGCCGCCCGCAACTGCGGACGGCACCACACGAAGGCAGAAGAATATTAGTTCTGCGAAGCGAGCACGAATGCGGAATCGATGTTGATGGTGACCTTGTCGCCAACCAACACGCCCCCGGCCTCGAGGGCGGCGTTCCAGGTGATGCCGAATTCCTTGCGGGAGATCTGCGTGGTGGCGGAGAATCCTGCGCGGGTGGCACCGAACGGGTCAACGGCCACGCCGCCGAACTCGACCTTGAAGCTGACCGGCTTGGTGGTTTCCTTGATGGTCAGTTCGCCGCGCAGTTCGAACTCTTCCGGGGAACCTGCAACGCCGGTGGACACGAAGGTCATTTCCGGAAACTGCTCAACGTTGAAGAAATCCGCGCCCTTGACGTGGGCATCGCGGTTGTTGTCGTTCGAGTCGAAGGACTCGGTCTTGACGATTGCTTCGACCTTGGAGGAATCGATCGAATCGCCCACGGTCAGGGTGCCGGTGACGTCGGTGAATGCGCCGCGGACCTTGGAGATGCCTGCGTGGCGGACCGTGAAGCCAACCTCGGTGTGCGAGGTGTCGAGGTTCCAGGTGCCGGGGATGATTTCAAAGCTCATGGGGAAATTCCTTCTCTCGGAAGCCGGTGCAGCTGACCGGATTGCATGTGTATGCATATAAATATGCCACAGGATGATTGACGTGTCAACCATTTCTTTTGGATGGTGAAACATTCCTTAATCTGCCGCACCCCGGCTGCGGCCCGGGGAACGCTTGGTTGATGCGCGATGAACACCTGGTGCACATGTCGGAGGCAGGTTTGTGAAGGGGTCCTCCCGGTTGCTTGGACGATTGGACGACAGGGGCATTGGTTTCGTTGGCCCAAGGCTTCACATGCGCCCGGGCAGGGACCTTCCGGCATAGGCTGGCTTCGAGGTATCCAGCGATTGCAGTGAGAAGAGAGAGATCAAATGACCCAGATCGTTCCAGTTCGCCACCTTTTCGGGCCGGGCCCGTGCAACCCCTACCCGGAAGCCACCGCAGCGCTTGGCCTGCCCCTGCTGGGCCACCTTGATCCGGCATTCATTGCCCGTATGGACCGCACCTGCGACGGGTTGCGCACCTTGTGGGGAACCGAGAATTCCCGCACCCTGCCACTCAGCGCCACCGGTTCGGCCGGCATGGAGGCCTCGTTCGTGAACACCGTGAAGGCCGGCGACGTTGCGGTCATCGCCGTCAATGGGCTCTTTGGCGAGCGCATGTGCGAGGTCGCTTCGCGCGCCGGCGCGGAAGTCATCCGCGTGGACCACGAGTACGGCACCTCGGTCGACGCCCAGCGGGTCGCCGATGCGCACCCGAATCCGACGGTCATTGCCGCCGTGCACGCGGAAACCAGCACCGGTGTCATCTCCGACATGGCCGCGCTTGGCGCCATCAAGGGCGACGCACTGTTGATCATGGATGCCGTCACCTCGATCGGCGGGATGCCGGTGAAGGTGGATGAATGGGGCGTGGATGTCGCCTATGCCGGAACGCAGAAGTGCATCGGGGTGGCCCCGGGTCTGGCCCCGTTCACCATTTCCGAGCGTGCGTTCGAACGCCGCGTGCAGAGGCCGCAGTCCTGGTACCTCGACCTTGGCTTGCTCGGCGGATACACCACCGGAGGTGCCGGCGGCGGGCGCACCTACCACCACACCGCGCCGGTGGGCATGGTGGCCTCGCTTGAGGCCGGCATCGACCGGATCCTGGCCGAAGGCATTGAAGCTGTCACCGCCCGCCACCAGGCCGCCGGCCAGGCATTGCAGGACGGACTTGAGGAGATGGGCCTGACGCTCTTCGCCGCCGAGGGCCACCGCCTTCCGCAGCTGACCACCGTGTATGTCCCGGAGGGCGTGGACTCGGCCAAGGTCCGTAGCTACCTGCTGGAGCGATTTAACATCGAGATCGGCGGCGGCGTGGGCAAATACGCCAGCACCGTATGGCGCATCGGGCTCATGGGCCCGAACGCCAACCCGACCTCGGTCGCACTGATCCTCGCCGCACTGAAGGAAGCGATCGCCAAGGCCTAACGCCGATCCGCAACCGTTTGCCTGCTGCCCGTCCCGAATCCGGGGCGGGCAGCAGGGTTTTGCGCTAGTACTGGCGGTGGCGCACCCGCTGGCAATGCCCAATCACCCTGTGGGCATCGCAGGAGCGGATGGAGTCCAGCGATTGGAACGGGCGCCGGAGGATCTGGCTGACGTTGCTGAGTACTTCATCCGGGTCGTTGCTGCCCAGAATCCTCAACTCGCGCAACATCAGGTCCTTCTCGGCCCGGCTTGCCGTGTGTGTCGGCCTGTCCAGCAGCATGGTTTCTTCAAGGATCTCGTATTGGTTAGGCATTTCCCCTCTGCCATTCCCCGCCCCCAAGGCGGTAGTGCTCCGGCCATATGACCGTAGTGTCAGTAGAACACAGACCTGGGACATTTTGGAGCGCAGGGCGGCCGAAAAATCCGGAAGTTTTCCTCCGGGACGTTCCATCGGAAATCCATGCACTGCTTGCCGATGGAGCTGGCCGGGGAAATCGGACAAGATTCGGTGACGCGGCCGTAGGGTCACGGCAGGCGGACTTCGGGGTTTGTCCAGTGAAGCGGCGCATGTGGGGGTGTTCGGCGGGGTGCTTGAAGGTCGTGCGGCAAACCCATTGCATCGCGTATCCAAGCGGAGTAACCTACAACCAAATGGTTGTACATGAACTGAGCGAAACCGAGATCGACCGCATCTTCCATGCCATGGCGGATGCAACCCGGCGCGACATCATCAAGCAAGCAATGCTCCGGGAACAATCGGTCTCCGAACTGGCGAAGCGCTATGTGATGAGCTTCGCGGCCGTGCAAAAGCACGTGGCCGTGCTCGAGCGGGCCTCGCTGGTTGCCAAGCAACGGCGCGGGCGGGAGCAGATAGTGCAAGCAAATCCCGAATCACTGCGCTGTGCAGCGCGGCTGCTGGAAGCCTACGAAGACATCTGGCGCGAGCGGGCAAACCGCATTGGGGAGATACTCTCCAACCAACCCGAAGGAACGAAACCATGAGTGTCATCAGCACCCAGAAGGATACGGAGAACCTCACCCTGACATTCGTCGCGGAATTTGCCGCCGACATCGATCGGGTTTGGCAAATCTGGGAGGATCCGCGCCAACTCGAACGTTGGTGGGGCCCTCCCACCTGGCCGGCCACGTTCGTGCGCCACGAGATGTTTGTCGGCGGGGAATCCCGGTACTACATGACCGGGCCCGACGGGGAAAAGGCGCGTGGCTGGTGGAAGATCATCGCGGTCGATGGCCCCAGCGGCTTTGAATTCGAGGACGGGTTCGCCGGGGACGACGGGGAGCCCAGTGGATTCCTCGGCAGCACCCGCTGCGTGGTGACCCTTGAGCAAAACGGCGGGACCACCAGGATGACCACGGTTTCCTCGTTCGAGAGCGCCGAGCAGCTCGAAGAAATGGTCAAGATGGGCATGGAGGAAGGAATGGGCCTGGCCATGGGACAGATCGACGCTTTGCTCGCCGAATAGACGAGTCCGCGGGCGGGCGGGGCCGGCAACAGCACGCCCCGCCCGCTTCCGGGCCAGAACACAGCGTGTTTAAAGGTCGAGGCAGGCCGTGGGCCATCGCCAAGCCCGCGGCTGCGGCGTACCGTGGAGATACCAGGCCGCTTCAACCGGATCGCAGATCATGAAACCCGCTGTGCTCAAGAAATGGATACCTGCCGTGCTGGCGCCCGCAGTCATTGCGGCCTTCGCCATCGGGGCCTCGATCGCCGCCGACGCGCAGGTGCAGCTCGAGCCCAAGACGCCGCAGCAGGTCCTGCAGATGATTGCCGATTCCAAGGTCACCGACTTCTCCGGAAGCACGAGTGCAACCCTGGACCTCGGAATTCCCCGGCTGCCGGATCTGGGAAGCAACGGCACGATGGCAACCCCGGGCACGAGCCCTGGCCCCGGTGCTTCCGCCTCGCCCGATTCAACCACTGCTCCTGACGAAGCGCACCTGATGGAGATGCTCGCGGCACTCTCCGGCACCCACAAGGCCCAGGTCTACGTCGACGGACCCGACAAGGCACGGATCCAGGTGCTCGACGGCATGGATGAACAGAATTTCATCCGCAATGGTTCTTCGCTGTGGCATTACGACTCCTCCAGCAACACCGCGGACCACATCGTGGTTCCCGGGTTCCCCAAGAAGGCCGCCTCGAAGCATTCGACGATGCCGCCGACACCCGGAGCCATGGCAGACAAGATCCTGGAAGCCATGGGGCCAAGCACCGACATGAGCGTGGCCGACGGGCCCCGGATTGCCGACCGCGACGCCTACACCCTCGACTTGGTCCCGCGCAGCGACGACTCCCTGGTTGCGAAGGTGAGCATCGGGGTCGACGCGGCCACCGGGACACCGCTACAGATCGTGGTGGACGCCGTGGGACAACCGACCCCCGCGGTATCCGTGGGATTCACGACCTTCACCCCGGGCACTCCCGCAGCCAACCTCTTTGAGTTCACCCCGCCGGCGGGAGCCAAGGTGAACGAACACAAGGTCCCGCCGCAGGCACTGAAGGACAAGCCCGGACACCATCCCGATGCCGCCAATCCCGGCAAAAAGTTGGGCCACAAGCCCGGCAATGCCAAGCCTGGCAAGCAACCGGGGCACCGATTCGATGCCGCCAAGCCCGGCCACAAGAAAGCAATACAACGCCCCAATTCCATCAGGGGCACCGGTTGGGACACCGTGGTGGTGGTCCAGGCCAAGGACATCCCCAAGGAGGTGGCCGGGAACGCGATGCTGAACCAGCTGGCAACCCCGGTGGAGGGCGGCAAGCTGCTGCACACCTCGCTGCTCAACGTCTTGCTCACCAATGACGGGCGCATGGTCCTTGGCCCGGTCTCGCTGGCCCGGCTGCAGGCCGTCGCCAACGGCCAGTGACCGGGGTGCCGGACATCGGCGACCTCGCCATCCAGACCACGGGGCTGGGCAAGAGCTTCGGGAAACGCCGCGCGGTCAACAACCTCGATTTGGCGGTGCCGCGCGGCTCGGTCTTCGGATTCCTGGGACCCAACGGCTCCGGCAAGACCACTACCATCCGCATGCTGCTGGGCCTGGCAACCCCCAGCAGCGGAACCATCTCCCTGCTCTCCCAACCCATGCCAGTAGCGGCAGGCGAGGTGCTGCCGAAGGTGGGTGCCCTGGTCGAAGGCCCGGCCTTCCACCTTTTCCTCAGCGGCAGGGCCAACCTCACCCGCCTCGATTGCGCCGATGCCACCGCCGACCGCTCCACCCGGACCCGCCGCGTGGAGGAGGCACTGGAAAAGGTCGGGCTCGGCAAGGCCGCGAAGCTTCCGGTGCACGCCTACTCGCTGGGCATGAAGCAGCGGCTGGGGATCGCCAACGCGTTGCTGCGCGAACGCGAGCTGCTGGTGCTCGACGAGCCGACCAACGGCCTGGACCCGCAGGGAACCCGCGAGGTCAGGCACCTGATCAGCGCACTGGCCACGGAGGGGACCACGGTGTTCGTCTCCAGTCACCTGCTCTCCGAGATCGAACAGATCTGCAGCCACGTGGCGGTGATGAGCGTGGGGAACCTCGTGGCCCAGGGAACGCTGGAGCAGTTGCGTGCCCAGGGCCGGCGCGGGGTGAAGGTGGCAACTCCGGATACGGGCGTCGCCATGGCGGTGCTGTCCCGGCTGGGCCTGGACCCGCACGTCGAGCCGGTGCCCGGCGGGGAGGACGGGATCGTGGGCGCGGTCCTGGGCCCGGAAGCCCCGGAACCCGAGCACCTGGTCGAGGGGCTCGTGGCGGCCGGGGTGCGCGTGCGCGGATTCACGGTCCAGCCGGCAAGCCTGGAGGAACGCTTCGTGGCGCTGACCGGGGAGGGGTTCGACCTTGTCCAATAGGGGATTGCTGGCCAACGAAGTCGTCCTGCTGTATCGGCGGCGCCGCACCTGGGCGATGCTGCTGGCCCTGGGCGCGGTGCCGGTGCTCATCGCCGTCGCGGTGCGCCTGACCTCGGGACCGCCCACCGGGCGCGGCCCGGCATTCCTGGACCGGGTGGCCGGGAACGGGTTTTTCGTCGCCATCACCGGCCTGCTGGTGTGCATCCCGCTCTTCCTGCCGCTGACCGTGGCCGTGGTTGCCGGGGACACCATTGCCGGGGAAGCCGGGAGCGGCACGCTGCGCTACCTGCTCACCGCGCCGGTTTCGCGCCCGCGCCTGCTGCTGGTCAAGTTCGCCGTGGCGGCGCTCTTCTGCCTCTCGGCCACCGTCATGGTCGCCCTGTGCGGGCTGGGCATCGGGTCCTTGCTTTTTCCCGTGGGGCCGGTGACGCTGCTCTCCGGGACCACCGTCTCCGCGCCGGCGGCGCTGCTGCGCGTGGGCTTGATCGCGCTGTATGTGGCGGTGTCGTTGATCGGCCTGGCCGCCGTGGGCCTGTTCATCTCCACGCTGACCGACGTACCCGTCGGCGCCATGGCCGCCATCGCGGTGCTCGCCGTGGCCGCGCAGATCCTGGGCCAGCTGCCGCAGCTTGACTGGCTGCATCCGTGGTTGTTCAGCCATCACTGGCTCGGCTTCGCCGACCTGCTGCGGGACCCGATCCGCTGGGCCGAATTCGGGCAGAACGCGCTGCTGCAGGGCGGGTACCTGCTGGTCTTCGGTGCCCTGGCCTACGGCAGGTTCGCCAGCAAGGACGTGCTCTCCTAGGGCAGGTGCCCGGCAGTCCGCCACGCAAGAATGGGGGAATGGACATCGCGACCTGGCTGCTCGACTCCGATCCCTCGCTCCGCTGGCAGGTCATGCGCGACCTGTTGGACAGGCCCGAGCCGGAGGCGGCCCGGGAACGGGCCCGTGTCGCGCTGGAGGGGCACGGTGCACAGGTGCTCGCGCTGCAGGATGCGCGCGGCTACTGGAACAACGACGAATACGGCGAGGACCAGGACCGCCGCTCCGTGTTTTGGTCGCTCGCGCTGCTGCGCCGGCTCGGTGCCGACCCCGCAGCTCCCGGCGTGCACACCGCCGTGGATCGGGTCCACAAGTCTGTCACCTGGAAGTACTGGGACAACCTGCCCTACTTCCACGGCGAGGTCGAACCCTGCATCAACGGCGGCGTGCTCTCCCAGGGCGCCTACTTCGGTGTGCTCGGCGAAGGCGCCGAACGGATCACCGCCCGGCTGCTCGCCGAACAACTCCTCGATGGCGGATGGAATTGCGAGGCGCCCGAGTCATCCACGGTCTCCTCATTCGACACCACGCTCTGCGTGCTCGAGGGACTGCTCGAACACGAACGCGCGGTGGGCCAGGTTCCGGCCGCGCTCGCCGAGGCCCGGAAGCGAGGCGAGGAATACCTGCTGAAGCGCTCGCTCCACCGCAGGCTTTCCACCGGGGAGGTGGCCAACGGGCGCTACCTGAACTTCTCCTTCCCGCCGTACTGGTTCTACGACGTGCTGCGCGCCCTGGACTATTTCCGGGACGCGGGCGGAACATTCAACGCGCGGCTGGAACCGGCCATCGAGGCGCTGCTGTCCCAGCGCGGTGCGGACGGGCGCTGGGCCTCCGGGGTTGCCTGGCCCGGGGATGTCTACCTGCAGGTCGATGCGCCCGAGGGCGAACCGAGCCGCTGGAACACCCTGCGCGCCCTCCGGGTGCTGCGCTGGGCCGGGGCGGAAACGGATTCCTGGGCCGCGGGCTGAACCACTTCGGGACGGACGGCTGAAGTTTGCCGCCGGTTAACGCAACGCTGGGGAAGCGTTGGGCCTGGTGCGTCAGGGTGGGAAACACATGGGTGTTGGGGCGCCCCGGCCACACTTGCTCCAACGAACCGAAGGACATCCACGACATGCCGCAAAAGCCCATGCCCATCACCGCCGTACTCTGTCTGGCTCTCGGCCTGCTCGCCGGGCTCGTTGCTCCGAGCGCGGCACTGGCCGCCGGCACCCCCGATCCACAAGGACCGCCCGTGCACGCGGCACCGGAAAAGGCCATCGACCGGTACCCGACGAGCATCGACTCCGGCTCCTGGGACGCCGGGCACATCCAGGGCATCGCCATCGATGAAAAGGGCGGCTTCGTCTACCACTCGTTCACCAACATGCTCGTGAAGACCGACCTGGACGGCAACGTCGTGGGAACCGTCGAGGGTTCACCGGCCACCTCGGCGACCTGGACTTCAACACCCAGGACGGCCGCGTCTACGGTTCGCTCGAGTACAAGGCCGCCGAGTCCTTCTACATGGCAATCTTCGACGTCGAGAAGATCACCGAGATCGGCATGGACGCGGAGAATTCGGGCATCGTCACCGCCGTCTATCTGGAGGAAGTTGTCGACGACTTCACGGCGGACCTGGACGGCAACGGGATCTTTGACGGAGACACCGCCAACACCGCCGACCACCGCTATGGTTCCAGCGGCATCGACGGGGTTTCCTTCGGGCCGGCCTTCGGCGCCGCCAACGGCAAGCAACAACTGATGGTCGCCTACGGGATCTACCGGAACAACCAGCGCGAGGACAACAACCACCAGGTCATTCTGCAGTACGACGTCTCCCGCTGGGGCAAGTTCGAACGACCGCTGACCCAGCAGGACCCGCACTCCTCGGGACCGGCCGAGGTGGACGGAAAGTTCTTCGTACACACCGGAAACACCAACTTCGGTGTCCAGAACCTCGCCTACGATGAAGCCAGCAAGAACTGGTACCTCGGGGTCTACCGCGGGTCCAAGCCCGGCTACCCAAACCGCACCCTGTACGTCGTGGACGGCACCGCAGCCCCGACCGAAGGGACGCTCCACGGGCAGCCGGGCAATGAGAGCGGGCTGCTGCTGTCGTTGGTCCAGGCCGGCATCCCCGATGAGTCCACCGGCATCTTTGGCTGGGAGTTCAAGGCGGATGTCGGCATCGAGCCGGTCGGCCACGGCTACTTCTACGTCGCGCGGGACTTCGACGACTATTCCAGCGGGCACACGCAGGAAGCCGCAACCCTGGAGCTGTACCGGTGGACCGGTGCCGGCGGCGCCGGATTCGAGCGCGTGGTCCGCTGACGACGCCTGGCAACCCAACCGAAGGCCGGGGAACGCATCTTGCGCGTCCCGGCCTTCGGCGTATCACCGCCAGGGGGTCACAATCGGTGCGCACCGCAGCGCATTCATCGCTGTCACCCGACGTTTGGGTGAATTCGAGGACGGCAACACGAAGTAAGAAATGACCACCCGCGCAATCGTGGCTATGGTTTGGCTATTGGTTGGAATAGTTGAAGGTTTGGGGAAATCGTGAGCTGGAGCAATGAATCGGTGCCGTTGAAACGGCGGAAGAACGTGCGTTGGATTTGGTTGGGGCTTGCCGTTGCGGTCCTGCTCCTGTTGGGTATCGCCGGGGCGCTGCCGGGGTTGATGATTTTTGCCGGAATCATCGCCCTGATCCTCGGCATCGTGGCCTTGCTGGCCAACGGCATCAAATGGGCAAGGATCCCGAATCGCAAGTTCGGGGCCGAGGTCGCTGGCGCGGCGCTGGTCCTGACGATTGCTGGCGGTGCCTTGAGCGGCACCGAGGGGACTGCCAACCCGGAGGCCTTGCTCGAAGAACCAGCGGTGGCCGAGACGCTCCAGGCGGACCTCGCGAGCTTCATCGGCAAGTCCTGCGAATTCGACTACCAGGTCATGACCCAGGGCGATGACAACAATTATTGCGACGAGGATTCAACCGGCGGGCTGATCTGGGTCGACCAGGAGACCCACGATCGTGCCGAGACCGACCTTGCGGTAGCCCGTGAAGCCGAAACCCAGAAGAAGTTGGACGAGGCAGCGGCAGCCGAGGCGAAGGAAGCCGAGCAGGCCAAGACGGCGGCAGCTGCGAAGGCCAAGGAAGCAGCCGAGGCCAAGAAGGTGGAAGCTGCGGAATCGGCGAAGGCCAAGGAAGCGGCCGACGCCAAGAAGGCGAAAGTGGCGGCAGCGGCGAAGGCCAAGGAAGCGGCCGACGCCAAGAAGGCGAAAGCGGCGGCAGCCGAAAAGGCCAAGAAAGCAGCTGAGGCCAAGGCAGCCCTGGCCGCAGAAAAGGCCCGCAAAAAGAAGATCGCCGAGGCAGAGGTTCGGAAGAGTCCCTCCAGCACCTATTACAAGAACTGCACCGCGGTGAGGAATGCCGGGGCTGCCCCGATCTACAGGGGCGAACCGGGATACAGCCGCAAACTGGACCGCGACGGCGACGGCATCGCCTGTGAGTAGCGACGAAGGGTCGACACCGGCTGGTTCCACAACGCGGAGGAACCCGAAACCCAGCAACAGGACCGGAACTGCCGTCCTTCTTTCGGGGATGGCCTTGGCACTCGGCTTGGTGTTGGTATCTTGCACGGGAGCGGGCATCGAAACCCCAGCTGGTGCTGCGCCGGTTATCTGGTCAGAGGCTCCAACCGCGGAACCCTTGGTGGTTTGGTCGGAGGCACCCACGCCGGAGGCACCAGCAGTTTCCGTGTCCGAACCCGAACCGTCGGCCGAAAAGGCCCAGGCGCCGGCCGAGCCATCGCAGGCACCTGCAGACGCCTCTGCGGCACCGGCACCACCGTCCGGCAGTGAAAACCCCACCCAAGCCAAGGCCGGCACGACGCTGCACCAACTTGCGGGCATCCAGATCAAGGGGCGGGCACCGAAGACCGGTTACGAACGCAGCTTGTTCGGCAGCGGCTGGAAAGATCCGGACCGCAACGGCTGCGATGCCCGCAATGACATGCTGCGTCGTGACCTGAAAGGGATCGAGGCGAAGCCGGGGACCAACGGCTGCGTCATCACCAGCGGTGTTCTCGCGGACCCGTTCACGGGAAAACGCATCGATTTCGTACGCGGGCAGGGGACCAGTACCAAGGTCCAGATCGACCACGTCGTGGCGCTGTCCGATGCCTGGCAAAAGGGTGCACAAAAGATGACCGAAGAGCAACGAGTCGCCTTTGCCAATGACCCACTGAACCTCTTGGCGGTCGATGGTCCGTCAAATGCTTCCAAGGGCGATTCGGATGCGGCCACGTGGTTGCCGCCGAACAAGCCGTTCCGTTGTTCCTACGTCGCACGGCAGACCGCGGTCAAGGCCAAGCACGGCTTATGGATGACCAAGTCCGAGCATGAAGGGATCAAGCGAATCCTCACCTCGCAATGCCCAAAGCAGGCGATCCCCGCGGGTTGAAGATCCAGGGACTGGACCCAAGCTGTCTTAAATGGTCTTTGACATGGGAATCCGGAACAATTGAGGGTTGATCCCCGAGCCCATGGCGGGAACCGACGTCTCGCCGATACACCACCTGGAGAGTCATGAGACCCGTCTTTTCCCTGGTTGCCGCAGGCCTTCTGGCCACCGCTTTGCTGGCCGGATGCAGCGTTCAGAACCAGGCGCCCGCCTCCGCGGAAACCAATTCACCGGTTGAAGCCGCCGCCGCGGACGAAGGCGCTCCGGCTCGCGTCGTGTCGGTCGATACCGGGACGGTGATCGCCCAGCAGGAGTACAAGATTCCAGGCTCCAAGGACGACAAGGTGACCTTCGGCGTCCAGTCCCTGGCGGTCGAGGGAAAAACGATGGTCCTGAAGTTGGTGCTCACTCCGAACTTCGCGTCCGTCAGCGATTCCGAGGCCGTTTCCGTCTACGACATGACCGGAAACGTAACGTTCAATCCGCGGCTGGTCGACCGGGAAAACCTCAAGGAATATTCGCTGCTGACCGAATCCGTTTACACCTGGGCGACGGACCGCGTGCACACCGAGACGACCAACCATGAACCGGTCATTTGGTGGGGCGTCTACGCGGCCCCGGAAGACGAAAATGAATCTTTTGACTTGCGCGTGCTTGATGCAATGGCCGAATTCCCCGACATGCCGGTGCAACGATGAGCGGCACTTGCACGCGGGCAGTGCTCGCCGTGCTCCTTGCGGCGTCCCTCGGACTGCAGGCCCTCCCGGCCCAGGCATCCTACGACAGCCCCCGGGAACTGCCCGAGCCGACCAGGGAACAACTGGACAGGTCGGTGAGCTCCTGGGACACCCGTGGAAGCATCCGCGTCTGGGCCGCCGACCGTTCGGTCAAGCCGGTCGAACAGGTGGATACCACGGCGGGGGAAACAACGATCAGCCTGGCCACCGACATCTTGTTCACGCCCGACAGTTCCAAGATCCCCTCCGCCGCCGGAGCTCGGCTGAGGGCGCTCGCGAACAAGATCCCAAAGGGTGCAACGGTGGAAGTGAACGGCCACACCGACTCGGTCAAGAGCACGGTGGGCAACAAAAAGCTTTCCACCGACCGGGCCAATGCGGTTGCAGCCGTCCTGAAGGCGGAGCGCAAGGACCTGACGCTGAAAGCCAGGGGACTGGCCGCCACCGTGCCGGCCGTGCGCGAGGACCCCAAGGAGCCCTCGACCTTTGCGGCAAACCTGCGAGTGGAAATCATCTACACCCACTGACCCGATAGCCCCGCGAACAACCTGTTGCCAAGAAGCGACGCCGGTGCAACTGTGGAGGTAACCGAACCCTTCCGGGAGGCACACCATGGGCAACAACCACCACGAGGACGAACGCTACAAGAAGTTCTACGACCGCCCGCCGCATGGCGAAGTGCCCAGGGATCCACGGATCAGGGAGGCCAAGGAAGGCGGTTCGGAGCCCGTCGAGAACGGCGCGGACGCGAGCGCAAAGCCGGACCCGTCCCGCACCTAGGAAGTGTTCCAAAGCGCGGCCTGCCCATCGCAGCGGGGCTGCCCCTGGCCTTCATCCTCACGGACACACTCATCGATCGGGCAGGCAGGTCCGCCCGCTTAACGCAATCGTCCCGCGCCCCCACCGATGGCGGGGACGCGGGACGAATGGCGCTGGAGGAGCGTGCCTACTCGGCGCTGTCCACCGTTGCGCGGTGGCGACGCCAGAGCAAGAACCCGCCGGCCGCAGCCAGCAGTGCGCCGGCACCGGCAATCACGCCGACGGTGGCACCGGTGTTGGCCAGGTCGCCGTTCGGCTGGGGTGCAGCAGCTTCCGGCTCGTCGTCGCCGTCGTTGGCCTGCGGTCCGACAGGTGCCTTGGAAGGCTCCTGATCCTCCGCTGCGGGAGTTTCGCTCGGTGCAGGCTCCTCGCCCGGAGCGGTCGCGGCCGCAACCTCGACCTCGACGGCGATGTCCTCGTGGCCCACGGTCGAGACCAGCAGCGTGTGGGCGCCGGTCTCGAAGTCGGCCGGAACCGCGATCTCGAACGCGGTTTCGCCCTCGGCGTTGGCCGCGGGGATCTCGAGCGCTTCGATCGGGTCCGAGTGCAGGACCGCGGAGATCCGCATGCCCTCCGCAAGCCCGGTGACCTCGGCCTTGAGGGTTTCGCCCTGCGTGACGGTGGCTGCTTCGAGGTCGACCGTGGCCCACTCGGTGCCCGCCACCACGGTGCGACCCAGCGGGGCGGGGTCGACCAGCGGGTGCGCCTTGAAGTACTCCACGGCGGCGACCAGGTCGATCTGGCCGCTGTCGGCGGCGTTGGCGCCCTGGGCGAAGGTGGTGAAGTTGTCCCCGCCCTCGGCCAGGAAGGAGTTGGCCGCCACGCGGAAGACCTGCTCCGCGGTGACTTCCTCGCCCTTGAACGTCATGGACTTGATGTGCTCTCCCCGTGCGGCATCCGGGTCATAGCTGTAGGCCAGGTCCGCGGAGATGCCCAGGTGCAGCTTCGGGCGCGAGGATCCCTCGGGCTGCCACTGCTCCTCGAGGATGTCCTTGAGCTGGGCACCGGTGAGGTCCTGGGTGATCAGGGTGTTGCCGAAGGGCTGGACGCTGGCCGCGTCCTGGTAGCTGACGGTGCCTTCCTTGCCGAAGAGCAGGTCGGCGCGCAGGCCGCCGGGGTTCATGATCCCGATGTCGGCCTTCTCGCCGCCGAAGGACTCGTTGGAGGTCGACCAGAGGTGCATGTCGGCCACCAGGTTCCCGAGGCTTGATTCGACGCCGCGGTCCGAGCCCTCGGTGCCGCCGCGGGTGATGTCGGCGCTGATTTCGCCGACCCGGACGGCTCCGGCGACCTCCGCCTCGGCGGTGGCCTTCTCGACGATCTTGCCCACCGAGGCCAGGGCCTCGTGGTTCGCGGTGGTTTCCCCGGCCTCGTCGGTCGTGGTCAGCGCGAGCAGCTCGGCGTCGAGGGAGAGAACGTCCTTGGTTTCCGGATCGACCTCGAGGGCCAGGGCCCCGAGGGTCGTGCCGTACTGGTGGGACTGGACGACGGGGCGTTCAAGTCCTGCCGCCCAGCCCTCGACGGGGAACGAGCAGTCGTAGGACTGGTGGGTGTGCCCCGAGAAGATCGCATCGATCTTCGGCGAGGCCTTGCGGACCAGCTCGCCGTAGGTGGTCTTTTCCGTGGCGATGGCCTCGCAGGTGTCCACCGCCGACCCGTCGTGGGTCAGCAGCACGATTGCGTCGGCTTCCCCGTTGGCGTCCTGGCCGTCGGTCAGCTGCTCGGCAACGCGGTTGGCTGCCTCGAGCTGGTCGCCGAACTCGATGTCCTTGATGCCGTTGGGGGAGACCATGGCCGCGGTGGATTCGGTGACGGTGCCGATGAATCCGACCTTCACGCCGTCGACCTCGCGGATCGCGTATTCGCCCAGCGCAGGGGTCTTGGTGCCCTTCTGGTACACGTTGGCGCCCAGTGCGAGGTCGGCCCCGTTTTCGCCGGTGGCGGTTGCGTAGCGCGGGATCACGCGGTTGAGCAGGTCGTCGAATCCGGCGTCGAATTCGTGGTTGCCCACCACCGAGACATCCAGGCCCGCCGCGCCGAGCGCGTCGATGGCAGGGTTGTCCTGCTGGGAGAAGGAGGTGAAGGTCGAGGCGCCGATGTTGTCGCCCGCCGAGACGAAGAGCGTGTTGGGGTTCGCTTCGGTCAGTTCCTTGACGGCTCCGCCCAGGACCGCGGCGCCGGCCTCGGAGCCGTTGGCCTCGATGCGGCCGTGGAAGTCGTTGATGCCCAGCACCTGGATGCTGGTTGTTGCCGGCTTCTGTGGTTCCGGTGCGGGCACGGCGTCCCCGGTGATGGAGAACAGCGTGGTGGTGCCGGAAACCTCATTGCCCACGGCGAGCATCGGGGCGCCGGTGGGCGAGCCCTCGGCCGGGATGAAGGCCAGGCCCTCCGGTCCCAGGTCTCCGGCCGCGGCGAGGTCCCCGCCGTCTTCGACGGATTGGGAGAAGTCGCGGTTGTTGACGTAGGTGACGAACGTGGAATCCGTGGGCTCGGTGATGTCGTAGACCATGACACCGCCCACGCGCTCGAGGCCGATGAAGGCATAGGTGGATTCGCCGATGGTGCCGATGGCCAGGTTCTCGGGCTCGGGACCCTTGTCCTCGCTGCGGCCCTCGAGGTTCGACTCGGAGTGGTTGGAGTTGAAGAATCCGGGGTTGGCTTCGGCGGTGATCTGCTCGAAGTCGTCGCCCGAGTCGAAGACCTGCTTGCCGTTGGTGTCCCAGATGGAGAAGGAGCGCGAGCCGAAGGAAACAAGTTCCTCGTAGCAGCTGCCGTCGGCGTTCAGCCCGGAGGTGGTGGTGACGTTCAGCCGGCCAAGGTCGGTGTCCGCCAGGAGGCCCGCGGCGGGGCTGTCCTCGCAGACCGGGTCGAGTCCGTCCTGGCCCAGGTCCTTGACGCGGGCGCCCTCCTCGTAGCCGCCGAATTCACGGGCATCTCCCTCGTTGGCCGTGACCAGGTGCGTGATGCCGCCGGCGGTGGTGTAGGCGTTGATGCCATCGGGCATGTAGGCGCCCTTGAGCCCCTCGAAGGTCCGGATGTCGATCTTGCCGTCCTTGTCGGAGGCGTCCAGGCCCTTCCCGGGCAGCGAATGGTCCTTGAACCCGAGGGACCGGATCGCGGTGACGGTGGCGGTGGGCAGGTCGATCTCGGCGATCGCGTTGGCTTCCTGCAGGGCCGCGTAGGCGGTGTTGCCGTCGATGGCGATGTACTCGGGTTCCAGGTTTCGCGAGACCGGCTTGTCCTCCCCGTGCGGGGTCGGCCCGAAGATGCGCACCTCGGCCGGCAGCTTCTTGGAGCCACCTGCCTCGAATTCGTGGAAGTCGGCGGTCTTGACCGCGGACTGTGCCGGGGATGCGAGCTTGGCCGGGAGGGAAACAACGCTGACCGACCCCTCGGGGTCGCTGCTGAAGTCGTCGGCCGGTTCGCCCTCGTTGGCGACCACTGCGTAGCTGCCGTCCGCCGAAATCGAGACCATGTCAGGCAGGGCACCGACCTCGACGCTGCCGAGCACCTTGGCTTGGCCCGCGGTGGCATCGAAGAAGAGCAGCGAGCCCTTGGCGGTCTTGGTGGAAGACTCCAGGGCGATCGCGCCCAGTCCGTCGGCGCGCACCGCCACGGAGTTGGCGATGCCTGAGCCGGAGATCGAGTAGAGCTTGGCGGGCTTCGTCGGGTCGGCGATATCCAGGACGTCGACGGCGCCTGCCTGCGCGTTGACCACAAAGAGGCGTTTGCTGGCGGCGTGGTAGGTGACGATTTCGGCTGCCGACTTGTCGAAGATGCCGGTCTCGTAGGAGCCGACGGCGGACAGTTCGAGTCCGGCGCCCTTGGCCGAATGGGTGATTGGATCGGGCACGATTCCCGCGGCTGCGCTCGAGGCGTAGAACGTGGAACCGGCGAGTGCAAGCGCGGCAATGGCTGCCGAGGCTCGGGTCAAGCGACGCGATGGTCGCCCTGTTTTAGACATGGTTTTCCCAACAAATAGCGAGTGTGCAGGAGTGAGTACACCAATGTCTATCGGTTGAAGGTTTCCGATGGGTGAACGGGGAGCAACGCGGAGGAGCCGGGGCCCAGTTCACCTCCGGGCCCCGGCGCTCGCGTCCCTGGGACATGTCGGGCCGGAGCCGCCACATATGGCCGGCCCAAGCCGTTGCCGTCGCAGGGAGGTTAGCCGTGCAGCGCCCGGTAGGCGTCCGCGGCGGCCGGGTGCAGCGGGATGTCCGCGGTGTTGATCAGCGAATCGGCGCTGAGGAACTGCACCCCGACGCTGGAGCGCGGGATCAGTTCGTCGGCGTGCCCCACCAGCAGGTTGACCGTGGCCTTGGCGGTGTCGGCATCGAGGTCCGCGCGGCACAGCAACAGGTTCGCGACCCCGACGGTCCACACCGCCTCCATGCCCGCGTAGCTTCCGGCCGGGACCAGCACCTTGTCGTAGAAGGCCCCGTACCTCGCCCGCAGCCCCGGCAGCAGCGCCGAGAGATCCAGCAGCTTTCCTTCCGGGGCTTTTCAGGCACTGTGGGGCTGGGAACTCCCGGCTAATGATGGGGCTACGCGGACTCTCAAGCGTTTCGACCTGTGGTTCGGGTTCCTGATTCGCGTCAGGTCCCGGCGATTGTCGATTACTCGAGTTTCTTGACACCACGTGTCAAGGACTCGAGGGCCCGCTTTCGGAATTCCACGGTTAGTCGATGGGTTGGCAGGTAGACCGCGAGCATGCCGGACAGCTGTCCGTCGCGTCGAACGGGAAGGGCCAGCCCGGCTAGGCCTTCTTCGAATTCGTCGACAACAACTGCGTACCCATCCTTTCGGATCTTCTCAATAGCCCGCTTGAGGGTTTCGCCGTCGACAATGGTCTTAGGTGTGTGGCGTTCAAAGATCATGCTGTGGACGATCTTGTCCGATTGAAGTTTGGGCATTTCGGCCAAGAGCTGCCGGACAAACCCGGATGCGGGTGAGTCGATGCTCTGGCCTGCCCACGGGGATGTTACCCCGATGAGCTTCGGTCCCCTGATTTCGTTGATGACGCGGGCCGTTGTTTGACCCGTGGGCACGGCCAGCATCGTGGTTTCTTCCAGCTCATCGGTGATTTGCTGCATGATCACGCTGCTTCGCTCCGGCAGGTCGAAGGCGGGAGTCACGGCCCGGGTGAGGCGCATGATGGTTGGGCCCAGCACCCAATGCCTGTCGCTACCTGGACGAGCTACAACGCCAGCGTCAAACAGGGAAGCCAATAGCCTGGCCACGGTGGAACGCGGCAAGTCGGATGCGATGCTCAGCTGGGCGATGGAGGCACCTTGAGGTATTTGCGCCATGACTTCAAGCAGGTCAAAGGCCCGCTGAAGTGATTCGTTCCGGCCCGTTCCAGGCAGCAGGGAATTCGTGCGCAATGGATCTGCACTGCTCATGCGAATCGTCCTTACAAGGTTGAGGTTGTCCGTTTGTCGATGGAGATCAATCTACCATCTCGTAAGAACATGACCGCAGAGTGGTTGCATAATGACCGCATAGTGGTCATAATCGATTAGGAAATGAGCTAGGTCACACCTCGTGCATGACCGGCTGTTGCACCGCTATCTCCAAGTCTCATGAACGGGAGCCCAGATGACCGCAAAAATCCTCGCATCGGCCCACGACGGCGCCGTCGATGTGGTGTTCGAAAAAGTAAGCAAGCGTTTCCCCGACGGCACGTTGGGAGTCGACAACGTGGACCTGACTTGTGACGCCGGAAGGATCACTGTCTTCGTGGGACCGTCGGGTTGCGGCAAGACCACGTCGCTGCGAATGATCAATCGCATGATCGAGCCAACGGATGGCAGGATCTTGATCGGTGACAACGACGCGGCAGGGCTCAACGAGTCGGAACTGCGGCGAGGCATCGGCTACGTCATCCAAAACGCGGGGCTTTTCCCGCATCGGAATATTCTGGACAACATCGCCACGGTGCCAATGCTTCTGGGTGTCCGCCGTAATGCGGCCCGTCTGGAAGCCGCGGAACTTCTCGAGCGCGTGGGTCTGGATCCGTCTCTGGGACGCAAATACCCCTATCAGCTGTCTGGTGGCCAGCAACAGCGCGTCGGCGTCGCACGTGCGCTGGCCGCCAACCCGCCGGTGCTGCTGATGGACGAACCGTTCTCGGCGGTTGATCCGGTGGTGCGACTGGATCTGCAGAACGAGCTTCTTCGATTGCAGCGTGATATCGGAAAGACCATTATTTTTGTAACCCACGACATGGACGAGGCCATCCGGCTCGCTGATCACATCGTTGTGTTCCAGAAGGGCGGAACCATCGCCCAAGCCGATACGCCGGAGAAGCTGTTGACACAGCCAGTGAATGCGTTCGTTCGTGACTTCACGGGAGACAGCGGAGTCAAGTGGCTCTCCCTGATGGGGACCGCGGGACTTTCAATAAGCCGCGAATTCTTGTCAACGGCCCACTCCGGCAGCACGCATACCGACAGGTGGCGTTTGGCGGTTGACGAAGCCAACCGGGCGGCCGGATGGCTACGACCTGGCCAACCACACGGCACCGAGCTCATCCCGTGCCGAAGAACCTTCGTGATTGGAGCCGACCCCATGCGGTCAGTGCTGGATTCGGCACTGCTTTCTCCGGCTGGATATGCCGTTGCCGTGGACGCAGACGGCGTCGTGCTGGGGCTTACTGACATATCCGCCTTGGAGCCCTCCATCTCAGCACACCGGGAGAGGGTCAATGTTTGACTTCGCCTGGGTCATCCGAAACCTGCCGCATATCTGGGAACTGCTGCAGGAACACGTCTTGCTGTCGTTCATTCCCATCTTGATTGGACTGGCGCTCGCCCTGCCCATCGGCGTTCTTTGTGTTCGGTGGGCTTGGACGTACCCGATCGTGCTGTTGTGCAGCTCAGCATTCTTTGCCATTCCTTCCTTGGCATTGTTTGTGTTCATGCTCCCGTATACCGGTCTGGGACGCATGACGGCGATCCTTCCGCTGAGTCTCTATACCGTTGCGCTGTTGATCCGGAACGTCGTCGATGGGATCAAAGCCACGGACGAATCGGTGCGCCAAGCAGCATCCGCCATGGGCTACGGGAGGGTTCATCGCTTGGTTGCGGTTGAACTTCCCAACGCTGTACCCGTGATTCTTGGCGGTCTGCGCGTGGCCACGGTGGCCAATATCGGCATGGTTTCCGTGGTGTCAGTCATCGGGCTGTCGTCCTTGGGTGACCTTTTCGTTGATGGCACCCAGCGCTTCTTTGCCACGCCCATTTTCGTGGGCATCGCATTGACGGTGGTCTTGGCGCTAATTGCGGACCTGTTCTTGGTCGGCATCCAACGCGGATTGACACCCTGGTCACAGAACAGGAGAACTCGATGAATGTTTTTGAGCTTATGGACACCTGGTTGTCACTGCCAAGCTCGTGGAGCGGCCCTGAATCCATTCCCGTCCGCATCGGGGAACACCTCTTCTATTGCGTGATCGCCATGCTGATTGCCGGGGTGATCGCTGTGCCCTTGGGCGCGATCCTCGGGCACCTGGGACGCGGTGAAGTCGTGGTTCTTACGATCGCAAACTCAATTCGGGCACTTCCGACGTTGGGCTTGCTGACGCTCATGGTGATCCTGACCGGAATCGGATTGCTCCCGCCGTTGATTGCCTTGATCATTCTGGCAATCCCGCCCATGCTCATCAACGTTTTTGAAGGCGTCCGTGGCGTCGATCCGGCAGTGGTGGACGCGGCACGCGGCGTGGGGCTCACACCAGCGGCAACGCTGGTGAGGGTCGAGCTTCCCGTCGCCTTGCCGTTGGTTCTACTGGGGATTCGTCTGGCCGCCATCCAGGTCGTTTCCGCTGCCACCATCGCCGCCTATGTGGGGCTGGGTGGTTTGGGCCGCTTCATATTCGATGGACTGGGACGCCGCGATTTCGGCCAGGTTGCCGGTGGATCACTCGTGGTGGCGGTAGTAGCCATCGCCACCGAGATCGTGTTCGTCCTCGGCGCATGGGCCCTGACATCGCCAGGTGTTCGGCAGCGACGACGCTTCTCATTTACCGGTCCAGGGCAGCCCGGATCACCAATTTTCAATCGAAAGAAGGTATCAGCATGACCAACCATGTTAAGAAGACTGCCCTGGCGCTTGCAGGCGTCATGCTTCTAGCCAGCGGATGCGCAGCATCGGATCCCCTAGCGGCAGCGGATCCGACAGATGCCGCCGGCAGTATCACCGTTGGATCCGCAAACTTTCCCGAGAATGTCATCCTGGGAGAGATCTACGCAAAGGCCTTGGAAGATGCCGGCTTCAACGTGGAACGAAAGCTCAACATCGGTGCCCGAGAGGTCTTGTATAGCCAGGTCGAAAACTGCACGCTGGGCGTGGTCCCCGAATACAACCAGGCGCTGTTGTCGTTCGTTGCAGCGGATGAACAAGCAAGCGGAACCGAAGCGGTCGACAATGCCCTGAAAGAGAAGCTGCCTTCCAACCTCGAAATCCTTGGCTCATCGCCGGCACAAGACAACAATGCCGTGAGTGTCACGGCTGGCACTGCAGAAAAATACGGACTGGAAAGCATTGAGGACTTAGCCAAGGTGTCTTCCGATCTCGTAATCGGTGGTCCAACCGAATGGAAAACCCGCCACGACGGCTACGCGGGATTGGAAAAGGACTACGGAATCTCCTTCATGGAATACAAACTTCTGGACTACTCCGGTCCGATCACCATTTCGGCGCTTGAGAAAGGCGACGTTGACGCGGCCTTGCTGTTTTCAACGACACCGCAAATCCAGTCCATGGGTTTCAAGGTGCTGGAAGACCCCAAGAGGACTGTTGGTGTGAACAACATCGTCCCGCTCATCTGCAAGGAAGCCGTGAGCGATCCAGCCCGGGAAGTGTTGAACGCCGTTGGCGCAGCACTGACCACCGACAGCCTGACGGAAATGAACGCAGCATACGTTCTTGACCACCGCGATGCAGCCGAAGTCGCGAGTGAATGGGTAGGAAAGCAGGATCTGAAATGACCGCTAGTAGCCAAACGCCCACCGCGGAAGTCGTTGACGTGAAGAAGAAACCATCGGACGCCCAATGGTTCCGGCAAGTGATGGGTCGATACCCCACCGGTGTCGTCCTGATCTCCTCTGTCGAGGACGATGGGACCCCGGTCGGGATGATTGTGGGGACCTTTGCCTCGGTCTCGCTGGATCCGCCCTTGGTATCGTTCATGCCGGCCCGGACCTCGACAAGCTGGCCCCGCATTCGTGCCACAGGACAGTTCGCAGTCAATGTGCTGGGTGCAACGCAGGAACAGGTGTGTCGAGCCTTCAGCGGGCGCAACGGCACAAAGTTTGACGAGGTCGGGTGGAGCCCTTCTCCGCAAGGATCGCCCGTTCTTGACGGCGCAGTGGCCTGGATGGACTGCACTTTGACCGACGTGTTCGAAGGCGGTGACCATGAAATTGCCCTGGGGAAGGTCGAAGACATGGACATCGCCAGCGCAGATCTGCCCCTACTGTTCTTCCAAGGAGGATTTGGCCAGTTCACCCCGCATTCCATGGTGACGGCCGGCCCGGGGCTGGCCCGCGAGCTGGCGCTGGTCGACCGTGCCCGCCCCGAAATCGAGGCACTGGCACATAACCTGGGGTGCGACTGCCTCGTCGGAGGACGGGCCGACAACGAGATCGTACTGTTGGCAAGCGCCGGCCAAGGCCATGCCCAGTGGATCCCGGCAGTAGTCGGTGAGCGACTGCCGCTGGCTGCGCCGGTGGGGCGCACCGCCATGGCATGGGCGCCTCCGGAGGAAATCGAGCAGTGGGTCAAGGCCGGCTCCACCGTTTCACTCGATGAAGCCCACCACATGCTTGACATGATCCGGACCCGTGGGTATTCGGTATCCATCGACGGGGATGCGCTGGAACCCGACGTGATTTCGGGCGGAAGAATCGATGCCCGCCGAGCCATGGATCCAGGAACAGAAGTACTGGGACAAATGACAGCGGGCGATGTTCATTCCATCGCTGCCCCGATTTTGGGAGCAGACGGAACCGCGCTGTTGATCGTCTCCCTCTACGGATTGCCGAAGAACATGAGCTCCGCGGACGTTTCACGGTACGCCAACGCATTGGTCGCGACCACCAACCGGATCTCGGCCGCATTGTCCGCAAGCATTTCCTGAGCTACCTTCCCACCCAGTCACAGATACCAGTCCTCAAGAATTGAAGTGAAAACGTGAACAATCCGCACATGACCCTCGGACTCCTGCTTTCTCCCGCAAGCTCGCACATCGCCGGTTGGCGCCATAAAGACGCCATCTCCAATGCCGGTGCGGAGTTTGAAGACATCCTGCAAAATGCGCAGGCCGCCGAGGACGCCAAGCTCGATTTCGTGTTCCTTGCGGATGAACTGTGTGCGCCCGAAGGTGACGCGGAAATCCTGAGCCGTGATCCAGTGATCTACCGTTTCGAACCCTTGACCCTGCTCGCGGCCCTCGCCGTCCGGACACAAAAAATCGGATTGGTTGCAACACAGACGACCACCTACAACGAGCCGTACCATATTGCCCGAAAGTTCGCCTCGCTGGACCAGCTCAGCCGCGGACGTATCGGCTGGAACCTCGTCACCTCGTATGTCGAGGCAGAGGCCCGCAATTTCAGCCAATCGGAACACCTGAAATATGCCGATCGCTACGAAAGGGCCAACGAGTTCCTGCAGGTTGCTCTAGGACTGTGGGACAGCTGGGACGACGACGCGTTTATTCTGGACAAGAAGTCCGGCCGGTACTTCGACCCGGAGAAGATGCACGTCCTGGACCACCACGGCGAGCATTTCGATGTCAGGGGTCCCTTGAACGTCTTGCGTTCGCCTCAGGGACGACCTGTGCAGGTCCAGGCCGGCTCCTCCGAGGCTGGAAGAAGCCTCGCCGGGAACTACGCCGAGGTCGTGTTTACCGCGCAGAACACGCTTGAAAAGGCCTTGGAATTCCGCACCGATATCAAGGACCGCGCCGAACAAGCCGGTCGGGGCCGTGACAGCGTCAAGGTGGTGGCAGGGGTGCAGCCCATTATCGGGGCCTCCATGGAAGAGGCCGAGAAGAAATACCGCCACATGCAAGAACTGATCCACCCGGTGATCGGGCTCACCCGACTTTCACAACTGCTGGGCTTCGACGTTACCTCGTTGCCGCTTGACGAGCCGCTTCCAGAGGTCATCCCGGAAACCAACTCCTACCAGAGCCGACAAAAGCTCATCGTGGAGGCTGCCCGCCGCGACAACCTGACAATTCGCGAACTCTACTTGCAGGTCGTCAGCTCCTACGGCCACCGCGTGGTTGTCGGAACCGCCGAATCGGTGGCAGAGGAGTTAGCCGAATGGTTCACTGCGGGAGCCGTCGACGGATACATCTTGTCCCCGACCTACCTCCCGGACGGTTTCGATGACTTCAAGGACCTCGTCCTCCCGATCCTGAAGGACAAGGGAATGTTCCGCACGGAGTATTCGGGGAACACTTTCCGCGAGCATCTTGGGCTTGACCGGCCCGAACGAGGCGATTTCCACGCCGAGAATGCAGCGAAGTCCTTGGCCTAGCTGGCGCAAACTCGGCTGCAATATTACCTAGGAAACCGCGCATAAGAGTTGGCGGTGCCCGACCGTGGTCGGGCACCGCCAACTTTGTCAAGAACGATTCCACGAAGTGGGCATGCTGGCAACGCCGTCCAGGGCCAAGGAGCATTGTCCAGGATGCAGGCTTGAGGAGCTCAGCCCCAAACCAGACCTGGCTACCCGTGCAGAGCCCGGTAGGCGTCCGCGGCGGCCGGGTGCAGCGGGATGTCCGCGGTGTTGATCAGCGAATCGGCGCTGAGGAACTGCACCCCGACGCTGGAGCGCGGGATCAGTTCGTCGGCGTGCCCCACCAGCAGGTTGACCGTGGCCTTGGCGGTGTCGGCATCGAGGTCCGCGCGGCACAGCAACAGGTTCGCGACCCCGACGGTCCACACCGCCTCCATGCCCGCGTAGCTTCCGGCCGGGACCAGCACCTTGTCGTAGAAGGCCCCGTACCTCGCCCGCAGCCCCGGCAGCAACGCCGAGAGATCCAGCAGCGCGAACCCGGTTTCGGCGTGCGCCTTCGCGATGGCCGCGGTCGGCACCCCGCCGGACCAGAACAAGGCGTCGACCGTTCCCGCGGACAGCGCGGCGATCCCGTCGTTGAGTCCCAGGCTGCGCACCGTGGTGGCACCGGAGGACCTGGCGCCTGAGGCCGGGGCCGAGACGAGCCCGGCGACCTCGAAGAGCCGCGGGGTGATCAGCGAGGTGCCCGAGCCCGGCCGGCCCACGGCCACGGTGCGCCCCGCCAGGTCGGCCAGGGAGGAGATGCCGCTGTCCTTGCGCACCACCGCGTGGACGTAGTTCTCATACACCTTGCCCAACGCCGCGATGCGCCCGGGGTTCTGGCTTTGCGGCCCGCCTTCCAAGGACGCGGCATCGGCAAGGGCCACCGCGAGCGTCGCCTCGCCGCGCAGCAGCGTGCGCACGTTGTCGAGGCTGCCGCCGGTGGACAGCACCGTGGCGGACTCGGAGACACGGTGCCGTTGCAGGGAGTCGGCCAGCAGCGTGGCGAATTCCAGGTAGAAGCCGCCGGGTTCCCCGCCGGCCACCACGATGGGGCCAGCGTGCGAACCGGTGGTGCAGGAGGCCAGCGCCGGGGCCAGGACGCCTGCGGCAGCGGTGGCCCACGCGGCGCGCAGCAGCGTTCGGCGGGACAGCGTTGCGGGGGAGCCCGGTTCGTTTCTCATCGGCTGTCTTCCCGTCCAGGGCCGGGGACCACGGCATCGAACACGATCCGGGCGCGCAGCCCGTGCGGCTTGTTGCCACCCAGGACCAGGTGCCCGCCGTTGGCCGTCGCGAGCTTGTCCACGATGGTCATGCCCATTCCGGTGCCGCGGATCGAGGCGTGCTCCGGGGCGCGCCAGAAGCGGGTGGTGGCCGCGGCCAGCTGCGCCGGTGCCAGGCCCGGCCCGGCGTCGGCGATCTCGAGAATGATCCGCGAGCCCACCTGGAGGACCTCGGCGGTGATCTCGGTGCCCGGGGCGTACTTGATGGCGTTGTTCAGCAGTTCGCCGAGCATCTGGGCCAGCTCGATGCGGTTGCAGTCGATCTCGATGCCCGGATCCTTCCCGGTGGCCAGGGTGATGGCGTTGCCGGCCTTCAAGGCGGCGGGTCGGGCGCGGTCGACCTCCTCGGCCAGGACCACGAAGGCGTTGACCCCGGAGGGGACCAGGGCCTCCAGCTCGCCGGGGGCCGTGCCGGCCGAATCCTCGATCACCCGGTGCTCGGCCACCGCGAGCCGAAGCACCGAGTCCAGGATCTCCTCGACGCGTTCGAGCTCGGCCAGCACCCCGGCCCCGGCTTCCCGCTCGTCCTTGTTCTTGAGCTTGAGCAGCAGCAAGTCCACGCGCAGGCGCAGCGCGCCGACCGGGTTGCGCAGGTGGTGGGAGGTGTCGGCGATGAGCTGGCGCTGGGACTCGATGACCTCCCCGAGCGTGGTGGCCATGGCGGTAAAGGAACGGGAAAGCTCGCGCAGCTCCGGGGGACCGGCCTCCGGGAGCCGGGAGGTCTTTCCGGTGTCCTTGAGCTCGCGAACCGCCGTTCCCAGTCGCTGTACCGGGCGCAGCACCCAGCCGGTGACCCGTCCGGCAAGCAGCAACAGCAGCGTGGCCAGCGCGATGGCGGCGACGCCGGTGGCCAGCCAGCGGGCGCGCAGCTTGGCCCGTGCCGCGTCGAGGTTTACCTCCATCACCGCCTCGCCCAGCACCTGGCTCGCGGACCCGAAGGACCGGGAGATCACCTCGGTGCCGGAGCCAAAGGGCGTGACGGGGTCCAGCTCGGTGTCGGAAAGATTCAGCGAGGCCCGGGCAAGTGCGTCGCGCACATCGGGCCTCTCGGGGTCCAGTCCGCCGGAGACCAGCGTGCCGGATTGCAGGCGCACCACCAGTCCCTCCTCGTAGAGCCCGGAGTAGGTGTCCATGTCCCGCTGCAGCACCGTGGTGTCGGAATCGGTCGCCGCATCGAAGGCGACCTGGGCGATCCGGTTCAGCGAGGCGGCCCGGTTGATCTGCAGCGCGGAGGTCAGTTCGCGCCCCGCCGAGGAGAGGATCACGTTGGAGACGATCAGCACCAGCAGCAGCGCCAGCACGCTGAGCACGCCCAGGACACGAAGCTTCACTGCGGGTCGGCTTCGATCCGGTACCCGACGCCGCGGACGTTGACGATGAATCCGGGCAGCGCCAGCTTGGAGCGCAGCCCGGTCAGGTGGACATCCAGCGAGCGCGAGGAGGCCAGAAATGCATCTCCCCACAGCGTGTCCAGGATCTGTTCGCGGGTCACCACCGATCCGGCGTTCTTCGCCAGCAGGGCCAGCAGGTCGAACTCGGTGGGGGTCAGCGCCAGTTCCGTGCCCTTGACCTGGACCACGCGCCGGTCCGTATCCAGTGCCAGTTCCCCGAGGCGGATCAGGGAGTCCTTGCGCCCGGAAGCGGGCATCGCGCGCCGGGTGACGGCCTCGATGCGGGCGAGCAGTTCCACGAGCTTGACCGGTTTGATCAGGTAGTCGTCGGCGCCCGAGCGCAGCCCGAGGACCACGGAGCGTTCGTCGTCGCGGGCGGTGAGGATCAGGATGGGGACGTCGGTGACCTGGCGCAGCTTGCGCAGCACCTCGAGCCCGTCCATGTCGGGCAGCCCCAGATCCAGCAGGATCACGTCGAAGTCCCGGTGGCGCAGCAATGCGTCGGTTCCGCGGGCCACCCGTGCGGCGCCGTGCCCGGTGGAGGACACCGCCGCGGTGAGTGCCGCGGCCATGGAGTCGTCATCCTCAACGATGAGTACGTCCATGGACCGGTTCCTTAGCTTTGTGGATGGTGTCGTAAAAAAGTTGTAGTTCACGGCCTTCTTGTGCGTGGCGTGTCCGTCTTGGAGATTACCATTTCCTCGGGGTTCCCGCCGTTCCGTCTTCGGTGCCGCGGGAACTCCCGGCCGCCCCGGGGTCCGCGGGCGAGTCCTAAGGAAGCGTTAGGAATCGGCTCTCGCGTTGGATGCCGCCGCTGGCGCGACTACCTTGGTTGAGGCCCTCGATGCATTGTGGGGGCCGCCAACGCAAGAGGAGGAACACCCATGGGCCAAGCCGCCCTGGACAACATGAAGAAGGCGCCGCGCCGCGGCGCCCGCGTCAAGGACCCGGTTGAGGCGGCCGCGACCCGCAAGGCCGTGAGCAACATCCTCAAGGGCTCGGCCGGAAACCTCGTGGAGTGGTTCGACCTCTACGTCTACACGGTGTTCGCCGCGTACTTCCAGTCGCACTTCTTCAACTCGACCAACGAGCTGCAGGCCGGCCTCGAGGCCATGGCCGTGTTCGCCACCTCGTTCCTGATGCGCCCGGTGGGTGCCTGGTTCTTCGGCCGCTACGCCGACCGCCACGGCCGCAAGGCAGCGCTGACCCTGTCGGTGACCCTGATGAGCGCCGGCTCGTTCGCCATCGCGATCCTGCCGACCCAGGAAGCGATCGGCATGTGGGCCATGATCCTGCTGGTCTTCGTGCGCCTGTTGCAGGGCTTCTCGGTGGGCGGGGAGTACGGCACCAGCGCCACCTACATGTCCGAGGCCGCGACCTCCAGGCGCCGCGGGTTCTTCTCCTCCTTCCAGTACGTGACCCTGATCGGCGGCCAGATGCTGGCCCTGCTGGTGCTGGTCATCCTGCAAAACACGATGAGCCACGAGACGCTCAGCGCGTGGGGCTGGCGCATCCCGTTCGCCATCGGCGGCGTGGCCGCCCTGGTGGTGCTGTGGCTGCGGCGCACCATGGAGGAAA
This sequence comes from Arthrobacter sp. UCD-GKA, assembly GCF_001863355.1. Taxonomy (NCBI): domain Bacteria; kingdom Bacillati; phylum Actinomycetota; class Actinomycetes; order Micrococcales; family Micrococcaceae; genus Arthrobacter; species Arthrobacter sp. UCD-GKA. The sequence continues at coordinate 342,349 of NZ_MOLR01000004.1, read as the reverse complement.
CGGTGTCCGCGGAGCAGGTCGCCGCCGCCAACAAGCCCCTCGCCGCGGGCGAGGCCCGCCCGGGCACCATGAAGCTGCTGTTCACCCAGTATTGGAGGCCGCTGCTGGTCTGCATCGGCATCACCCTGGGCGGCACCGTCGCGTTCTACACGTACACCAACTTCATCCTGAAGTTCATGAACGACACCTCGGGCATCGAAAAGACCCAGACCTCGGTCATCAACTTCTGGGCGCTGTTTATCTTCATGCTGCTTCAGCCGGTCTACGGCATCATCTCGGACAAGGTCGGACGCAAGCCGCTGCTGCTCTGGTTCGGCATCACCGGTGTCCTGTTCACCTGGCCGCTGCTCTCGATGCTGTCCAAGACCCAGAACCCGCTCTTCGCCTTCCTGCTGATGATGGGCGGGCTGGTCATTGTCGGTGGCTACACCTCGATCAACGCGCTGGTGAAGGCCGAGCTGTTCCCGGCCTCCATCCGTGCCCTGGGCGTGGGCCTGGGCTACGCGATCGCGAACTCGCTCTTCGGCGGAACCGTCCCGCTGATCGGCGCCGCGCTGCAGAAGGCCGACCGCGTTGACCTGTTCTTCACCTACGTCACCGTGGCCATCGGGATCTCGCTGCTGGTCTACATCTTCGCGCTGAAGAACAAGAAGACCACGCACCTGGACAACGAACAGGGCCATGCCTGGACCGGGAAGAACCCGGACGCCGGGGCTCCGGGTGCCACGGACGCGGACGACGACAAGAAGGAACTCGTCGACGCCTAGTCCGGATCTGCGCAATCCGCACCAAAAGCCACCCGCCTGCGCGCGTCCCAACGTGCAGGCGGGTGGCTTTTTCGTTGATCCGGAAGGCCTCCGCTGAAAGTGCCCTGTGGTGGGCACGTGCAGCTGGATCGATCGAGATTATCTAGGACAGCGGGTTGCTGATCTGTGCGAGAACACCAACGAATCAAGATTTGAGGCGAGGCACATGCGGATGCCATCGTTGGTGCTTTGCCAGCCATGGCCTCAGGAACGTTGCTATAAGGTACCGGTGAGGAAGAAACCAGGCGGCAACATTGGGAGTTTCCAATGCCGGGTCAGCGCGGGCAGCAACCGGCTCGCCCCCGCTGACGAGCTATGACTGAATATGCTCGGCTTGGGAATCCGCTGTGGTTTTCGCTGCCGGCGCAGGTTTCCCCAAGAGACTGACCACCACCATGACGACCAAAGCGACGGGCAGTGAAACAATCACACCGTTCATCACTGACTGAGAAAGACCGTTGATTTCCCACAAGATTGTTGCCAGGCCGCCGGCGACCATGGAAGCTGCAACACCGGTTCCGGTGGCGCGTGGCCAGAACAAGGCAGCCAGCAGAGCCGGCGTGATGGCAGCGCCGTACATGGTGTAAGCGTACATTTGCAGCGAGAGCACGCTGGGGAAGAACTGGACCATGACAAAGCCCAACACCGCTAGGAGCAGCACTCCCCAGCGACCGATGATCATGGCCTGACGATCGGTGGTTTCCTGGGTCCGCAGCCTAGCTACGAGGTCATGGACGATGTTTGCCGAACATGTAAGCAGGTACGACGAACCGGTGGTGACGATCAGGGCGAACGCACCAGTCAGCAACAATCCTCCGAGACCCGCTGGACTGAATTCTGCCCCACCCAGCGAGAGGATGGCAGTATCCGGGTCAATGCCGTCTTGAAGGACTGACGACGCCGAGGCCAAGAGGATAACCGGGACGATGATGAAGAAGGCTCCGAAGAAGAACAGCAGGGTCGCGAAGCGCGCTGTCTTTTCACTGGCTGCCGCGGCAAGACGCTGGTACATGTTCTGATCCCCAAGCAAAAGCAGGAAGACCGGCAGGAAGTATCCCAGCAGCTGGATCGGCGAGAGACCGCCGGTGAGAGTTAGTTGGATCGGGTTAAGGCCATCTACGTAGGTTGCAAGCCCGCCGAAGTCAACGGCGAAGATGTAGATCATCAGCGCGATCAGTGAAATTGCGACAATTGCGATGGAAATGAAGTCGGACCAGGCCACCGACTTCAACCCGCCGCTCAGGGCAAGGAAGGTGATCAGGACGGTGGCCGCAATGGTGCTCTGCGACGGGCTAAGCGGCGTGATGAGGCTGATGATGTAACCCGCACCAGTGAACTGGTAGGCGGTGATGCCGACGAAGGCAACCAGGATAATGACTGTGGCGATGAGGCGGACAACTTTTCCGAACCGCATCTCCAAAATTTGTGGAACTGTGTACTTGGCCAAGCGCTGTACGCGTGGAGCAAGTATCAGTAGGCAAATAATGCCGATGAACGTACCGCTGAAGAAGAACATCCCGGCCCAGGGACCATATTCATAGATAAAACTTGCGGCGCCGATAATGGAGCCCGAACCGACGAAGGTTGCAAGCATTGTGCCGGCGAGGACCGGGGCGGGCAGCGATCGTCCTGCCAGCAGGAAGTCGTCACCAGTGGAGGTCGCTTTTGAACGACTAAACCAGGCTCCGATCAGGATCATGAGGGCTACGTAGCCCACGAGAATCAGAACATGAGTAAGTTGCATAGGGAACTCCAGCGATGGATGAGGTTAACGCCAACTACAGTGACACGTATCTCAAATCTATGCAACGTTTGTTGCAGTAACGTTACTGCTCGAAGTTAGTCGGTGGGTTCCACCAGATTCAGTTCCTTCCAGATCTCCTCAACATCCATCAAGTTCATGGCAGAACGATCGGGATCGAGTGCTGCAAGCTCGGCGATGACCGCTTGGGTGACAGTCATAGCAGCTGTCATGGAGCGGACGTAGCTGACACTTTCACTAGGCACGATTACCGATTCGTCGGCAAGGTCGGACAAAGCGGTTCGCCGGTCGGAGATAACGATGACTTTGGCGCCGCGCTTTTTCGCCACCCTAGTAGTTTCCAATATCCATGAGCTGGAGCGCCACAGCGCGCAGCTGATGATGCAATCGCCTGCTTTTAGAAGCCGCAATCGGGAAGCCAATGCGGTGCTCATGGCCATGTGAAGTTCCAGATCATGACCGAGTGACTGACCAATGTGCGTTAGTTGCAGACCGGGTGCCGCGTAACTTCCGGTGGCCAACACCATGGATCTATTGGCCTCGGAGATCAGCTCCGCAATGCGACGGAATTGGGTATCGTCGGCGCGGGCAACGAAGTCATGAAGATTTTTGACATCGGCCATCATGCTGGATCGCGACGGGGAGTTGCCAGAAGTGCCCCTGTTGCGCAGGAGCTGGTCGCCGCTCAAAGTCGCGAGGTACCTATGCCTGACTTCCTGCTTCATTTCGGACCAACCGCTGAAGCCCAGGAATTGGGCCGCGCGAACCACCGACGCCACATTGACTCGTGCAAAAGTTGCAACTTTCTGGGCAGAAAGAGGAAAAGTTCCGCCCGGATCGTCTTTCAGCACTTCAAGTACGCGAAGCGTGGCGGGGGATACTTCCCTCTGCTCAACCAGGGAATCGATCCATTCAACAATTTCGGACATACAGGCATTCTGCCCCATCCAGCGACATCTCTTGCAAAAAAGCATGCCAAGTCCGCATGGATGATAGCCTGCAACAAACATTGCAGCTCTTGAAAGGCCCGTATGCTCCAGCAGCCAGTCGCCCTTATCGCGAATGCCCAGATTCTAGACACACGGAACTTCAAAATTTCGTCCGGGAAAACCATCGAGATTATTGACGGTCGCGTCTCGAAGATTCGCGACAGCAATAGCGATGACGTGACCTGTGAAAACGCCATTGACGCGGCAGGAAAAATTATCATGCCGGGATTGATCGATTCCCATGTTCACGTTACCGCTGCCACTGCCTCGCTCGGAGATCTTGCCGACTGGTCACCGAACTACGCCGCGGCCCGTAGCTCGACCCTGATGAAAGACATGCTCCTTCGCGGATTTACCACGGTGAGAGATGTGGCCGGAGCCGATTGGGGCATTGCAGACGCGGTGGAAGAGGGCTATTTTCAAGGACCACGAATCTATTTCGGTGGCAAGGCATTGAGTCAAACTGGCGGGCATGGTGACATGCGTGGGCCGGGACGTACCTTCGTGGACAGTCATCCATGTTGCCCGACGATTGGAGTGATTTGCGATGGGGTGACGGAGGTTCGAAAGGCCTCTCGTGAACAGCTGAGAACTGGAGCCCACCACATCAAGATCATGTTGTCCGGCGGTGTTGCCTCACCGACGGATCGAGTGGATTCAATTCAATTCTCGGATTCGGAAATCCAAGCAATAGTCGAAGAAGCCGAGGCGGCCAATCGTTATGTAGCCGGACACGCTTATACGGCCAAGGCCGTCAATCGTGGGTTGCGCGCAGGTGTCCGAAGTATTGAGCATGGAAACCTGATTGATGACGAAAGCGTGGAACTTTTCAAAGAACACGGTGCCTTCCTGGTGCCGACACTTGTCACCTATGTTCATTTGAAGAAGGACGGCGAGGCAGCTGGGCTTTCGGCAGAAAGTCGAAAAAAGGTGGATCTCGTCCTGAACGCGGGTCTGGACGCCTTGGGCTTGGCAACGAGGGGCGGGGTCAAAATAGCCTTCGGAACTGACCTGCTGGGAGACATGCAAAAGCACCAAAGCGAAGAGTTTACGATTCGTGCCCAAGTTCAAACTAACGAACAAATCATCGCTTCGGCGACCACGATCGGTGCCGAGTTGCTGGGTGCCGAAGCCGATTTGGGGGCCGTGCAAGTTGGTGGTCACGCGGATCTGTTGTTGTTGAGCGGCAACCCGCTCGAGGAGATTCGAGTGTTGGCTGAACCAGAGACCTACCTATCTGGTGTCATTAAGGCCGGAATGCAGCAAAAGTAATCCAGTGCCAGAGTCGGTTCTTGTCGAATTTGGAACATGGTTTCCCCGCTAACTTCGCACCATCGGGTTCCAAGATGCGGCACCCCTACAGGCAAGCAATCGGTTTCAGCCGCTTTGCCAGCTCGCATCGATGTCACCTCACGCCGCGAAGCAGCTTGAAGCCGTTGAACGACGGAGTATGACTCAGTGCGAGGTAGCGCACCAGATCGTTAACGTCAGGTCCTGAAGCCACCCGCCTGCGCGCGTCCCAACGTGCAGGCGGGTGGCTTTTTCGTGTCCGGCGAAGGGGTCTCCAATGACCCTTGTTAAGCTCTTGCTTATATAAGGCAGAGTTGTAGTATGGGGTTGTGCATGCATTTGAAGTCCTGGGCGACCCGACCCGGCGCCGTATCCTCCAGCTTTTGGCCAATGGAGAGCAAAGCTCCGGGGCCATCGCCGGACGCATCCGGGACGAGTTCGGGATCTCCCAACCCGCCGTCTCGCAGCACCTGAAGGTGCTGCGGGAAAGCGGATTCGCCTCGGTCAGGGCGGCGGGCACCCGCAGGCTCTACGCCGTTTCCTCTGAACCGCTGCGCGAGATCGACACCTGGCTCGAGGACTTCAGGCATTTCTGGGACCAGCCGCTGGATGCGCTGGAAACCGAAATTGCCCGCGGAAAACGGGAACGGCGGCTGGCCGCTTCTGCCGCGGACGACCCACAGACCACACCCAAGGAGCAACAATGATCGACATTGCAAGCCAGATCGGCGCCATCGACAGGACGGTCTCCCAGCGGAAGCTGGAAGACGGAAGCGAAGCCGTCTCGGTCCTGGCGCGCCGCACCTACAAGTCCGATCCCGCGGAGCTGTGGGACGCGTTGACCAATCCCGAGCGGATCCCGCGCTGGTTCCTTCCGATCAGCGGTGAGCTGCATGAAGGCGGAACCTTCCAGTTGGAGGGCAACGCCGGTGGACGCATCCTGGAATGCTCGCCACCGACCCGCCTGAAGGTCACCTTCGGCGGCGAGGACAGCCTCGTCGAGCTGCGCCTTGCCGCCGACGAACCCGGCACCACGACCCTGGAGCTGGAGCACACCGTCCCGCTGGCCATGGCCCAAAGCGGTGCCGGGGCACTATGGGTGGGTCCGGGCTGGGACGGAATGTTCCTGGCCCTGGGGCTGTTCGTGGATGGAATCGTGGCCGAGGACCCGGCCGCGGCCGCGCTTTCCCCCGAGGCATTGGCCTTTTCCGAGCGTTCGGTCCGGGTCTGGGCCGAGGCGGTGCGCGAATCGGGCACGGCCACCGGCGAACAGCTCGAGGAAGCTCTGGCCATTTCCCTGGCGCAGTTCGCTCCCGGCAGCGAAGACCCGGCTTCCAGTTAGGTCTGCGGGGCCACGGCCACAAGCAAAGGCCACCCGCCTGGCGTACATCCAAACGTGCCGGCGGGTGGCCTTTTCGTGTCCGGAGGACTCAGGAAGATCCGCGTTCCGGCCCGCGGGGCAGGTCCAACTGCCCGGCGTGAAAGTCGATCCGGCCCGCGGGGCAGGTCCAATTGCCCGGCGTGAAAGTCGAAGTGTTCGGTGGGGTAGGCGTAGAGCTGCGCCAGGGTCATGGCTCGGGTGAAGAACGGGTCCCAGCGGGTCGGGAAGGGCATGGCGCGGGACAGCGCGGCGGGAGACTCGGACTCGAGCTTCCTGCCCAACACCGCCAGGACCCGATGGAGCCTTGCCGCCATCCGGTGACGGTTGTAGAAGCGGGCTGCGGCCTTCGAGCCCCAGTAGTTGACGGCATCGAAGGGGACGGATGCGGCATCCAAGGCGGCGGCGAATCCGGCGGATACGGGGGTCGGCAACCGGGAAAGCACCCGGTGGAGCGGCAACAGGGCGCGTGCCACCATATATCCAAAGACCATGTGGAAGAGCAGTTCCTCGTTGTTCCAGCGGGTCCCTTTGCTGCGGCGGCCGAGGTCGGACGGGGACGCCTGGGCCAACCAGTCGCGTAATTGGTGCTCGGCGCGGGCGTACTGGGCGAGGATGCGTTCCCGGTCCGGGTCCATGACTGCCTTGTGGCTAGGCGCGGGCGTTGGGTGCAGCTGCCGGGAGGGCCGCCCGGATGGCCCGGCGCAACTCGCCAATCTCCGGCTGGCCGGCGAGTCCCGAGGCCGTGGGGTAGACCCGGCAGGCCACGGCCGGTGCGGCAGTGGAGGCAAAGAGGTCGGTGCCTTCGAGGCTGAAGCTGGGAGAGCCGTGGAAGTCGTATCGTTCGGCCTGGTCCTGGGTGGTGATTTCACGAACTTCGACCGCATTCGTGATGCCTTCGAGGCCTAGTGCCGTGTCGAAGAGTTCCTTGGCGGTGCCGGAATTCGGGCATCCGGGGATTACGAGCAAAACCAGTTCCATGTCTTCAGTATCGCGCGTTTCGCAGACGGCGGCAGCACAACATGGCACGGAACACCGGCACACCCGGGCCCCCACCAAGGCGGACCCGGAGCGCGGTGGTCCGGGAAGCGGTGGAAGGTGGGCGGAACTAGCCGTTGAAGGTGCCCGGGAACGGGCCGGTGCGCCCGTCGCGATCCAGGGCATCGAGCGCCGCGATGCTGTCGGTGTCCAGGTCGAAGCCGAGCAGATCCAGGTTCGAGGCCATACGCGAGGCGGTGACGGACTTCGGGATCACCACGTTGCCCTGTTGAAGGTGCCAGCGCAGCACCACCTGGGCCGGGGTGACCCCATGGACCGCGGCGGCTGCCAGCACCGCCGGGTCATCCAGCACGGCGCCCTGGGCCAGCGGGCTCCAGGCCTCGGTCGCGATCCCGTGGGCACGGTTCACCGCGGCGGTCTCGCGGTTCTGCAGGAACGGGTGCAGCTCCACCTGGTTGACCGCCGGCACCGTCCCGCCAAGTTCGATGATGCGCTCGAGCTGTTCCGGCAGGAAATTGGAGACTCCAATGGACCGGCTCAGCCCCGCGGCGCGCAGTTCCTCCAGCACCTGCCAGGATTCGAGGTACGCCTCGGTGTCGGTGCCCGGCCAGTGGATCAGGTACAGGTCCACGTGGTCCAGGCCCAGCTTGTCCAGGCTTGCGGCCAGCCCGTCGCGGGTCGTTTCCCGGCCCAGGTCGGCAAGCCAGAGCTTGGTGGTCACGAAGAGCTCCTCGCGCGGGATGCCGGAATCGGCCAGGGCGCGGCCGACCCCGGACTCGTTGCCGTAGATGGCGGCGGTGTCGATGCTGCGGTACCCGGTTTCCAGTGCCGTGGACACCGCGGCCGTGGTCTGTGCCTCGGGGATCTGGAAGACTCCGTAGCCCAGCTGCGGCATGCTGGTTCCGTCATTGAGGGTGATGGTCGGGACGGTGGTGGTTGAAATGCTCATGGGGATTCTCCTGGGATTGACTGGGTCGGGTGGTTGGGGTGGGGGTGGCACTAGCCGACGGTGACGGGCACCGATTCGGGCGCGCGGGCCCCGGAGTATTCGCCGCCGCGCACGCGGGTCGCAAGGAGCATGACGGCGAGTCCCGCCACGGTGATCCCCGCGCCGGCCCACAGCGGTGAGGTGTACCCCAGTCCCGCGGCGATGGTCAGGCCGCCGACCCAGGCGCCCAGCGCGTTGCCCACGTTGAACGCGGCGATGTTGGCGCCCGAGGCGAGCGTGGGTGCATGCGCCGCATGGTTCATGATGCGCATCTGCAGGCCCGGGACGGTGGAGAAGCCGATGCCGCCCATGAGCAGCAGGGCGACGATGGTGGCAATCTGGTTGCCGGCAAGAAGTGCGAAGGCCACCAGAACGACGGTGAGGATCGAGAGCACCGTGATCAGCGTGGCGGCCAGATTGCGGTCCGCGGCCTTGCCCCCGAGGATGTTGCCCACGAAGAGTCCGACGCCGAAGAGCACCAGCAGCCAGGGAACTGACGTGGCGGCGAAACCGCTGACGCCGGTGAGCGTGAAGGCAATGTAGGTGAAGGCTCCGAACATGCCGCCGTAGCCCAGGATGGTCACAGCCATCGACAGCCAGACCTGGGGGCTGCGGAAGATGTTGAATTCGGCGAAGACGCCGGTGCTCGCGGAACGGGCCAGGTTGCCCGGGACCAGGACCATGATGCCGATGAAGGCAATGATGCCGATGGCGGTGATGGCCCAGAAAGTGGAGCGCCAGCCGGTGGCCTGGCCCAGCAGCGTCCCGAAGGGGACGCCCAGGACGTTGGCGATGGTCAGGCCCGCAAACATGAAGGCGATGGCCCCGGCACGCTTGTTGGGCGCCACCAAATCGGCGGCAACCACCGAACCGATGCCGAAGAAGGCGCCGTGGCACAGCGCGGCAATGATCCGGCCGACCATGACCAACTCGTAGCTCGGGCCGGTGGCGCTGAGCAGGTTTCCGATGATGAACAGGAGCATCAGGAACAGCAGCGACTTCTTGCGGTCCAGCCTGCTGAGCACTGCGGTGAGGATGATGGCGCCGATGGCCACGGCGAGGGCATAGCCGGAGATGAGGTAGCCGGCGACGGTTTCGGTGACCCCGAAATCCGCGGCAACCTCGGGCAACAGGCCCATGATGACGAACTCGGTCAAGCCGATTCCAAAACCGCCCAGGGCAAGGGCGTAGAGAGCTATGGGCATGGAGAACCTTCGGTGTATGAGGGCTGGGATGAGATGCGAAGGGTTTCCCCACATCGGTCGTTGCGTCTGCAACTAACTGCTGACACAATGATTGCATACGCGCTATATCGGCGCAAGGTGCTACTCTTGGGGAGTCGGAAAACACGAGGAGCATTACCCATGGGGATCAAGGACGACGCAGTGCAGGTCCGCGCGCAGGGCTGGCGCACGCTCGCCGCGCTGCACAACCTGATCGAGGGAGAGCTTGAGCGCGCCCTGCAGGCCAAGCACGGGCTCTCCGTCGTTGAATTCACGGTGCTCGATGCCCTGAGCCGGCAGGACGGCTGGCACATGCGCATGGCCCAGCTCGCCCGTGCCGCCGCACTCTCTTCGTCGGCCACCACCCGATTGGTGACCCGTCTCGAGGACCGTGCCCTGCTGACCCGCATCCTGTGCCTGGATGACAGGCGCGGGATCTACACCGAACTCACCGAGGCAGGGGAGCAACTGCTCGTCGAGGCCCACCCGACACATGATGCGGTGCTCCGGGAAGCGCTCGAAAACGCCGCCCGGGTCCCCGAGCTCCAGGGCCTGGTCACCGCGGTCGCTGCCAGCGGCAACGGCTAGCCAGCCTCCAGGCCCACCGCGCATCCCGCCGCATCACCGGCGAGCGCGGGCAATATCCATGACCTTCCGTGTGCCCGCATGTCCGCTCGATGACGCCCGGTGACTTCCCGTGGCATGCGCGGCGGCGTTCCAGCGGCGGGGGTGACGCTTCATGACAACGCGCTTCGGCCGTTGACGCGCCGGGTGAGCAACCCCCTTCCCGGTTCCTAGGGTCGAGTCATTGATTCGACGCGAACCCTCGAAGGAGACCACCCGCATGAGCACCACCGCCATTGACACCAACACTCTTCCCCGCACCCCATGGAACGGGCATGCCGACGAGCGCGAACTTGAACATTGGGCATCCGTAGCCCGCACGGTTGCCCAGGCCCTCGCCGTTGACGCGTTGGCCCGCGACGCCGCGAACCAGGACCCGTTCAGCGAGGTTGGCCTGCTGCGGGATTCGGGGCTGCTGAACCTGCTGGTCCCGGCCGAATCCGGAGGGGCCGGCGGACACTGGGAGTCGGCCTTCGCCGCGGTGCGCATCATTGCGGCGGCCGACGGTTCGATCGCCCAGCTGCTGGCCTACCACTACGCCAACCAGTCCAGCATCGCGTTCTATGCCGATCCTGCGACCCAGGGGGCCTGGTTCGCCCGCAGCGCCGCCGCAGGCTGGCTCTGGGGTGATTCGGTGAACCCCGTCGATCCCGACCTCTCCCTCACCGCCGTGGACGAGGGCTACCGGCTCAATGGACTCAAGCGCTTCTCCACCGGTTCCTCCGTCGGGGACGTGATCGTCGTCAATGCCGCGGTAAGCGGCGGGACAAATGACGGCAAGGTCCTTGCGTTCGTGCTCGAACGCACCCGCGAGGGACTGGAGCTGCTCGGGGACTGGGACCACCTGGGCCAGCGGCTTTCGGCCTCCGGCTCGGTGAAGTACCACGACGTGCTGGTGACGCCCGGGGACGTGCTGGGCGAAATCACGCCCGATCCGATTGTCACGCTGCTGACCCCGGGGCTGCAGCTGGCCTTCGGGAACTTCTACCTCGGCATCGCCGAGGGCGCTTTGGCGGCCGGGCGCAAGATCCTGCTGGAGCGCAAGAACTCCTGGTTCCTTTCCGCGGCCGGCAGCTACGCCCAGGACCCGATCTTCCAGCGCACCATCGGGGAGCTGAAGGCGCGCACCGCCGCCGTCGGCGCCCTGGCCGAGAAGCTCAACCGCCGCTTCGACACCGAGGTGGGCCGCGCCGGCGCACTCGATGCGGCGCAACGAGGTGATGTTGCGGTGGCCATCGCCGAGCTCAAGGTCGTCGCCACCGAGGTGGCGCTGGAGGTGGCCAACCGCATTTACGAGGTCACCGGAGCCAGCTCCACCGGGAACGACGTGGGACTGGACCTGTTCTGGCGCAATGTGCGCACGCACTCGCTGCACGACCCGGTGGACTACAAGAAGATCGAGGTCGGACAGTACTTCCTGCACGGAACCAACGCCCCGCTCTCCCTGTATACCTAAACCGCGCACCCGAACCCCGAAAGGGAGCGCCCATGCAGGGGGACCACCACCCCTGGGTGTTCAGGGCGGCGCTGGCCGGCGAGCACGCCGTGCGCGGGCTTCAGTCCTCGGCACCCAGGTACGCCAGGTCCTCGTCTTCCGGGTCCTCGTAGCTGATCTCGACGCCGGAGGGTTCGGCCAGGGCAAAGGCGACCAGCTTCTTCATCGCCGCGGGAATCCGGAAGTGCGTGTCGCGTTCCAACAGGCCTTCGGCGACCATGAGCTCCAGGAACAACTGTGCGAGGACCACCTCATCGGTGTCCACCTCGTCCAGCGTCGCCATGGCCACCACCAGGTGCTCCACCGGGACCCCCTCGTCGAACCCGGCTTCCAGGAGGATGGAGGACAGCAGGTCAGCGAAGAGATCGTCTTCCGACTCCTGGTCGTCGTCGAACCCGGCGGCCGCCGTGGCGATGAATTGCAGGTACAGGCTCAACGCCACGTCCCGTACCAGGTGCATCAGCATCTCCTCGTGCGCGGCCCCGGCCAAGGCATCCAGGGGACGGCTCATGGTCGCGCGCCGCGAACCCACCTCGAGGATGCCGATGCGCACCAGCGCTTCCCAGAACAAATCGAGCAGCGGAACCTGCTGGGCGCTGGTCGCCTGGAACGGCGCGTCCTCGGCGTCGGGGCCACGGACCGGGATGGTGTTGGCTCCCTGCGCCGCAACTCCCAGTGCCGCGGCCGCAGCCTGGATGTCCTTGCGGGTGAGCCGGCCTGTGGAGGTGACGTCGCGCTTGTCCCCGAACCATGCGAAGAATGCCTGCAGGTGCGCGGCCAGCGGCAATGCGAGCAGTGCATCCCGGGTCTGGGTGCGTGACAGGGCCGGGACCTCGAAGACCCGTTCGTCGAAATCTGCGTCGGCCTGCTCGTCTGCGGCTTCCAGCAACTCTTCCTGCACCTCATCGAACAACTGGTCGCTGCCGCTCCACAAATCCGAGTCGTCCAGATACAGCAGGTACCCCATCACCACCTGCAGGACGAAGCCGAAGTCCTCCTCCGGGTGGTCGAAGAAGTACTTGCCCAGGGCCACCTTCGTGGCGAAAGGATGAAGCTCCGTGGCCACCTGGGTCTTGGCGGCAACGAGGTAGTTTTCCAGGAATGCCCGCAGCACCGGGAGCGGTTCGCCCAGTTCCGGCAGCGAGGTGTTGGCGCGCACCCATTTCATGAATCCCGCAGCCACCTCGTCCCCACTGCTGCGGACCCGGAACTCGTCGATGCTGACGATGTTCCCGGCCGCCCCGGTCCGCCCGGAGTGCCCCTGCTTGGCCTTGTGGGACGTGGGTTTCTTCTTCTTGGACACGGGCTCTCGCATTCTTGCTGGCGGGAGGTGGCAGGCAACTTCCCACCACAGTACAACGGATCGACGCACGGGTTGGGGGGAATCCTTGGACGCGGAGGCCGGTTGCATGGGAGATTTGCATGGTGGATGAGATGAGCGTCGAAATTGAATTGAAGACCCTGGACCGTGCCCGGGAACAGCTACGTACCATGTTGATGTTGGTGGAGGGTGGCCAGATGCGTTGCAGCGCGGCCACCAAGAAGCCGTCGGCCGCAACCATGCGTTTGCTGGCCGAGGCACTGCCGGGAGGTGACTTCTACCCCGACGAGCACATCGCGGCCTTCGCCTGGCCATTGCTGCTGCAAGCCGGCGGACTGGCAGCCGGAACCAGGCTCGAACTCACCGCGCGCGGCCGAGCCGCACTCAAGAAGGAGCCGGATGAAGTCCTGTTGGGGCTGTGGGACCGGTGGGTCCGCGGCGGGGTGATCGACGAGCTGTCCAGGATCGAGGCCATCAAGGGGCAGAAGCGGACCAACACGCTCTCCGGGTTGAAGAACCGCAGGTTCATGGCGGCCGAGGTCCTGAAGGTGCTCTCCACCAGCGAGTTCACCATGGTGACCCAGGCCTACAACGCCTCGATCCACGAGGGCGCGCACTTCACCGTGGTGCGCAACGACATGGCGGCGTTCAAGCTCTATGTCGAAGACCCCGAGTACGGCAGCCTCGGGTATGACCACATCGATTTCGAGGGATTCGTGGACCGGCGTTACCTGATGGCGTTGCTCCTTGAATACGCGGCGACGCTCGGAATCGTTGATGTGCGCTATGTCGATCCCGCGTTCGCGATGGATGACTTTGAGGATTTGTGGGGTACCGAGGCACTAACACGGATCAGCCGCTATGACGGTCTGCGTGCGGTGCGCCTGACCGAATTGGGGTTCCGCTCCATGGGGTGAACGGGAGGAGCCGCCTAACATAGGCAAAACCGAGGATTCGAATCGATAAAAACAGTTTTACGTATGTGCCGTGAGGCTACATCCTTGTGTGAAGGACATCTCATTCTTCTCGCATAAGGAGCAGCACACGTGCAAGGCACTTCCCTGAAACCCCGCGTCGTCACCCTGGGCACGGCCGGCGGCCCGCGTTGGTGGACCGGCGAAAACGCCGGCAAGCGCGCGGGCATCGCCACCGCAGTGGTCGTCGGCGACGCCGTGTACCTGGTGGACGCCGGAACCGGCGTGGGAAACCAGCTCATGAAGGCCGGATTCAGCACCGCGAACCTACGCGGGATCTTCCTGACCCACCTGCACTCCGACCACACCATCGATCTGGCGTCGCTGGCGATTTTCGGGCTCTTCACCATCACCCCCGGCCAAGCTCCGGTCCGCATCATCGGCCCCGGCGACCGTGGCGCCCTGCCGCCGGCCTCGCCGCGCGCCCAGGTCCCGCCGACCCCGCTCTACCCGAAGAATCCGACCCCGGGCACCGCGGACATGTTCAGCCACCTCATGCAGGCCTACGGCACCGACTTGAATGACCGGGTGATCGACGCCCTGCGTCCCTCCCCGCTGGACCACTTCATCGCCTCGGACATCGCGATCCCCGCCGGAAGCGGCTACCACCCCAATGCGAACCCGACCCCCGAGGGCTTCGAGCCGTTCGAGATCTACCGGGACGAGCTGGTCACCGTGACCGCCACCCTGGTCAAGCACCCGCCGATCGCCCCGGCCTTCGCCTTCCGCTTCGACACCGCCGAGGGTTCCGTGACAATCTCCGGGGACACCGCACCGTGCGAGAACCTCGTGCGGCTGGCCCGCGACACCGACCTGCTGCTGCACGAGGCCATCGACTTCGACTGGGTCCAGCGCAGCTACGGGAGCATCGGCACCGAGGCCGCTGCCGCCTCGATGGACCACCACCGCCTCTCGCACACCTCGGCGGCCCAGGCCATCGAGCTGGCCGAACGTGCCGGGGCCCGCACCCTGGCCCTGCACCACCTGGTGCCAGGGACCACACCGGTCTCCACGTGGCTCGCCCACGCCAGGGATTTCTCCGGGACCTTCCTGGTTCCCGATGACCTCGATACCATTTCCTTTAGCCGCGCTCACACAGAATTGATGGTTGCGCCATGACCCACCTCAAGACATCGGCCGGGCAGTCGGCAGAGATCGCCGTTCCGTCGTTGAACGATCCGCACATGCGAAGGATCCTGGCCTCCTCCTTCATCGGCAGCGCCATCGAGTTCTACGACTTCATCCTTTACGCCACCGCCGCGTCGCTGGTGTTCAACAAGGTCTTCTTCGTCAACCAGTCACCCGCAGTGGCGCTCTTCGCCTCCTTCGCCACGCTCGCGGTGGGCTACCTGGCCCGCCCGCTGGGCGGCATCATCTTCGGGCACTACGGAGACAAACTGGGCCGCAAGGGCGTGCTGATCACCTCCATGGTGATGATGGGCGTCGCCTCGACCATCATCGGCCTGCTGCCGCCCACCGCACAGGTCGGTGTCATTGCCCCGATCGCACTTATCACCCTGCGCGTCATCCAGGGCCTGGCCGTGGGCGGGGAATGGGGCGGGGCCATGCTCATGGCACTGGAACACGCACCCAAGGAACGCCGCGGCTTCGCCGCCAGCTTCGCAAACATGGGCGGTCCGGCCGGCGCGGTGCTGGCTACCCTTGCCGTCTCCGCCGTTTCCACGCTGCCCACCGAGCAGTTCCTGGCCTGGGGCTGGCGCATCCCCTTCATCGCCAGCCTGGGCCTGGTTGCCATCGGCCTGGTCATCCGCCTGAAGGTCACCGAATCCCCGCTCTTCCTGGCCCTGGAGGACAAGGCCGCGGAGAAGAAGATCCCGCTGCTGCAGGTGCTGACCAAATACCCGAAATCCGTGCTCATGGGCACGCTGGTGGGCATGAGCTCCTACACCGTGCAGGGAATCATGACGGTCTGGGCCATCTCCTACGTGGTGGAGGAAGCCGGCATGGACCGCACCGCGGTGCTGAACATCAAGGCCGTGGGCGCCACCCTGACCATCGTGGCGGTGTGGTTTGCCGCCCGCTACTCGGACAAGCTGGGCCGCCGCCCGGTGATGATGTTCGGCATCATCGCCGGAGCTGTGCTCGCGCTGCCGATCATGTGGATGCTGCAACTGGGCGAGCTGTGGCTCTTCGCGATCGCGCTTTTCCTGGCCAACGGCGTCATCCAGGGCACCATCTTCGGGCCGTTCGGCGCCTTCACCGCCGAGCTGTTCCCCACGCGCATCCGCTACACCGGGGCCTCGCTGGTCTACCAGCTCTCGTCGACCCTCGGTGCGGGCTTCACCCCGATGATCGTCACCGGCCTGGTGCTGCTCGGTGGCGGCTCGCTGTGGATCGCCGGGGCCGTGTGGGCCGGGGTCTTCATCGTGGCCGCGCTGGCCATGCGCAGCGTCAAGGAAGGCAAGGACGCGGACCTGGGCGCCGAGGAGATGTAGCACCAGCCAGCTGTGCCGCGATGCGGGGGCCGGGAATGTCCGTTCAGGACGTCTCCGGCCCCTGCTCGCGTTCGGCCCCGATCCGTTCGCAGAACTCGATGAAGGCGCGCAGCCGCAGGCTTGGCCGCTCGGCGGCCGTGTAGGCGACGCAGATGTCGCTGTGGCCCACCTGCCCCTCGATCTCCAGCACGGCAAGCGGCAGCCCGTCGTAACTGACATCCGCCGGCGGGCGCTGCACCAGCACCGTGTAGCCCAGCCCGCGGGCGACCATGCCGCGCACCGCCTCGAAGTTCGAGCTGCTCCAGGCGATCTTCGGGTCCAGCCCGGACATGCGCAGGTTGACCAGCTGGTTGTCGCGCACCGTGGGGATGTCCAGGGACACGAAGTCCTCCTCGGCCAGGTCGGACAGCCGCACGGAACCGTTGCCCGCGAGCCGGTGCCCGGCCGCCAGCAGCACATAGGGGCGCCCGCTCATCACCGGGGTGTGCTGCACGCGGGGCAGCAGGTGCCGGGTGTGGGTGATCACCGCATCGAGGTAGCCCTCGAGCAGGCGTTCCTGCAATTCGGCACCGTCTCCCTCGGTGATGTGCACCTCCAGGCCCGGGTTGGGCTTGGTGAATTGCTCGCAGACCACCGGCAGCCAGAAGGCCGAAAGCCCCGAATACATCCCGATGTTCAGCGGCCCCACCAAGCCGCTCTGCCGTTCCCCGATGAGCTCCTGGACCTCCTCGGCGTGCCTGACCAGCTCCTTGGCGTCACGCAGGAAATGTGTTCCCACCGCGGTCAGCACGACGCCGCGGGCCCGGTGGCGCACCAGCAGCTGGGACCCGACGATGCGCTCGAGCTCCCCGATGGCCTGGGACATCGCGGCCTGCGAGATGTGGCAGGAGGCCGCGGCACCGGAGATCGTGCCGGCATCGGCCACGGCGATGAAGTACTGCAATTGCTTGAAGGTGTAGTTGACCACCTCCCCAGCGTAGGTGATGGGCGCTGGGCCGTGGCTGGGCTCCGGGGCAAATGTTCCGGCCTGTCGCGGGGCACTTCATTCGAAAATGCCGTGGGCGGGCATCGGATATCCGGTGCCCGCCCACGGCATGTGCGATGCCCGGTTGTTACTTCTTGGACCTGGACTTGGAATTGGCCTTGCGGGCGTTGACGATCTCCATGACCTGCTCCTCGGCGTCGATGCCGGCCTTGATGCCGCCCGGAACCTTGAAGAAGAACACCGCTCCCATGCCCCACCAGACGAAGAAAATCAGCCACGGCTGCCACGACAGCGAGGCGGGCATGCCCGGCATATACAGGGAGAACAGCGCCAGGGTCAGCACGGTGGCGGCGATGCCGATGGCGATGCCGCCCTTGCCCTTGCCTCCAATGCGCAGCGGGCGATCCATCTGCGGTTCGCGCTTGCGCAGCACCAGGAACGTCACGGCCACCAGGAAGTAGGCAATGATGATGCTCGGTGCGCCGCCGTCAACCAGCCAGCCTAGCATTTCGACGCCGAAGAACGGTGCAAGCATCGAGATGCCGCCGATGAACAGAAGCGCGTTGTGCGGGGTGCGGAACTTCGGGTGCAGGGCGCCGAACCATGCCGGCAGCATGCCGGAACGGGCCAGCGAGAAGACCAGGCGCGAGGCGCCGAGCAGCAACGAGTTCCACGAGGTCAGGATGCCGGCGATGCCGCCGGCGATCAGGATCTTGGCCATGATGTCGGAGCCGAACAGTGCGCCCATGGCATCAGCGGTGGCGATGTCGGTCTTGACCAGCTCGCTGGCCGGCATGGCCGAGGCGGTGGTCAGCACGACCATGATGTACCAAATGGTGGCCAGGACGACCGCGATGACAACGAGCCTGCCGACCTGGCGCGGCGGGATGTTGACCTCCTCGGCCGACTGCGGGATGACGTCGAAGCCGATGAAGAGGAACGGGACCACCATCAGCACCGCGAAGTAGCCGCTGACCCCATTGTTGAACATCGGGAACATGTTCTCGGAGCTGCCGCCGATGACGGAGCCGAAGAGCAGCAGCGCTCCGATCAGCAGCAGGAAGAGCACGGTGAAGGTCTGCACGATGCCAGCCTGCTTCACGCCCAGGATATTGATCAACGTGATCAGTGCTCCGGCGACCACGCCGACCAGTGCCCAGGTGAGGTGGACCTCGTACCCGGCGATGGTCCACAGCGGGATCCGGCTCAGCCCTGGAACGATGTATTCGATGGTGCGCGGTAGCGCCACGGCCTCGAACGCCACGATGGTGACGTAGCCGCCGGTGATGGCCCAGGAACCAATGAACGACGGGCGGGGGCCGAGGGCGCGCAGGATGAAGTTGTGCTCGCCTCCCGCCTTCGGCATTGACGAGGTCAATTCGGCATAGGTCAATCCGACGATGGCCATGATGACGCCGCCGGTAAGCATGGCCAGGACAGCACCCATGGTTCCGGCGCTGGAGAGCCAGCCACCGGTGAGCACCACCCAGCCAAATCCGATCATGGCCCCGAATCCCAGGGCGAGGGCATCGCGGTTGCCCAGCGTCTTGGCCAGCGTGTTCGCCGGTCCCGACGGGGGCTTGAAATCTGTAGTCATAAGGGGTCACTCCTTCGTGCCTTCAACGGTGAAGTATGTCTGAACGGCGTGATCCAGATCTATGTGCAGATCGTCGATCACAGGCCTGTCTGTTGTGTCCATGCCCAATGCGATCGGCCCCGCCGCATGCATCGAGCCGTTCGGCGCTCCGCAGGCGCCGCCCAGCCCACGCTAGAAGAGGTTTTGAGCCCATGGTGAAGCGTCACACATTTGTGGAATGTGACGTGACGCCCATGGGTTTCGAGGTCTGGCAACGGACGGAGCACCATCTGAGAGGCGCTGTGTCGACGAGTCGAGGGCCCAGCTGGACGCGGATATCCACGGACACGGGAGCCTGCCAGTACGGCACGAGGGAAATGTCTGTCATGACATCTGTCATGGCAATTTCATGATCTATAGGACTTCTGCGGGCAGGCCCGAGGCGACAGACTGGAGGCATGAAAACCACGACCGAACAGCAACCGGCATCGCCGCGGGCACCGCAGCCCGGTGCCACGGCACTGGAACTGCGCGACGTGCGCAAGTCCTTCCACACCAACGAAGGCCGGCTCGAGGCCGTCGCGGGGATCGACCTGCGCGTGGGCACCGGGGAGATCGTGGCCTTCCTGGGCCCCAATGGAGCCGGAAAAACCACCACGATCGACATGATGCTCGGCCTCACCCAGCCCACCTCCGGCACGATCTCCGTGTTCTGCAAGCCGCCCCGGGCGGCCGTCGAGGCCGGGGAAATCTCGGCGGTCCTGCAGACCGGCGGGCTGCTGCGCGACCTTACGGTGCGCGAGACCGTCACCGCCATCGCCGCGCTGCACGGTGCCAAGTCGCGAATTGACGAGGTCATGGAACGCACCGACATCACCTCCCTGGCCAGGCGCAAGGTCTCCAAGTGCTCCGGGGGCGAGCAACAGCGGCTCAAGTTCGCCCTGGCCCTGCTGCCCGATCCGCGCCTGCTGATCCTGGACGAACCCACCGCCGGGATGGACGTCTCTGCCCGCCGCGCATTCTGGGACACCATGCGCCAGGACGCGGTCGCCGGGCGCACCGTCCTGTTCGCCACCCACTACCTGGAAGAAGCGCAGGACTTTGCCGAACGCACCGTTCTCATCGGGGCCGGGCGGGTGCTGGCCGACGGGCCCACCGCGCAGCTGCGCGAGATGACCGGGGGACGGGTGGTCGGCGCCACGCTGCCGGCCGGCAGGCCGACCGCCCCCGCCGTGGCGGCGCTCCGGGCCCTGGACCAGGTCACCTCGGTGCGGCTGGAGGGCCGCCGCGTTTCGGTGACCGGCCCCGAGTCCGACGCCGCGGCGCGGATGCTGCTCAACGAACTGGCGGCCACCGACCTGGAAATCACCACGCCGACCCTCGAGGCGGCCTTCATGGCACTGACCGGAGAAGACTCATGAACCCGACCTATGTCCGCATCGAGCTCTTCCGCCAATCCCGGGACGTCGGGAACCTGATGTTCACGGTGCTGATGCCGGTGGTGATGTACCTGCTTTTCGGGAACATGTTCGGCGGCGGGGGAGAACCCGCCGGAAACGGGAACGTGAAGTTCTACGTCATGTCCTCGATGGCGGCCTACGGGGCGGCTCTGGCCACCACCTCCATCGCCGGCACGGCAGCCACCGAGGCCATGTTGGGCTGGGGACGCCAGATCGCCCTGACGCGGATGACACCCGCCGGGTTCGTGTCCTCCAAGCTGGCCGTGGCCCTGATCGTGGCCACCGGTTGCGCCGGGCTGGTCTTCGCGGTCGGGGCGGGAACCGGCGCCCGCGCCGACGCACCGTGGATCTGGACCGCAAGTTTCCTCATCGCGGTGCTCGGCTCCGGGGTCTTTGCCCTGTACGGACTGGGCATCGGAATGGCCTTCAAGTCCGAGACCGCCCTGGGCGTGGCCAGCGGGGGCATGGTGTTCTTCGCGTTCTTCGGAAACGTCTTCATGCCGCTGAGCGGGACCATGCTGGACATCGCCCGCTTCACCCCGATGTACGGCTACGCGGGGCTGGTGCGCTACCCGTTGACCGAGGGCTTCGGCGCGGGCGAGGGGGCCGGAACCGATTCGCTGGGCATGCTTGTCGCTAACCTTGTGGCATGGACTCTTCTCTTCGCGGTGTTCGCCCTCTGGGCAGTGCGCCGCTCCCGGGCGCGGAGGTGAACGACGAGGTGGGCGACCCCGGTTCCTTCTGGTCGAAGTTCGGCTGGCTGCTGGCAGCCGTCTGGGTTGTCTTCCTCATCTTCCCGATCCTGTCCATCACCGAGTCAACGCAGCCCATGCCCGCCAAGATCGCCGGGTACGGGCTGGTGGCGGCCTTCGCCGCCGTCTATCTGTGGGGCTTTTTCACCTACAGCTCGGAACTCGGGGTCAGCGCGAGCGGCCACGGACGCGCCTGGGTCCCTTTCGGCGCCCTGTTGGCGATCACCGCCGCCAGCCTTCCGATCCTCGGTGCCGACGCCATCAGCCTCGGCCCGTTCCTGATCAGCTTCGCTGCCTACCTGCTCTCGGTGCGCAGCATGTGGATCACCAACGCCGGGGTGCTCGCCGCGGCCCTGTCGGTCGCCATCCCCGCGGGGCTGGGCGACTACGTCTTCCTGCTGGGCCTGCTGGTGGTGCTCGTTGTCGTCAACGCGGTGAACACCGCGCTGATCCGGCGCGGCATCGCGGCAGACGACCTGCGCCTCGACTATGCGCTGCTGGCCGAACAGGAACGGATGGCCCGGGACGTGCACGACGTGCTGGGGCACTCGCTCACCGCGATCGGGCTGAAGGCCGAACTCGCCGAACGGCTGCTGGATTCCGACGTCGACGCCGCCCGCGCCGAGCTGCGGCAGATCCGCGCGCTGAATGCCGAGGCGCTGGACTCGATCCGCGCCACCCTGGACGGGCAGCGCAGCACCACCCTGGCCCAGGAACTTGCCTCCGTGCGCGCCGCGCTGGACGATGCGCGGATCAAGACCGTGCTCGTCGGCAACGCGCAGGATCTCGAGCCGGCGCACTCCACGGTGCTGTCCTGGATCCTGCGCGAGGCAGCCACCAACGTGCTGCGCCACGCCCACGCCACCACCTGCTGGATCCGCATCGCCCCCGGCAGGCTGGGCATCGAGGACGACGGCGACTCGCTGGCCGGAAGCCGCGAGGGGCACGGCATGCGCGGGATGCGCGAACGCGCCCGGCTGGCCGGGGCGCGGCTGGAGATCGGGGACTCGGACCACGGTGGCACCAGGGTTGCGGTGAGCTGGGAATGAGCGCAGCAGATGCCGCCGCGGCCGCACCCATCAGGGTGCTGCTGGCCGACGACCAGGCGCTGGTGCGCGGGGCGCTGGCCGCGCTGCTGAACCTGGAACCCGACATCGAGGTCGTCGCCCAGGCCGGTGACGGAGCCGAGGTCGCGAAACTTGCCGTCGAACACCGGGTGGACGTGGCGTTGCTGGATGTCCAGATGCCGGGCACCGACGGGCTGGAAGCGGCACGGATGCTGCGGGCGGCCATGCCCGGTTGCAGGATGCTGATGGTGACGACCTTCGACCGGCCGGGGTACCTGCGGGCCGCGTTCGAGGCCGGGGCCAGCGGGTTCCTGGTCAAGGACACCCCGTCCTCCGAGCTGGCCGCGGCGGTGCGCCGGGTGCATGCCGGGGGCCGGGTGGTTGACCCCGCCCTGGCCGCGACCTCGCTGACGAGCGGGGCCAACCCGCTGACCGAGCGCGAGCGCGAGGTGCTGTCCCGTGCGCAGTCCGGCGCCCCGGTGGCACAGATCGCCGCGTCCCTGCACCTGAGCGCCGGCACGGTGCGCAACCACCTCTCCAGTGCCATCGGCAAGACCGGGGAGGCGAACCGCATCGCCGCGGCCCACCTGGCCCGCGAACAGGGCTGGATCTAGGCGAGCCCACGCCCCTGCGGCACAAGGCCGGGCGGGTGTCCTCTGTAGACTCGTACACATGTCGGTTTCGGAACTTTCCATCAGCACGCAGAACTACCTGAAGGTCATCTGGGGCCTGTCCGAATGGTCCGACGACCCGGTCACCGCAACGGACATCGCCCAGAAATCGGGGCTGCGGGTTTCCTCGGTCTCCGACGCGGTGCGCAAGCTGACCACCCAGGGCCTGGTCAGCCACGCCCGCTACGGGGCCGTGGAGCTGACCGAACTGGGCCGCAAGTACGCCCTGGACATGGTCCGGCGGCACCGGCTGCTGGAGACCTTCCTGGTCGAGCACCTGGGCTACAACTGGGACCAGGTCCACGACGAGGCCGAGAACCTGGAACACGCGATGAGCGACTTCATGGTCGAACGCCTCGACACCTTCCTGGGCCACCCCTCCCGCGACCCGCACGGGGACCCGATCCCGAGCGTCGACGGGGTGCTCACGGTGCCCGACGCGGTGCTGCTGAGCACCGTGGAGC
The DNA here is from genome assembly GCF_001863355.1 of Arthrobacter sp. UCD-GKA. Lineage (NCBI taxonomy): Bacteria > Bacillati > Actinomycetota > Actinomycetes > Micrococcales > Micrococcaceae > Arthrobacter > Arthrobacter sp. UCD-GKA. Next base: position 319,069 of record NZ_MOLR01000004.1, on the reverse strand, counting down.
CCGGGGGTCGGGTCGTGGTGGAACGCATCAACGACGAGGACCCGGAGTTGCTGCAGTACCTCAGCGCGCAGGGCGTCGTGCCGGGGGTGGGCCTGGTCGTCGCCCAGGCCGCACCCTTCTCCGATGCGGTGCAGCTGTTGGTCGCCGGCGGCACGGCCAGCATCACGCTGGGCCGCCAGGCCGCCGACGCGCTGCACGTCTCACGGGGCTAGCTCCCGGGGCCCGCGCCTTCCGGCGCCCGGGTCCCGGAATCCGCGGTGCGGCGGCGGCGCGCCGCGGCGAAGATCCGCCGCCCCAGCAGCCCCTGGGCGGGGGCGAAGAGGTACACGAGCGCGAACACCGCGCCCTGAACCAGCACGATCATGCCGCCCGAGGCGGTGTCCAGGTAGTAGCTGGCGTACAGCCCGATGACCGAGCAGGCGACCGAGATGGCCGGGGCGATGATCAGCATCCGCCCGAAGCGATCGGTGAGCAGGTGCGCGGTGGCCCCGGGGATGATCAGCATCGCCACCACCAGGATCACGCCCACCGCCTGCAGCGCCACCACACTGGTCAGCGCCAGCAGGCCCAGCAGCGCGGCGCCCAGCAGCCGCGGGTTCAACCCGATGGCGTGCGCATGGGTCGGATCGAAGGCAAAGAGCGTGAAGTCCCGGCGCCACAGCAGCAGCGCCGCCAGGGCCAACGCCCCCAGGATGAGGATCTGGACCAGCTCGGCCTTGGAGACGCCCAACAGGTTCCCGAAGATGATGTGGCCCAGGTCGGTCTGGGAGGGGGTCACGGAGATCAGCACCAGGCCCAGGGCGAAGAGCGTGGAAAAGACGATGCCGATGGCGGCGTCCTCCTTGATGCGGCTGGTGTCGCGCACCGCCCCGATCAAGCCCACGGCCAGGAAGCCGAAGAGCAGCGCGCCGATGGCGAACGGCACGCCGAGCACGTAGGCCAGCACGACGCCCGGCAGCACCGCGTGGGACACCGCGTCTCCCATCAGCGACCAGCCGATCAGCACCAGCCAGCAGGAGAGCACCGCGCAGACGGCCGCGGCGGTCACGGCGGTGGCCAGGGCGTTGACCATGAAGCCGTAGCCCAGGGGTTCGATGACCAGGTCCAGCAGGTTCATGATTCTTCGTTCCGTCCCAGGACGTCCAGGCCGAAGGCCAGGGCAAGGTTTTCGGGGCGCAGCACGGTGTGCGGGTCCCCGTGCATCAGCACCTTCCGCATCAGGAGCACCGCCTCGTCGGCCAGCGCCGGCAGGGCGTGCAGGTCGTGGGTGGAGACCAGGATCGCGGCCCCGGCGGCGGCCTGTTCGCGCAGCAGCCGGGTGATGGTGGCTTCGGATCTCTTGTCGACCCCGGCGAAGGGTTCGTCGAGCAGCAGCACCGACGCGCCCTGGGCGATGCCGCGGGCGACGAAGGCGCGCTTCTTCTGTCCGCCGGAGAGCTGCCCGATCTGCCGGTTCGCGTGCCCGGTCAGTTCCACGCGTTCCAGGGCCTCGGCGACGGCCAGCTTGTCGGCCTTGGCGGGCCGGCGGGTGAATCCCATGTGCCCGTAGCGGCCCATCATCACCACGTCGTGCACCGAGACCGGGAAGGACCAGTCGACGTCCTCGGACTGCGGCACGTATCCGATGGCCCCGGACCTCCGGGCCCGGGCGGGGGTGCCGCCGTTGATGCGCACGGTTCCGGCCTCGGGCTTGAGCAGGCCCATGATGGCCTTGAACAGCGTCGACTTGCCCGATCCGTTCATGCCCACCAGCCCGCAGATGCGCGAGGGATAAAGCTGCAAGCTGGCCTCGTCGAGGGCCAGCACCTCGCCGTAGCGCACCGTCAAGCCGGTGGCGTCCACGGCGGGGGTGCTCATTCGGTGCCCCCTCTCAGTGCTTCAAGGATCACGTCGGAGTCGTGGCGGATCATTTCCAGGTAGCTGGGGACCGGGCCGTCGGCCTCGGAGAGCGAGTCGACGAACAGCGTGCCGCCGTAGGCTGCATCGGTGGCTTGCACCACCTGCTGCATCGGGGCGTCGGAGACCGTGGATTCGCAGAAGACCGCCGGCACCCGGTGCTCCTTGACGAATTCGATGACCGAGACGATCTGCCGCGGGGTGGCCTGCTGTTCGGCGTTCACGGCCCAGATGTATTTTTCCTTCAGCCCGGCGTCGCGGGCGAGGTAGGAGAAGGCGCCCTCGCAGGTCACCAGCGCCCGCTCGTTCTCCTTCAACCCGGAAAGCCCGGCGACCAGGTTGTCCTGCAGCTCCTGCAGCTGCGCGGTGTAGGCGCCGGCGTTGGCCGTGTAGTGCTCGCGGTTTTCCGGATCCAGCTCGATGAAGGCATCGCGGATGTTGGCCACGTAGTGCTGCACGTTCACCGGGCTCATCCAGGCGTGCGGGTTGGGCTTCCCGGCGTTGGCGTCCTCGGTGATGTCCATGACCTCGATCCCGTCGCTGAGCACCACGTGCGGCACGTCGAGCTCGGCGACGAACTTCCCGAACCAGGCCTCCAGGTTCAGCCCGTTGTCCAGGATCAGCTGGGCCTTGGAAGCCCTGGCGATGTCCTGGGGCGTGGGCTCGTAGCCGTGGATCTCGGCCCCGACCTTGGTGATGGATTGGACCTCGAGCTTGTCGCCGGCGACGTTTTGGGCGATGTCGGCCAGCACGGTGAAGGTGGTCAGCACGACCGGGCGATCGGAAGCGCCCCGAGCGGTTCCGGTTCCGGGGGAGTCGCAGCCGGCAAGCGTCGCGGTGAGCGCGATCGCGGCAAGGGCCGCCGCGAGGCGGCGGTGCCAGCGGGATGTCGCGGCACGGAGGCGTTGAGGATTCGTCATTGAGGTCCTAGGCGGTGCGGTGTGTCGATAGGGGGAAAGGGAGCGGATATCCCATATTACGTCATGGCGTAGATATTTGTACGTCTAGGCGTAACTTTGTGGTCGGGTGCCCGTGAGACGGGCAACGGCGGCAGGGCCCGGCGCCCCGCACCGCGAATCCGCGAACTACCGACCGGTATCCGGAAGAAACCATTGATGTGGCGCGGGCACCGGCATAGAATCGCCCGTGGATCCACATTCATACACCCCTTTTGATCGGTTGGAGTCGTCATGCCCAAGCCCGCGCTGCCCGTCGGATCGCCCTGCTGGATCGATCTGCTGACATCGAACCCGGAGAAATCCAAGGAGTTCTACAACGCGCTCTTTGGCTGGACCTACGAGACCGGGGACCAGGAGAAATACGGCGGCTACGTCACCGCGTCCAAGGACGAGGCGATGGTCGCCGGGATCATGAAGAACGACGGGACCTCCGGCTCCCCCGACACCTGGACGACCTACCTGCGCGTGGACGACATCGACGCGGCGGCGAAGTCCGCGGCGGAGCACGGCGGACAGGTCTACCTGCCGCCCATGGAGGTTCCCGACCAGGGCAAGATGGCGATGTTCGGGGATGCCTCGGGTGCCGCCGTCGGGATCTGGGAATTCGGCGGGCACACCGGATACCAGCTGGCCGCCGAAAACGGGGCACCGGCCTGGCATGAACTGTTCACCCGGGACTTCGCCCCGGCCGTGAAATTCTACCAGGACGTCTTCGGCTGGAAAACCGCGGTGGTCGGCGACACCGACGAATTCCGCTACACCACCCTCGGGGAGGGCGACAACGCAAAGGCCGGCATCATGGACGCCAGTTCGTTCCTGCCCGAGGGGGCCCCGCCCAGCTGGCACGTGTACTTCGCGGTCGACAATGCCGATGACGTGGTTGCCAAGACAGTTGCCCTGGGCGGGGCGGTCATCCAGCCCGCGGAGGATACGCCCTTTGGGCGCAACGCCGCGCTGACGGATCCCACCGGTGCGGAGTTCTGGATCACCCAGGACATCGGCCAGGGAAGGTAACCAGGGGACCGCCGCAACGGTTTCCCGCTTGGGGGATTCATTGTCGTCGGCGCCCGCTACTTGGGGTGCGCGGCGCCGGCGTCAATGGACTTTGGTTGTCGTTCTGCCGCCCATCGCCGCGGACGCCGGGACCGAAGAAACGTGTAGACGACCGTGGCCGCGCCCGAAACATCGGACGCGGCCACGGGCCATGGGGTCGGTGCCGGAAAATGCCCGGCCGAACCGCTTACTTCTTCAGGTGGTCAACCAACTTCGAGGCGATGCCGTTGTAGGACCCCGGGGCCAGCGCCAGCAGGCGTGCCTCGGCCGCGGTGGAGAGGCCCAGCGAGGAGACGAACTCCTGCATGCGGGCCGCGTCGACGCGGCCCGAGGTTCAGATCTTTCTGCAAAAAAGGAAAGCTTCGTCAGCCGATTGACGGCAAATACTCTGGTCTTCCTTTCGCATCAAACCGCATGTAGCTAAAAACTGGAGCCCATTTACTACGAATCGAGCTTATAACCCAGAATCTCTTCCAGAGTTCCAACGAGAAGAGTGAGTCGAAAATCAATGAATTCCGAATCGTTCGTGGGAAGCGGTGAAGGCAGTAGTTGCGAATCGTTAAGCAGTAATGAATCCTCGATGGATTTCTTTTCATAAACGTTATTCAGGTATTGCAGACCCTGACGAGCCAGACCGATGGAACTCGAGTTTACGAGAATCTGGCTAAGGACAAGTTGAGATGCGGGATCATCTATGCCCTCCACCCGCGCATTGGGATCAAAAATTGAGACCGGGCGTGAATGATTTGAGATCTGCTCAAGCGAATTTGGGTCCCGGGCACCCTGCATGGCCAACAGGCAGAGGAAAGCCCGCCAGACCGCAGCTTTTTTCTTCCGTGTTACTTCCCTGAGGAAAGATGTGCTGATAACAAATTTTGGCATTTCTGTATCAAAAACTATTGAATCAACTAATGAGTTGAACTCATCCACGGTTATGGTGTTAGCTGCGCCTTGGTATTGGAAACCAAACCCGCAGCCGACGAACCAAGGCACTATTTTGTCAGCGTTCGTATCGAGATCGTGCTCTACAGCGACCGCCGCCAGGGTTGTTAGCATGCCGCCATAAGGAAGCCAGTCTGCTCTAAGGACTCCGCAATTGTTCTTGAAGAATCGAATGGCGGCGGCAACTGCGCGAATGGCCCGATCCCAGTGCTTTCGGACGAGATCTCCTGTTAGCCCGAGTACGTCGGTCTCGCGGACGCTACGCGAGTGGATAAGGGCGATCACGCGGATGACAGGGAGCCCGTCTTCTTCGAAAAATTCTTCAAGGTCAGGGAATTCAACACATGCTTCAGACCACTTGTCGCGCAGGTTCCATCCCACATCGAAGGATTTGGCGACCATCAAGTCGAAGGCGCTGAGCCGTAGTCCGCCGCGATTGACTCGTTCGAATATACGCGCAATCGCTTCGGGCTCGAGGCCCTTATTTACGATGATGGAAGGAAGGATGAAGGTTTCAAGGGAGCTTAGATGATTTCTGTATAACGAGGATAAATTGGAAGCAACCTCCGTCCTTTGCTCGGCTTGGGTGTACTCAAGCACCTCATCGCGCCACATGAAGTAATCAGTGGGTGATTTGAGCGAGTAGTATGGCACCCATTCCCACGGATTGATCGCTGAGAAGTTGCGATATTTATCGTCCCACTCCTTGCGAGAAAATGCCTTAATGCCCTCTTCAAGTTCCTCGATTGAACTGGCGGATAGCGTCTTCTTTAGATTTGCAGCGAAGACGAAGTCACCCGAGTCATAGATGGCGTGGTAGAGAGATGTTAGTCGTTGCTGACCGTCCAGGGCAACATAATGAACTTTTTGAGGATCAATGGCAGGCCCGCCGTCAAAGGGGCGAAGACGATAAAACGTCTCCCCTGGGAATTCCTGCAAAAGGAGTGATCCCGCTGGCCATTTTCTCGAGATTGTGGCCAGTAGCTGACGTACACGGTCTTCCTCCCAGTCGAAATCTCGCTGAAATTCGGGAAGTACAAGCTCGCCTTTATCTATGAGGTCGAGCAATTCAGGAATACGAATGTCTCTTGTGTTTGTACCAGCTCGTAAATTCGTCATGAGTGTCCTCCGTGGTCAGGAGCGCTATTTGATCTCAAGGCATCAGAAGTTGGCATGTCAACGAGCCCTGAATCATCCTCAATGGACTTGAGTTGGTTAGATATCCAGCTACCTGTAGATGAATTGCTCGCTACGCATGACCAGAGGTGGGGGCGAACGGCCATGTCATTAATGGCGGATCCTGATATTTCGACGATTGAATTAATATTTGAGTTTAGATAGCCATTGTTGAGTGGACGATTATAAGTAGAAATACTCAATTTTGATGATCGTCGCGTGATAGTCCTCTTCCAAGAGCCAGAAACTTGAAGCGGAAGTTTCTCGAGAGCTTTCCTGACTGAATCAATTTCGAGGGAATGTGCGCAAGCGAGTCGCGCGACGCATTCAGCACTTTCATGCGACGGCAAGAATAGATGGATCTCAAGATCTCGACTGTTCGCCGCTAGAAAGAGGTTTGACATATATTGGCGTGTCCATGTTTGCGGGTCCATGGGAGCTAAGCGGAGGGTCGTTGAATTGTTGAAGAATTCATTAAAAAGATCTGTTGATGGTTCAGCTAAAAACTTGAATCCAGACACGGAAACGCTCTCCGCAATCCCGACCGTCGACGAAACTTCACCAAGAAACTTATCTCGTTGAAAGGCTTCATAGATGACACTTGCAACACCAATTGTCAGCAATGAGCTTGAAACAGTCGATAGTAATGTGACTAACGTCGAAGACGTTTCCGGAAGCCTGAAAGCAGCGATCCAGCCTAGTACCCCGAGCGAACTTATGATGATCCCCACAAAGAGGGATGTCCCGAGTTGTCCAGGGAAAATGCGTTTTTTCGTCGTCTTCCTACTCATTTAGAGGATCGAAGGTGGTCGACCAGCTTCGAGGCGATGCCGTTGTAGGACCCCGGGGTCAGCGCCAGCAGGCGTGCCTCGGCCTCGGTGGACAGGCCCAGCGAGGAGACGAACTCCTGCATGCGGGCCGCGTCGACGCGCTGGCCGCGGGTCAGGTCCTTGAGGCGCTCGTATGGGTTTTCCATGCCCTCGATGCCGGCGATGGCCTCGGCGCGCATGACCATCTGGATGGCCTCGCCGAGCACCTCCCAGTTGTGGTCCAGGTCGTTGGCAAGCACGTCTTCGGCTACGTCCAGGCGGTCAAGGCCCTTGGCGACGTTGGAGATTGCCAGCAGCGAGTGGCCGAAGGCGGTGCCGATGTTGCGCTGCGAGGAGGAGTCGGTGAGGTCGCGCTGCCAGCGGCTGGTCACCAGGGTGGCACCAAGGGTGTCGAGCAGGCCGTTGGAGATCTCCAGGTTTGCCTCGGCGTTTTCGAAGCGGATCGGGTTGACCTTGTGCGGCATGGTCGAGGAGCCCGTGGCGCCCGCAACCGGGATCTGCGCGAAGTAGCCGATGGAGATGTAGCTCCACACATCGGTGCACAGGTTGTGCAGGATCCTGTTGAAGCGGGCCATGTCCGCGTACAGCTCGGCCTGCCAGTCGTGCGACTCGATCTGGGTGGTCAGCGGGTTCCAGGTCAGCCCCAGGCCCTCGACGAAGGTGCGCGAGACTTCCTGCCAGTCGGCGGCGGGCACCGAGGCGTAGTGGGCGGCGTAGGTGCCGGTGGCGCCGTTGATCTTGCCCAGGAACTCGGTCTTCTCGATGCGGTCCAGCTGGCGGGTCAGGCGCCAGGCCAGCACGGCAAGTTCCTTGCCCAGGGTGGTGGGGGTTGCAGGCTGTCCGTGGGTGCGCGAGAGCATCGGCACGTCGCGGGAATCCTCGGCCATCGTGGTGATCTGGGCTACCAGCGTGCGTGCCGCCGGCAGCCACACGTTCATGACCGCGTCCTTGACACCCAGGGCGTAGGAGAGGTTGTTGATGTCCTCGGAGGTGCAGCCGAAGTGCACCAGTGCGGTGAGGTTCGCGATGCCGATGCCCTCGAGGCGGCGGCCGATGTAGTACTCCACTGCCTTCACGTCGTGCACCGTGACGGCCTCGATCTCGGCCAGCTCGGCCACGGACGCTGCGTTGAAGTCGGTGACGATCTTGCGCAGCGCGGAACGCTGGGCCTCGGTGAGCGGGGAGGTGCCCGGCAGCACGGAGTTGTCGGTCAGGTGGATCAGCCATTCGACTTCCACGTGGACGCGGTCGCGGTTCAATGCCGCTTCGGAGAGGTGGTCGACCAGCGGGGCCACGGCGGCACGGTAACGACCGTCCAGGGCACCAAGGGCGAGGGGTTCGGATGCAAGTGAAATGCGCGCGGAATCAGCCATGGTGCCCATTCTTTCATGATTCATCGACACGGCGCCCGGGACGTGACGCCGCGCACGTCGCATACCTGACGCATTCGGCCTTGCCGGGTTATCCACATGTCGCGGCCATCGGTCCGCCGGCGGAGCATGGTGCTGTCAGCGTTGAACCCAACAAACACGACCGGGCCACCGGCACGAAGACGGAAGGGGTGCGGCAGAACAGATGCTCGAAGCAATTGCCGATGAAATGCTCATGCGGGTGGTCGCCACCCAGGCCGCGGTGTATCGGGCCCGCGAACAACTCGAACAGGTGCTGCGCCTGGAATGGGAGTCCCCGGCCGGCCGCGCGTTCCGGGACCGGGCTGCCGAACTGGCAGCCAAGGTCGCCGACCTGGACACCCGGCTGGAATCGGCCCGCGGTGAAATCTGGTCCGCCCGGTCCGACCTGGCCGAGCTCGAGTCCACGATCCTGTCCACCCTGGGCACCCTGGGGCCCATCGTGACGCCCGGAGGATTGCCGCGCGGATTGCTTGGAGGGTTCTAGGAAACGGAAAAGGAGGCAAAACCACCATGGGATACGAAGTGCGCGGGGGACCGGGATCCATCCGGTTCACCCTGACCGAACTCGAACGAACCACCTCGATGCTCACCCGGACCGGCGCGGAACTGCTCGAAGGCGCTTCCCTCCTGGCCAGGTTCCCGCAATTCCCTGCGGCCATGTTGGCGCTGGGCACGCTGATGCTGCGGGCCCGAGTCATCGGCGCCGTGCAGTCCCTGGCCGAGGCCGCCGGATCGTGCACCGCACGGGCCGCGGAGGCCGGGGTGCTCGCGTTGGCGGTTGCCACCGCGCGGAGCACCTACGAACAAACCGAATTCGCGGCGCAGCGCGGGATGAACGAGGCACGCGGAAGCTTGTTGCCGCTGACCGCGATGTGGGACCTGGCCAGCAACAAGGGCCGGCCGCGGACCCAAACCACCGAGGACCTGATCAACGAGATGCCGAGCATCCTGGGATTCCCCTTCGGGTTCTTGCGCGACACCGAGCACGGAGGCATGTTCAAGGCCCCGCTGGCCGAACGGCTCTACCCGCAGCTCACCGACTTCCTGCATGACCAGAACCTTCTGCACCTGGCGCCCGTCAAGGTCCGCGGACAGGGGCCAGACCGCGTCGTGCAATTCGACGGGACCATCGAAACCCTGGTCGAGCTGCAGAAGCTGGCGGAGCGGGAACCTCCGGGCAGCCTGCTGGTCACCCGGTTCGAGGGTGACGACGGGCCGGTCTATGTCATGACGATCCCGGGTACGCAGTCGGATCCGCTCAAGGACATCAACGAGAAGGTTCGCCGGATCAGGGGAACGGAATCGGAACCGAAACTGGGCAACCCCTGGGACGGCACTGGCATTGTTGAGGGGATGGGCAACGACTCGAAGAACCTCATCCCGTCCGTCGAGGAGGCATTGCGGAAATCGGGTGCCAACGACGGGGACCGCGTGGTGGTCACCGGATACAGCCAGGGCGGGATCCACGCCGTGAACATCGTCAACCACGAGCATCTGAACAAACTCTTCGACTTCCAGTACCTGACGACATTCGGTTCCCCGACGGGACAGGTCCCGATACCCGAGGACACCCTCGCGCTGCACCTGGAGGACAGGAACGACTTGGTTCCGGGCGCTGACGGGAGCAGGAATCCCGAGGAACGCAACAGGTTGACGGTCGTCTTCGACGGCCCCGACGGATCAATCGAATTGGGCAACGACGGGTTCGGCGAGGCCCACAAGCTGGAGAACTACGAATCGCATGCCAAGGACCTGCGTGGTTCCAAGGACCCGGGAGTCATCGAGTCCCTGGGTCTGTTGGGAACCCTGTTCGGGCAATCCCGGCGCGGGAAGGTGCATTCCTTCCGGCTCGGGCGCCAACCCAAGCCGGAAATGAAGCTGCCGAAGAAAGACGAGAAGCGCGAGCGCCTGTCCAGGATCACCCCGGGACACTAGGAAGCGAAAATCCCGACGGTTGCAGGAACCGATGCGCGGCGCATCAACGCTTCGCCGGTGCGATCCAGCCCATCAGGGCCGAAACGATGGAAATGATCACCGCGCCGAGGACGGCATCCCAAAAGAACCTGTCGACATGCAGCCCCATGGGCAGGTACTGGGTCAACCAGGAGGTCAGCATCAACATTGCGGCGTTGATGACCAAGGTGAACAAGCCAAGGGTCAAGCAGGTGATCGGCAGCGACAGCAGGCTCACGATCGGCTTCACCACCGCATTGACCAGCCCAAAGACCAAGCCCACCACCAGATACGCCAAGACCACGCCCAACGTGGCATCGGTGGACGGTGCGGCGGTGACGGTGATGCCGGGCAAGACCCACGCGGCGGCCGCAAGGGCCAGCGCGTTGATCACCACGCGGAAGATAAACGCAATCATGGACCCAATAATCGCACACAGCATCCGGGCCCCGCGGCAGTGAAACAGTCTTCCCAGAAGCTTGGCAGGAACGATGCGACACATGGGGACTGCCCGGGCGGCAACGGATAAGGTGTAAGGCATGACCACCGAAAATCCTGCGCCCCTCGATCCGGTCCAGCCCCGCACCATTATTGGTCGGATGCCCAATTATGCTGCAGGCAAGCCGCCGCGCGAGGTGCCGGGCCTGAACGCCTTCAAACTCTCCTCGAACGAGAATCCGCTGCCGCCGATCCCCGAGGTGATGGACGCGATCCGGGCCCAACTCGACATCAACCGGTATCCCGATCCGCTTTCAACCAAGTTGCGCAATGCCCTGTCGGAATTCCTCTCGGTCCCGGCCGACGACATCGTCACCGGTGCCGGATCCCTCGGCGCGCTGACCCAGATCCTGGCGACCTTTGCCGGCCAGGACGACGACGGCGTGCAGGACGAAGTGGTCTTTGCCTGGCGCTCCTTCGAGGCGTACCCGATCGTGGTGGAAACCGCCGGGGCCCTGCCGGTGCAGGTTCCCCTGCTGGCGGACGGCCGCCACGACCTGGACGCCATGGCCGCGGCCGTCAACGAAAACACCTCGGTGATCCTGCTGTGCACACCGAACAACCCGACCGGCCCGGCATTGCGCACCGAGGAAGTCGAGGCGTTCATTGCCAAGGTTCCCGCCAACGTGTTGATCGTCATCGACGAGGCCTACCAGGAATTTGTGCGCGATCCACTGGCCGTCAACGGAATCGACACCTACCGCAGGCACCCCAACGTGATGGTGCTGCGGACCTTCTCCAAGGCCCACAGCCTGGCCAACCTGCGCGTGGGGTATTCGGTCTCGCATCCCGAGATCACCAATCACATCCGGGTCGTCGCCACCCCGTTCGCAGTCTCCTCGCTGGCCGAGGATGCGGCGGTTGCATCCCTGGCCCACTTCGACAAGGTTGTGGAAAGGGTACAAAAGGTCGTTGACGAACGCACCCGCGTGGTTGCCGGCCTGCAGGAGCTCGGATGGCAGATTCCGGACGCCGACGGCAACTTCGTTTGGCTGCAACTGGGTGCCAATACCGCCGAATTTGCGGAGCTGGCCTCGGAGCAAGCGTTGGCGGTGCGTGCCTTCGGCAATGAGGGAGTGCGGGTGAGCATCGGGGAAGCCGAGGCCAATACCCGGTTCCTCGAGCTTTGTCGGAACTATCCAAAAGCCCCGACGCTTTCCTAGGGGCGGATAAGTCGTGGTTTGCGGCAATCCACCGCTAGGCTAGAACAGACAATCCCGCTATATGCCCCATGGGGAATGTATTCCGCATGGGGCATATTTCATGTATGTAAGGACGCCCTCGGTATGACCAACACCGTGCACGAGCCCTCGGAGCAAGCGCTGATACAGCTACTTACCCCCGAAGGGGAACGTCGCTCGCATGCCGAGTACGACAGCTACATCCAGGATGTCGACGCGGAAATGTTGCGTGGGTTCTACCGCGACATGGCACTTACCCGCCGCTTCGACCAGGAGGCCACCGCGCTGCAGCGCCAGGGCCAACTGGCCCTGTGGGTTCCCCTGCGGGGCCAGGAAGCGGCACAGATCGGTTCGGGCAGGGCCACCCGCCCGTCCGACTACATCTTCCCCACCTACCGCGAACATGGCGTGGCGCTGACCCGCAATGTCGACTTCCCGCAGATGCTGCGGATCTTCCGCGGCATCTCCAACGGCGGCTGGGACCCGAGGGAAAACAACTTCCACATGTACACCATGGTGCTTGCGGCCCAGATGCCGCACGCCACGGGCTACGCCATGGGCATCCAGCGCGACCAGGCCGGCTGGGACGCCGAACGCCTGGAGAAGGACGGCGAGGCCGTCGTGGCCTACTTCGGCGACGGTTCCTCCACCGAGGGCGAGGTCCATGAATCCATGGTCTTCGCCGCCAGCTTCAATTCCCCGGTCGTCTTCTTCTGCCAGAACAACCAGTGGGCCATCTCGGTCCCGTTCCACGTGCAGTCCAAGGTGCCGCTGGCCGACCGCGCCGCCGGCTACGGCTTCCCCGGAATCCGGGTGGACGGCAACGACGTGCTGGCGGTGCTGGCCGTGACCCGCTGGGCCCTTGAGCGCGCCCGCCGCGGCGAAGGTCCGGTGCTGATCGAGGCGGTCACCTACCGGATGAGCGCCCACACCACCGCCGACGACCCCACCAAGTACCGACTGGACGCCGACGAGGAAGCCTGGGTCGGCCGCGACCCGCTGGCCCGCCTGGAGAAGCACCTGCGGGACAACGACCTGGCCGACGAGCTGTTCTTCAAGCAGGTAGCCGTCGACGGCGACGAGATGGCCACCCGCGTCCGCGTCGAGGCCATGGCGTTCCCGGACCCGGAACTCGCCCAGTCCTTCGCCAACGTCTACGCCGAGGCCCACCCGCTGATCCAGGAAGAGCTCAAGTGGCACCTGGAATACGAAGCAGGATTCGCCGACACCACCGAGGAAGGGGCCACCCGATGAGCACCACCACGATGACCCTGGCCAAGGCCATCACCGCCGGACTCGACAAGGTCCTGGCCGACAACCCGAAGTCCCTGCTCATCGGCGAGGACATCGGACGCCTGGGTGGCGTCTATCGCGTCACCGACGGGCTGATCGACAGCTACGGTGCCGACCGCGTGGTCGACTCGCCGCTGGGCGAGGCCGGGATCATCGGCACCTCCATCGGGATGGCCATCCGCGGCTACGCCCCGATCGCCGAGATCCAGTTCGACGGCTTCGTCTTCCCCGCCTTCAACCAGATCACCACGCAGCTGGCCAAGATGCGCGCCCGCTCCGAGGGCCGCTTCGGCGCCCCCGTGGTCATCCGCATCCCCTACGGCGGCGGCATCGGGTCCATCGAGCACCACTCCGAATCCCCGGAGGCGCTCTTCGCGCACACCGCCGGGCTGCGCATCATGGCGCCGTCCAACGCGCACGACGCCTACTGGATGATCCAGCAGGCCGCGGCCTGCCAGGACCCGGTGATCTTCTTCGAACCCAAGCGCCGCTACTGGCTCAAGGGCGAGGTCGACACCGAGAACCCGGCCGCCGACGCCTTCAAGGCCCAGGTGATCCGTCCCGGCGAGGACGCCACCATCGTCACCTACGGCCCGCTGGTGCCCGTCGCCCTGGCCGCGGCCGAGGCCGCGCGCGAGGACGGCCGCAGCGTCGAGGTCATCGACCTGCGCTCGGTCTCGCCGATCGACTTCGACACCATCACCGAGTCGGTGGAAAAGACCGGCCGGCTCATCGTCACGCACGAGGCCCCCACCTTTGGCGGCATCGGCGGGGAAATCGCCGCCCGCATCTCCGAGCGCGCCTTCCTCTCGCTGGAAGCCCCGGTCATCCGCGTCGGCGGCTTCCACATGCCCTACCCGGTGGCCAAGGTCGAGGAGCAGTACCTGCCCGACATCGACAAGGTCCTCGAGGCCCTCGATCGGTCCTTCGCCTACTAAACCGCAGGTGCGCACCTTTGCCACCGCACCGCAGATGCAAAGTTTCTCACAAGGAGTGAAGACGATGAGCACCTTCAATCTTCCCGATGTCGGCGAGGGCCTCACCGAGGCCGAAATCGTCAGTTGGAAAGTCAAGCCCGGCGACACCGTGGCCGTGAACCAGGTCTTCGTGGAGATCGAGACCGCGAAGTCGCTGGTCGAGCTGCCCAGCCCCTACGCCGGGGTGGTCAAGGAACTGCACGGCGCCGAGGGCGAGACCCTGGCCGTGGGTGCCGCGCTGTTCACGGTGGAGGAGGCCGGTTCCCGCCCGGCCCCGCTGGCCAACGTGCCCCAGGTGGCCGACATCGCCGAATCCGACACCCCGGTCGCCAGCGAGGAACCCGGCCCGCTGGTCGGCTCGGGACCCAAGGCCGATGCCGTCAAGCGCCGCGCCCGCACCAACCGCCCGGTCCCGACCAGGCCCGGCAGGGCCGCAGGCGCACCGGGTGCCCCGGCGATCCCCGCCGCGCTGGCCGACACCATCTCCCGCCGCGCCGCCGAGATCGGCCAGGCCTCCACCCGGCTGACCGCAGCGGCCAAGCCCGCCGTGGCCGCCTTCGTGGACCGCGTGCTGGCCAAGCCGCCGGTGCGCAAGGTCGCCAAGGAGCTCGGCGTGGACCTGACCGAGGTCACCGGCACCGGAGGCCAGGGCGAGATCACCCGCGACGACGTGCTCTCCTACAAGTCCCAGCGCGAGGCCGAGCGCGATGCGGCCCCGATGTTCTGGTCTTCCCAGGGCGTGGAGCTCGACGAGCGGATCGTGCGCACCCCGGTGCGCGGGGTGCGCAAGGCCACCGCCAAGGCCATGGTCGAATCGGCCTTCACCGCCCCGCACGTGTCGATCTTCGTGGACGTGGATGCCTCCCGGACCATGGAGTACGTGGCCCGGCTGAAGAAGAGCCGCGACTTCGAGGGCATCCGGGTTTCCCCGCTGCTGGTGCTGGCCAAGGCCGTCATCTGGGCGGCCGCCCGAAACCCCTCGGTCAACGCCTCCTGGGTGGAGACCGAGAACGGCGCCGAGATCCAGGTCAAGCACTTCATGAACCTGGGCATCGCTGCGGCAACGCCGCGCGGGCTGATCGTCCCGAACGTCAAGGAAGCCCAGAACCTGTCCATGCGCGAGCTGGCGATCGCGCTGAACGACCTCGCCGAGACCGCCCGCGCCGGCAAGACCTCCCCGGCCGACATGGCCGGCGGCACCCTGACGGTGACCAACATCGGCGTGCTGGGCATCGACACCGGAACACCGATCATCAACCCCGGCGAGGTCGCGATCGTCGCCTTCGGCACCATCCGGCAGAAGCCGTGGGTCGTCGACGGTGCAGTGGTGCCGCGCTGGATCACCACCCTGGGCGGATCCTTCGACCACCGCGTGGTGGACGGGGACCTGTCGGCCCGTTTCATGGCGGACGTGGCGGCCATCATGCAGGAACCGGCGCTGCTGCTGGACTGACACACAGCGGGACAACCTGTCGGTCCGCGGCCGGTGCGTGGAAGCGATTCCGCGCACTGGCCGCGGCACTTTCCCGCGCTGGCAATTCCACCGGTGCTGGGGCACAGTGGAAAGCGTATCGACGTCCGATTATGCACTCGCGCACAAGGAGACCACCGATGAGCATCAACCGGGCAGCCGCCGCATTCGGTGTTGCATCGCTGCTGGGCATGGTTTTGCTGGCCGGCTGCGCAGATGCCGCACCCCGCAAGACCTTGAACCAGAGCACCATCGATTCGAGCCCCTTCGGCCCGCCGCAGGTGCCCTCCGCCTACCCCGGGGAAGATTCCGGCAGCCCGGGCCCGACCCCCACCCCGGCGGCCTCGAGCCAAGCGTCCGGCGCCCGGGTCCCCGCAGGCGAGATCGACACCACCGGGTGGAAGAGCTTAAGCACCCAGGGAGTGGGCTTCACGTACCCGGCCGACTGGAACATCGAGGAAGACGACTGCAGCGACTGCAACTCCACGGCCAAGGCACTGGCTGACCCGTTCGCCAAGTGGGACCTCGAAAACTCCGACGGCGACGAGATCGCGGAGTTCCGGGCCGACAGTGCGACGGACACCGACGGCGACATCGCAACCTACACCCGCACCGTCCTGGAATCCACGCCCCTGGACGCCGGCTTCCACCAACCGGCCGAGGTGCTCTTCGAACACATGGTGATCCAGGCGCCGGGCAAGAAGACCGAGCAAAAGGTCGTGCTGATGATCAACGACTCCGCCGCCACCAAGGCGCGCGGCGAGCGCCCGGCGCTGGACTTCTTCACCCCGGTCAAGGGCCTGGCCAGCCAAATGGCCAGCACCGACGACCTGGCCGAGGAACTGGGGTTCGACGACGACCAGGTGAGCCTCGACGAGGCCAGGAAGATCATGCGAAGCAAGGAATACCGGCAATTGCGGGCCGTCATGCTCAGCGTGCGGATTCAGAAGTAGCATGGAAGTCGACCAACCCACGTACCGACCGGGAAGTGCCGAGTGAATCACCAGCTGTACATCAAGATCTGTGGACTGAGCACTCCCGCGACCGTGGAAGCGGCCGTGGAGGCCGGTGCGAACGCCGTGGGATTCGTCTTTGCCCCCGGCAGCCCCCGGACCGTGGACCCGGAGCTCGTCAAGACGCTCGTCGCCCGGGTGCCCGCGGACGTCGAAACCGTCGGGGTCTTCCGCAACCAGCCGCTGGACCAGGTCATCGACCTCGCCAAGCGGGCCGGCGTGGGCACCGTCCAGCTGCATGGCGACGAGCCCTACGCGGATGTGCAGGCACTGCGCGAGCAGGGGTTTGCGACGCTGCGGGCCCTTTCCTTCGACGACTACCGGGCGCTGGCCCCGGCGGAACGGGAACGCTGGGAGGCCGAACGGATCCTGCTGGACGCCGTGGAACCGGGCGCCGGGGTCACCTTTGACGCCTCGGAGCTGCTGGCGGAACCGCCCGCCGGAACCTGGATACTGGCCGGGGGGCTGAACCCCGGCAACGTCGCGCACCTGGTTCAGACCCTGCAGCCTGCCGGGGTCGATGTCTCTTCCGGGGTCGAATCCAGCCGAGGTACCAAGGACATCGGGCTGATCGAGGCATTCGTCGCCGCGGCCCGGTCCGCCGAAGCCACGGCCCAATAGGCGCAGCGTCCTTCGCCCCGGAGGATGCTGGAATGGCGGCCACGCCGACGACTGATACTTTTTGGCTCTGAATCGAGCCGATACATGTATTTCCCATAAGTAATCTTTGCGTCCTAATCTGGCAGTGGAGCACATCAGTGCCCGCGACCGGAGGGTGGACGACGTGGAAGTGCGTCAGATGCGTTACTTCATTGCCGTGGCCGAGGAAAAACACTTCGGCCGCGCTGCGCAACGCCTGCACATGGCCCAGCCCCCGCTGTCCCAACAGATCAAGGCGCTCGAGGAGCAGCTGGGCACCCAGCTGCTGGTGCGCACCACCCGCAAGGTCGACCTCACCGCTGCCGGCGAACTGCTCCTGGCCCGGGCCAGGTTGCTGCTGGCCGAGATCGAGAAGCTCGAACAAGACGTCAAGCTCGTGGGCCAGGGAGCCAGCGGCGTGCTGCGGGTTGGTGTGTCCGGCACCGCCACCTACCGTCTGATGCCCATCATCGTGCAGGCCGCCCGGAAACACATGCCGGGCCTGCGCCTGAGCGTGCAGGGCGAGATGCTCACCCCCGAGATGGAAATCGCGCTGGAAGAGCAGCGCGTGGACGTCGCGGTGCTGCGCCCGCCGATCCGTTCGAACCAGTTGAGCCTGAAATTCCTGGAGAAGGACGAACTGGTGGTGGCCCTGCCCGAGGACCACGAACTGGCCTCGCGCGGGCTGCTTGAGCTCGCGGACCTGGCCGATGAACCATTCATCGCCTACCCGTTGAGCTCCGCGGTGAATGCCATCTCCACCGAGGCCTGCCGCCAGGCCGGGTTCAGCCCCCGGATCGTCCAGGAAACCCAGGAAACCTCCACCCTGCTTTCATTCGTTGCCGCCGGGATGGGCGTTGCCCTGGTCCCCACCGCGCGACGCATGTTTGCCCTGCAAGGCATCGTCTTCCGCCAGTTGCGCAATGCGCCAGCGGTCGACCTTGCCGTTGCCTGGAAGACCGACAACGAAACAGCCCTGCTGAAGAAGTTCCTGGACCTCTTCGAGACTCCAGCCACCACGGAAGGAAACCAAGCGTGAAAATCCTGCGCATTGAAGCGATTCCCTATTCGATTCCCTACAACCACCCGCTCAAGTTTGCCAGCGGGGAGGTCACCGACGCCGAGCACGTGCTGGTGCGCATCCATTCGGACGAGGGACTCATCGGCGAGGCCGACGCCCCGCCGCGCCCCTACACCTACGGCGAGACCCAGGCATCGATCATCACCATCATCGAGAATGTCTTCGCCCCGCAACTGATCGGGCTCGATCCATTCGACCGCGGCAAGGTCCATGAGGTCATGGCCCGGACCATCCACAACCAGGTGGCCAAGGGCGCCGTGGACATCGCGCTGTGGGACCTGATGGGCAAGGCACTGGGGACCCCGGTGCACAAGCTGCTGGGCGGCTACACCGATTCGATGCGCGTCTCGCACATGCTCGGGTTCAAGCCGGCCCAGGAACTGCTCGACGAGGCGCTGCGTTTCGGCGAGGAATATGGCATCACCACCTTCAAGCTCAAGGTAGGACGCCGCCCGCTGGCCCTGGACATCGAGGCCTGCCACGTGCTGCGCGCCGGGCTCGGCGACGACGTGGAACTCTACCTGGATGCCAACCGCGGCTGGAGCGCCAACGAAGCCATGGAGGTGCTGCGACGCACCGAGGGCCTGGGGCTGACGGCCCTGGAGGAACCCTGCGACGCGAAGGAAGCCATGAGCCGCCGTCGCCTCGTGGAGAAGTCCCCGATCCCCATCGTGGGCGACGAATCGGTGCCGACGGCGGGGGATGTCTCGCGCGAGCTGCTCTCCGGCGGCTCCAACGCGATCTGCATCAAGACCGCCCGCAGCGGCTTCACCGAAGCCACCGAGATCCTGGGCCTGTGCACCGGGCTGGGCGTGGATGTCACCATGGGTAACCAGATCGACACCCAGGTCGGCTCGCTGGCCACCGTGACCTTCGGTGCCGCCCACGAGGCCACCGTCCGCCGGGCAGGGGAGTTGTCCAACTTCCTGGACATGGCCGACGACCTGCTGGCCGAACCCATCCGGATCAACGGCGGCCGCATCTCGGTGCGCAACGTCCCGGGCGTCGGCGCGGCCGTCGACGAGGACAAGCTCACCCGCTACCGCCAGAACTAGCACCTACCCAAAACGCCTACTCCAGGAGAAGACATGTTGTTCCTAGCCCGCATGGACGTAACGTTCCCGCCACACCTGACCGAGGCGCAGATCGCCGATTTCCAGGTCCGCGAGAAGGAATACTCGGGATCGCTGCAAGGCAGCGGAAAGATGGCCGGCATCTGGCGCATCGTCGGCGAGTACGCCAACCACTCGCTGTTCGATGTCGAGTCGAATGACGAGCTGCACCAGATCCTCAGCGGGTTCCCGATGTACCCGTACATGAAGATCAAGGTCACGCCGCTTGCCAAGCACCCGAACTCGATTCGCTGACACCGGTATTCTTTAGAACGCCACCCGGTCCGTGGCGTCGGGACGCGCTTTAATGCGTGCCCCGGCGCCACGGACCGTTGTCGTTGGAGGACGCGCGCGGGCCCGCCGGCGCACTGTTCTCGCCTGGGCCCGCCTTCCGAACAGGGGTCATGACGGGAAGCCTGGACCGGGCGTCCAGGCCGCGGACATCGATGCTTCACAGCACCCGCGATGCAATGGTTGAATGATCTCCTCCGCATCCTGGATCGGGCGCGATCCGGTCGTCGGGGCCGTTCAACCGTGGAAACCGTCGACTTATATGCAGAACATCTGAATGTAGCGAAAAGAAGTATTTCCCTCTTCCTAATAACCGTCATAGATTGAAGGCATGGAAAATCGCTGTGACAGCAATCACCGGACCATGTGACCGGCGTCCAGCGCAACAACACCCCTCCAGCAGGAGATAGAAGGAGCAACTCGTGAGCACCGAAACCACCGCCAGCGCAGCATCGTCAGGCAACGCAGCCACCGACCGATTCCGCGAATCGGGCAAGACCTCTTCCCTCACGGTTGATGTCGAGCGCGTCAACCTGCTGGCCAGCAAGCTGATCAAGGCCGCCAACGACATCGTCCTCGAAGAGCGCGTCAGCTACGACGAGTTCAATGCCCTGAAGGCATGGCTGATCAAGGTCGGCGCCGACGGCGAATGGCCGCTGTTCCTCGACGTCTGGCTGGAGCACTCCGTAGAGGACGTCGCCACCGACCACCGCGAGGGCAACAAGGGCTCCATCGAGGGCCCGTACTACGTGCCCGAGGCTCCTGAGCAGAACTCCCCGGCCACCATCCAGATGCGCGACGACGAAAAGGGCACCTCGCTGCTCTTCCAGGGCCAGGTCCGCAGCACCGACGGCAGCGCGTTGCCGAATGCGAAGATCGAGCTGTGGCACGCCGACGAAGAGGGCTTCTACTCGCAGTTCGCACCAAACATCCCCGAGTGGAACCTGCGCGGCACCTTCATTGCCGATGCGGAAGGCAACTTCCAGATCAACACCATGCAGCCGGCCCCGTACCAGATCCCGACCGACGGCGCCTGCGGCCAGCTGATCGCCGCCGCCGGCTGGCACGCCTGGCGCCCGGCCCACCTGCACCTGAAGGTCTCGGCCCCCGGCTTCGAACTGCTCACCGCCCAGCTGTACTTCCCGGGCGACGAGCACAACGACGACGACATCGCCACCGCGGTAAAGCCGGAGCTGCTGCTGGACATCCAGCCGGCCACCGAAGGCACCGGCGTGCAGACCACCTACGACTTCGTGCTTGATCCCGTAGCCAAGTAGGTCCTCGCCTCCCTCGTCACGGCGGGGCTCCCGGAGACATGTCCCGGGGACCCCGCCGTTGTCGTACCCCCGCACTTCCGCGGCGCCGCGAGCGGTGCCGCAGCCGGGCACCCAGACAACACCAAGACCACCGTCGCAACCCGGCAAGACATGCGAAAGAGAACCAGCAATGACCCAGGAATCCATGTTGAACTCGGTTGATATCAGTGAACTGCGCAGCGCGTTTGGCCAATTCACCACCGGCGTCACCGTGGTCACCACGCAGGGCACGGACGGACATCCCTACGGCGCCATGGTGACCGCGTTCGCCGCGGTGTCGGTGGACCCGCCCCTGGCACAGATCACGCTGACCCGCAGCTCGAGGGCAGCCAAGCACCTCGACGGGTCCTCATTCGCCATCAATATCCTCTCCGCGGACCAGCTTGAGGTTGCCAGGCACTTCGCCGGCCAGCCCTTGGACCGCGAACCGGAATGGGTCCTGAACGGAAACGTCCCGGTGCTGGTGGGCAACGCCGCCA
Source organism: Arthrobacter sp. UCD-GKA (assembly GCF_001863355.1). Classification (NCBI taxonomy): domain Bacteria; kingdom Bacillati; phylum Actinomycetota; class Actinomycetes; order Micrococcales; family Micrococcaceae; genus Arthrobacter; species Arthrobacter sp. UCD-GKA. Next base: position 297,497 of record NZ_MOLR01000004.1, on the reverse strand, counting down.
CGCTGGAATGCCGGGCCTGGAACCACTACGACGGCGGCGACCACATCATCGTGGTCGGCGAAGTGACGTCGCTGACCATCGGCGATGCCGAGCCGCTGCTCTTCCACGAAGGCACGTTCCACCGCATCGGTGAACGCCTCCTGGGCGGAGAAAGCGAAAGCTGGTTCGCCGGCGCCAAGGCCTTCCAGCCATTCGTTCCGCAACACCAGTGAGACCCTGCGCCGCCCGGCGCAGGCCAACCGACAGCCCATGCACCACCTGGCCACAAAGGAGCACACCATGTTTGTCCCAACACGGCGAAAGACCGCAGGAAACCAGCGTCCCTCCGCCAACGTGCGGCCGATATCCGAGACCGCACCGGTGCTGAACCACTGGGCCTGGACCGGGTGGATGCCCGAAGCCGAGCCCGAACCCCGGCACCCTGCACTGCCGGCGGCCGAAAACCACCCGGCGTTGCTTGCCGCATAAACCTTGCGTCCCGAGCGGTACGGACCAGCGAAAGGCCCCAGACAGCAAAGACGCTGGCTGGGGCCTTTCGTGCGTCAGGTGCTCGACCACGAGCGCACCGCGACCCGTCAACCGACCGAGCGGAGAAAATCCGTGGTGTCTGCCGCCACGCGTTCAGGGCATTCCCACAGCACCAGGTGTCCGGTGTCCGGATAGACCTTCAGGACCGAACCGGCAATCCGCGCGGCCAGGGCCTGCTCATCGGCCAGTGACAGCAGGTGGTCGTGCCCGCCCCACAGGACCAACGTGGGTGTCGCGATGGTTCCCGATTCGGTGGGCGGTGCGGCCTCGCACAATCCCTTAAGGATGGCGCGCCACACGTGTGCGGGCATCCTGGTTCCGTCGTCCACGCGGTCGTCGATGAACCAGGCGGGCACCTCGTGCAGCAGCGGAAACCAGGTGAGCGATTCGCGGACCCACGCCGCGCCGATCGGGTCTACCAGTGTCTCGACTTCATCGGCGAAGGCGGGCCGGCCGCGCAGGCTCAGCGGAGCGCCGACCAGCACCAGGGCCGCGACCCGTTCCGGGCGGCCCGCGGCCAGCGCCTGGGCCACATAGCCGCCGCTCGAGGAACCCAGGACGAAGGCCCGGGGGACCTCGAGCGCATCGAGGATCGCGGCCACGTCCGCGGCCTGTTCCGCCAGCGAATATCCGTCCTCCGGCTTGTCCGCATCGCCCTGGCCGCGCAGGTCCGGAGCGTAGATCCTGAAGCCGGCCAACAGGGGTGCGAGGCGGTCGAAGCTCTCGAAGGACTCGCCCCAGGCATGCAGCAACAGCAACGGCCGGGCGTCCGGATCCCCGTCGATGAAGCACGGCACCTCGATGCCGGTGGAGAGCGTGAGTTTGTGCGCCTTGGATCCCATGGTTTCAGGCTACGCCCGGGGTTCCCTCCTGCCCATGCCTACCCGTCGGACTCCCGGTACCGGGCAGCGAGCTCGGTGCGGGAGGTCACCCCGAGCTTGGCGTAGATCCGGGTCAGGTGGTACTGGACGGTCTTGGCGCCGATGAACAGTTCCTCGCCGGCCTTCTTGTTGCTCGCCCCGGCACAGACCAGCGAAGCCACCGCCTTTTCCTGGGAGGTGAGCGTCGACCAATCCGCGGCGTCGCGGCGCGGAACGCTGATGCCGGTGGCCTGCAGCTCCCGGTTGCACCGTTCGATGTAGATCGTGGCACCCAATTGGGTGTAACCGGCCAGCGCCCGGGTGAGCGGTCCGACGGCGTCCCCGCGCTTGCCCGCCCGGCGCAGGGCCTGCCCGTAGGCGTACTCGACCTGGGCCCGCAGCACCGGCAGGGCGGTTCCCTGCAGCTTGGCCAGGGCCTCGTCGAAGGCGGCCCGCGCTCCGTCGATCTCTCCGCGCGCACTGAGGATCTGTCCGCGCACCACCAGGGCGCGCGCCGTGGTCGAGCGGTGGTTGCGTGCCCGGGCCAGGGCCTCGTACGGGTCCAGCAACGCTTCGGCCTCCTCGAGGCGGTCCTTGCGGACCAGGGCATCGAGGTAGAGGTCCTGCCAGGGCCAGAAACCCGGTTCGTCGATTCCGCCGGAACGGTCAAACGCCAACAATGGCTCGAGGGCCAGAATGACCTCGTCGTGGTCGGCGCGGGCCCTGGCGGCCGAGGCACGCGCCATGCGGTACGGCACTTGCATCACTTCGTAGCTTCCGGTGCGTGCCCAGGCCTTGGCCAGGTGGGCCTGGGCCTCGTCCTGTTCGCCGCGCATGGAATGGATCAGCACCGCGGTGTGGTGCAGCAACGGGCGCATCAACTCGATGCCGGAGCGCTCCTGCAGGACGATGGCTGCCCGCACCGTCTCCAGCGCCTCGTCCCAGTCCCCGGAGGCGAACTCGGCCCGGGCCAGCCAGGCCCTGGCCCACAGGGCAATGCGGTGGGAACCTTCGCTGTAGTCGGTCGAGCTGGCGCTGGAAAGTTCGTGGCGGGCCAGCTCAACCTGGTCCCCGGCAACATGCAACCAACCCAGCGACATCTCGGCGCGCTGGCGCTGGGCACCCGAAGGCAGGGTGGACAGCAGCGCTGTCAGCATTTCCTCGCCCCGCATGGTTTCGCCGACCATGCCCAGACCCAGTCCCTGGATGACCGAGGCCTCGACGGCCAACGTGCTTTCCGGGCTGGCCAGCTCCAGGGTCTTTTCCGCCCAATCCACCAAACCTGGCCCGTCAATCCGGCAGAGAGCGTCGAGGACCCGGCGTTGGGCGACGGTGGCCATGATCTCGGTCAGCCCCGAGTGCGCGGCGCCGGTCCAGGCGCTGGCCAGCCACAAACCGGCGGTGTTGGCCAGGCCCCGGAGGATCGCGATGTAGCCCGAAAGCAGGTCGCGTGCGGGACTGGCGGCCAGGGAAGCCAGCTCGTCCGAACAGGCCAGCGCGCCGGGCAGGTCGCCTGCGGCCACCGTGGCGTCCACGGCACGCAGGAAGAGCGGATCGCGGTGTTCCCGGTCCGTCGCCAGGCCAGCCGCCCGATGCAGGGCCACCGCTGCCGAGGCCCACTGCCCCTTTTTCGCCTGTCTTTGGGCGTAGCGCTCCAAAAGGTGCGCCAGCGCGGGATCCGAGAGCAACGTGGCATCGGCCCGGTGGGCCAGGGCGGTTCCTTCGGACTCGCTTGTGTCGGCAGCAGCCGCATGCAAGGCCAGACGGCGCGAAAGCGGGATCAGGTGGTAGACGGCCATCTGGGCGATCAGTCCCGGGAACACCAAGGAGAGGTTTCCGCCGGTTCCCGCCACGGACGCCAGCCCGGAGGCCACGCATTCCTCCACCAGCGGGAGCGGGTCCGCGGTTCCGGCCAAGCGAACCACGGCGTCCAGCCGTGCGCCGTACTCCATCACCGAGGCGGCCTCGACGAGGGATCTGGCATCCGGCGAGAGCCCGCCCAGCCGCGCGGCCGTGTCGGCGGAGAACGCACGGGGCACCGGGAACCGGCGGCCCGGTTGGTTCCAGGTTTCCTCGGGATTCTCCCTGACCAGGTCCAGGGCCGTGTGCATGTTTCCGCCGGTGTAGGCGGCCAGCTGGTCGGCCGCGGCTGCGGTGAGCTCGATGCCGAGCCGGGCCACGGAGATTTCCCTCAGGGCCGCTCCGCTCGGGGGATCCAGCTCGATTGTGGTGCTGCCCGGCGATTCGATGAGTTCGCGGGCTCCGGGCGGGAGGAACGCGGCTTCCTCCTGGCGCAGGGTCAGGATCACCAGCACCCGTTCGTTGCGCAGCCGCCGCCAGGCGAACAGCAGTGCGGCGAGGGATTCGGCGTCCGCCCACTGCAGGTTTTCCACCAGGATGATGCCGGTGCGCTTGCCGACCGCCTGGAGGAAGGCGAGCAGGGCCTCGGGCAGCGGGTCGGGACCCGCGGTGCCGGAGGCACCCAGCATTTCCTGCAGGGCCGATCCTGGCAGTTCCCTCTCCCAGCGGGCCCCGCCGGAGGTCCAGGCGGCAAGATGCTTGTTGTTTTCCATGAAGCGCCTGGCCACGGTGCTCTTTCCGCACCCGGCCGGGCCGCGCAGGATGAGCAGCTGCGCGGCACATCCCTCGGCGGCTTGCAGCAAGCGAGCCATCAAGGCCAATGACCGTTGTTGATCCATGGTTCCGCGTCTACCAATCTTTCAATGTACACAGACGGGGCTGCGTGGACATCATTGTCCACGCAGCCCCCCAATGGTCGGTTGGTGCACCCGACCAGTGCTTATTTTGCGATGCCGGCCTGTGCCTTGACGGCGCGTACCGGGATGCCGGTTTCCGAGTTCCGCAGCGGAACGCACGCGGTGACCAATGCACCAACGATAGCAACCCCGGCAAAGACGTAGAAGGCGATGTGGTTTTCCACGCCCGCGGCCATGAGCAGCCCGCCGATCAACGGACCGAAGATGCCGCCCAACCGGCCGAACCCGGCGCACCAGGCAACGCCGGCGCCGCGCGCGGCGGAGTTGTAGTAGTTGGAAACGAACCCGTAGATCAGCACCTGGGTGCCGATGGTTCCAACCCCGGCCACCGCTACCAGTGCGAGCAGGATGCCGAAGGGAAGCTGCATGGTCAGCAGCACCATGGCGACCGCGGCGAGGAAGAACGTCGTGGAGACCACGCGCTTGGCACCGATGCGGTCGGCGCCCACGGAGGCAATGAGCCCGCCGAAGACCGCGCCGGCGTTGAGCACCAGCAGGAAGGCCAGCGAGTAGGACTTGCCGTAGCCGAACTGGGACATGATCTGCGGCAGCCAGGTGTTCAGGCCGTAGGTCAGCATCAGGCCGGCGAAGCTCATCAGGCCCAGCAGGAGGGTCGGCAGCGCGTACTTCCTGGAGGCCAGTGCCCGGAAGCCGATCTTGGTGTCAACGGCTTCGGGGAGAAGGGCGTGGGCGCCGGTGGCAACGGGTTCGGTGATCGGGACGCCGGTGCGGATCGAGACGCGCTGTGCGTCCTCGGTGCGGCCGCGGGCCATGAGCCATTCGGGGGATTCCGGGAGCTTGGCCAGTGCCATGGGCAGCAGGAAAAGGATGGGGGTGGCACCGACGAGGAAGAGCCCGCGCCAGCCGATGTGGTCCAGGAGCACGATGGCCAGCAGGGACGCCAGGACGCCGCCGACCGGGACGCCGGAATAGACGATGGCGTTGTAGTAGTTGCGCTTGCCCTTGGGGGCGAACTCGGCCACGACCGCGCCGGCGGTGGCCACCAACGCGCCGACCCCGAGCCCGGTGGCGAAACGCAGGGCACCGAACGCGAAGACGTTCGGGGCCAGGGCGGTCAGGCCCATGAACACGGAGAACCAGATGATGCCGGTGATCATGATTTTCCGCCGGCCCAGGTAGTCCCCGACCGCGCCGGTGGTCAGGGCGCCGACCATGACACCGAACAGGGCCCAGCTGCCCAGCACCCCGGCCGTGGCGGGGCCGATTTCCCCGAGCTGGGAGGGATCGTTCAGCAGGGTGGAGACGATGGTTCCGTAGACGACCAGGTCGTATCCGTCGAAGATCAGGGCGATGGCGGCAATGGCCACCACCCAGCGGACGGTGCTCTTTTGCCTTGCGAGGGTGCTTGGTTCCGGTGATTTCACGTTGTGCTCCGTTTGTCTCATGGGCCCGGCGCGCACGGCATTGTGCGGGTGTCAGGGCACGAACAAGTACCTCGGGGGATTCCCCGGGGTGTGGAAGCCGTGGCCCGGGGGATCCCGGGTGGCGGGCCGTGGAATTGCTGGGGTGGAAACTTGGTGCTGGTGGATACCGGTCGCAGGCGGCGGCAAGACCGCCGCCTGCGACCCGGATGGGGGGCGGGGACGGGGCCTAGCCCAGGTCCCCGCCGGCCACCGCCAGGGTGCTGCCGGTGATGTAGGAAGCCTCGTCGGAGGCCAGGAACGCGATGGGACCGGCCTGCTCCTCAAGGGTTCCGTAGCGCTTCAACAGGGTCGAATCGACGGTCTGGTCAACGATCTGCTGGTACCAGGCCTGCTCCTGCTCGCCCTCGGGTGAGGGGCCTCGCTTGACCAGGCGCTCGGGGGCCTGCGTGCCGCCCGGCGCGGTGGCCACCACACGGATCCCGTGGGCAGCCCCCTCCATGGCCAGGGCCGAGGTGATGGCCTTGACCCCGCCCTTGGCCCCGGCATACGGGACGCGGTTGACGCCTCGAGTGGCCACCGAGGAAACGTTCACGATGGTGCCGGACCCGGCCTTGATCATTTCCGGGAACGCGGCGCGGCACATCCACAGGGTGGGGAAGAGCGAACGCTGGATTTCCTTGCTGATCTCCTCCGGGGTGTAGTGCTCGTACGGCTTGGCCCAGATGGTCCCGCCGACGTTGTTGATGAGCACGTCGATCCGGCCGTATTCGCCGACCGCGGCGGTGACCGCGGACATCGCGCCCTCGAAGACCTCCAGGTCGGCGGTCACGCTCAGGGCGTGCACGCCGTGGGCCCGCAGGCCCTCGGCAACGTCGTGGACCAGCGGGGACCGGTCCACCAGGACCAGTTCCCCGCCCTCGGCGGCGATCCGCCGGGCCACGGCCCAGCCGATGCCCTGGGCCGCCCCGGTGATCAGCACGACCTTGGAGTCAAAGCGTCCGGCGTGGAAGGACTCGGGCAGGGAGGTCGTGGCGGCCTGGTGTGCCGCCGTGTTGTCGGCGCTCATTTGCCCGGGGTGCGCGACGCCGCGGCCATGGTGGCCTTGGCGTGCTCGTTGTGGGCGATGATGGCCGTGCGGGCGGCGGCCAGGTCCTGGTTTTCGAAGGCGGCGACGATTTGCAGGTGGTCGGCGTCGACCGCGCCGTCGATCCAGTGCTCCTTGCGCAGCACCTTGGCCATGGTCGCGGGGACCTCCAGGCGGTTGTACGCCTGCAACAGGTGTTCGTTGCCGACGCAGCTGAACAGGAACTGGTGGAAGGCCTCGTTGGTGATGGTGAATTCCTCGGAGCTGACGAACTTCTCGCCGTCCAGGGTCTTGCCGGCCAGTTCGGCCAGCACCTTGAACTCGACAAGCTGCTCGGGCGTCAGCTTGCCCATGGTCAGTTCAACGATGGCCAGTTCCAGAGCCATGCGCGCGTCGAATTGCGCCTGAAAGGTTGCGTGCTCTTCGCCGATTTCGTAGGCGGGCAGGGCTGCCGGGGCCTCGGAGGCGGGAGCCTCCGCCGGAGCAGCTGCCGCTTCGGGTGCCGGTGCGGCGGCATCGGGGGTGACGGCCAGTGCGAACTTCTCGAAGTAGAAGTTCTGCGGCTTGATGCCCTCGGCCTCCAGGTGGCGGCGCACGCCCTCGACCATCGGCGGTGGACCGCAGAGGTAGATGTCGACGTCGCCCTCGACCAGGTGGTGCGGCTCGAAGTGGTTGGTGACGTAGCCCTTCTTTTCCGAGCTGCTGGCCGGGTCGCCGACGACGGTGTCGAAGGTGAAGCCGTCGATGCGTGCCTTGTAGTCCTCGAGCACGTCAAGCTCGACCAGGTCGGTGTCGGTGTTGACGCCGTAGATCAGGTGGGTCGGGTGGGGGGTGTCCATGCCCGAGAGCTTTTCCAGGATGGCCAGCAGCGGGGCCAGTCCGGTGCCGCCGGCCAGCAGCAGCGAGGTGCGCTTGGGATCGCGCAGGAAGAAGCTGCCCATCGGGCCGGTGAAGTTCAGCTTGTCCCCGACGGCTGCGACGTCGCGCATGTAGGTGGACATCAGTCCGCCGTCGGTGATGCGGATCAGGAAGGAGAGGGTGGAGACCTCCGGGCCGGAGCTGAAGGAGTACGAGCGGGTCTGGCCCCCGGAGCCGGGAACCTCGATGTTCACGTACTGGCCGGGCAGGAACGAGAGCTCGTCGCGGTTCTCGATCTCGAGGCTGAACGCGTAGGTGGTCTCGGAGAGGCGGCGGATCTCGGTCAGCGTCGAGGAGTACGTGGTCGCGGCGGTCTTGGCGACGTCCGAGGTGGTGGGAATCTGCAGCACCAGGTCGGACTCGGGGACCATCTGGCAGGGCAGGCAGAAGCCCTTCTCGGCCTCGTCGTCGGTCAGCGCTTCCTCGATGTAGTCGCCGGCGTCGAAGGTGCCGGATTCGCAGAAGGCCTTGCAGGTGCCGCACGCGCCGTCGCGGCAGTCGAGCGGGATGTTGATCCGTGCCTTGTAGGAGGCATCGGCGACGGTTTCGCGGGGTCCGACCTTGATGAACCGGGTAATTCCGTCCTCGAAGGCGAGGGCAACCTGATAGGTCATGAGGGGAGCTCTTTTCAAAATAGTGCAGGGTGGTGCGGCAAGAGGTGCAAGGTGGTGGTGCGGGGGCGAATCAACGCCCCCGCACGCCGGTCTCGAAGGGCCTGGGAGGGGCCCGGGACGGGACTAGATGTGGTAGATGTCGACCACGTGGTGGATGTAGTCGTTCTTCAGGACGACCTTCTTGGCCATGATCACCGGCTGGGTGCCGGAGTAGTCGATGGTGTAGAAGGAGGTGCCGAAGTAGGTGTCGACGTTCTGGTAGCGGTAGTACAGGGTGAACCAGTTGAACCGGATATCAACCTTGTCGCCGTCGACGGACACGATCTCGACATTGGAGATGTTGTGCCCGGTGCGCGGCTCCGGCAGCGAGGTGGCGCTGGAGCGGTCGGTCTTGATGCGGAAGACGCGGTCTTCCAGGCCGCCGCGGTTTCCGTAGTAGATCAGCGAAATCTCGCGCTGCGGGTCCTCGGTGAGCTTGTCGTCGTCGGCCCAGGCGGGCATCCAGAAGGTGGCCTCGGGGTGGTAGCAGTCGATCCAGCGGTCGAAGTCGCGGTCGTCCAGGAAGCGGGCCTCGCGGTAGAGGAACTGCTTGATGTCCTCCAGCGCGAGGGGCCCGGAGCTGGTCTGTACCTCGGTGACGATGGCGTCAGTGGTTGCAGTCAATGTCATGCCCCTTTTCGGTGGTTCCGTTGGTGGTGTTTGCCGCCTCGGCGGCGACGGCCTCGCGCATGGTGGTCAACCAGTAGCCGTGCTGGATCGGGTACAGGCCCTCGTCCTCGGTGCGGGCGCCGGAGGAAATCGGCTCCAGGCCGATCTTCTTGGCGTTCTCGTCGGGACCGGTGATCTGGTGCGCCTGGCCGCGGGAAAGGTCGTTCCACTTGGCGGCGGTGGCCATGTAGGTCTTCTGGCAGGAACGGAATTCCTCCAGGTCGTCCGGCGTGGCCATGCCCGAGGCATTGAAGAAGTCCTCGTACTGGCGGATGCGGTTGGCGCGGGCCTCGTCGGATTCGCCGACCGGGGCGATGCAGTAGATGGTGACCTCGGTCTTGTCGACGGCCACCGGGCGGAAGACGCGGATCTGCGAGGAGAACTGGTCCATCAGGTACACGTTCGGGTACAGGCAGAGGTTGCGGGAAACACCGATCATCCAGTCGGCCTTGGCCTCGCCGTGGGCGGCGACCAGTTCGTCGCGCTTCTCGGCCAACGGGCGGTTGGCCGGGTCCAGCCATTCGGTCCACAACAGCAGGTGGCCGTTGTCGAAGGAGTAGTAGCCGCCCTCCTGCTTGTCCCAGCCACCGGCATCCATGGTCTTGGTGTCGTTGGAGGATTCGCCGGCCGCGCGGCGGGCCTGGGTGGCGGCGTAGTTCCAGTGGGTGGCCGAGACGTGGTAGCCGTCGGCACCGTTTTCCGCCTGCAGCTTCCAGTTGCCGTCGTAGGTGTAGGTGGAGGAGCCGCGCAGGACCTCAAGTCCCTCGGGGGACTGGTCCACGATCATGTCGATGATCTTGGTGGATTCGCCGAGGTGCTCGGTCAGCGGCTTGACGTCCGCGTTCAGCGAGCCGAAGAGGAAGCCGCGGTAGGACTCGAAGCGGGCGACCTTGGTCAGGTCGTGCGAGCCGTCCTTGTTGAAGCCCTCCGGGTAGCCGGCGCCGCGGGAGTCCTTGACCTTGAGCAGCTTGCCGGAGTTGTTGAAGGTCCAGCCGTGGAAGGGGCAGGTGAACGTGGTGCGGTTGTCGGTCTTGCGGCGGCAGAGCATCGCACCACGGTGGCTGCACGCGTTGATGAGGGCGTTGAGCACGCCTTCCTTGTTGCGCGAGATCACGATCGGCTGGCGGCCGATGTTGGTGGTGAAGTAGTCGCCGATGTTCGGGATCTGGGATTCGTGGGCCAGGTAGATCCAGTTGCCCTCCCAGATGTGCTTCATCTCCAGTTCGAAGACCTCTTCGTCGGTGAAGATGTTCCGGTTGGCGCGGAAGACGCCGGTCTCCGGGCTGTCGACGAGTGCGTCGTCGAGCAAGGTCGAGACTGCATTGAGAGTTTCAGTCATGGTGTGCTCCATCCTTCATAGGGGCGCTGGCGCCCGGGTCCACCGCTGGGGTGGCGAAACCATGATCTACACCATGCCAGTACGTGCGCGAACTCACACTGGGCATATGCCTAGGCTTGACCAAGGGTAGGGTTCATTGAGTGGATTGAGATATCAATCACACTATTCTGGGTATTTGTCTGGTGTTCACCGGCACCGTAGCGTTGGTGGCCAAGCGCCATGGGCCCTTACCGCGGCCATGCCGCCGGCGACGGGCCCGGGCATTCCCCACCCGAAAGGCGGCCCGCCCCGTGCCCGACAGCCATCGCGAGGAAACCGCAGCCACCGGGCGAAAGGCCCGCCGCCCGGGGTTCTGGGGAGATGTCTCGATCAGCGCGATCTGTGCAGGCCTCATCGCCGTGGCGGTCTCCTATGCCGGCCCGATGCTGGTCATCATCCAGGCCGCCGAGCGGGCGGGCCTCGAATCGGCGCAGACCACGTCCTGGGTCTGGGCGGTATCGGTGGGCAGCGGCATCGTGGGCCTGGTGCTGAGCCTGTTTACGCGCCAGCCCGTCGTGGTGGCCTGGTCCGTTCCTGGCGCGGCGCTGCTGCTGACGGTGCTGGGGGACTACGAATTCTCCGAGGCCGTCGGGGCCTACCTGGTGGCCGGGTTGCTGGGCCTGGTGCTCAGTTTGAGCGGGCTGTTCGGGAAATTGCTGGCCGTGGTTCCGCGGCCGATCCTTGCGGCCGTCCTGGCCGGGGTGCTGCTGCCGTTCGTCCTGAACGTGACCCAGGCGGTGCTTGCCTCGCCGCTGGTCGCCGGTGGATTGGTGGTGGCATATTTTGCCGGGCGGCGACTGTTCCCGAAGTACGCGGTGCCAGGTGCCCTGGTTGTTGGCGTGCTGCTGTCGGTGGCGGCCGGCCAGGCCCAGGCCCCGGAGCTGTCGCTGGCGCTGACCAGCCCGCTGTTCACGGTTCCCACCTTTTCCATCCAGGCCATCATGGGCATTTCCATCCCGTTGCTGATCGTGACGATGGCCGGACAGAACGGCCCTGGACTGGTCATGATGCGCACCAGCGGCTATGAGCCCAACGACCGGCTGCTGCTGGCCGGCACCTGCGTGGCCAGCGTGCTCTTTGCGCCGTTCGGGTCGCACGCCATCAACCTCGCGGCCATCACCGCGGGAATCTGCTGCGGGCGCGAGGCCCACGAGGACCCGGCCAAGCGCTATGTCGCAGGGGTTGCCGGTGGACTGTTCTTCATTGGCTTCGGGTTGTTCAGCGCCACGATCCTGGACCTCTTTGACGCGGTGCCGGGCGAGCTGATCACCGCCATGGCCGGGGTGGCATTGCTGGGCGCGTTGCAGGGGTCGATGCTGGACATGCTTGATGCCGGGCGGCATGGGCCGGCGGCCATCGAGGCCGCCGTGGTCACCCTGATCGTCACGGCCTCGGGCATTTCCCCCTTCGGCGTCGTGGCACCGTTCTGGGGCGTGTTGGCAGGTGCGGCCGTGTATCTGGTGCTGACGGCCCTGCGGAATCCGCGCGGCCGGAAAAGCCCCGTGGGCCCAATTCGGGAGCAGCAGGTCCCGGCCACCGAATCCCGGGGCTGAGCCGCCGGGGCACCGGTTCCGGGAGCGTATCCGGGCCGGTTCAGCCGGGCTCCACGCGGTGCGCCGGGTCGGAGACCAATTCGTGCCGACGCTTGTGGCGGCGGTATTCGTGCCAGGTCAGCACCGTGACCGCGGCGTCGAAGATGGTCAGCGCCCACAGTCCGCCGGTGGGCGCCACAACTAGTTCGTACCCCTGGTAGGCGATGAAGGCCAGCAACATGGCAATCATCCAGGGGTAGGCCCAGAACTGCTTGCGCAGCAGCGCGGTGACCAGCACGATCTTCACCGCGCCGTGGATCAGCAGGTAGACGGCGGCGAAGGCGATCCCCTGGTCGGTCAGCCCGCCGGCCACGTGGAGCAGGTGCGTGGCGATGAAGTCCGTGGGATCCTCGGAGAGCTCCTCGCGCGTCAGCAGCACCACCAGGTGGTTCAACGTCCCGGGGCTGGCGAATAGCAGCAGCAGGCCGCCGATGACTTCCGCCAGTCCGTCAAGGCCCTTGCCAACGACGCCGATCCAAAACAGGCGTCCCCACCAGTCGAGCTTTTTCACGGGCGCTTCTCCTAGTCGGCAGGGGCCGCCGGGGCCAATCCCGAGAGCTTTTCGACCAGCAGCAAGCCAGCCGACGACCCGGTCCAGTTCCTCTCCAGCGACTGCCTCCCGGAGGCCCGAACCACCAGGCGCAGCACCAGGGCCACGACCAGGACGTCGTCGGCGTATCCGATCACCGGGATGAAGTCCGGCACCAGATCGATCGGGGAAGCGAGGTAGGCGAGCAGGAAAAGCAGGGCCAGGCGCGGACGCAGCGGCAATTCCCGGTCCGACACGAGCCTGCCCAGGAAGCGGAGCAGGTCGGGCAACAATTTCAGGGCGTCGCCCAGGGCGACGGCCCCGGGGTTCTTGCGCGCGTAAAGCCACAAGGACGCCAGTGCCACCGCATAGGCCAGGAGCACGCTGCCGCCGATGACCAACAGGGGCTCAAGCCACGGCATGCGGGACTCAGCCCCGCCCGGAATCCGTGGTTCCCTGTTCGTCCGGGGAACCATCGTTGTGCAGCCGGGCATAGACCATGTCGGCATACTCCTCGAGGCGTGCGACGCAGATCTTCAGGTGTTCTTCGGCCGCGCCGGCCTCGGCCAGTTCCAGCACGTCGCGGCTCTTCAGATCGCGGTGCCACCGCCGCAGGCGTTCCAGGCTCTGCTCTTCTTCCTCCAGCTCGGCCAGGGTGAACTTTTCGATGCGGACCTCCTTGGCGATCTCGGCCTCGAACTTGCCGCAGTCGGCGGAGAACTCCTTCCACTCCTCGAGCCGCAGGGTTCGGAAGGCGGAGGCGACCGCTTCCTGCCCGGGTGCGCCGGCGGTCGCCGTGGAAAGCACGATGACATCGCCCGCGCCCTTGGCCGCCAGGTCCTGGACCTTGGCGAGGGAGCCTTGGAAATGCGGGGTGTCGGGCACGGTCCACACCCCCTGGGAGACGGGGGCTGCGCCGATGCGGCGCAGTTCGCGCCACACGGCGACGCGGTGCCGCGACGAGGCCCCGGTCAAACGAACGATCAATACCAACCATGTCATGGTGCAAGGATAGATGGTTACATCAAAGAATGTAACAAGTTATACAAGAATACTTGGCTCCCGGGGCAGTGCGCAGCTCGGTTGGCCACGCCGGTCCTGACCGTGCAGGGGCCAATGCTTGCCATCCCCAACCAGTATATGCAACTATCTGCGTATGAATGCAGATAGCGAAGCATGCGCCCTGGACGCCGACAGCCAGTACGTCGAACTGGCGGTGGAGGTGTTCAGCATGCTCGCGGACGCCACCCGGGTGCGGATCATCCTGGCCTTGAGGTCCGGGGAGATGGCGGTCGGTGCCCTGGCCGAGTTGCTGGGCAAGACGCCAGCCTCGGTCTCCCAGCATCTGGCCAAGATGCGCCTGGCACGCATGGTCTCGACGAGGCAGGACGGGACCAAGGTGCTTTACCGCCTGGAAAACGAGCACGCGCGCCAACTGGTCGTCGACGCCATCCACCAGGCCGAACACGCCCTGGGAGGCACCCCCGCCCACCATTCCCGGGGGCAACAGTGAACGCGGCGAGCGGACAGGCGCCGGGGAACCACGTCCACGATCACGGGCCCGGAGGGCACCACGACCACCCGCATGAGCACGAGCACAACCATGCCGGCCATGACCACGCCCATGACCATGGCGCCCACGGCCACAAGCACCGCTCCGGCTTCACCGGATGGCTGTTCGAGCTCTTCGTTCCGCACACCCACGACGCCGCCGATTCCATCGACGACGCCCTGGAATCCAACATCCAAGGGATCCGGGCACTGAAGGTCAGCCTGGCCATCCTGCTGGCAACCACCGTCCTGCAATTCATCGTGGTGGGTTTCAGCGGATCGGTGGCCCTGCTGGCCGACACCATCCACAACCTCTCCGATGCGCTCACGGCCGTGCCCCTGTGGATCGCCTTCATCCTTGGGCGCCGGGCGGCCAACCGGAGCTACACCTTCGGCTACGGGCGGGCCGAGGACCTGGCCGGGTTGTTCATCGTGGTCGTGGTGGCCCTGTCCGCGGTCCTGGCGGCCTGGCAGTCGATCGACCGTCTGCTGCACCCGCAACCCCTGGCGCACCTGGGCTGGGTGCTGGCCGCAGGCGTCGTGGGATTCATCGGCAACGAGGCCGTGGCGATGTACCGGATCAAGATCGGGCGGAGGATCGGCTCCGCCGCGCTGGTTGCCGACGGGGTGCACGCCCGCACCGACGGATTCACCTCCCTGGCAGTCGTGCTGGGCGCCGGCGGCGCGATGCTGGGCTTCCCGCTGGCCGACCCCATCGTGGGCCTGCTCATTTCCGCGGCCATCATCGTCCTGCTGGTGGGCACCATCCGCAGCATCGGGCGCCGGCTCATGGACGGCATCGAGCCGGACCTGCTGGCCCGGGCCGAGGAGGCCTTCGCCTCGGTTCCCGGGATCGTTCAAACGCCGCGGATCCAGTTGCGCTGGGTCGGGCACCGGCTGCACTGCACCGCCGTGGTCGTGGTCCGGGACGCGGCCCTCTCCGAGGTCGAGGCCACGGTGGAGGAGGCCAAGGCGGCCGTTGCCCGGGCGCTGCCCAAGCTCGATGACGTGTTGGTCCAGACCGGGACGCGGCGCCTGGATGCGGTGGGGGAGGACGCCGAGTCCGAGCTGGTGCGGGAACCGGGGAACTGATCTCCGCCCCGGACCCGGCTCAGCGCCCCGAAACCACGCCCGGGAAGGCCACGAGCAGGGTCCGCGTGTAGGGGTGGGCCGGGGCGGTGAACACCGCTTCG
Organism: Arthrobacter sp. UCD-GKA; assembly: GCF_001863355.1. Classification (NCBI taxonomy): domain Bacteria; kingdom Bacillati; phylum Actinomycetota; class Actinomycetes; order Micrococcales; family Micrococcaceae; genus Arthrobacter; species Arthrobacter sp. UCD-GKA. The sequence goes on along the minus strand of NZ_MOLR01000004.1, from coordinate 282,380 downwards.
GTGGGCCCGGATTCCACGATCCTCCCGCCCTGCATCACCAGCACCTCATCGCTCATGTGCCGGATCACCGACAGGTCGTGGGAGATGAACAGGTAGGACAGGCCGAGCCGCCGCTGCAGGTCATCGAGCAAATCCAGCACCTGCGCCTGGATGGAGACATCCAGCGCGGAGACCGGCTCGTCGCAGATCAGCACCCGCGGGTTCGGGGCCAAGGCCCGGGCAATGGCCAGGCGCTGGCGTTGCCCGCCGGAGAGCGTTGCCGGGTTCCGGCCGGCCAGGTCCCCGTCCAGGCCCACCAGCGCGAGCAGCTCGGAGATCTTCGCCGCGTGCTTGCGAGGGTTGCGGGTGGCCCCGAAGCTGAGGGCGTCGGCCAGCAGGGCGCCGGCGGACAGGCGCGGGTCGAAGGAGGACAGCGGGTCCTGGTAGATGGCGCCGAGCGCGGAGCGGCGCGTGCGCCGGGCGGCCTCGGGCACCTGGCTCCAGGGCTCGCCAAAGAGCTCCACGGTGCCGGCATCGGGGGCCAGCAGGCCCAGGGCCATGCGGGCCGTGGTGGTCTTGCCCGACCCCGATTCGCCCACCACGCCCAGGGTGCGGCCGGCGTGCAGCTCGAAGCCCACGTCCTTCACGGCCGCGAAGTCGGGGCCACCGGGGACCGTGAAGCTCTTGGACAGCGCTTCGGCGCGCAGCACCGGCCGGCCGCCGGCCTGGCTTTCTTGCGGCGTGTCGGGCCGCGGGGTGGAAGCCCTCGTGGAGGCGGGGGAGAGCGGTGCGAAGCGGGGCTTGCCGGCGGGAACCGCGGCCAGCAGCGCGCGCGTGTACGGGTGCTGCGGGTCGCCCAGGATCCGTTCCGCGGGCCCGGACTCAACGATCCGCCCGCCCTGCATCACCGCGATCGAATCGGCGAGATTGGCCACCGCGGCCAGGTCGTGGCTGATCAGCAGCATGCCGGAGCCGGCGGCGCGCAGACCGCCGAGCAGGTCCATGACCTGCGCGGCAATCGTCGCATCCAGCGCCGTGGTCGGCTCGTCGGCGATGACCAGGGCGGGGCCCAGCGCGATGGCCGAGGCAATCAAGGCGCGCTGGCGCATGCCGCCGGACAGCTCGCCCGAGCGCTGCCCGGCCCGGCGCACCGGGTCATCCAGCCCCACCGCTTCGAGCAGCTCGACAACGCGGGCCGCCCGCGCGGCCCCGGAGCCGGAGCCGTGCAAACGCAGCGCATCGTCGATTTCCTTGCCGATCTTGCGCAGGGGATCGAGCGAGGTGAGCGCATCCTGCAGGATGAACCCCACCCGCTTGCCGCGGATGGAGCGCCAGGCGCGCTGGGACAGGCCCCGGGCATCGACGCCCGCCACCTCCAGCGCGTTGGCGCGCACGGTGGATCCCGGCCCGGCCAAACCAATCAGCGAACGTGCCGTCACCGACTTTCCGGAGCCGGATTCACCGACCAGCGCCAGGCATTCACCGGGGTTGACGGTGAAGGAAACGTCCAAGACAACTGGGGTTTCGCCGAAGGCGACGTCGAGGTTTTCGACGCGCAGGAGCGGTGCGGCGGCATTCATCGGGCACCTGCCGTTTTCAGCGCGCGGGAAAGCACGGTGGAGGCCGCAGCCACCAGCACGATGGCCAGGCCGGGGAAGAACGTCATCCACCAGGCCAGGGCCAGGTAGGTGCGCCCGGCCGAGAGCATGGCGCCCCATTCGGGGGCCGGGGGAGGGGAGCCCAGGCCCAGGAAGCTCAGCGACGCGGCCCAGACCACCGCCTGCCCCAGCCCCAGGGTGCCCAGCACCGCGATCGGCGCCAACGCGTTGGGCAGGATATGCGTGGCCAGGATCTTCGCGCGGGAGCGGCCCAGCACCGTGGCGGCCTCGACCATGGGGGAGGTGCGCAGCGCGATGATCTGCGCTCGGATCATCCGCGCGTACCCCGGTGCGGTGGTCAGCCCGACGGCCACCACCGTCGTCCCGACGCCCGGTCCGGCCAGCGCGATGAACACCAGGGCCAGCAGTAGGCCGGGCAGCGCGAAGAGCACCTCCAGGATGCGGCCCACCCCGAAGTCCAGCCACTTGCCGCCGAAGCCGGCAACCGTGCCCAGCAGCAGGGCCAGACCCAGGCCGATCGCGGTGGCCGCGGCCCCGATCAGCAGCGAGGGCCGGGCGCCGTGGATGATCCGGGAGTAGATGTCGCGGCCGGACTCGTCGGTGCCCAGCAGGTGGGCTGCCCCGGGAGGCGAAAACGCGTCGACGGGGTTGATGGCCAACGGGTCAAAGGGTGCCAGGACGTTCGGGAGAAGCGCCGCGAGCACGAAGAAGGCCAGCACCGCGGCTGAAAGCAGCAGCGGCAGGCGCGCTGCAACCGCCCGCAGCCCCCGGGTGCCGGGTGCCGGTCGCTTCGCGGTGTGTTGGGCCAGCACCGGGTCGCCCGGGGGCAGTTCCTGCCTCTCGTTGCTCATGATCCGGCCATCCGCGGGTCGGCCAGGCGCTCGGCAAGATCGGAAAAGGCCATGATCACCACGTAGGCGCCGGCCGAGAGCAGGGCCACGCCGGTGACCATCGGGATGTCGCGGGCGGTCACCGCCGAAAGCAGCGAACGGCCCAGGCCCGGCCGGGCGAAAATGGACTCCACGACCACCGCCCCGGAGAGCAGCGAGCCGAATGCCCAGCCGGAGAGTGCGATGCCCGGCAGGGCGGCGTGGCGCAGGGAATGGCGCAGCAGCACCCCGGTCTCCGATTCCCCGCGCGCCCGGGCGGAGAGGGCAAAGGGGGAGCGGTGTGCCGCTTCCAGGGTGTCGCGCATGACCTGGCCGAGGAACCCCGCCAGCGGCAGGGCCAGGGTGGCCACCGGCAGCACCAGCCCGGCCGGCGCATTGGTGCTCACCGGCGGCAGCCAGCCCAGCGCCGTGGCAAAAAGCATTATCAGCACGCTGGCGAGCCAGAAGTGCGGGACCGCGGCCGAGACGATCTCCAGGCCCGAGGCCAACGCGGACCCCAGGGCACCGCTGCGCGTGGAGAGCACCGCGACGACCAGCGCCAGCGCCCAGGCCACGAGCAGGGCCAGCACGGCCAGGACCAGGGTGGGCGGGACGAGCTCTCCCAGGACCTCGGACACCGGGGTCTTCAGCGAATAGGAGGTGCCCAGGTCCCCGGTGGCCAGGCGCCACAACTGGCCGAAATATTGCACGTACAGCGGCGCATCAAGGCCGTAGTCGGCGCGGGCCTGGGCCAGCGCCTCGGCCGAGGCCTGCGAGCCCGGCCCGCCCATGATCGCCTCGGCCGGGTCGCCCGGGATCATCCGGATGCCGAAGAAGATCGCGGTGGCCACCGCCCACAACACGAACAGCCCCCCGCCGACCTTGCCCAGCACCCAGCGGGCGGCCACCCCGGCAATCCGGGTCGACCGCCCGCCGGCAGGCATGGGCTGGTTCATCTTTGGAGTCTGGTTTTCGGCGTTCGGCTACTTGGCCAGCCAGGTGTCAAAGAACGTCGGGGTGGCCACCGCGGTGGTCGCGCCCACGTTCTTCAGCTTCTCCGAGTACAGGAAGTGGTTCTGCTGGTCATAGAGCGGCAGCAGGTAGTGCCCCTCGAGCACCAGCTTCTGCGCCTGCGCGTACTTGTCCTTGCGCTCCGCTTCGTCGGCGGTGGAGCCCGCGGCGTCCAGCAGCTCATCGAGCGCCGGGTCCTTGACCTGGGAGAGGTTGGCGAAGTAGCCCGAGGGCGCCGGGATCGTGGAGTCCGAGTGGAAGAGGATGCTCAGCACGCTCGGTCCGACCTTGGTGTAGGGGGCGGAGACCAGGTTGTAGTCGTTCTTGAACAGTTCGCCGTACCAGCTGGAGAGGTCCAGCAGGTTGATCTTGATCTCGATGCCCGATTCCTTGGCCGTGGCCTGCAGCTGCTCAAAGAGCGACTGCTCGGCGGGGATCGACTGGCTGGTGCTCACCGGGAAGACCAGCGACAGGCGCTTGCCGTCCTTGGTCCGATAGCCCTCGGAGTCGCGCTCGGTCCAGCCGGCCGAATCCAGCAGCTCCCCGGCCTTGGCCGGGTCGTAGGCAAAGAGCGGTTCGGCGGAGTAGGCCAGTGGCTCGACGCTGGAGAGCGGCGAATAGGAGCGCGGCGCGGTGCCGAAGAACAGCGAGTCGATGCCGGCATCCACGTTCACCGCGTGGATGAAGGCCTCGCGGACCTTGGAATCGTTGAAGGGCGCCTTGGAGGAGTTCAGCTCAATGCGGTTCGAGGCACCCGGGCGCGGGGCGTCGAGGTGCTTGATGGTCTGGAGCTTGATCGCCGCGGCAATGGTGTCGGGCTGGGCGTTGTCGATGACCTGCACCTCGCCGGCCTGCAGCGCGGCGTAGCGGGTGGCCGCCTCGGGGATGAAACGCCAAGTGATGCCGTCCAGGTAGGCCGCGCCCTCGTGGCCGTCCGTGGCGACCGGCTGCACGTAGTCCTCGTTGCGGACCAGGTTCACCGCGTCCTGCTTCTTCCAGGATTCGACCTTGAACGGGCCGGTGCCCACGGGGGCCGCGCAATTTTCTTCCTGGCTGCGCTTCAGTGCGGTGGGGGATTCGATGGCTACCCATGGCATGGAGAAGGACTCCAGCAGCGAGTTGTCCGGGCTCTTGAGCTTCAGTTCGAGGGTGGCCGCATCCAGGGCCTTCATGGAATCGATCTTGCCCAGGGCCAGGTACCCGGTGGAGGAGGCGGTCTTGGGATCGAGCAGGTGCTCGAAGTTGGCCTTCACGGCGGCGGCGTCCAACGCGGTGCCGTCGGTGAACTTGATGCCTTCACGGATCTTCAGGGTCCGGGTGAGCCCGTCCTGCGAGACCGTGGAGTCCTCGGCCAGCCACGGGATGAGTTTGCCCTCGGCGTCCTTGGTGTACAGGGTTTCCAGGTACTGCGAAGAGACCAGGGCCTGCGGGTAGTTGCCGCCCACATGCGGGTCCAGGCAGCTGGGCTCGGCGTCGCCCGAGGCGTAGACCAGGGTGCCGCCGGCGACCGGGGTTCCGGCGTCATTGCCGGATTCCGGAGCAGTGGTGGCCGGGGCGCAGCCGGCAAGCACGAGTGCTGCGGCAAGGCCGAAGGCGGCCGGGAACAGTCGACGGGCCAGGGGACGAACGTTATTCATGAAGCTGCTTCCTGCGAACCAATGACGATGAAGTGAAGTGGAGTCGTGCGCCCGTCGCCGGACCGCGGGGGATGCTGGCGGTGGGCACCGCCCTCAACCTTAGTCCGTGCCTTGAGCCGGGGCAGGGGGTGTGTGGGTGAACTCATAGCGCGAGCGCCGAGGTCCGCAACAAAGCTTAACTGCGAGCGGGTGCGACGGAGATCGCTATTCTGATCTCCACCGCACCCGATGCGTGGATGGCGGTTAGGCGCTGGCCACCGTGAAGCGGCGGTGCAGGTGCTTCGGGTCCTCGATTTCGTCAAGCGCGGCAACGGCGAAGTCGCCGGTGCTCACGTGGTCCCCGGCCGGGGAATCGTTGCCCAGCACGATGTTGCCGGTGGCCTCGCCCGGGGCAATCACCGGGGCGGGGGCCAGCATGGTCCAGTCCAGGCCCGAAGCCGAGGTGTAGAAATCCAGGACCTCGCCCATGGTGCGGGCCTCGGGCATGTACTCCTCGGGGAACCCGGGGGTGTTGAACAGGCGGACCCCGTCGACTTCGGTGGCGCCGGCTCCGCCGACGACGAAGACGCGGGCGGGGACCAGGGTCTCGGAGATCTCTTCGTGGGCGTCGATGAACGGCTGGTGGGATTCACCGGTGCGCGATGGCGGGATCGAGAAGACGACGACGTCGTTTTCCTTGGCCAGCGCGCGGTAGGCCGCGGTGTCGCCAAGTTCGGCGACGGTTGCGGAGGCGGCTCCGGCGACTTCGCGCCCGCTGCGGGACACCGCGGTGACCTCGTGGCCACGCTTGGCGGCCTCGGCAACAACCTGGCTTCCGACCATTCCGGTGGCTCCGTATACGGCAATCTTCATGGGTGGTTCCTTGATCTCTAGGGTGGCGGGCGGACGGCCCTGCCGTGTCATTGCCCCAATGGTATCCAATTGATATCGAGTACCTCAACGTAATATGGTTACCCCATGGATACCACTGGTGCGGTTTTCGATGTCATGAGCCCCGACTGCCCCTCGCGCCTGATCCTGCAACGCATGGGGGACAAATGGACGCCGCTGGTGTTCCTGGCCCTGGAATCCGGGCCCCGCCGCTTCTCGCAGCTGAGGGCCGACATCGGTGGTGTCACACCCAAGGTTCTCACCCAAACACTTCGCCAGCTAGAACGTGACGGCTTGTTGACCCGCACCAGCTACCCCGAGATCCCGCCCCGGGTGGAATATGCACTCACCAGGCTCGGCGACACCCTGCTCGGTCCCCTCGAAGTCATGCGGGAATGGTCGCAAGCCCATGCGGCATCCATCCTCCGGGCCCGGAGCGACTACGACGAACTCCACCAGGCCTAGCCGAGGCCAGAAGATCTTCGCCCCGAGGGCAATCCGTTTGCACTGTGGTTCCGAATACCTGGTGTCAGCAACGCAAACGCGTTGAAGATCGACAGGAACCCAAGGAGCACACCATGGCCTCGACACACACCACCACCCACCGCTCTCTGGTGCAATATGTTGCACTGGCTGTTGGCGCGGTCTTCCTGTTGGTTGGTGTCCTGGGATTCATTCCCGGCATCACCAGCAACACCGAACACCTGGGGATGGCCGGACACCACTCCAGCTCAATGTTGCTCGGCATCTTCCAGGTCTCGGTCCTGCACAACGTAGTCCACCTGCTCTTCGGCGTCCTGGGTGTCATGCTGTGGCGCAATCCGGCGAAGGCGAAGGCGTTCCTGGTCGTCGGCGGGATTTTCTACTTGGTCCTGGGCTTCTACGGGGTTTTCATCGACCAATCCAGTACCGCAAACTTCGTCCCGGTCAACACGGCTGACAACGTGCTGCACTTTGCGCTCGGCGTTGGCATGGCCGGACTGGGCCTGGTCCTTGGCCGGAATCTGGCCCCGGCCCGCCGCGCGGCCTAGGTACGTCCCCGCCGCAAACCGAAGCCGATCCCGGGACCCGCCGTACGTTCACATGGTGAAACGTGCGGCGGGTCTCCTGCTGCCACGGCTTTGTGGTGCAACCGCCAGGAAGTCGTTGTTACTGCCACGGACGGGTATCCTCAATCGCAGCAGAACATGCCGCCTCAACTTCCAGGTGCGGCACCCCGAACAAAGGATGCGCCGCATGCTGGCACTGGCTGCCGCCTCCCCGATCGTGGTGGCCATGGCCCTGTTCTTCGCCAAGACCAAGGCGACCACCATGGCGACCTGGTCGCTGGTCACCGGGGTGCTGGCAGCGATCTTCTTTTTCCCCACCCCGCTGGCTGAACTGCTGGACGCCGGGGCCATGTTCGGCCCCACCATCCTGGAGGTGCTGCTGATCCTTTTCGCCGGGGTGCTGCTCTCGCGCATCACCACCGAAACCGGCGCCATGGACAGGATCTCCGGCTGGCTGCGCCAAAGCGCCTCGAACCAGCAGGCCGGGACGGTGCTGGTGATCTTCGGGCTGGTCCCGTTCGCCGAATCCGTCACCGGGTTCGGCATCGGTGTCACCGTGGGCGTGCCGCTGCTGCTGCAGCTGGGGCACTCGATCAAGCACTCGGCGATCCTGAGCCTGCTGGGGCTGGTGGCGGTCCCGTGGGGAGCGCTCGGCCCCGGCACCCTCGTGGCGGCGGACCTGGCCGGACTCACCCTCTTCGGCGTGGGCGTGCGCTCGGCGCTGATGACCCTGCCGGTGGTGCTGGGCGCGGGAATCGTCTCCTGGCTGGTGCTGCGGGCAGGCTCGCCTCGCCCCGGGCGGCTGCTGGCGCACCTGCTGGGTGCCGCGGTGCTGCTCAACGCCGGAATCCTCGCCGCCAACCTGCTCATGGGAACCCCGCCGGCCGGCATCGTTGGTTCCCTGCTGGTGTTGGCCGTGCACCTGCTGGCGTTCAAGGCCGGAGGCACCCTGGTGTCCGCCGGACGTGCGGTCTGGGTGGCACTGCTGCCCTACGGGGTGCTTACCGTCGGGCTGTTGGTGGCCAGGGCACTGACCTCGCCCATGGAACCCTCGTTGCTCAAGCGCGCACTGACCAGCGGCGGGGTGTGGCTGGTTGTCGCCTGCCTGGTCGCGCAATATGCCTCCGCCTCGCTCGGCGGAGGCAACCGGAAGCTGCGCGCCCGGGCCCATCTGGCCTACCGAAGCTGGATCCCGATCGGGGTGACCACCGGGGGCTTCACCATCCTCGGAGCCCTGCTTGCCGCCACGGGCATGGGCAGGGAACTGGGCGCGGCGCTTGCCGGGATCGGCACCGGATACCTGGTGCTGGGGCCGGTCATCAATGGGCTGGCCGGTTTCATCTCCGGATCAAACACCGCGGCAAACTCCATGCTCGCGGCAACCCAGGCGCAGGCGGCCACCGCGATGGGTTCCTCGGTGCTGCAGATCGTCGCGGTTTCCAATGTCACCGCCTCGATGGCCACGATGCTCTCGCCCTCGCGGATCCTGCTGGCCTACGGGCTGGCCATCTTGCCGGTGGCCTCGGTTCCCGGTTCCGTCCCGGAGGAAGTGCCGCCGAGCGAGCACGAGGTCACCGCGTGGATCGCCCCGCGGCTCGGAGTGCTGCTGGTGGTGGTGTGCACGCTGCTGGGCGTGGTCACCTGGGTGATCCACTAGCCGGCTTCCGGCAAGTCGGCCAGGGGCAGTACATCGACGTGGCTACTCGTCCTCGGAGGAAAGCAGCCGGCGGCGGGCGCTGAGCAACTCCACTTCCGGGCGTGCAGCGACCAGCCGCTCGATCCCGTCGAGCACCTCGATCACGTGCGCGGCGTCCGCCGCGACGAGTCCCGCCGCCAGCCCGGCGCGCCGGTGGAGTTCCTGGCTTCCGCTCTCCGCGACGGAAACCTCGAACCGGTGCCTGATCTCGGCGAGCATCGGACGCACGACGGTGCGCTTCTGCTTGAGCGATTGCACATCGCCCAGCAGGAGATCGAATTCGATCCATCCAAACCACATGGATACATCATGCGCTGTCCGTCGTCGCGTTGTCCCAGGGGACCGGGGGATTTTCTAGCGGACGCCGTTTTCGGCGATGGCCGCCGCCAGCACCGGGGCGAGGCGTTTGACGCCCTCGCGGATCTTTTCTTCAGGAACCGCGCTGAAGGCCAAACGCAGCCGGTGGCTTGGCCCGTCGTGGGGGCTGAAGGCAGCTCCGGGTATGAAGACCACGCCCGCCTCGATGCCCTTGGACAACAGTGAATAGGTGTCGATTCCCTCCGGCAGCGTGACCCAGATGAAGAAGCCGCCCTCGGGCCGGGTGTAGCCGACACCCTCCGGCATGTACTCATCCAGCGCCTCGAGCATCGCGGCGCAACGCCCGGCGTACAGCTCCCGGTAGGTCTGGATCTGCCCGCGCCAGTCGTGCCCGTCGAGGTACTTGCTGACCAGCATCTGGTTGAAGGTTGCCGGGCAGAGCGTGACGGCCTCGGCGGCGAGGTAGAAGCGGCGGAACAGGTGGGGCGGAACCACCGCCCAGCCGATGCGCAGGCCGGGGGCCAGGATCTTGGAGAAGGATCCCATGTAGATGACGTTCTCGGGGTAGTCGGCGCGCAGCGGGCGGATCGGCTCGCCGGAGTAACGCAGCATCCCGTAGGGGTTGTCCTCCAGGATGAGGATGTTTTCCTCGATGCAGATCTCGGCGATCTCCGCGCGGCGCTCGGCGGCCAGGGTAATGCCCGAAGGGTTGTTGAAATTGGGGATCGTGTAGAGGAACTTGATCCGTGCGCCGGCCTCGCGCAGCTGCCCGATGCGTTGGCGCAGTGCGGAGGGAATGAGCCCGTGCTCGTCGGTGCCGATGGGTTCTGCGCGGACCTGGTAGGCCTCGAAGGTGTTCAGCGCGCCCACGTAGGTGGGGTCCTCGCACAATACGGTGTCCCCGGGGTTGCAGAAGACCTTGCAAGCGACATCCTGTGCGGCTTGTGACCCGGTGGTGATGACAATGTTATTCGGGTCGACCCCGGTGATCCCTTCCTCGGCCATGACCTCGCAGATCTGGGCGCGAAGTTCCTCGGTGCCCTGGCCGCTGCCGTACTGCAACGCTGTCATGCCCTGGGTCGCGATCAGCTCCGAGGCCATGGCCCCGAGCTTTTCCAGCGGCAGCGACTGCAGGTACGGGTTGCCGCCGGCCAGCGAAACCAGTGAGGGGTCCAGGGAAAGCTCAAAGACGTCGCGGACCGCGGACTGCTTGATGTGCGAGGCGCGCTCGGAAAAGAGCGACTCGTGCGCGGCGGCGCGTTCGAGGGCGATTTCGGTTTCACTGCCCGCAAGGGGTCCTGTAATTGAGCTCACATCCGAACCTTATCAACAGTTGTTGCCTATACGTCAACACCTGGCTATTTCTGGCTCAAGTACTTGTTGACGTCGATGCCATTGAGCAGGACCTTCGCTTCGCCCGTGCCGGCGGCAACCATCGCGGTATAGGTGAGCTGGGCGATGATGCGCGGATCGTCGCACACCCCGCCCGAGCTGAGCTCCCCGGAAAGCTCCACCGTGACCGTGTCGCCGGCGACGGAGGATGAGACGTACGTGAGGTTCGAGCTCGCGAGCGCATTCATCAAGCCGGATTCCCCGTGCTGTGCGTCCTTGTCATCGAGCAGGTCGCTCATCGCCGCCTCCACCTGGCTGGCGTACACCACCGGCCCGGTCTCCGTGGCCACGATGCTGTCGCCGCACCCGATCATCGGGCCGGATTTTCCCTGGTCGTTGAGGGCCACGTAGAAGATCGTCAAGGCCGATGTCGTGGTCGAAGGGCTCGTGGCGGGCGCCGTTTCCGAAGGCGAAGGCGTGGGTGTTGCCGTGACCGAGGGGGACGGGGTGGCGCTCGCGGGTGTGTCCGTTGCCGGTGTCGTGGACGAGGGGACCCCGGACTCCGGAATCCCTGTCGTGGTCGGGGCCTCGGCGGGGCCGCCGAAGCAACCCGACAGCGAAAGGGCCATGCCGGCACCCGCCACCGAGGCCAGCGAAAGCCTGATCATTCGATTCCGGAGCATGGCACCCAACCCCTTCTTGGCAACGACGCCGGCCACTGCGGCCACTTCCAACCTAGGGGGAAGGGGGGCACCGAAACCAGCACGGGGGTGTTGCGGTTGGGTCTATTCCGGGGTGTCGGTCGGGCTTGCCGCCCGTGCGTCCAGCCAGGCCTGGACGGAGGCCGGACGGATCCTGCGGTGGGTGCCCCGGTATTCAACCGGGATGGTTCCCGAGTCGGTGAGCTTGCGCAGGTAGCTGGCCGAGACCCCGGCCATCTTCGCCGCCTGCGAGGTGTTCAGCAGGGACTCGACGGTGCTCACGCTCACCTCGTCGCCGCGCGCCATGCGCTGCAGGACATCAATGAGTGCCGCGTGGGCGACGTCGGGCAATTGCAGGGTGGTGCCGTTGACGAAAACGGTGGTGTCCGCGGACTCGTCCAGGGCTGCCGCGAGCCGTGCCGCGGCCTTCTTCTCCAGTGCGGGGAAGGCCCGGACCTTGCTCAATGAGGGTGTTGGAAGCGACATGCTTCCATCATGCATGATTCGAGGCAAAAGTGCCGGTGTGGCGCGTCCTTGGCCGGCGGCACCTGCCGGAAGCCTGAAACTACTCAAGTTACTTGATCAAGTTGCTTGTACAATAGTGTCCATGCCTGAAAATTCCGTGTCCCTGTCCTTGGTCGAAGCCATCCGCCCGATTGCGCGCCGCCTCAATTCCGCCAGCACTTTCTCAACCGGAAAACTTGGCATCCTGAGCCACCTGGCACGGAACGGGCGGGCATCCACCACCGAGCTGGCGGCAACCATCAGGGTCACCCCGCAGGCGGTGTCGCTGGCGGCACGCGAACTTGAGGACATGGGCCTCCTCGGCCGGGCACCCGACGCCGAGGACCGCCGCCGGACCTGGATCGAACTGACCGATGCGGGTCACGCGAGGCTCGCGCAGGAGCGGGCGGCCGGTCTGAAATGGCTCGAGGAAATGATCTCGGCACGGCTCACGCAGCCGGAACAACAATCTCTTGAAACGCTGATCCCGCTCTTGCGGAAGCTCGACCCGGAGTCGCGCGATGCCTAGGGCCATTGCAACCTCCCGCCCAAACCTGATGCCGGCGCTGGTCTATGCCGCGCTTTCCACCGCGATCGTGAGCTCGCTGGGCATGCTATTGGTCCCCTCGATCGCCATCGGCATGCAGGTGCCGGTCAGCACCGCCCAATGGATGCTGACCATCAACCTGCTCGTCGGCGCCATCGCGACGCCCGTCATGGGCAGGCTGAGCGACGGACCCCACAAGAAGCGGCTCCTGGTGTGGTCGTTGGGGATCATCCTTCTCGGTTCGGTCCTGGCGGCACTGGCACCGACCTTCACGGTCTTCCTGATCGGGCGGGCACTGCAGGGGCTGACCTACGGGATTGTCCCGGTGACGATTTCCCTGGCCCGGCGCTACATCGAACCGTCCAAGGTGCAGCCGTCGATCTCGAGCCTTTCGGTCACGGTGTCGACGGGAATAGGGATCGGCTACCCCCTGACCGGGATCATCGCCGGTCTCGTGGATTTCCGCTTTGCGTTCTGGTTTGCCGCGCTCTTTGTCGTTAGCGCCATCATCGTGGTCGTCCGCGTGGTGCCCGGCGGACCCGACGCATTGGCCGGCCAGGAGCCATTCGACTATCTGGGCACGGGCCTGCTTGGCCTGGGCCTGGGCACACTGCTGCTGGGCATCAGCGAGGGCCCCAACTGGGGCTGGGGATCGCCGGAAACCGTGGGGATCCTCGCGGTCGCAGCGCTCCTGCTGGCCGTTTGGTCCAGGACCGCCCTGCGGTCAAGCCATCCGCTGATCAACCTGCGGGTGCTGCGCCACGGCGAGGTGCTCCTGGCAAACCTCACCGCGGTGGGCCTTGGCGCAGCGCTCTACATCGGGCTGTCGATTTCAAGCCTCATCGCCCAGACTCCCGCCTCGACGGGCTACGGGATTGCCCTGCCCGTCTTCTGGGCCGGGTTCGTGATGTTCCCGCTCTCGGTGGGCAGCTTCACCGCCAACCGCATCGTGCGCCGGCTGTCGAACCGGATCGGCCTCACGGCGCTGTTGCCCATCGGTGCCGGGGTGGTCGCGGTCTCGGGGACCATGCTGTGGTTTGCCCACACGCAATTGTGGGAGATCCTGCTCGGGATGCTGCTCTTCGGCCTGGGCATGGGTGCGAGCTACGCGGCCATGCCTGCATTGATCGCCCGCAGCGTTGCCACGGAGGAATTGGGCAGCTCGGTGAGTTTCAACCAGGTCCTGCGCACCGTGGGCAGCTCGTTCGGCACGGCCGTCGCCGGCGCGGTGCTTGCCGCGAACATGGGCCCTCAAATGCATTCGACCGACACTGGGATCACCCTGACGTTGGCCATCGGCGCGGTATTGTGCATGGCGGTGTTCGCAGCACTGCTCATCCACACCCTGAAAAACAAGGTGGCGGCCGTCGTGCGCCGCGCCGGTTGATCCCGTCGAATGGCCCATGCCTCCGGGGCCTGTTCGGGCCGGCCGGTGGCCCCGGGCAACCGGGTTGGAAGGCCATGGACGGCACCGATTGGGTTCCGCGGAACAGGCGGATATTTCCCCTTGGTTGCGCCCAGCGGTGGCGCAAATACGCCGAAGTACCGTATCCTGATGCCTACGGTCTAAAGAAAGTACTGACCAGTGCGCCGTTGCCGCAGCCATCACCCCCGGCCGGCAGACGCACAGCGAGGCAAGGAACCAGGCAGGCACCACATGGATGTGGTTGCGCCGGTTTCTTCGTTGTCCGCGATCGTTGAATCGCCCCTCGCTCCGATACATTTCAGAACTTTCAAGGAGACTTTCATGTCCATCGATACTTCCCTCGACGCCGCCGCAACCATCACCGAAGCCGATATCTTCGACGCCCACCTCGGCGGCAAGCTCAGCGTCCAGTCCAAGATGCCGCTGACCACCAAGCGCGATCTTTCCATTGCCTACACCCCGGGCGTCGCCCAGGTTTCCCGCGCCATTGCCGCGGACCCGGCCTTGGCCGCGACCCACACCTGGGCCTCGCGCCTGGTCGTGGTGGTTTCCGACGGAACCGCAGTGCTTGGCCTGGGCAACATTGGAGCCGCCGCCTCGCTGCCGGTCATGGAAGGCAAGAGCGCGCTCTTCAAGGAATTCGGCGGCCTGGACTCCATTCCGCTGGTCCTGAACACCACCAACGTCGATGAAATCGTCGAAACCCTGGTGCGCCTGCGCCCCAGCTTCGGCGCTGTCAACCTCGAGGACGTCTCGGCCCCGCGCTGCTTCGAGCTCGAGGCCCGCCTCATCGAGGCACTGGACTGCCCGGTCATGCACGATGACCAGCACGGCACCGCCGTGGTGGTCCTGGCCGCGCTGATCAACGCCGCCACGGTGTTCGCCGCCATCACCAACAGGGACGGACTGATCGGCGGGATCCGAGAGGCCCTCGACGGCGCCGACGTGGTCGTGGGAGTCTCCTCCTCCAAGTTCCTCGAGGAAGACCTGGCCGGCATGAACGATGACGCGATCATCTTCGCCCTGTCCAACCCGGATCCGGAAGTCATGCCGGATGTGGCGCGCAAGTACGCCGCCGTCGTTGCCACGGGCCGCTCGGACTTCCCGAACCAGATCAACAACGTGCTGGCCTTCCCGGGCATCTTCCGCGGCGCCCTGGATGCCGGTGCACGCCGCATCACCTCCGAAATGAAGCTGGCCGCGGCCCACGCCATCGCCGAGCTGGCCGAGGAAGACCTCTCCAGCGAGTTCATCGTTCCCTCGCCGCTTGACCCGCGCGTGATGCCGGCGGTTTCCGCCGCCGTCCAGGCAGCGGTCGTCGCCGAGTAGCGACCCTGCACGCCACGCACCAATAGGGGGCGTTGGGTTGGTTTCCGGGGATATTCCGGAACCCAACCCAACGCCCCCTTCGTGCTGGCACCGCCCGCCGAAATCAGGCGGTCGCGCCGGCCACCTGCACCTCGCCGCCGCGCAGTGCGGCGGCCTCGTCCCAGCTGCCCGGGCCGAAGGTGAAGGCGCCACGGTAGCCGGCTGCCGGATGGCGCTCGTTGAGCAGCGGACCATCGCCGAACAGCTTTTCGCGCAGCGTGCCCGGAGAGTACTCGCTCTGGGCCAGGCCGCGTTCGCGCAGCACCGGAAGGACCTTGTCGGCGAATTCCTCGAAGGATCCCGGAATCACCCAGTTGATGACGTTGATGCCGTCCACGCCCGCTGCCTGCCACTTTTCGATCTCGTCGGCGATCTGCTCGGGGGTTCCCACCACTCGGGTGTTGCGGGCCTGGAGCCAAGCGATGTCGGCAACCACCGGCTCGCGGTCGGTGATGTGCTTGGACACCCACTCGGAGAAGCCCTTGCCCGTGTTGGTGTCGAGGTCAGCGATCGGGGTTTCCGGCGGATAGACGCGGCCGGTCTTGTCCACGATGGCCGAATGGGCAAGGTAGCCATCGACGCTCACGAACCGGTCGTAGTACGCCTCCTTCTCCCTGGCCTCTTCCTCGGTGTCGCCGATGATGAACGAGAGTCCCTGGAAGAACTTGATGTCCTCCGGGTTGCGTCCGTACTCCACGGCCAGCCGGCGGGTGTCATGGATGAGTTCGGCCGCAACGGCCGGCGACGGGGCAATGATGAACGTTGCCTCGGCGTTGCGCGCGGCGAAGGCGCGCCCGGAGATCGAGGACCCGGCCTGGAAGAGCAGCGGCGTGCGCTGCGGGGAGGGCGAGGGCAGGTGCGGGCCCTCGACCCGGTAGCGCTTGGACTCGTGGTAGATCTTGTGGATCTTGGACGGATCCGAAAAGACCCCGCTTTCCTTGTCCTTCTTCAACGCGCCGGCATCCCAGGAACCTTCCCAGAGCTTGTACGCGACATCAACGTATTCGTCGGCCCAGGCGTAGCGCTCGGCGTGGTCGGTCAGCTGCGGCAGGCCGTAGTTGCGTGAGGCGTTGTCGTTGATGCCTGTCACGATGTTCCAGGCGATCCGCCCGTTGGAAATGTGGTCAAGCGTGGAGATCTGCCGGGCGAAGTTGTAGGGATGGTTCTGCACCACGTTCGAGGTGGTCGCCAGGCCGATGTGCTTGGTGCTGACCGCGAGTGCCCCAAGAAGCACCGTGGGATCGTTGGACGGAATCTGCAGGCCTTCGTTCGCATAGACGTCGAAGTCCGCGTCCGAATCCCCGTACAGCCCCGAGACATCGGCAAAGAACATGGCGTCGAACTTGGCCGCCTCGAGCGTCTGGGCCAGATCGATCCAGGTGTTGACGTCGTTGAATTCGGTCTGGCCCGCGTCCGGGCGGCGCCACTGGCCATGGTGGATGTGGCTGGTCGTATTCATGACGAATGCGTTGAAGTGAAGTGGCTTGCCCACGGTGTTGCTCCTTGCAAGTCGGCGGCTGGATCCGTCCTCCCGGGCTCTGGATGCCCCGGGATCGCTGGTGTCCCTTGATGTTTTCAGGCACGGCACCGGGACTGGAGATTACGAAGTGATGGGTCGTCACATGACCTCTTATGACCGCGTAATGACGTTGTGAAGGGCCCGAGGTCGCGTCATGTGACGGCATATTTCGGCCTAAGTACCCATGCAAAGCGTCCGAGACCCGGTGGTGGCGCACGGCAAGCCGGCGCCGGTAGACATGTCTCAGGCAACCCGCCCTACAGGTTCCGATCCCCGGGACCCAGGCCTTACACCCCACAATCAGCAGGAGTACCACCGTGAAAAATCGCCAGCCGGCGTACCAGACAGAGCCAGCCAACGCCCCACGATCCGACGGACGCCCATCGGCCACAACCGCAGGGAACCTCTGCAAGCGGCTGTCGCTGACCGTCGCGGCATTCGGCGCGTTGCTCGCATTGACCGCCTGCGGCGGCGCGGTGCACGCGGATTCCGCACAGGGCCCGAATCGCGCACCGGTCTCCGGCGGAACACTGGTCTACGCAACGGGTGACACCGAACCGGCCTGCCTCGACCCGATTGTCTCAGGCAATGTACCGCAAGCGTTGGTCTCCACCCAGTACCTGGAACCCTTGTTCTTCCAGGACGAGAAGGGCGAAATCGGCCCGTGGCTGGCCAAGAGCTGGAAATGGTCCAAGGACCGGCTGGCCCTGGACATCACGGTTCGCCAGGACGTCCACTTCACCGATGGCCAACAGCTCAATGCCGAAACCATCATCGACAATGTCGCCTACATCAAGAATCCCCAGACGCTGTCCAGCACCGGCATCCTGGCGGTCGAGAAAGTGGCCTCGGTGGAAAAGATCAGCGAGTTCACCGTGCGACTGCACCTCTCCAAACCCGACAACGCGTTGCTTGAGCACTTTGCCCAGGTCTGGGTTCCGATCCAGTCCCAGAAGGCGCTGGCACGCGGGGCCGAGGCAAACTGCCTCTCGCCGGTGGGCACCGGTCCGTTCAAGGTCGAAAGCTGGTCAAAGCAGCAGGAAGTCGTGCTCACCCGCAACGAGGATTACCACACGCCGGCGCCCACGGCCGGGCATGCAGGTCCTGCCTACCTTGAGAAGATCATCTGGCGATTCCTGCCCGACCATGCTGCACGCTTTGCCGCCCTTCAATCCGGGGAGGTCGACGTCATTGATGTGCTGCAGCCACAGAACGCCGTCGCTGCGAAGGCCGACCCGGCGCTCGAGACCTTGATCGGTTCAAGGCCGGGACACGTGGTGAACCTGACGCTGAACACCACGGAGGGGCCCTTCACCGACGTACGTGTGCGTGAGGCATTCGTGCGCTCGGTGGACGTCGACGCGGCCCTGAAATCCATCTTCATGAGCACGGTGCCGCGCTCGAACTCGGTGCTCAGCAGCATCACGAAGTTCAACCGGCAAAGCCCGGATGCCTACTCCACCGACGTGGACAAGGCGAACCGACTTCTGGATGAAGCGGGCTGGACCGTCCGGGACGCGGAGGGCTACCGGACCAAGGACGGCCAACGGCTGTCCACCAGCGTGATCCAAAACGACAGCATTCTCATTCCGGTCTCCGTCCTCGAGCAATTCCAGCACAGTGCCAAGGCCGTCGGTTTCGAGCTGGTCATCAGCCAGGAGGAACCGGCAAGCTTCAACGCCAAGCGGTACGCCTGGGACTATGGGATCTCGCCGCTGTACTACACCAAGAATTCACCTTCGGTGTTGAACATCGTCTACGACTCCGCGCACATCCCCTCGGTCATCAAGGGCGGCTACCACGCAAACAACAACGGCCTGACCGGGCCGGCCGCGGACGCCATCGACCAGGCACTGCGACTTGCGGCGACGACCGGCAGTGAAAAGGAACGCGGGGAGCTCTACGCCGAGGCGCAGCAGCTCATCGACAAGCAGTACCTCTCCCTGCCGATCTTCGACCAGCAGACGCGGCTCGGCTTCCGCTCCGACGTTGAAGGAGTCAAGCTTCTTTCCCCGTTGGGCATGCCCACCTTCTACGACACCTGGTTGGACCGATCATGAGCCTCGATACAGATAACCCGACCCCCGCCCATTCAATTGCAGCGACTGCCACCCAGAGCACCGAGGCGCGGGCTCGGCTTAAATCGGTCCTTCGACTGACGGGATTTCGCATTCTCGGTGCCGCAGGAGTCCTCTGGGCCGTGGCCACGCTCGCATTTTTCGCCATGCGACTGGTCCCGGGGGATCCCGTGGACGCATTGCTGGGGGGACCAGGCAACAACGCCACCGAGGAAGTGCGCCAAGCAACCCGGGAACTCAACGGACTGGACCGGCCGCTCTTGGTCCAATACGGCGCCTATCTCGGAAAACTCGTGACAGGTGACCTGGGGGATTCATATCAGTTGCGCGAACCCGTGGCCCAGGTCCTGGGCGAACAACTGGGCAACACCCTGGTGCTTGCAGTCCTGTCCCTGGCCACCGCCTGGGTTCTGGCCTTGGCCCTCGCGCTTTGGTCGGCCCGCGGCGGCAAGGTCGCCACGTTGGTGGGAAACCTGCTCGAAGTCGTCTCGGCAGCGGTACCGCACTTCTGGCTCGGCAGCCTGCTCATCCTGGTGTTCAGCGTCAGCCTGCAATGGCTTCCAGCCACCAGCGGGGCACCCGGGGTTGAAGGACTGGTCCTTCCCGTTCTCACCTTGGCCATTCCGCTGGCAGGGTTCCTGGGCCAGGTCATGCGTGAATCGATGCTCACCGCCATGAACTCGCCGTTTGCGATTTCCTCCAGGGCGCGTGGTGAATCCGAGGTGTCGCTGAGCCTGCGCCACGCGCTGCGACATGCCGCGCTTCCCGGGATCGGCCTGTCCGGCTGGGCCATGGGTTCGCTGATCAGCGGTGCCGTCGTTGTTGAAACCGTCTTTGCCCGCCCCGGCATCGGACGCACTCTGCTGCAATCGGTGCTGGTCAGGGACGTCCCGGTGGTGCTCGGAGTGGTGGTGCTGGTTGCTGCCGTCTACATCCTCGTTACCCTGCTCAGCGACTTGGCCGAACGCTGGGCCGACCCCAGGTTGCGTGCCGCATGAGCGCGCCAACCCACCTGCCCAAGACCACCGCCGACCCGGAGGAAGCCATGACCCACAGCATTCAAACCCCAGTGCTGGATCGTTCGCCGGACCGGCGAGGACCTGCCGAGCCCCAGCCTCGGACGCACACCCCGTTCATATCCCAAGCCAGGGAACTGTTCATCGGACTTGGCCCGGGCATCATCGTCCCCTTGGTGCTGATGCTGGGTCTCGTTGCCGCCGCGGCGATCCCGGCCGCGTTGGCCCCCAGCGGACCGCTGGACATGAACCCAGCCGAGGCATTCACCGCACCGGGCACCGCCCACTGGTTCGGCACCGACGAATCCGGACGCGACGTCTTCTCCCGCGTAATCCACGGTGCACGGAGCTCGCTGCTGATCGGCGTGCTGGCCACTGTCATCGGCCTGGGCACTGCGGTGGTGCTCGGTGCCCTCGCGGGGCTCGGCACCCGTGCGGTGGACTTTGGTGTCTCCCGCTTTCTTGAGGTCCTCTTCGCATTCCCGGGCCTGTTGCTGGCCCTGCTGGTCATCACCATCCTGGGACCCGGCGTCGTGACCACCACCATCGCCGTCGGGCTCTCCGCGGCACCCGGCTACGCCCGGATGATCCGCTCGCAAGTGCTCTCGGTGCGGCGCTCCGGCTACGTGGAAGCCTCGATCGTCCAGGGGAAATCCCGTGCCTTCATCGTTCGCCACCACATCCTGCCCAATGTTGCCGCGCCGCTGTTCGTGCTGGCCACCCTCGGGGTCGGCCAAGCCATCGTGTGGGCGTCCTCGCTGAGCTTCCTTGGACTGGGGGCAACCCCGCCGGATCCCGAATGGGGATCGATGCTCTCCCTTGGCCGGCTTTACATCGGCAACGCCTGGTGGCTGACGTTCTTCCCCGGCCTGTTCATCGTGCTCAGCGCCGCCACCACCACGCTGCTGGGCCACGGCATCCAACGCAAGCTCAAGGACAAGTAATGTCATCATCAACCTCCACGCCTGCCGACGGCAGCGAACCCGTCATCAAGGTCAGCGACCTGAGGATCGCCTTCGGATCCAAGGCCCAGGCAACCCCCACGGTCCACGGAATCGATTTCGAGATCCATGCCGGCGAATGCCTGGCCATCGTTGGCGAATCCGGATCCGGAAAATCGGTGACAGCCCGTACCCTGATCGGGTTGACCGGTGCCAACGCCGTCATCCAGGCGCAGACCCTGCAGCTGCAGGGCAAGGACCTGCGCCGCAACTCCGACCGCGCCTGGCGCAAGGTCCGCGGCGCGGGCATCGGCTACGTGCTGCAGGACGCGCTGGTCTCCCTTGACCCGTTGCGGCCCATCGGCCGCGAGATCGCCGACTCGCTGCGCATCCACACCAACCTTTCCCCTGCTGCACGCACCGCTAAGGTGCTGGGGCTGCTCGAGGCGGTCGGCATCCCGGACCCCGAACAACGCATCAACCAGCGCTCCGGGGAGCTGTCCGGCGGACTGCGGCAACGCGCGCTCATCGCGGCCGCGATCGCGCTGGACCCGGCACTGCTGATTGCCGATGAACCGACCACGGCCTTGGACGCCACGGTCCAGCAGCAGATCCTTGACCTGCTGGCCGAACGCAAGGCCGCCGGGACCTCGTTGCTGCTGATCAGCCACGACCTGGCGGTGGTGGGGCAGCTGGCGGACCGCATTGCGGTGATGCGCCGAGGCGAAATCGTCGAGACCGGGCCGACGGCCCAGGTGCTGGGGAACCCGCAGCATGAGTACACCCAGCGGTTGCTGCGCGCCGTGCCCACCGACAAGCCGCGCGGCACCAGGCTTGCGCCCGCCGGGGCCGGGATCTCGGTGCGCCAGCACGCGTTGATCGGTGCCGGCCGCGCGGCCGATACCACCAGGGACCACACGGGTCCGGTCCTGGTGGCCGAGTCCCTGCGCAAGACCTACCGAAACCCCGACGGTACGCCGCGTGTTGCCGTCCACGACGTCTCCTTCGCGCTGACCCGCGGCCAGACATTGGGGATCGTGGGGGAATCCGGTTCGGGCAAGAGCACCGTCGCCCGCATGGCCCTGGGTCTGACGATTCCCGACGCCGGGGAAGTGCGGCTGCTGGGCAACCCATGGAGCACCCTGCCCGAGAAGCAGCGCCGCCCGCAGCGCAAGCACATCACCTCCATCTACCAGGACCCGCTGGGATCCTTCGACCCGCAATGGGATGTGGCCCGGATCCTCTCCGATGCCCTGCCCGATTCCGGATCCCTTGCCCGGTCCGAGCGCCGCGACGAGGTCATCCGCCTGCTGGAAACCGTGGGGCTTGACGCCTCCGTGGAATCCAGGCTGCCGCTTCGCCTCTCCGGCGGCCAACGCCAACGCATCGCCATTGCCCGAGCCCTGGCCCCGGGTCCCGACGTGATCATCTGCGACGAACCGGTTTCGGCACTGGATGTCTCCATCCAGGCCCAGGTGCTGGACCTGCTTGACGAACTGCAGCGCGAATTCAAGCTCAGCTACCTGTTCATCTCCCACGACCTGGGTGTGGTGCAGCACGTCAGCGACGAAATCGTCGTGATGGAGGCCGGCCGGGTCGTGGAAGCCGGACGGACCTCGGAGGTCTTTGCCAACCCGGCCGAGGAATACACCAAAAAACTACTTGCCGCCGCCCCGCGGCTGAACACCACCCTGACCGGAGGAATAGCATGACCATCAGCCTTGAACGCACAGCCATCGCCCAACAGAACGCCGCACAACCGCCGGAGACCAAGGCCCTGCTGGAGCGCTTCGCCCCGGTATTCGAGGCCATCGCCGCCACGACCATCGCGTCCGAGGCCACCCGCACCCTGGCCCACGAAGCCGTCGACCTGCTCAAGGGCTCGGGTTTCACTGCCCTCAGGGTCCCGGTGGAATTCGGCGGGGCCGGAGCCACCCTGGGCCAGTCGCTGCGGCTGCTGCGCGAACTCGGGGCGGCCGACTCCAACCTGGTCCAGGCGCTGCGCGCACACTTCACCACCGTGGAAACCCTGGTCTCCGGCACCGACTCCGCGGCACGGGAACGCTGGTTGCCGCGCGTGGTGGCCGGGGAGGTGTTCGGCAACGCCACCACCGAGAAGGGCAACAAACCGGGAACCAATTCCACGCTCATCACCCGGGACGCCGGACGAACGCTGCTTAACGGCACCAAGTACTACAGCACCGGCAGCCTGTATGCCGACTGGATCAAGGTCAGCGCAGACACCGCAGACGGGCAATCCGTGCGCGTGAGCGTGCACCGCAACGACCCCGGCGTGGAACTGGTCGACGACTGGGACGGATTCGGCCAGCGGCTGACCGCCTCGGGCACCACTCGGTTCACTAATGTCGAGGTTTCCCCAGAAAACATCGATGCCTCCGGAGGCGTCGAAGGCGTCGGATTCGGCGCCGCCTACGTCCAGGGCATCCTGCTGGTGGCCCTGGGTGGAATCGCCTCGGCCGTGCGGCGCGATGCCATCGACTATGTCCGCGGGCGGGAGCGCACCTTTTCCCACGGCGTGGGGGATTCCCCGCAGCGCGACCCGCTAGTCCAGGAAGTCGTCGGACGAATCAGCTCCACGGTGTTTGCCATCGAATCCGTGCTGGAAACCGTGGGCTCGCGCATCCAGGACGCCGCCGCCTTGTCGGCCGCCGGGGAACTTGATGCGGCTGGAACCGCCGAACTGGACACAGTACTTTCCGAGGCGCAGATCTTCGTCGTCGAGCAGACCCTGGACGTGGCCAACCGGCTCTTCGAGGTCGGGGGAGCCTCGGCGGCCTCCGAAACCCGGGGCCTTGACCGCCACTGGCGCAACGCCCGGGTGCTGGGCCAGCACAACCCGGTGATCTACCGGGCCCGCGCCGTCGGACAGCAACGCCTGACCGGGGACCATCTCACCACACCCATCTATGTCGGAGCCACCACCCCCGACGGAGATGCAGCATGAGCAAGCCCCTGCTTTTCAACGCCTTCCTGATGAACACCGCCAGCCACATCCACCACGGGCAGTGGCGGCACCCCGAGGCCCGGCAGCACGAATTCAACGACGTCAACCTGTGGATCGAGCTGGCCAAGACCCTGGAGGAGGGCCTGTTCGACGCGATGTTCTTCGCGGATGTCACGGGGCTCTACGGCCCGGCCGACGGCCAATACGCGGACAACGTGCACGAGGGCCTGCAGATCCCGTCCAACGACCCCGCGGTGCTGCTTGGTGCCTTGGCCGTGGCCACCAAGGACATCGGGCTGGCCTACACCTCCAACATCATGCAGAACCACCCTTTCAACTTCGCCCGCCAGGTCTCCACCCTCGACCACATCTCGAAGGGACGCATCGCGTGGAACATCGTGACCAGCACCCAGGAAAATGCGGCCCGCAACTTCGGCTACGACGCACTGGTGGAGCACGACGCCCGCTACGACTGGGCCGATGAATACCTGGATGTCGCCTACAAGCTCTGGGAAGGATCCTGGGACGAGGGGGCGCTGCTGGTGGACAAGGCCGGCGGACGCTACTCGGATCCGTCCAAGATCCACAAGATCAACCACGTCGGTGCCCGCTACAAGGTGGAGGGACCGCACCTGCCGTCTCCGTCGCCGCAGCGCACCCCGCTGCTCTTCCAGGCCGGAGGTTCCCCGCGCGGCATCCGCTTCGCCGCCAAGCATGCCGAGGCGGTGTTCATCGGCCCGCCGGACCCGGCCGGGGCCAAGATCCACACCGACAACGCCCGGGCCGAAGTGGTCCGTGCCGGGCGCCGGGCAGAGGACCTCAAGTTCTTCCAGGGCATCAGCTTCATTGTCGGCTCGACCCATGCGGAAGTCGCAGCCAAGCGGGAGGAGCTCGAGCGACACACCTCGGTGGTGGGCT
The DNA here is from genome assembly GCF_001863355.1 of Arthrobacter sp. UCD-GKA. Lineage (NCBI taxonomy): Bacteria > Bacillati > Actinomycetota > Actinomycetes > Micrococcales > Micrococcaceae > Arthrobacter > Arthrobacter sp. UCD-GKA. Next base: position 258,017 of record NZ_MOLR01000004.1, on the reverse strand, counting down.
ACCTGACCCATTCCTCGCTGGGGATCCTGCCCGACGGCTCCCGACTGCCCCAGGACACCGAGCTGCGCGACATCCCCAACAACGGGGGACAGGGATTCGTCGATTGGCTGCGCGCCGCGACACCCGACCGTGAACCCACGCTCGCCGACCTGGCCAAGAACCGCATCGAACGCAGTGTCGTGGCGGGGACCCCCGACGAAATCGCCGACCAGCTCTCGACCTGGCAGCAGGCGGGAATTGACGGCATCAACGTCATCAACTGGCGTCTGCCCGACACCTACCTGGAATTCAACGAACGCATCCTTCCCACGCTCCAGACCCGTGGGCTGGCGAAGACCGCCTACGAACCGGGCACGCTGCGAAACAAGATCTTTGGACGGGACAGGTTGCCCAAGAACCATCCGGGAGCCGCATACCGGGGTGCTTTCGGTCCTAACCGGTTAGGTGGAAAGGAACCGGTGCTCGCACATGGCTGACACCCAGTTGATAGCAAACCCCATTTCTGTCCAGGCGGAAACAGCCGAGTTGGTGGGCATCTTCGGGCCGATATTTGAGCGCATCGCGGCCGGTGCCATCGAACGCGAACGGGAGCGCCGTTTACCCTTTGCGGAGATTCGTGATCTTTTGGCCGCTGGCTTCGGGAGGCTGCGGGTGCCACGAGAGCACGGCGGATTCGGCGCGAGCCACCAACAGTTCTTCTCCTTGCTGGTGGACCTCGGTGCTGCCGATTCCAACATAGTGCAGGCCCTGCGCGGCCATATCGGGTTCGTCGAATTCACCAGGAGCCATCGCAATCACGAGTTCCGTCGCACCTGGTTTACGCGGATCACGGAGGGTGAGCTGGTGGGCAACGCGGAGAGCGAGCGCACCGGCGTCTTCGCCCAGCAGGCCACGGAAGTAACCGAGCGTGACGGGCAGCTCCTGCTCAACGGCACGAAGTACTACACCACGGGATCGATATTCGCGGATTGGATCCTGGTGAGTGCGGTGCACCGTGACGGAGACCAAGAAACCCCCGTCACGGTGCAGGTGCCAACGTCGCACTCCGGGGTGAATACCATCGACGACTGGGACGGTTTCGGTCAACGACTGACCGGATCCGGAACCACCGTCTTTACTGATGTCGCCGTGGATCCGGCAAACCTGACCCCGCGGAATGCCGCAGCACCACATGGATCCGTTCTGCACGCCACCTACCAGCTGGTTCATTTGGCAGCACTGGCCGGCATTGCCGCCGCGGCACTGGGCGAAGTGACGGACTTTGTTCGCGGCAGAAGCCGCAACCTGTTCAACCCGGCGGTTCCGGCCCGTCAGGACCCGGTGGCGTTGCAGGTGCTCGGGGAATGCTTTGGGACTGTGGCCTCGGTGCGTTCTACGGTGCTTGGAGCGGCCGCGAGCCTCGACGGCGCCAGCACTGCGATGGATGTAGGGTTCGAGGCCCGGGATCTGCTGGCCGCAGCCGACGCCCACGTCTTCGGTGTCCAAGGCACTGTCATAGACGCGGTGCTCGGCTGCACAGGGAAATTGTTTGAGGTCGGAGGGGCTTCGGCCACGGCATCTGGCCGGGCCCTGGACAGGCATTGGCGCAATGCCCGCACCGTTTCCTCCCACAACCCGGCAAAGTACCGCCAACAAGCCGTGGGCGACTACGTGGCCAATGGAGCGGCGCCGGGTGAACTGATTGAACGCCTGCTCTCGGCTGTTCCGGTAGCTGAATAGCCGCAGACCCGCAATAAAATCCAACCGTGCTTCACACGGGGCGGCTTCAAGGACCCACGGGCGGGGACCTTGGAGCCGCCGTTCTCGTGGGCGCAGGAAGTTATCCACAATTTTCAAAAAGCGCCCCACCGCATCGGGGAACGGCGAACACTGGGTGGTGTCAACGAAAGATCCTAGTGGACCAAGGAGCAGGAACCATGTGCCTCCAGTGCGATGGGTGGTCGGCCGCGGAAGTCGAACGCCACATCAACAACCTGATCGAACAGCACGGCTGGGCCTTCCACTACGTGGAGGACCCGAACCCGCGTCGGTGCTTCGGCTACACCATGGGGCTGACCAGGCTTGGCGAACCGGAGTTCCTGGTCCGCGGGCTGGACATGGCCGACACCAACACCATGTTCACCGGCTTCGTCTCATCGGTGATCGACCGCCACGAACACTTCGACAACGGGCACACCTCAAACTGGGTGGACGGGAGGCTGCTGTATTTCTCCACCATGCACGGGGCCACCAAGTACGCCCTGGGCGCCTACGCCCGGTACGGGCACGCCACCCGGGTGCTGGAAATCCATTTCATGGACCCCGAGGTGCCGCCGGCCACCCCGGCGCTCCTCTTCAAACCCGTTTCCAAGCCGGCCGGGTACGGCCCGGTCGCGGCCCGAAAACGCTAGGAACAGGAGGCCTGAAGATGTTGTTTGGACCAGCGGTGGATCCGGAGGACGTGGCGTTCCTGCAACCGATTCGCGACTTGATTCGCCGGGAAGGCTACGGCAGGGTCATCGACGCGGACTCCGAACTCCGGCAACACGTTTGCTACACGGTCGGACTGACGGAGAAGGGGTTGCCTGAGCTGATTGCCGGGATGGAGGACTTCACCGAGTTTCCCGAAGGGACCCCGGGCTTGATGCACCACTTGGCTGGAATGTTGCTGCACCGGGGCGGGGGCTATGGGGAAGGCGACGTTTTCGAATTCCACGGGCAGTGGGTCCGCTTGATCCCCGAATCCCTCTACAAGGCGCAGTGCGACGTGGCGCTTGACCTCTACGGCCCAAACTTTGCCTTGCTGCAGGTCGCCCCCTGTGACCCCAACCCGACCGAGCGCAAAAGCACCCAGCCGATCTGCCTCAACTGAAGGTCCGGGCCAGGGGGTAGTCGTCCACGTGCGGCTCACGCACCAGGCGGCGGATCGGTTCTCCCGCAACACGGGAAATCCCAGCCGCCGCCCAAGGCGTGCGCCCCGAAGTCAGGCCCGCAGGCGGGCCCGGCGTTCGGCATGCTCGGCCACGACCTTGGCGTTGTGTTCTGCGCGGATGGCCATGTGCTGCGGGTTCCGGCGCACGACCATGTAGCCGATGCCCAGGGCAACGAACCAGACCGGGGTGAACAGCAGGGCCGCAAGGGTGTCGGGCTGGGTGGTCAGTGCCCAGATGATGAAGGCAAAGAAGGCCAGCACCACGTAGGTCATGTACGAGCCTCCAGGCATCTTGAACTTGCTTTCCTCATGCAGATGCGGGCGGCGACGACGGTAGACGATGTAGCTGACCAGGATGATGGTCCACACGAACATGAAGCAGAGTGCCGAGATCGTGGTGACCAGGGTAAAGGCCTCGGCCACGGAACCCTCGGCGTAGAGCAGGGCCACGCCGGCGAGCAGGAACATGCAGGAGAAGATCAGCGCGTTCTTCGGGACCTTGCGGCTCGAGAGCCTGCCGAACGCCTTGGGCGCGTCTCCCTCGCGGGCCAGCCCGTAGACCATGCGAGAGGTGGAATAGATCCCGGAGTTGGCACTGGAAGTGGCGGAGGTCAGCACCACGAAGTTGATCACGCCGGCGGCACCAACCAGACCGGCGAGGGCGAACATGCCCACGAAAGGCGATTCGTCCGCGGAGTAGCTGGTCCAGGGGCGCACCGACATCAGGATGATCAGCGCACCGACGTAGAAGAGCAGCACACGGATCGGGATGGAGTTGATCGCCCGGGGCAGGTTCTTTTCCGGGTCCTTGGTCTCGGCCGCCGCAGTGCCGACCAGCTCGATGCCGACGAAGGCGAACACGGCGATCTGGAAGCCCGCCACGAAGCCCATGAAGCCTGTGGGGAACATGCCTCCGTGGGACCACAGGTTGGTGAAGGACGCGCGTGCGCCGTCGGATTCGAAGCTCACGATGATCATGACCAGACCGACGACGATCAGGGCCAGGATGGCAACGATCTTGATGAGGGCAAACCAGAACTCGGTCTCGCCGAAGGCGCGGACCGTGGGCAGGTTCAGGGCCAGCAACACCAGGATGCAGGTGACGGCCGGGATCCACAGCGCCAGGTTGGGCCACCAGAAGGCGACGTAGTGGGCGATGGCGACGACGTCGGCGATGCCGGTGACGACCCAGCAGAACCAGTAGGTCCAGCCGGTGAAGAAGGCGGCCCAGGGGCCCAGGATGTCCCCGGCGAAGTCGCCGAAGTTCTTGTACTTCAGGTTGCTCAGCAGCAGCTCGCCCATGGCACGCATGACGAAGAACAGCATGAATCCGATGATCATGTAGACGAAAATGACCGAAGGCCCCGCCGCCGAGATGGTCTTTCCCGAGCCCATGAACAGGCCGGTGCCGATGGCGCCGCCGATGGCCATGAGCTGGATGTGGCGATTGGAAAGGGCCCGTTCCAGTGGCGGATTCCCGCCACTTTGGGTCGCATCAAGGGTTTTTTCTGTCATGGGGCGTGCTTCCTTGTGGAGATATGTGCGTAGTTGCACGTGACGGCCGATACAGTGCCGAAAAAACGATACGCCTATTTGACGCTGTTCGTGAAACATTCTCGACGCGTACGGGCATCAATCAGGGGTTTGACGCGCTTTCGCGACATGGAAGGCTCGCGGCGCCGTTCGCGTTGGTACCTTGGCATGCGTTGTCGGTAGGCTGGAGGCATGGCATTCCGTAATCGTCGCGCAGCTAACCTTCCAGCAAAACTTTCCCGCTCTTGGCTGCTAGTCAACGCCTCGAAGCCCGAGGACTTCGGCCCGGCGCTCGCGTCCGAGGCCGATTCGGTGATCTTCGACATGGAAGCAGCCGTTCCGGATGACAAGAAGGATGCCGCACGCGACGCCGTGGTCGAGGCCCTGTCCACGGGCATGACCGCCTGGGTGCGAGTCAACGGAATCGACACCGACTTCTGGGCCCGGGACCTGGCCGAACTGTCCAAGGCCCCGGGCCTGCGCGGGGTCATGCTCGCGATGACCGAGAAGCCGGAGCAGGTCACCTACACGGCCATGCGCCTGCAGGCCGGCACCCCGGTGCTCGCCCTGGTTGAAACGGCGCTCGGCATCGAGAACGCCACCGCCATCGCCTCGGCCCCCGGCACCTTCCGCCTGGCCTTTGGCGTCAACGACTTCCGCAAGGACACCGGCGTCTCCGGCGACCCGCTGGCCCTGGCCTACGCCCGCGGCAAGCTCGTGGTGGCCTCGCGTGTGGGCAAGCTTCCCGGCGCGATCGACGGACCCCCTGCCCCGGGCGCGGATGCCGCCGAGGTCCTGGCCGACTCCGCCGTGACCGCCTCAATGGGCATGACCGGCAAGCTGGCGCTCTCGCGCACGCAGGTCGACGAGATCAACCTTGGCCTCTCGCCGAGCATCGACGAGCTGTCCTGGGCCCACGAAATGCTTGAGGCGCACGCCGCCGGGGCTTCGGTGGGCGACGGTTCCTACCTGCCGCGTCTGGCCCGTGCCCAGAAGATCGCCGATCTGGCCGATTCCTACGGATTGTGGAACGCCTAAAACCCGTTCTTTCCCTCGGCCCCCGTCCCGGAGTTCCTCCGGCACGGGGGCCGAGCTGTTTGCCGCGTCCTTGTGTCCCACGGCGCACGGGCAGAGACTTGAGGCATGAACCCGGAACCAAGGACCCGCCTGCGCGGTGGATCCTGATGGCCAGCCTCTACGAAAAGCACATCCTGCCGCGCCTGGTCGCATACACCTGCGGCAATGCCTCGCTGGCCCCGCTGCGCGCCAGGGCATGCACCGGGCTGCGCGGGAAGGTGCTGGAACTGGGGTTCGGCTCCGGGACCAACGTGCCACACTACCCGCGGTCCGTCACCGAGCTGGTCGCCGTCGAACCCTCCGACACCGCCTGGCGGCTCTCGGCCCCGGCGCGTGCCTCCTCGGCCACGAGGATCCTGCGCGGATCGCTCGACGGCCAATCGCTGACCGAAGAGGACGGCGGTTTTGATGCAGCACTGAGCACGTTCACGTTGTGCACCGTCCCTGACGCGGGCGCGGCGCTGGCGCAGATCCACCGGGTGCTGAAACCCGGGGCAGGGCTGCACTTCCTCGAGCACGGACTGGCGCCCGATGAAAAGGTTGCGCGCTTCCAGCAAAGGTTTGAGCCCGTCCAGAAGGCGCTGGCCGGCGGCTGCCACCTCACTCGTTCCGTGGAGGGGATGCTGCGCGAAGCGGGCTTCGAGATCACCGAGCTGGACTCCTTCTACCTGCCCGGGGCCCCGCGCTTCGAATCCGCGCTGAGCCTGGGCACGGCCATCCGGCGCTGACGGGCGCGCGGCCTAATCCTTGAGGTATCGGGACACCAGCTCGCGCTTGAGGATCTTCCCGCTGGGGCCCAACGGGAATTCGACCACGATTTCGACCAGCCGCGGATACTTGTAGGCGGCCAGCCGCTCCTGCGCGTAATCGATGATGGCCGTGGCATCCAGCAGGCTTCCGGCCACCAGCGTCACCGCCGCCACGATTTCCTGCCCGTGCGCCTCGTCCGGCACCCCGAAGACCGCCACGTTGGTGATCTCCGGGTTGGCGATCAGCACCTCCTCGATCTCCCGCGGGTACACGTTGTAGCCGTTGCGCAGGATCATGTCCTTCTTCCGGTCCACGATGGTGATGTAGCCCTCGGCGTCCTTGGTGCCCAGGTCCCCGGTGCGGAACCAGCCATCGACCATGGCCTCGGCGGTGGCCTCGGGCCGGTTCAGGTACCCGGAGAAGAGGTTGTGCCCGCGCACCACCAGCTCGCCCAATTCGCCCTCTCCCAGCAGCTCGATGGCATCGTGGACCTCGGGGCGGGCCACCTCGATTTCCACACCCCAGACGGCCTGGCCCACGGTGCCGGGCCGCGGCTCGATGCCCACGTGGTTGAAGGACGCCACCGGGGAGGTCTCGGTCAGCCCGTACCCCTCGTGGATGGTGGCGCCGAAGTGCTCGCGGAAGCCATCGAGGATGGCCAGCGGCAGCGCGGCACCCCCGGAGACCGCATAGCGCAGTGCCGGGGCAGGTTCCGGCCGGGCCTTGGCCGCAGCGAGCAGCCCCACGTACATGGTCGGGACCCCGATGAAGATGTTCACACCCTCATCGAGCAGCATGGACAGGGCGGCCTCGCCGGTGAACTTGGGAAGCAACAGGATCTCGGCCCCGGCGCGCAATCCGGTGTTCAGCGCCACGGTCTGCCCGAAGGTGTGGAACAGCGGCAGCCCGCCGAAGATCTTGTCGCCGCGGCGCATGTCGAAGGTGTTCAGCAGCAGCACGTTGACCTGCTCGACCAGGGCGAAGTGGGTGCCCAGGGCGCCCTTGGGCTTGCCCGTGGTCCCCGAGGTGTACAGGATCGTGGCAATGTCCAGCGGGCCGCGCGGCAGGTAGGTGTCGATGGGGGCCGCCGACCGGGCCAGGTCCTCGAGCCGGTCGAACTCCCCGGCCTCGGGGGACAGGACGGTGATAACCTCGGCGCCGGCGGCAACCGCTCCCGCGGCGCCCTCGACCAGCAGCGGGGCGGCGCACACCATCAGCCTGGCCTCGGCGTCGGTGAGCACGTATTCGATTTCGTGGCGCTTGAGCAGCGCGTGGATCGGCACAGCCACCGCTCCCAGGGACAGCACCGCGTAATAGACGCGCGCGAAGTCGGTGACGTTCGGGATCAGGATGGCGATCCTGTCCCCGTCCTTGACCCCGGCCTCGCGCAGCGCCCCGGCATAGGCGCGGGTCTGGTCCCAGAGCTCCTTGTAGCTGGTGCTGGCTCCGCCCAGGGTGATGGCCGGCAGCTCGCCGTGGCGCCTGGCGCCCTCGGCCACGATCGCGGCGACGGACAGGGTGGCATTTGGAACTGCAGCGTTCACGGCGATACTCCCAGGAGCGGTTCGGGTGGCTTATGCCCCATCCTGCGTGCCGCGCCCGCGCCTGTCAATGAACCGGGCGCGGGCGCGGCACTAGGCTCGGGCGACGACCTCGGCGACCGGGACGGTACCGTCGGTGAAGTTGATGGTTTTGCAGACGCTTGCCGGTTCGTCCAGGGCGGCCACGATGGCCAGGGCGGTGTTGGACCGGGAGGTCGAGGTGTCGGATGCCGGGTCCGGGTCCGGGCGCAGCAGCCCGGTGGGTTCGGCCAGGGTCAGTGCCCCGGGGCCCAGGATCGTGTAGTCCAGCGAGCTCGCGCGCAGGTGCTCGTCGGCGGCGATCTTGGCGGCCATGTACGGGTAGAACGGGTCATCGAGCGGCACCAGGTGTTCGGCGTCGGCGGTGAGGAAGGAGACCATCACGTAGCGCGCGATGCCGGCGAGCTCGGCCGCGATCATGGAGCGGATGGCCGCGTCGCGGTCCACCGCATAGGTGCGGTCGGGGTTTCCGCCGCCGGCCCCCGCGGACCAAACAATCGCGTCGGAGCCCTTGAATGCCTCGGCCATCTCGGCGGCCGAGGCGTTTTCGACATCCAGCACCAGGGCGGTTGCGCCGGTGGCGGCGATGTCGGCAACGTGGTCCGGGTTGCGGATGATCGAGGCGACGGAGTCCCCGCGCCGTGCCAGTTCCGCTGCTGCCAGCAACGCGACCTTGCCGTGGCCGCCAATGATCGTGATCTTCATGTTTGACCTGTTCTTCCGTTCGTGGACAGCGACGCGCATGTTCCGGCTTTGCCCTTGTGCTTGAGCCTACCGAAGAACCATGGCCACGGCCGGGAACGGGCGTTGGATTGCCCGGAGGGCATAGCCGGGAATAATCGGGGCGGTCGCCACACACCGATCCATCGTCAACGCCCGGTCGCCGCTTCGGCAAGGGAAACCGGCTGCCGGGACGCGAAGCCCCGAACATGGTCAGCCGGTGACGAGGATTCCGTCTTCGTCGGAATACAGGGTGGCTCCCGGGGTGAAGGTGGCTCCGCCGAATTGAACGGGGATGTCCACCGCTCCGACGGAGTCCTTGGCGCTCTTGCGCGGGTTCGAGCCCAGGGCCTTGATGCCAAGCGCGGTGCCCGCCAGGGCCACGCGGTCGCGGATTGCCCCGAAGATCACGACCCCGGCCCAGCCGTTGGTGACAGCGGCGGCGGCAATCATGTCGCCCATCAGGGCGGACTCCAGGGATCCGGCACCGTCAACCACCAGCACCGCTCCGTCGCCGGGGGAGTTGAGCAGCGACTTGACCAGGCCGTTGTCGCGGTAGCAGCGGACCGTGCGGACCGGTCCGCTGAAGCGCGGGTGCGCGCCGAGGTTTTCAAACGGCAGGGACACCGATTGCAGGGATTCGTCGGCGTCAAAGAGGTCGCAAGTCGTAAAGGTCATGGGCCTTAGCCTACGATCCGCGGCCCGGGAATCCATGCGGTGTTACGCGTTCCGGATGGCGCGGCCCAAGATTTGCGGCCGCGCCGTGCGGAACTAGCTGAAGACGTTGCGGCTGGTGCCCAGGGACTCGATGGAGGTTTCCAGCACGTCCCCGGCCTTCAGCCACGGGTGGCGTCCGGCCTCGTTGCGCCGGCCCAGGGCCACGCCGGCCGGGGTCCCGGTGAGGATCAAGTCGCCCGGGCGCAGCTCGTTGAACACCGACAGGTATGCCACCAGCGCGGCGGGGGAGAAGACGAGGTCGGCGGTGGAATCCTCCTGGACGACCTCGCCGTTCACGCGCGTGGTGATCTTCGCGCCCTGGGTGAAGTCCTCGGCGCTGACCAGCCAGGGGCCCAGCGGGGAAGCCGCGTCCCAGCACTTGCCCTGCGTCCACTCGGTGGTGCGGCCCTGGTACCCGCGCATGGACACGTCGTTGGAGACCGCGTATCCGGCGATGTGCTGGTGCGCATCGGCCTCGGCGATGCGCCGCCCGGGCTCGCCGATGATGACCGCCAGCTCGCCCTCCCAGTCGATGCGGTGGTCCTCGGCCGGGATCTCGATCCCGTCGTTGGCACCGGTCAGCGAGGACGCGAACTTGGTGAAGATCGTGGGGAACTTCGGTTCCTCCTTGCCGACCTCGGCGATGTGGTTCCGGTAGTTCAACCCGATGCAGTAGACCTTGGCCGGGTTCACGATCAGCGGGGCGTAGTCGGCCTCCGACAGCGGAATCGCGGTGCCGAAATCGACGGCGGAATCCAACGAATCAAGACGGGCTTCCTCCGGTGCGCCTAGGAATGCACCGACGTCGTCGAAGCCCGAAAGCTCGAACGCGGCATCTCCCTCAATGAGCGCGGCAAAGGTCTGGTCGGTGGCGCCGGGCCGGCGCAACGTAGCAAGTTTCATGGGCCTATCCCATCACACCTGCAACCGCCCGCCGCCACCTGTGACGCACCTTGTCATCCGCCGGAAGCAGCGATCCTAGTGCAGTGCCGCGGTGAATTCGGCGGCGAGCCCGGTGATGGCCTCGTACTGGCCGGCCGCCACCAGGGCCCCGGGAAGGACCGCGGAGTCGACGCATACGGCCAGTGCCCCGGCGTCGAGGAACTCGTTGGCGTTGGCCAGGGTGATCCCGCCGGTGGGCAGCAGCCGCACCCCGGGGTAGGGTTCCTGCAGATCCAACAGGTAGCGCGAGCCCATCGTTGCGGCGGGGAAGATCTTGACCATGGCGCTGCCCAGGTCAAGGGCCATCGCGACCTCGGTGGGGGTCATGGCGCCCAGGCAGAAAGGAATCCCGGCCTGCGCGGCGACCTCCGCCACCTCCGGGCGGATGCCGGGGGCGATGATGAACCGCGCCCCCGCGTCGATGGCGGCCCGCGCCTGGTCGGCGTGCAGCACGGTGCCGGCTCCGACGATGGCGCCGTGCATTTCGGCGGTGTCGGCTGCCCGGGCCAGGTGGGTGAGCATGTCGGGGGTCGTGAAGGTGAATTCGACCGCGTTGATGCCCCCGGCGACCAGCGCGCCGCAGAGTGCTGCGGCGTCGGTGATGGCCTCGGTTCGCACCACCGCCAGGGTCTTATCCCGGTGGAGCAGCTCGATCATTTCCGGAGTGTTCATAAGGATTGCGTGGTTCCTTCCGTGCCGCGGCGCAAGGCGCGGCCGGCCAAGGCCGAAGTGGGTTGGTGCTCCGAAACGGCGGGCACGCCGTTGACGAACACGTGGTTGATTCCTGCCGCCGGTTGCCGTGGATCGGCAAAGGTGGCCATGTCAATAATGGCATCCGGGTCGAAGACGAGCACATCGGCGGCGTTTCCGGCCGCCAGCACCCCGCGGTTGGACAGGCGCAGGCGCTGTGCCGGACGGCCTGTCAGCTGGTGGATGACCGCGGGAAGGTCCATGGCCTTGGCCTCGCGGGCGAGGGCGCCGACAAAGCGTGGAAAACTTCCCCACACACCGGGATGCCCGGCGGTGTCCGAGCCGAAGCCGACGCCGGCACCGGTGTGCGTGCGGTGGACCAAGATGGCCCGAAGGTCTTCCTCGGTGCCCGCGGCGTACAGGACGCCGGTGGCCAGCGAATCCGTGTGCAGGATCCGCGCCAGGGTGGTGACCGGATCCGATGACTGGATCGCTGCGATGCGCGCAATGCTTTGGCCCACGAGCATCGCTAGCTGCCCGGAGCACACGAAGGCAATGGTGAGCGCATCCCAGTCGATGCCCGAGGCTTCCAGATCGGAGCTGATCCGTGCAACAGCCTCGGGGTCATCGAGCCGTGCCAGGACATCTTCGTCTTGCCCGTCCCGGGCCCAGCCGGGCAGCAGCGAGGCCAGCATGCCGGGGTTCTCGAGGTACGGGTGGGAATCGCAGGACAGGTCAACCCCCGCCTTGAGGGCCCGGTCAAGTACGGCCAACAGGTCTGCAGCGCCTGCCCTGTCCGCGGCAAGGTGCGTCAGGTGCACCGGCACACCGGTCTTGGCGGCCAACTCAACGGACCGGGTGGCGGACTCGGCGGCGGGAACGGCCAAGGAATCCAGGTCCGGCGCCCAATACCCGCCGTAGGCGCCAACCGCAGCGCACAGCGCCTCCAGCTCGGCGGTCTCTGCCGGTGTTGCCGAATCACCCGGAGCGGAAGACGACAGGCCCACGGCTCCTTGCTCCAGGGCATCGGCCATGGCCTTAACCTCGGCGACGAGCTGCTGCGCGCCGGGCGCAACCGCTGGGCTTCCCGTGGCCAGGGCGCGCACGGCGTTCTTTGGCACCAGGTAGGCGGTGTTCGTGCCGGTGCCGGAATCGAGATGGTCGAGGTATTGGCCAACGGTGCGCCACTCCACGTCGCGGTCCGCCCAATCCGGGTCTAAGCCGGAAAAATGGTTGCGCAGTACCGATGCCGAAGCATCGGTGAGCGGGGCGCAGTGTGCCCCGTCCTGGCCAAGAACCTCGGTGGTGACGCCCTGGGTGAGTGCCGAGTGACGTGCCGGGTCCGTCAGCGGGGCGGTGTCCGAGGTACCTCGCAGGTTGATGAATCCGGGGCAGGCCACCAGCCCGGCCCCGTCAATGAGGACGGTGGCTCCGTCGTCCTTGAATGATCCTGCCGGGAATATGCCCGCAATGAGCCCTGACTCCAGCACGATGTCGCCCAGGTATTCGGGATTTCCGGTGCCGTCGAGGACCCGGGTGTGGGTGATAGCGGTGCGTACAGCGGTTGGGCGCACCTCGTGGGCCCGCATCAGAGGGAGACGTGGGCGAGGGAAACGGCATTTTGGCCGTTTGCTGCCGGGCAAACCGACTGGCATCGCTTGTTGGTGGTGGCATGTCCCTCGGTGGTGGGACTTGCCGAACGGTGGTTGTGCAACGTGGAGAGCTTCGAATTTGAGGGGGTGAGGTTTTCCACGGCTATTTCCTTATAAAGAGGTCCAGCGGCGAAGTGCCCGATGAACAGCGCAAATGGCGGGCACATAGGTCTCATGTCTAACACGGTCTGGAAAATCCCGTCAATGCGCCCGACGGTGCAGGCAGGACCGAATGCCGCCGGATTCGCCAGGAACGCTGCAAGGTTGGACTGGATGTGATGGCAGGGGAGCCTTCCGGGGGAGAACACTGCGTCGTGGGAAGCCGGGGAGCCGGCTGTGCCAGGGGTAAGGACGTTCCAGGAATCGTCACCTCATGGCAACGACCCACAGGCAACGTCCATCGAAGCCGGGTGGCCCACCCAGCCAGCTTTTCGGGAACATCCGGGGAGTCGAAAAATCGTCGAATGAGTATGAACATTCATGCACCGAAATGAAAGATATTCTCGGTCATTCAGATGCCCTGAATTGAGCAGTGAAAGGACCATATTGAACCTACAAGAGTCGTTGCGGGTTTGCCCGAACATGGCCATCCCGATGTGGCCTTGATTGAGCCAAATGGAATCGGAGATGTGTTGCCCGGGACCGATGCATTTGGTGCCCGGGGGACCTTGTCCGTCTGGCGCGCTGACACCAATTTCGCGTCAGTGAAGCTGGGTGAATCAGGCTGGTCGGGTGCTCGCCAGACAGTGCGCGGCAACCGGACACGGAACCATCCGTGGGTCGGGTCGGGCCGATGCCCGGAACCCCGTTCCTGCACCGGAATGCCGGGATCGCGGCAATAATTCGCGCAACCACAAGCCAGTTTGAGCGATGTGGGTGCAGAAAACAGCGCCACGGCCCAAAATTGCTTCGGTCAGGTGCCGGGAAAGGCGTGGATCACCCGCGATTTGGTGTGAGGCTCGTTACTGTCTATGCATGGAATCGGGAGCCAAAAAGCGGCTGTCCCGCAGCTGGGGGACGCCGCCCGAAACGGGGAGCGGCGGGAACAGTGGCCCGAAGGCTCAAATCGATTATCTGCCCAACGTAGGCAAGGATCTCCAGTCACTCATTGTTGCTATCTGGAGTCGATCTAAATGCGGTGATCAACGGAAACATTCAACAAAAATCCGCCAATTTCGGAGTAATCAGAATGCCGCCGAACGGCACCTCTCAGTTAGATACGAGGCCATGATTCACGCATGTTTGCTAGGTATCCAAGGTCGTTCGGGCCGACGAGAGCAGGCTACGTAACCAAAGTGAAGCAGGTTTTGATGTGTTTGAATTTATTGGCGAAAGGTACCGCCAAATATTGTTTGCCTCATGGCAGCATTTCTCGCTCGTTGCGCAGTGTCTGATCCTCGCAACGATTATCGCCGTGGTCATCGCGGCGCTGGTTTACCGCAATAAGTCTCTATCCTCCCTGGCCAATGGTGTCTCTGCCATCGGCCTGACGGTTCCATCCTTCGCCGCGATCGGCTTGTTGATCGCACCCATCGGGTTTGGCGTCACCCCGGCCGTCTTCGTGGTCACCTTTTTTGCCGCGCTGCCCATCGTGCGAAACGCCATCGTCGGCCTGGCCGGGATTTCCCCCTCTGTCGTCGAGTCCGCCCGCGGCATTGGCATGAGCCGCATGCGCACCCTGGCCACCATCGAACTTCCCATGGCGTGGCCCGTTATCCTGTCGGGAATCCGGGTATCGGCCCAGATGGTCATGGGCGTGGCAGCCATTGCCGCATATGCCCTGGGCCCCGGCCTCGGCGGATTCATCTTCTCCGGACTCTCCCGCCTGGGCGGTGCCAAGTCCCTGGAATCCGTGCTCGTCGGTGTCATCGGCGTGGTCATCTTGGCCTTCATTATTGATCTCATTCTGCTCGGCATCGGCCGACTTACCACCCCGCGAGGTATCCGTGTCTGAATCCTCTGACGCCATCACTGGCGCATCCATCTTGCTTGACGAAGTCACCAAGCAATACCCCGGCCAAACCAAGCCGGCTGTCGGCGGACTCACCCTGGAAATTCCCGCCGGAAGCATCGTCATGTTCGTCGGCCCCTCGGGCTGCGGCAAGACGACGACGCTGAAAATGATCAACCGCCTGATCGAACCCACCGGCGGCAAGATCGTCATCAACGGCGAGGACGTCACCAAGATGGACGGCGACACCCTGCGCCGCCGCATCGGCTACGTCATCCAGGCCGGCGGCCTCTTCCCGCACATGACGGTTGCAGCCAACATCGCGATTGTTCCGAAGATGCTGGGCTGGAAGAAGGACAAGATCGCCGCCCGCATCGACGAGCTGCTCGAACTGGTCTCGCTTGACCCGGCCATCTACCGCGACCGCTACCCGAAGGAACTCTCCGGCGGGCAGCAGCAGCGCGTGGGCGTGGCCCGGGCGCTGGCCGCCGATCCGCCGGTGCTGCTCATGGACGAGCCCTTCGGCGCGGTGGACCCGATCACCCGCCAGCGCCTGCAGGACGAACTGCTGAACATCCAGTCCGAGGTGCAGAAGACCATCGTGATGGTCACCCACGACTTCGACGAGGCGGTAAAGCTCGGCGACTGGATCGCCGTCTTCGACGAGGGCGCCCAGCTGGTCCAGTACGATTCCCCCGAACGCATCCTGGCCAACCCCGCCAACGAGTTCGTGGAGAACTTCATCGGCTCCGGCGCGGGCCTCAAGCAGCTCACCCTCACCCGCGTGAACCAGGTCGAGCTCATGGACGCCATCACCGCCACCGCCGGCGAGCTGGCAAGCGACGTGCTCTCTCGCCTCCAGGGTGCCGGTGCGTCCCATGCCGTGATCCTGGATTCGCGCCGCCGACCGGTGCGCCGCCTGACCCGCCGCCAGCTCTCGCGCCTGCAGCTGGTCGACGACACCATCGACGAGTCGATGCCCTCGGTCGGCGACCAGGCCACGTTGAACGACGCGCTGGACACCATGCTGGTGGCCAGCTCGGAAACCGCGGTGGTCACCGGACGCCGCGACGTGTTCCGCGGCGTGATCAACGTGAAGACCATCATGGAGGCGATCTCCCAGGCAAACGCCGATGCGGAGTCCGCCGCCGGCGATGCCCCCGTCGGGCTGAACTCCGGCGCCATCCCGGCACTGGCGGTGGAAATCGCCGTCGCCGCCGAATCCGCGCTTCACGGTGCGGCCCCGGATGAACCTCAGGGCTCGGAGGAACCACGATGAGCACGCTCGCCGCTGGAACCAATCTGGCACAAATCACCGAGCCCAGCGCTCCCATAGAGCACCCCTGGCGGGTGCTGGCCCTGCAACTGCTCGGAATCCTGGCGGCGCTGGCCGCCGTGGCCATGTGGCTGGCCAACGCCGACCTGAGCGCCACCGAACGCACCACGCTGGCCCCGTCGGTCCTCTGGGGCTACACCGTCGAACACCTGAACCTCACGGTCGTCGCCGCCCTGATCGTCCTGGTCATCGCGATCCCGCTGGGCATCGTGCTCACCCGGCCCTCCATGCGCCGCTTCACCAACCCGGTGATGGCCGTGGCCAACATCGGACAAGCGGCCCCGGCCATCGGGCTGGTCGTCCTGCTGGCGTTCTGGCTGGGCTTTGGCTATTGGGCATCCGTGGTGGCGCTGGTGCTCTACGCGATCCTGCCGGTGCTGACCAACACCATGGTGGGGCTCAAGCAGGTCGACGAACGGCTCGTCGAGGCCGGGCGTGGCATGGGCATGAGCTCCATGGCCGTCCTCTTCAAGGTCGAGCTCCCGCTGGCCGTCCCGGTGATGCTCTCGGGCATCCGCACCGCCCTGGTGCTGCTGGTCGGCACCGCGACCCTGGCCGCCTTCATCAATGGCGGCGGGCTGGGCATCCTGATCGTCACCGGCGTGAACCTGAACCTCACGGTGGTGCTGATTGCCGGTTCCCTGCTGGTGGCATTCCTGGCGCTGCTCATCGACTGGCTTGGCCGCGTCGTTGAACAGCTGGCCCGGCCGAAAGGACTCTAGGCATGAAGAAAACAAAATGGATTAAATCGACGGCACTCCTGGCCGCGGCCGGCGTGCTGCTGACCGGATGCGGACTTTCCTCCGCTGCCTCGTACGTGCCGCCAGCCGGTCCGGGCAGCATCAGCCCGCTTCCGGACCTGCCGCAGGACGCGACCATGACTGTGACCAGCAAGGCGTTCACCGAACAGCTGATCCTGGGCAAGATCGCCGTGTTGGCCGGACATGCCGCAGGATTCAAGGTCAACGACTTGACGAACGTTCCCGGCAGCCAACCGGCCCGGGAGCTGATCCATTCGGGCCAGGCGAACATGATGTGGGAATACACCGGCACCGCCTGGATGACCTACCTGGGACACGAGGACGGCATCGCCAACCAGGCCAAGATGTGGCAATCGGTGCACGACCAGGACCTGGGCAACGGGATCATCTGGGGCGATCCCGCGCCGATGAACAACACCTACGCCATGGCCGTGCGCAGCGAAGCGGTCGGGGACCTGGGCGGGATCTCCAAGCTGTCCCAGCTCAAGGACCTGTCGCCCAAGGACCTCACGTTTTGCGTAGACGCGGAGTTCAACTCGCGTTCCGACGGGCTGAACCCGATGCTGGAGCTCTACGGGCTCGAGCGCGGCAATCCGGCTTCCGTTCCCGACACGAACGTCGGGCTCTACGACACCGGTGCCATCTACAGCGCAACAGACGAAGGCGCATGCAACTTCGGCGAGGTCTTCACGACCGATGGCCGCATCAAGGCACTAGACCTAACCGTCCTGGAAGACGACCTGGGATACTTCCCCGCCTACAACGTGGCACCGGTGTTCTACGGGAAGTTCGCCGAGAAGTACCCGGGCATCGAGGAGGTCTTCGCCAAGATCGCCCCGCTGCTCACCGACGAGGCGCTGCAGGCCATGAACCTCGAGGTCGACGTCAAGGGCCGCGAACCCGCGGACGTCGCCTTCGAGTGGATGGTCCAGAACGGATTTATTTCCGAGCCGTAGCCATACGTACATCGGCAAGACAACCGGGCCTAGTTGGTTTCACGTGAAACCAACCAGGCCCGGTTGTGTTCGACAGGCCTGGCACCTGCCAGTTGTTGAGCGGCCCGGCCGGCCCCGGGGTGCCATGACCTGAATTGCGGCGGTTCCAGGGAGAAGGACGTTCCAGGATTCTTCACCTCAAGTCCATGGGGCGAAGGTGGATCGACAGGCAACTTTCATCGGAGTGTGGCCATCTGCTCAGGACACAGTTACGTCATGTAAGTAATTCGGGAAAGGTTGCTCCGTTGCCTCGGAAAGGTTCCTTCGCGTAAATCGTTAAACATTGCCAAGCACACCATCGCCGGGCGGGACCGTCTCACGGCAGAGAGAAAACTGGGCGCAGGCGGACAACAAGGCCGCCCATGCTTCGGTTAGGGGACGGAACACCGTGGCACCGAAGGCGGTGGGACCAGCCAAGACCCCTTCCGGAATCCCGGCTTCGGTGTGGGACACGGAGAAGCCCTGGGGCACGTGTCTCACGAATCATTGCCCAGGCGGCCCCGGTACCGGGAAATGACAGGGAGTTGCAGACGCTTCATCCCTGAATCATGTCTTCACAGAAAAGCCGTGGTCCGGGTGGAGTCTGCGCTCAACCACCCGGACCACGGCTCATTTTCTATTCGTTAGGCACCGCATAGGCTGCGGGCCGAGGGAACCTTGCCACCAACCGTATATTTGATTGCCTTAAGGTCTTGGGTGTTGGCTTCGCGCCATCCCTTGCCGAAACCCGCTGTATCGAACTTGGGATTCGTTCCGGTGCTCTTCAACTTGAGGGTTTGCTTCCAGGAACCGCCGAAAGCGGAACCGAGCGTTGCCGTCCTGCCGCTGCGTACTCCATGCATGCACTCGCCACCGCCGTTGAGAACCGATTGGGCAACGGTTAACTTGCTGCCTTGCACCGAGGTGAATGCCAACTGTCCAACATACATCTTTGACTTCTTGTCGTACCGAACGCCCGATACATACGTGCGGTTCGTGATCTTGCCCTTTATCGCCTTCGAGGTGGATACCTCGTTCCATGGCAGCAGGACACTGGGGTTTCCACACGCGCCGGGGCCGATCGCGTACTTCTCGTAGTGGAACCGGATACCCTTGGCCGAAACATCCCATGCCGCGGGGCGAGGAATGTAGTAGCCGTAGTCGGACTTGGAAGCTACGGGTATCAAATCGTTGACGCAGGTGTTCTTCGACTTTGCGAATCCACGTGAGACAGCAACCTTGGTGGTGATGTCGTCCTGCGCCACGAAAGTTCCGATCCCAACCTTCTTGCCGGTTTTTAGATCAAGCGTGAAGGACCTGACGTTGCTCCATGCCGAAGCGCCGCAAACGTACGAGGAGAAGTGCATGGTTACCGAAGCATAGCGATTTTTGTAGATGGCAGTCTTGGACGGGGCCGCAACAAACGAAGCTGTCTGGGTCCTGCCGCAGCCCTGCTGGCGTGCCGAGTTGAAGGACTTCAGTTCGGCCTTGACCATGTCATTCGCGTACTTTGTGAAAACCTTGCGATTCTTGGCCGTCGAATTGCCCAAAACCGGCAGCTTGACCGTTTGAACGGACTTCTTCGGTGATTTGGTATTTGTGGTTTTCTTCTTGCCGGTGGAAATTTTCGGTGACTTGGCCTTTTTGGCCCCGGCGATCATGACATTGGGTGCCGACACCGACAGCGTAGCACCAACGACTGTTGCCATGCTTGCAGGTGCGGCGGCAGCTGGCCCTGCAAGCGCCAAGGACCCAAATACCAGTGCACCTGACGCTAGTAATGAAACTATTTTTTTCACGAATTTCCCCCATGTTTTTGAATGATTCAGGGACACGCTATCCAGTATTTCCAACTGTTTGAAAAGCATTACGTGACATGGGGTTTCATGACGTCATGAAGCCCTATTGCATGGTGAACCGGAACCGCCGCATGTGCTGTCGAGATGGACGAAACTGTTGCCAAGCGCGACGGAGAAATAGAAGGGTTTCTAATGGGTAGTGGCAAGCCTGAGGCTGGCTGTCAGAATGGAAACCTTGGACCGGGCGAGACTCGCTACGTATCTGACCTGCCTGGAGGCAGTGTCCTGCGGCTGACTCGTCCGCCCTGCCCGTGAGGCCAGTTCTGGCTCGCATTATGGCCTGATAGGAGATTGTCTGTCCCGCCGTTTCCCGGGGGAACGTGACTCGTTAGAGATCTGCCTCGGCGCGAACCCACCCGGCCGGCCAACCAGATCCCTGCCTTGGGAAGGAAACCACTGCCATGAACGCAGTCCGGGAGTAATACACGAACATCGTCGGCGTGGACGCCCATGCCCGCACCAACATCTGCCCCATCCTCACGGCCGACACCGGCCAGGTCGTGGACACGGCTACGTTCCCCACCAGCCCTGCGGGTCTCAAACGCGCCGACGCGTGGATCGACCGGCGCAGCGAACCCGGCAAGACCCTTGTGGCCATCGCGGGTGCCAAGTCCTACGGTGCCGGGCTCACCCGCGCCGGAAACGTAAAATCAGACATCGACGCGCTGGCGGCGGCCCGCACGGTGCTCGGAGTGGACGTGGAAGCCCTGCTGGAACCCCGAGCCGAGGGCGCCCGTGAAGCCCTGCGGATCCTCCTCAACGCCCGGAGCATCATGGAACGCCAGGGTACCGCCGACCGGCTGATGCTCACCGCGCTGCTGCGGACGATGGATATGGGCGTCGATGCCCGCCGCGTCCTCACCGACGAGCAGATCCTCGGCATCAGCCGCGGGCGGGCCCACGCGAGGACGACCTGCCCGCCCGGATCGCCCGCGCCGAGGCCAAGCGCCTCACCGCTGCCCTCCTTCAGTTCCAGGTGCTGCGGGACCAGAACAAGGCCGAGCTTGAGCAAATCGTCGGCATGATGGCCGCCGGCCCCCGGAATTTCCCGGGATCGGTCAGGTATCCGCGGCCCGGGTGCTCATCTCCTACTCGCACCAGGGGAAGGCCCGTTCGGAAGCCGCATTCGCCGTACTGGCCGGGACGAGCCCCATCCCTGCCTTCTCGGGCAACACCGTCCGGCACCGACCGAACCGCCACGGCGAACGGCAACTGAACCACGCATTGCACGCCATTTTCCGAACCTGAATGAAGTTCGATGCCACCACCATCGCATATGTCAACCGGCGGACCGCCGAAGGCAGGAGCCTTCGAGAGATCCGCCGCTGCATCACACGATTCACCGCCAGGCAACTCTTCAGAAAGCTGCCAGCCCTCTTGACTTAAGCCATGGAAGGGTCAGTACTCGATGCGGGTGTCGAGCCCCGCCCACAGGGTGAATGGTTCGTGGCGGTCGAACCCGCCCTCGGGCATGCGTTCGACCGACATCAGGAGGGAGCGTTCGGTCTCGCTGCCCTCGAAGTATTCGTAGAAGGCCGCGTCGTCGAAGCCGGCCTCCGCCGCCTCGTGCCTGTCGGCGGCAAAGACCACACGCGAGACACGGGCCCAGAGGGCCGAGGCAAGGCACATCGGGCAGGGCTCGCAGCTGGAGTACAACACCGCGCCGGTGAGGTCGAAAGTGCCTAGCGCTGTACATGCGGCGCGGATGGCGGTGACTTCGGCGTGGGCGGTGGGGTCGTTGTTGGCCGTGACGCGGTTGACCCCCTCGAAGCGTGATCCGTCTGCGGTCACGACCAAGGCCCCGAAAGGCCCGCCCGCATTGCGGACGTTGTCGGCGGCAATGGCAACGGCAGACGCGAGGTTTTTTGCGGAAACGGTGGTGTCCGTCATGGTGGCGACTTCCTTACCCATCAGGCGAAGCGCCGGAGAAAGGATGTCTTCCACTCTGCAGGGAAGCCGGCGTCGGTCACCCTCAACATAGCAAGGGAAGATGCACGACGCCACCATCCACGCGCGGCTAGGCGCGGGTCTTGGCGACGGCGCGAAGCCTCCGGAACACTGACACCGCGTGCCACACCACGGCGTAGGCCGCCAAGGCCACAACCAGGGCGGCGCCTCCACGCGTAATGACGATCCACAGGAACGTACCGGCACTGGCTGCGTCCTCCATGACAGGCTTCGAATCCAGGCCGAGGGCCGCGGCAATGGCGGCCGGAACCACCAGGAGCAGCGCCAGCAGGAGGGCGCGGACTTTCTTGCCTTTAGCTTCGCCGCTCATCCCCCGATGCCCGGAGGCTTTTTGCCGTTTGAGGTACCAGAGGACGACGAACGCCAAACCGGCCAGGGTGCTGCCATGTTGCAGGAGCCGGTAGACGGCGATTCCGGCGACAGGCTCGCTGGCCAGCAACGGCACTCGTTCCACTACCCAGCCGTAGGAATGCGTGAAGGAATCCCACGCCAGGTGCGTGAGGAGCCCGAGCATCAGTGAATAGAAGGTCCACAACGCAACCCGGGCACTGGTCGGCGGGCGGCCCTTGAGCGCCGGCTTGTCCGGGACCCACGAGTCGGGAAGCGCCCACCGCAGCGGCTTCACCACGAGCCACAGGAAACCGGCCAACACCAGCGCCAGCGGCAACCCGACGCTCAGGATCTGGGAAAAATCGTGCGAGTTCGCGCCGTTGAGCATGGGTGCGTACCAGGCGTCGCTGGTGGAAGACATCATGGCGAAGTAGGGGACGTCCGGGGCCATGGCGCCGGCGACCAGGGCAACGGGGACGAATGGTTGTCGCAGGAAGGGCAAGACTGCAGCCGGGTGAGCCAAGGTGAAAGGCAAGGGATTCCTCGAAAAGTTGCGTCGGAGCCCACGGGGCAACGTGTTGACGTTGCGAATGGGTTCACCTCCAAGCCTAGTTGGCTCCGGGTCCGAACGCGGCCGGTTGGACTGTTGGAACCAACACGTTTGACCAGACCGCGACGACTACGAAACCCGGGTCACCAAGCCGCGGGTTGAGACGCTGCTCGACGCCAGGAGGTTTGCGGTGTCAAAAATCATCTCCTGCATGGCCTGGGCGGCGCGGGTCGGCGAGACATCGTTGCGGTGGGCGAGGCTGACCGTCCGGGACAACCCGGGGTCGGTGAGCCGCACCGAACACAGGCGCGGCCGATCGAGCATGACCATGGCAGGGACCACGGCGACCCCCAGTCCGCGTTCCACGCAACGCAACACGGCATCCATTTCAGACCCCTCAAGGACCAGGTTCGGGGCGAGTCCGGCGGCATGGAACGCCTGCGAGGTGGCCTCCCGCAGGTCGTAGCTCTGGTGGTAAGTGATCTGCGGCAGTTCCGCCAGCTCGGCAAGGGTCAGGGAGGCGCGTCCGGCAAGGTGGGTGCTGTTCACCGAGGCGACGACCACCAACTCCTCGGTGAGCAGCGGAGTGCGCTGCAGGCTGGCGGTGGGTGCCGTGCGGTCCTCCGAGGTGACGATGAGCGCCAGGTCGAGGGCACCCCCGGCGAGCTCGTCGAGCAGGCCGCGGGAGCCCTGCTCGATCAGGTGCAGGTCGATGCCGGGGTAGGCCGCATGGAACGCGGTCAGCACATCCGGAACCAGGCTGACGCACAATGTCGGGGTCGCACCGAGCCTCACCCGCCCCTTTTTGAGGCCGGCGAGTTCCTGCATCTCGTGGCGGACGGTTTCCGCGTCGGCGAGCATCCGCCTGGCCAGGGGGAGCAGCGATTCCCCTGCATCGGTGAGTGTGATGTTGCCCCGGGCCCGGTGGAACAGCTCCGCACCGAGATCCGATTCCAGGGTGGAGATCTGCCGGCTCAAGGAAGGCTGCGCGAGGTGCAGAAGCGCGGCGGCACGCGTGAAGTGGCCCGTGCGTGCGACTTCCATGAAGCTTTGGAGCTGTTCCAGGTTCATGGTCGATAGCGTATACGCATTGAAACGACTCGAACAATTCATTGGACGGATCGAGGGCAAGTTCCTAGCGTTGAAGACATGAGTGCAACAGCAACGAAAGAACAACAGATTTCCACCACCGTTCTGGTCATCGGCACCGGAGGATCCGGCCTGCGGGCCGCCATCGAGCTGGCCGAAATGGGGGTCGACGTGCTCGCCGTGGGCAAGCGCCCGCGCAACGACGCCCACACCTCGCTCGCCGCCGGCGGCATCAACGCGGCCCTCGGAACCATGGACAAGGACGACAGCTGGCAGCAGCACGCCGCCGACACCATCAAGGAAAGCTACTACCTGGCCAACCCGCACACGGTCGAAATCGTCGCCCGCGGCGCGGCCCAGGGAATCCACGACCTGGAACGCTACGGCATGGGCTTCGCCAGGGAGGAGGACGGGCGGATCTCCCAGCGATTCTTCGGCGCCCACACCTTCCGCCGCACCGCTTTTGCCGGAGACTACACCGGCCTGGAAATCCAGCGCAGCCTGGTGAGCCGGGCCGAACAACTGCAGATCCCGATCCTTGACTCGGTCTACGTCACCCGGCTGCTGGTGAAGAACAACCAGGTCTTTGGCGCCTACGGCTTCGACATCAACACCGGCAAGCGCTACCTCATCCACGCCGACTCGGTCATCCTGGCCGCCGGGGGCCACACCCGCATCTGGCGCCGCACCTCCTCCCGCCGCGACGAGAACACCGGGGACGCCTTACGCCTGGCCGTGGATGCCGGCGCCCGCCTGCGCGACCCCGAGCTGGTGCAGTTCCACCCCTCTGGCATCATCGAACCCGAGAACGCAGCGGGCACCCTGATCTCCGAGGCGGCCCGCGGCGAAGGCGGCATCCTGCGAAACGCGCTGGGGGAGCGGTTCATGGAACGCTACGACCCGATCCGCAAGGAACTCTCCACCCGGGACCGCGTGGCGCTGGCCGCCTACACCGAGATCAAGGAAGGCCGCGGCACCAAGAACGGCGGCGTCTGGCTGGATGTCTCGCACCTGCCGCGCGAAACCATCATGGAGCGGCTGCCGCGCGTCTACCAGACCATGATGGAGGTGCAGATGCTCGACATCACCGCCGAGCCCATCGAGATCGCACCCACCGCGCACTACTCCATGGGCGGGGTCTGGGTGCGCCCGGAAGACCACAGCACAGACGTCGATGGCCTCTACGCCATCGGCGAGGCCTCCAGCGGACTGCATGGCGCCAACAGGCTGGGAGGCAACTCGTTGATCGAGCTGCTGGTCTTCGGCCGCATCGTGGCACGCGCCGCGGCGAAGTACTCGGCGTCGCTGGATTCCCAGCCCCGCTCACACGAGGCGCTGGCGACCGCGCGGGCCGAGATCGACGACCTGCTGGCGGCCGAGGGCCAGGAGAACGTGCGCGAGCTGCAGCGCGCCATCCGGAACATGATGACCGACCATGCGGGCGTGGTGCGGGACGAGGACGGCCTGTTGGCCGGCCTGGCGAAGCTGGACTCGATCGAAGAGCGCATGGAGGCCGTGGGGATCCACCCCGACATTGCTGGCTACCAGGACCTGGCCCACGCATTCGACCTGAAGGGATCCGCGCTGGCCGCCCGGGCCACCCTCGAGGCCGCACTTGAACGCCGGGAGACGCGCGGCTGCCACAACCGCAGTGACTACCCCCAGATGGACCCCGCGCTGCAGGTCAACCTGGTGTGGTCGCCTTTCGCCGGAATCGTTCGCGAGGAAATCCCCGAGATCTCGGATGAAATCGCCCGGCTTGTCAAGGACGTTTCCAGCGTCGGAAAGCTCGTGGAGTAGCAGGCCGGCGGTGCTGCCTGCGGCCGGGTGGCCGTTCCCCGCGGAGGGGAAGGCCGCCCGGGCCATGGCATTTTGCGGCGGCTAGTGCTGTTCGGCCGGGTCGGCCACGGGCTTGACGCGGAAGGTGATCACGGCGAACAGGACTGCGGCCAGGCCCGCTCCCAAGGCGAAGACGAGGAAGTTCGAGTTGACGCCGAGCCCGGAGGCCAACAACAGTCCGCCAACCTGCGGGGCTGCGACGGCGCCGATGCGGCCCATGCCCATCGCCCAGCCCAGCGCGGTGCCGCGCAGGCGCTCCGGGTAGTGGTTGGCGACGGCGGCGATCAGCAGCGCCGCGGTGCCGTGGGTGCCCACGCCAGCGAGAATCAACATCGCGTAGACGACCCCGACCGGGGGAGTGGTCATGATGACGGCCAGGCCGATCCCGGCCACCAGGGCCGCGGCGGCCGCGGCGGGGGCGGCGCCAAAGCGGTCGCCGGCCCAGGCCGTGACGACGGAGCCTGCCACTGCACCCAGGTTCAGGGCCAGCGCGAAGGTCAGGGCCGAGCCCAGGTCATACCCGGCCTGTTCCATCAGGCTGGGCAGCCAGGTGCCCAGGCCGTACCAGGCGAAGAGGATGGCCAGCGAGGCCACCGCGAAGAGCACCGAGGCACGGGCATAGGGGGCGCGGAGCAGCTGGCCGAAGCCGGAGCCGCGGCGCGCGCCCGGACCGCTGCGGTGCTTGAAGGACAGGGTTTCGGGCAGGTAGCGGTAGCCCATCGGCACCACCACGACCAGCGCGATGACGGCAATCAGGAACATCGCTTCCCAGCCGAAGGCCGGGATGACCCAGATGCCGGTGACGGCGGCGATCGAACCGCCGATGGGCACACCCGACATCATCAACGTGGCCATGGTCGAGCGCCAGCGGTCCGGCACCAGTTCGGCCACCATGGCGTTGGCTGAGGGAACGAGGCCACCCAGGCCGATTCCGGCCAGCAGGCGGAGGGCGCCGAAGACCAGGGGGTTCGGGGCGAAGGCGCACAGGATGGTGAGGGTGGAGAAGAGGATCGAGCAGGCCAGGATGGTCCGTCGCCGACCCAGCACGTCGGCCAGCCGTCCGGCCCCGAGCGCACCGATCATCATGCCCACGAAGGCCAGCGAGCCGATGGTGCCCATGGTCGTCGGGGTCAGGCCCCAGTCGTCGATCGCCAGCAGTGATGACTGCACGGTGCCGTACACGATGAGGTCGTACCCGTCGAAAACCACCAGCAGCCAACAGGTCACAATGGCCAGCACGGCCTTGCGGTTTGAGATGTTCCTGGGCTTTGACGGCTGTGCCGAATCGCCGGTGTTCTGTCCGGTGGGACCCGCAACGGCGCTCGTTGTGGAAAAAGTCATAGCTACAAGTGTTGCCGGTCTCAGTGTGACGGCGCATATAATTCTGATGTGCAGAAATTACGGGTAAGCCGCGAAATCCCCCGCTACCCCATCGACGCGGTCGACAACGCCCTGAAGCTCATTGAGCTGTTGCGCGACCATGGCTCCGTCCGGCTCAAGGACGCGGCCGCCGAGCTCGGCGTCTCGCCCTCCACCGTCCACCGCCTGCTGGCCATGCTCATTTATCGCGGCTTTGCCGAACGCGCGAGGGGCCGCGGTTACGTTCCGGGTCCCGCCCTCGGGGCCGGACCGGCCGGCCACGGCAGGATCAGCGAGCTGCGTGCCCTGGCCCAGCCGCTGCTGGAGGACCTGGCGGCCACGATGCGGGAAACAGTGAACCTGATGGTGCGCGTGGGCGGGGAAGTCCGGTTCCTGTCCACCGTCGAGGGTTCCCGGCCGGTGCGCGTCGGCGACCGCCAGGGGACGGTGCTGCCCGCACACCGGGCCTCGGCCGGAAAGGCCATGCTGGCCCGGCTCGACCCGCACGAGCTTGAGCAGCTTTACCGGGGGGAAACGGCCACCGCGCGCAAACTCAATGAGGCTGACTATGCCGCCCTGGTGCGCGAACTCGGATTCGTCCGGGAACGCGGGTTTGCCGCCAACTTCGAGGGGACCGAAGAGGGGGTCAGCGCGCTGGGAATGGCCATCACCAATGCCGACGGCGAGGTGGTCTGCGGCATCAGCGTGGCCATCCCGCAGTCCCGTTTCCGGGAGGTGTTCGACGCGGGCCTGCTCGGGGAAACCGCGCGCACCGCCAAACTGCTGGAAGAGCGGCTGGGCGAGGTGGCCGGCGGCCCCGGGCTGGACCGGGACCAGCCGCCTTCGCCCCGGTAGCCGCGGGCAACCTCGGCCCTTGGCGTGCGGGCCTCTGGCCTTGATCGGGCGCAGGGACGAGAATGAGGCTGGGGGGAGCCCCGAATCGGGAAACCCGGGAAGGGAAGCTGCATGGAGAACGTCATCGAGGTGCAGGGCCTTGCCAAGCGCTTCGCCCACCGCGAGGCGTTGCGCGGCATTGACTTCGAGATCCCCCGCGGCAGCGTCTTCGGGGTGATCGGGCCCAACGGTGCCGGCAAGACTACCGCCATGCGCTGCCTGCTGGACATCATCAGGCCCACGGCCGGAAAGGTGCGGGTGCTGGGCGCCGATCCGCGCCGCGCGGGCCCGGAGATCCGCCGCCGCATCGGGTACCTGCCGGGCGAACTCGCCCTGGAACGGCGGATCACCGGGCGGAGGATGATGGACCACTTTGCCGCCATCAGCGGACCCGTGGCCCCCGGCCGGGTCGAGGAACTCGCCTCACGGCTGGGACTCGAGCTGGACCGGCAGTCGCGCAAGCTCTCCAAGGGCAACAAGCAGAAACTCGGACTGGTGCAGGCATTCATGCACGATCCGGAGCTGCTCATCCTCGACGAACCCACCTCCGGACTGGACCCGCTGATGCAGCGGGAGTTCCTCGGGATGGTCGAGGATGCCCGCGGGCGCGGGCAGACGCTCTTCCTCTCCTCCCACCTGATCGGGGAGATCGAACAGGCGGCGGACCGCGTGGCGATCCTGCGCGACGGATTGATCGTACGCACCGCCACCGTCGAAGAGCTGCGGGCAGGTGCCCGTCGCCGGCTGCGCGTCCTGGCCGCCACCGACCCGGAGACGCTGGCCGCGGCACTGGAACCGCTCCCCGGCCTTCAGCTGCTGGACACCGAACGGCTCGGCGAAGGGGGCTGCGCACTCGAGGCGCGTTTCTCCGGCGAGGTCGGTGCGCTCCTGCACGCCCTGGCCGGGATCGAGGTGCTCGACCTGGTCCTTGAGGAACCGGACCTGGAGGAAGCGGTGCTCGAGCTCTACGGCTCACCTCCCGGCAACGGACGCCATCGCGCGGGGGAGCCGCGGCCATGACGCCCGCCGCCCGCCGCCCGTTCCTGCCGCTGATGAGCAAGGCGCTGCTGGACACCTGGCGTTCCACACTCGTCTGGGCCCTGGTGTTCGTGTCCGTGCTTGCGCTCTACCTTCCGCTGTACCCGTCCATGGCCGGCCCGGACATGGCGAAACTGCTCGCCTCCCTGCCCGAGGAGCTGATCCGGGCCCTGAACTACGACCAGATCGCGACGGGCGCCGGATACGCCCAGGCGACTTTCTTCGGCCTGCTGGGATTCATGCTCTCCTCGGCCGTGGCCATCGGCACCGGGGCGGCGGCCATCGGCGAGGACGAGGATGCTGGCCTGCTCGAGCTCACGCTCGCCCACGGGGTGACGCGCACCCAGGTGGTCCTGGAACGGTCCCTGGCGCTGCTGCTGCGCATGGCCTTCCTGATGGCGGTGATCTACGTGGGGGTGCTGGCGCTGAACGGGCCCTCGGAGCTGGGACTTGATCCCGGGACGCTCTTCCAGGCGGTGGCGCAGTTCCTGCTGCTGGTGCTGCTCGGCGGAACGGCGGCGCTGCTGGGCGGGGCCGCGGGTGGGCACCGGACCCACGGAACAGCGGCCGGCGCCCTGGTGGCGGTCGGGGGTTACATGCTCAACGCGCTGGGCAACCAGGGCGAGGACCTGCAGTGGATGCACGCCTTCTCCCCGTACCACTGGGCGCTCGGCGGGCAGCCCGTGGCCAACGGCGTGGACTGGAGCGCGTTGTGGGGACTGGCGGGCCTGAACGTGCTTTTCGTTGCGCTCGCCGTATTCGCGCTGCGCCGCCGCGATGTCGGGGGAGCCTAGCTGCAGGATCCGAACCCACGATTGACACAGCGTGTGACCGGGTGAAGCCGGCGATGGATCCGCGATCGCGGACGTGACGCCCACCCGGGGTGGGGCCGACGCGGCCACCAAGGCCATCGGGAAGGGAGTGATCGGCGGGCGCCGGCTCGCGCGACCGTGCGGAAAAGGCCAAGAGGTGGCCCCCGGAACCACCCGGGGGCCACCTCTTGGAGTGTGTGGTGGAGCCTACAGCCCCTTGACGATGATGACGTCCAGCCGGCGCGGGCCGTGCACGCCCTCGACGCGCTCGAGCTCGATGTCGCTGGTCGCGCTGGGACCGGAGATCCAGGTCAGCGGACGGGTGATGTCCATGCGCGGCAGGGCCTCGGGCAGCAGACGCACGATCGTGGACGCCGGAACCACGCACACGTGGTGGTCCGGGACCAGCGAGATCGCACGGCGGCCCTGGTCGGGTGTGCCGTCAAGCACGATGGTGCCGGACTCGGCAATGGAGACGGCCGATGAAGTCAGCACCGCGTCTGTGGAATCCAGCTCCGGGATGCCCAGCACCGCGCCGGGGGCGTCGGTGCGGCGGCGCGCATCGCCGTCCGGCGTGGCATCGGCCAGCCAGGTCTCGTCGATGCCGTGCGGCACCACAAAGCTGGTCGCGTCCTTGAGCCGGTCGGCAATCGTTGCCGAAAGCTGCGCCGAATCCACGACGTCGACGTGCGCCTTGTAGTCCTCGAGCCGGTCGACCAGCAGTTCGATGAGCTCGGCCAGCGGCATGTCCGAGGTGGTGCGGTACTCGCGGGGGATAGGCTCCGGCGTCGGGGCATCGCCCAGGGCGGAGGTGATGCGGGAGAGGATTTCTTCCTTGGCGCTCATTGTGGCTATTTCTCCTGCTCATTGGTGGTTGCAACCGGCTCGTGGTCCTTCTTCCACCAGTCGCGGAAGGACTGCGTCGGGGGAGCGGGGATGTCGCGGGACTGGGTCCAGCCTGCGGCGATTCCCGGAAGCCGCTTGATCTTCTTGTCGCGCCCGGCGGCGAGCTTGCCCAGCGGCAGGCCCTTTTCCAGCAGGCCCAGGTGCTTTCCGGAGGAGAAGGCCCACTGGGCACCCTTCATCATCAGGTCCATCTGGCTGGGCAGCATTTTCTCGCCGCGCTTGGAATCCACGTCCTCGCCGCGCAGGTGCACCAGGATTTCGGGGATGTTGATCTTCACCGGGCAGGCGTCGAAGCAGGCACCGCAGAGCGAGGAAGCGTAGGGCAGCGAGCTGTTCTCCTCGGACTTGATGCCGGTGAGCAGCGGGGTGAGGATCGCGCCGATGGGTCCCGGGTACGTCGAGCCGTAGGCGTGGCCGCCCGTGCGCTCGTAGACCGGGCACACGTTCATGCAGGCCGAGCAGCGGATGCAGTTCAGCGCGGTGCGCCCGTACTTGTCGGCCAGTGCGGCGGTGCGGCCGTTGTCCAGCATCACCAGGTGCACGTTCTGCGGTCCGTCGCCCTCGGTGACGCCCGTCCACAGAGAGGTGTACGGGTTCATGCGCTCGCCGGTGGAGGAGCGCGGCAGCAGCTGCATGAAGACCTCGAGGTCCTCCTTGCCCGGCAGCAGCTTCTCGATGCCCATGACGGTGATCAGCGTTTCGGGCAGGGTCAGGCACATGCGCCCGTTGCCCTCGGACTCGACGACCGCCAGCGTGCCGGAGTCGGCCAGGGCGAAGTTGGCCCCGGAGACCGCGACCTTGGCGGAGAGGAACTTGCGGCGCAGGTGCTCGCGCGCGGCCATCGCCAGCAGGCGCGGCTCGTCGGTCAGGTTCGGGTCCACGTTCGGCATTTCCGCCAGGAAGATGTCGCGCACCTCGGTGCGGTTCTTGTGGATGGCCGGGACCAGTATGTGGCTGGGCTTGTCGTGGCCCAGCTGGACGATCAGCTCGGCCAGGTCGGTCTCGAAGGCGGAGATGCCCTGCTCCTCGAGGTACTCGTTGAGCCCGATCTCCTGGGTGGCCATGGACTTGACCTTGACGACCTCGTCGGTGTCCTGTTCCTTGATCAGGTCCGAGACGATCCGGTTGGCCTCGTCGGCATCGCGGGCCCAGTGGATGATTCCGCCGCGGGCGGTGAAGTTCTTTTCGAACTCCTCAAGCAGGGCCGGCAGGTTCGCCATGACCTGGTTCTTGGTTGCCGCTCCGGCGTCGCGCAATTCCTCCCAGTCGGGAAGTTCGCCCACGACCTTGAGGCGCTTGTCGCGGATGGTGTGGGTCGCGTGGCGCAGGTTGGCGCGCATCTGGGTGTTGCCCAGTTCGCGGTGCGCCGCGGCCGGGAACGGCTCGTCGATGTGCAGGTTGCCGTCGCCGAAAACCGGCAGGCTCGGCATTCCCATGAAGACGTTGCTCATTTACTTGCCTCCCTTTCCTACGAATACCTCGCCCGTCACGGAGACGGGTTCGGCCATGGTGCTGGCCAGGATCTCCGCAAAGTGAAGAGTGGTGGTGCTGGACTTGGTGCGCGAGAGCCCGCCGCCGATGTGCATGAGGCAGGAGGCGTCTCCGCCGGAGCACAGCGAGGCGCCGGTGGATTCGATGTTCTTGGCCTTGTCCTCGAGCATCGCCGAGGACACGTCGGCGTTCTTCATGGAGAAGGTTCCGCCGAACCCGCAGCACTGGTCGGCCTCGGGCAGGTCGGCAACCTCGATGCCGCCGACACTCTTGAGCAGGTCCAGCTGGCGGTCGCCCAGGTGCAGCGAGCGCATGCCGTGGCAGGAGGGGTGGTAGGTGACCTTGTGCGCAAAGTGCGAACCGAGCTGTTCGGCGGCATTGGTGACGCCCAGGACGTCGACCAAAAGCTGGGAGAGTTCGTAGGTCTTGGCGCCCACGGCCTCGGCACGTGCCTTCAGCGCGGCGTCGCCGCAGCGTTCGGCAAGGATGGGGTGCTGGTGCTTGACCGAGGCGACGCAGGACCCGGACGGTGCAACCGCAAAGTCGTAGGTTTCGGCCTCGAAGGCCGCCACGTGGTTGGCCACCACCGGAAGTGCCTCGTCCATGTAACCGGAGTTGATGTGCATCTGGCCGCAGCATGCCTGGCCGGAGGGGAAGATGACCTCGTGGCCCAGCCGTTCAAGGATCTTGACCGTGGCACGCGCGGTTTGCGGGTACATGGCATCAACGATGCAGGTGGCGAAAAGTGCGATTTTCATTCAATGGCCCTTCCGGCGTGCTGTGCCGAGGATTTGATGTGGTCTGACCATACTATGGCGTGATCGGGCCCACGTCCAGCGAGTGCGCACCGCGAAAAATTTCTGTGACACCACTCACCATCGGGCCGGATCCTGGGTTATGCTGTTGTGGTCGGACCATAGTGGTCCGACCACGGATGTCTACAGGCGTCCACCACAAATCCCTTATCCGCGCTCCACTCCCAACGCGAAGGACGCCCAGTGGACACTTTCACACCATCCACAGATCCGCTGGCCGGAAGCATTGCGCTTTCCGCCATCATTTCCCTGTTGCCGCTGTTGACGTTCTTCATCATGCTGGCCGTGGTCAAGGCCAAGGCGCACGTCTCCGGCCTGGCCTCATTGCTCGTTGCCATCTTGGTCGCCGTCTTTGTCTTCAAGATGCCGGTGGGCATGGCCCTGATGTCAGGGGTCATGGGCGCGGTCTTTGGCGCCTTCCCCGTGGTCTGGATCGTCATCATGGCGATCTGGCTCTACCAGGTCACCGTCGTCTCCGGGCGGTTCGAGGACCTGCG
Organism: Arthrobacter sp. UCD-GKA; assembly: GCF_001863355.1. Taxonomy (NCBI): domain Bacteria; kingdom Bacillati; phylum Actinomycetota; class Actinomycetes; order Micrococcales; family Micrococcaceae; genus Arthrobacter; species Arthrobacter sp. UCD-GKA. Next base: position 224,976 of record NZ_MOLR01000004.1, on the reverse strand, counting down.
CCGCGTCTTCGACGTGATCGGCGGCGGGGATGTGCGCATCCAATCCATCCTGATCGCCTTCTGCTTCGGCGGCCTGCTCGAAGCGCTGGCAGGGTTCGGCGCTCCGGTGGCCATCACCGCCACGATGCTCCTGGCCCTGGGCATGGCCCCGCTGCGTGCCGCTGCCGCGGTCCTGGTGGCCAACACCGCCCCCGTCGCTTTCGGCGCCGTGGCCATCCCCATCACCACCGCCGCCGGCCTGACAGGATTGGACGCCAACCACATCGGCGCCATCGTCGGCCACCAGGCACCGCTGCTGGCAATCTTCGTCCCAACCTTGCTGCTGTTCATCCTCGACGGAAAACGCGGCGTCAAGGAAGTCTGGCCCGCAGCGCTGGTCATCGGCGGCTCCTTCGCCGTCGCACAGTTCCTCTGCGCCACCTACTTCTCCTATGAACTCACCGACATCGTCGCCTCGCTGGCAGGTCTGGGAGCAGCGGTAATCTTCCTGCGGTTCTGGACCCCGAAGGGCCGCGACGAGGCACGCGCCCGCGTTCTTGTGGGCGAAGCTGCCCAGGGCGCGGATCAAGCAGGCGACGGCGGCAAGGCCGTCTCCGGTTCGGCCACCGTCTACCACGGACACGAACAAAAACTTCAGGCTGGCCCGACCTTCCTGGCGCTCTTCCCCTACCTGCTGGTCATCGTCGTCTTCGGCATTGCCAAGCTCTGGAAGCTGGGCGTGAACGTCCCGGGCGCGCTGGCCTCCACCGACGTGAAGGTCAAGTGGCCCATGCTCTACGGCCATGTGCTTGACGGCGAGGGAAACCCGGTTTCCTCGACGATCTACAACTTCCAGTGGCTCTCCAATCCCGGAACCCTGTTGCTGTTCACCGGCCTGATTGTCGCGATCGTCTATTCGCTGAACGACGCAGGCGGCAAGTACAAGATCAAGGTTTCGGATGCCGTCCTGGAAATCGGGCGCACTATCTACAACATGCGGTGGGCCGCCACCACGATCCTTTCGGTCCTGGCCCTGGCCTACGTCATGAACCTGTCGGGGCAGACCATCACCATCGGCACCTGGCTCGCGGGAACCGGCGCCTTCTTCGCGTTCCTGTCCCCGATCCTGGGCTGGATCGGCACGGCCGTCACCGGTTCCGACACCTCGGCCAATGCCCTGTTCGCGAAGCTGCAGCAGACTGCCGGCATCAACGCCGGAATCGATCCGAACCTGCTGGTCGCCGCCAACACCTCGGGAGGTGTCGTCGGCAAGCTGATTTCCCCGCAGAACCTGGCCATCGCCGCCACCGCGGTGGGCATGGAAGGCAAGGAGTCGGTCATCCTGAAGAAGGTCGCCGGCTGGTCCGTGGGCATGCTTCTGGTGCTGTGCGTGCTGGTGTATCTGCAGTCCACGCCGATCCTGAGCTGGATGTTGCCGACCCCTTAAAGCGGACGCGGCAAGACCGGCCGCGACGGCCGGCAAGCGGTCCCGTGGATCGGCGAGGAGTATCGCCGATCCACGGGGCCGCGGCCGGCTTCGCAACCCATTAGGCTTGGATGATTCGTTGATTGGCCAAGGGGCCAAACATGAGCAATGACCATGGGGACAAGAAGCAGTGAAAAGCACAACCAGGAATTCGCCGCAGCCGGCCCGGGCCTACGAGACGGTCCTAACCACCATCGAGGCCGACCTTCGCTCGGGAAAGCTCAAGATCGGCGACCAGTTGCCCGGCGAACGCTCGTTGGCCGAAACCCACGGCATTTCCCGGGCATCGGTCAGGGATGCCATCCGCATCCTCGATGCCATGGGCATGGTGCGCACCTCCACCGGGTCCGGGCCCAACTCCGGCGCCGTCGTCATTTCCGATCCCGCGGTGGGACTGTCGGCGACACTGCGGCTTCATGTTGCCTCGCGCCAGCTTTCCGTTGCCGACATCGTCGAATCCCGAATCCTGCTGGAAACCTGGGCGGCCGAGTCCGCCGACCTGGCCAGCGACCCCGAACGCAGCGCCGCGGTGTTGCGGCGGACCGCCGAGCTGCTTGAGGCCATGGACATGCCGGGCCTTGACCGCGAGGAATTTCACGACCTCGACTCCCAATTCCATGTGCTGCTCTCATCGCTTGCCGGCAACGCCGTCATCGAGGCCATGATGGAATCGCTGCGCCTGTCGATCAGCGACTACGTCAGCGAGTCCGTGGCCAGCGACGCCGCCTGGCAGAAGATCGCCAAGGTCCTTCGAGCCCAACACCACGGCATCCACCAGGCGGTTGCGGACGGTGACGGCCCGCTGGCCGCCAGGCTCCTGCGCGAGCACATCGAGTGGTTCTACACGGAGTCCAGGCAGCTCTGAATGGCGCCGGGGCCGTCTAGAGTTTGATGACCATCTTGCCGGTGTTGGCGCCGCGCATGAGGTCCAAGAACCCCTGCACCGCGTTGTCCAGGCCCTCGATGACGGTCTCGTCGAAGACGATCTTCCCCTGAGCAATCCATACGGACATGTCGGCCATGAATGCCGGGTAGTGTTCGGCATAGTTCCCCACGGTGAATCCCTTCAGGGTTAGTCCCCGGGTAACCATGTTGCTCATGTTTCGCGGACCCGCGGGGGCCTCTGTCGAATTGTAGACGGAGATGGCCCCGCACAAGGTGCCCCGGCCGCCGGGGTTGAACGCATCCAGTGCAGCCTCCAGGTGTTCACCACCCACGTTGTCGAAATACACGTCGATGCCTTCGGGTGCCGCTTCGTGCAACTGCCCGCGGACCGGTCCGTCCTTGTAGTTGAAGGCGGCGTCGTAGCCGTACTTTTCGGTCAGCAGATCGACCTTGGCCGCGCTGCCGGCGGAGCCGATGACACGCTTGGCGCCCTTGAGGCGAGCAATCTGGCCTGCCGCGCTGCCGACGGCCCCGGCTGCGCCGGAAATGAAGACCGTGTCGCCGTCCTTGGGGCCAGCGATTTCGGTCAACCCGACATAGGCGGTGAAGGCCGTCATGCCCAGAATGCCGAGGTAGGCCGACAGCGGCAGGCCGGGAATGTCCTGGACCACGCGGAAGTTGCCTGCCCCGGCCTGGGAGCGGTCCCGCCATCCCAGTTGGTGAAGCACCGGATCGCCGATGCTGAATCCCTCGGCGCGCGATTCGACCACGCGGCCTACCGCTCCACCCGTCATGACTTCGTCGAGGGCATACGGCGCAGCGTATGACTTGGTGTCGTTCATGCGCCCGCGCATATAAGGGTCAACGGAAATGAACTCGTTGGCCACCCGGATCTCGCCCTCGGCGAGGTCGGGCAGTTCCACCGTGACGGTGGAGAAGTTCGAGTCCGTAGGCCACCCGGTGGGGCGGCTGGCGAGGTGGATCTGGGTGCTGGTGGAAGTGGACATGTAATCGAGGCTCCTATGCAGAGAGGAATTTGGGGGACTTAGCGGGTGAAGGCAAACAGGCCAAAAATGATGGCCAGGGTGGGAGCCGTGAGCTGGAGGATCGCCGAGCGGGCAAGCTTGGGCGAGGAAAAGAGCAGGACCATCCCCGCTGCCGCCATCGAGCCGGTGCCTGCAAAGATCAACGTTGCTCCGACGGTCGTGGACGAAGCAATCACCAGGACCATGCCGAGGACCGTGAGAACGGCCAGGAACAAGTTGTAGAACCCCTGGTTGAAAGCCAGCGGCTTGGTCGCGCTTGCCTCGGCGTCCGTTTTGATGCCGAACGCCTTGCGTGTGGAGGGGAGGTCCCAGCGCAGGGACTCCAATACAAAGATGTACACATGGATTGCCGCGGCCAGTCCGGAGAAAATCATGGTTGTCAGCAGCATCTGGTGCGCCCCTAGGTTGAACGAGTGATTGTGTAACGATCGTTCCAATATATACTGGAATGACCGTTACACAAAGCAGGGGGATCCGGGTCTCATGGCCAGAACGCAAGAATTCGACACCAGCAAGGCGCTTGGCGATGCCCGGCGCGTATTTTGGGACAAGGGATTCGACGCCACATCCATCGCGGATCTTGAGGCCGCCACGGGACTTGGCCGTTCAAGCATTTATCACGGCTTTGGCTCCAAGCGGGGACTCTTTGACGCGGTGATCCAGGACTACATGGATACGATCCTGCGACCTCGCCTGACCCTGTTGCACAACCCGGCACACCCTGCCGAGGGCATCTCGACCTACCTGACCTCGTTGTCCGATGCCTTGGAGAAGACGGCGGACCAGACCACAAACCGAGGATGCCTGTTGCTGAACACTGCGGCGGGCATCGCGGGAAACGACGAGGCGCTGAGGCTGTTGATCGATGGGTACCAGGTCGAATTGCGGGACGGCGTTGCCGGCGCCCTGCGCGCAGCCGACCCGACGCAAACCGACGCGATGGTTCTTGCCCGGGCCCGTATCGTCGCGGGGCTGACCATGGGCGCACTGCTCATGGCGCGTGTGAATCTGGGCGAGGCACTGTCCACCCTGGAAGCAGCCGGGGAACAGGCGCAGCTGTGGCTTCCGGCGGGATCGCAAGCCAGGTAGGCCTGGTCCGCGGGGTTGCCGCGCGATTTCCCTTCGGGCGGAAACCCAAGAGAAGTAGCGCCGCGTCGATGTGAGCAACCTTGCCCCCGGTTCGCCGTCTCCCGCAAGGACTTGCCCAGTAATCTGTGAGCATGTCCAAGATGGAAAATCCGGCAGCCGACAGTCCGCTCAAGGTTCTGCGGCCGGCGTCCCGTGGATTCATGTTGTTGTCGTTACTCGCCGTGATTCTGGTCGGGCTGAACCTGCGTGCGGGCATCACCAGTGCTTCACCGCTTTTCCTGGACCTGCAGGAATTCCTGGGCTATGGCCCGTTCGTCACGGCGCTGCTGCCATCGATCCCCACCCTGGTTTTTGCCGTCGCCGGGATGGCGACGGCGTGGCTGGCCCGGCGCCTTGGCCTCTCCGGAACGATACTGCTCGCGCTGGGCGTGCTTGCCGCCGGGCTGGCATTCAGGGCATTGCCGACCACGTGGGCATTGCTGGCCGGAACGGTGGCGGCCATGTGCGGCATCGCGCTGTGCAATGTTGCCATGCCGTCGTTTATCCGCGAGAACTTTGCCCAGAAGACCTCGATGACGACCGGTCTGTACACGATCACCATGTCGGTGGGTGCCACCGCCGCCTCGGCCCTGAGCGTCCCCCTGGCGGTGGCCGCCGGCTCGCCGACCATGGGGCTTGCCACCTGGAGCTTCCTGGCGGTGGCCGCCGTGCTGGCGTTCCTGCCGTTCATGGTCATGGCCCGCGCGGACCGCGCCGCCGCACCGTCGCCATCGGGGGCCAGCCCGCTCTCGCTCATCCGCACCCGGCGCGGGATGGTCATCACCGGGCTCTTCACCGTCCAGGCACTGATGGCCTACGCCATGATGAGCTGGCTGCCCAGCATCCTGATCTCGCGGTCCATGTCGTCCGCCGATGCCGGGATCATCCTGGGGGCGCTGCAGGCCATGACGATCCCCGCAACCATGCTTTCCCTCTGGCTCGTCAACAAGCACGGAATGCTGCGCGGGGCCTTCATCATGTGTTCGGTCATGGTCGCCGCAGGACTGGCGGGCCTGGTGTGGCTGCCGCTCTCGTTCGCCTGGCTGTGCGCGGTCGCCATGGGAATCGGGTTCTCCGTGTTCCCTCTGGTGCTGCTGGTGATCTCCTACAGCGGGGACACCTCCGAGGAAACCACCGCAATGAGCACCCTGGCCCAGTCGGTCGGGTACCTGGTGGCCACCAGCGGGCCGTTCGGCATGGGCCTGTTGTACTCTCTCAGCGGCGACTGGACCTTGCCGTTGCTGCTGCTGATTCTCGTTGCCGGAATCCAGCTCTGGCTCGGTGTCGTGGCCAGCGGCTATCGCCGGGGAACCCCGCAGCGCGTGCAGTAGGTTCCCCGGCCGACGGGGCCGGGCTACGCCTTGGAGGCGAGCTCGTCTTCGACGTCCTGCGGCGCGGCCAGGTCCATTTCGAGCAATGGCACCACCTTGGACTTGGTGACAAAGCGGTGGACGAGCCACAGTCCCAGGAAGATCGGCAGACCGATGTAGGAGGAGAGCACCTCCATGCCCCGCCCGGCAAGGACCGCCTCGTAGTTCTGCCCGGCGATCACCAGGATCAGCACCGCGAACGCCAGCAGCGGCCCGATGGGGAAGAACGAAGCGCGGTACGGCAGGTCGCTGACCTTGTTGCCCTGGGCCAGGAAGCCGCGCCTGAAGCGGTAGTGCGAGATCGCGATCCCGGCCCACACGATGAAGCCACACAGGCCCGAGACGTTCAACAGCCAGGCGTAGGCGGCGCCCTGGCCGACGATGGCGGAGAGGAACCCGAAGAGTCCCACCGCGGCGGTGGCCAGCAGCGCGGGAATCGGCACGCCGCGCGAGTTGGTCCGACCGAAGATTTTCGGTGCCTTGCCGTCGTGGGCCATGGAATAAAGCATGCGTGTGGAGGCATACAGCCCGGAGTTGCCCGCCGACAGGATGGCGGTGAGGATGACCGCGTTCATCAGCGCCGCGGCAAAGGCAATGCCGGCGCGGGAAAAGACCAGGGTGAACGGGGATGCCGCGACGTCGGCCTCGCCGGAGGCCAGCAGGCTCGGGTCGGTGAAGGGGACCAGGCAGCCGATGATGAAGATGGCGCCGATGTAGAAAATCATGATGCGCCAAAAAACGTTGCGGATGGCCCGGGGGACCTCGCGCCGGGGGTTCTTCGCCTCGCCGGCGGCCACGCCGACCAGCTCGGTGCCCTGGAAGGAGAACCCGGCGATCATGAAGACCGAGATGATCGAGACCCAGCCTCCGTGGAAGACGTCCTCGCGGTTTTGCCAGTTGCTCAGCCCGGGGGAGTTGTCCCCGAGGATGCCGAAGATCATCAGCACCCCAGCGATCAGGAAGAGCACCACGGCCGCGACCTTGATCAGCGAGAGCCAGAACTCGGATTCGCCGAAGGCCTTGGCCGAGAGGGCGTTGAGGCCGGTGAGCACGAGCAGGAATACCCCGGCCCAGACCCACCCGGGCACCGACGGGAACCAGAAGTCCATGATGATCCCAGCGGCGACCAGTTCGGCGGCCACCGTGATGGCCCAGTTGAACCAGTAGTTCCAGCCGATCGCGAACCCGAAGGAGGGGGAGACGAAGCGGGTGGCGAAGGTCTGGAAGGAACCGGCGACCGGGATCTTGGCTGCCATCTCGCCCAGGGACTGCATCAACAGGAACACCATCAGGCCGACCAATGCGTAGGCGACCAGTGCGCCGCCGGGGCCGGCCTGGGAGATCGTGCCGCCGGAGGCGACGAACAGCCCGGTGCCGATCGCACCGCCGATGGCAATCATCTGCAGGTGGCGGCTGCTGAGCCCGCGCTTGAGTTCGTTGTCCGGCTTGCCGGGACCGGTGTCGGCCCCGGTGGCCAGGAAAGCTTCCGGTTGCGCCGTTGCAGCCGGCCGGATTTCTGTTGAAGTTCTGCTCATGGATGTCATGCAACACCACCCGGGGGCATCGATGCGACCCGGCTCACATTCGGGCCACGGGGTGCTATCGGCACCGGTCCGGGCAATGCGCCCGGGGTCGCCGTGCGGTCGACGGCGAAAGCCGGAAAGGAAGCCGTTTTGGGAGCCGGGGGACAGTAGCGCACGAGCTGCGGCGGTGCGAATCCGGGGCCGTGAGCCACAGATGATGGAACGAATGACCTTACTCTTGCGTGTCTCAAGACACAGCGTTGCTGATGCACAGACGGCTTCCCGGCGAATGGTCTAACTGGATCAAGACCATGCCACAGTCGTTGACCTGGAGTCTGTCGGACTCTGATGAGCCGTCTTCAAGCGCCGGTCAAGGGCCCCTGGTCATGAAGGCGACGCCGCTTTTGATGATGCGGATTCGTCCTATTATGACGCGTAATTGTCACAAAAGGGGAATCGTGCCAGCCGTTGGGCCCCGTCGGCGGGCGGCGCCCGCGACCTGGCTGGTGGCTCTGGGAAGTTCCGGGATCTGCCACGGAGGATTCCGGGTCCCGATGGCTGCAGGGGAGGTGTCTGGCCTGGGAGTCGCCGGGTCCATGAAGGTGGAATTCCGCCGTGCCGAATGGTCTCGGCAGGCAAAAGCGACCCTCCGCCGGGTGGAGGCTCGCTTTTGCCTGCCCTGTCTACTGGGCGACCTGCGCCCGGCCCAGCGGCGCAGGATCAACCATCGGGTGCGCCTGGAAGTACTCGATGCCGGCCACGAGGTCGATCTGGCCCGAATCGGCCACGTTGGCGCCCTGGGCGAAGGTGAAGAAGTTGTCTCCGCCGGCGGCCAGGAACGAGTTGGTGACAATGCGGAACACCGCGTCGTTGGCGACGGGTTCCCCCTGGTAGCTCATCGAAACGATGTGCTCCCCGCGCGCCGCATTCGGGTTGTAGGTGTAGCTGAAGCCCCCGGAAATGCCCAGGTGCAGCTTGGGTCGGCTCGCGCCGTCGGGCTGCCACTGCTCCTCGAGCACCGACTTGATCTGCGCGCCGGTCAAGTCCATGGTGAACAGCGTGTTGCCGAAGGGCTGCACGGAAGCCGCATCCTTGTACGTCACGGTTCCGTCCGTGCCGTAGAGCAGGTCCGCGCGCAGGCCGCCGGGATTCATGAAGGCGATCTGTGCGGGGACGCCGCCGAAGTTCTCGTTGGACGTCGCCCACAGGTGCATGTCGGCCACGAGGTTGCCCAGGGAGGATTCGACGCCGCGGTCCGAGCCGTTGGTTCCGCCGCGGAGGATGCTGGCGCTGATGTTGCCGATCTTCTGGGCGCCGACGACCTCGGCTTGCCGACTGGCTGCCTCGACGATCTTGGCGACCCCGGGCACGGCTTCGAAGCGCGGCACCGTGGTGCCGTCGGAGGCGATGGTGGTCAGCGAGATCAGCCCGCCCTCAAGGCCGGTGACCTGCTTGTGCTTCTTGGAGACGGTGATCTTCAGGGTATCGAGCGTGGTGCCGTATTGGTGCGCCTGGAGCACCGGGCGCTCAAGCCCCTTGGCCCAGCCCTGGACCGGGTAAGCGCAGGAGTAGCCGATGTGGGTGTGGCCGGAAACGATTCCGTCGATCTCTCCCGAGGCCTCGCGGACCAGGTCCCCGTAGGCGGTGTCCTCGGTGCCGATGCTGGCGCAATTGCTGCTTGACGAGCCTTCGTGGGTGAGCAGCACCAGCACGTCGGCCTCGCCGTTGGATTTGTCCCCGTCGCTCAGCTGCGCGGCGACCCGGTTGGCCGCCTCGACCTGGTCGCCGAAGTCCAGTCCGGAGATGCCGGCCGGGGTGACCAGCGAGGCGGTCTGGTCTGTCACGGTGCCGATCAGGCCGACGGTGACGCCGTTGAGCTTCTTGAGCGTGTATTCCTTCAGCGCCGGGGTCTTGGTTCCTTTCAGGTACACGTTTGCGCCCAGTGCGTAGTCGGCCCCGGCTGCAGCGTCCCCGTTGCCATAGCGGGGGATGACCCGGTTGAGCAGGTCGTCGAAGCCGCGGTCGAACTCGTGGTTCCCGACCGCGGAGGCGTCAAGCCCCGCTGCCTTCAACGCGTCGATGGTGGGGTTGTCCTGCTGGGAGAAGGACGTGAAGGTGGAGGCACCGATGTTGTCGCCCGCCGAGACGAAGAGCGTGTTGCGGTTCTTGGACTTGTAGTCCTTTACGGCTCCGGCCAGCACTGCGGCTCCGGCCTCGGCGCCGTTGGCCTCGATGCGGCCGTGGAAGTCGTTGATGCCCACCAGCTCGATGGTGGTGGACGGCGCGTTCTCCTGCTTGCTGGACTGTCCCTGTGCGCTTGGGTTCTCCGGGGCGGCCGTGGCCGGCCCGGCTACGGCGGTGGATGCCATGAGCGTGAGTGCTGCGGCCGCGACCAGGGCGCTGCGCCGCATTTGATGTTTCTCGGACACGTGGTTCTCCCTCAAGAATAGTGACGAGTGGCGTGTTCCCGGCCGATGGCGCAGGCCGGGGGCACGTGGGGCTGATACTACCGAGCGGATCCACCAAGTGAAAGAGTTCTTTGATGCTTTTTGGATCCCCGGGCGCGTGCCGGGAGGAGGAGCGGACCAGGGCCTGTGGCACGATTCGATCATGACCACGGAAAACGCGGCAAACAGGCCGGAACCGGAACCCTTTGAAAAGCTCCACAAGGATGGCAGCCGGTGGGCGCGCGGCTTCATGCTGGAGGGGGAAATGCAGGGGGATTGGGAATGGTTCAGGGTCGACGGAACACGCATGCGTTCCGGGGCCATGGATCGAGGTCGCCAGGTGGGGATCTGGACCACGTACGACAAGTCGGGCGTTCCCTACAAGGAGACCGACATGGGCAGGTAGCCGCCTCCGGCGCCCGCCGGACATGGTGCCGCCCGCCCTTCTGCGTGGCCGGCGGGTGGGATGCAACAGATTCGCTTTTGCGAATGATTCTCATTTAACTTACTGTTGTCGCCATGTCACATCACAAAACACGCAACAAGCCCCTTGCCCTTGCCCATTCGACTGTCCGTCTCAGGCGCAGGCGGTGGGGAGCGCTGGCGGTCCTGGCCACCGGGACGCTGCTGGCCGGATGTGCCTCCGCGGCCCCCGGCACGGCCGCACCCGGAAGCGAGGCCGCGCCATCGGCCCCGGCTCCGGTGGTGTCCGAGGCAGGCTCGGCCACGCCGCGGCTCGTGCTGACCTACGACGGGGGGCTGCTGGTTGCCGATGCGCGCGACGGCTCGGTCCTCTCGGAGCACAAGCTTGCGGGTTTCAACCGCGTCAATCCCGCGGGCGATGGCCGCCGTGTGCTCGTCTCCACCGCCGGGGGATTCAGGGTCCTGGATGCCGGGGCCTGGTCCGAGAAGCACGGGGAGCACTCACACCACTACGTCTCCGAACCGTCGCTGACCGAGCTGGTCTTCCCGGCCGGGAAGCCCGGGCACGCGGTGGTCCATGCCGGGCACACAGCCCTCTTCGACGACGCCACCGGCAAGATCAACATCTTCGAATCCGCCAAGCTCGCCAACCATGAACTGCCGCGCACCGACGACGTTGCACTGCCCGAGGCCCACCACGGCGTGGCCGTGCGGCGCGGGGACGGGACGCTGATGGTCACCGACGGCAATGCCGAGGCCGTCAACGCGGTGAAGCTGCTCTCCGCCCCGGACGCCGGACACCGACGCACCACGGTGTCCGAGTCCACGCAGTGCCCGGGTGTCCACGGCGAGGCTGTCGCCAAGGACGAGGCCATGGTGGTGGGTTGCGAGGACGGCATCCTGGTCATCAAGGGCGACAAGATTGCCAAGCTTGACGCCCCGGACGCCTACGGTCGGATCGGCAACCAGGCCGGATCCGCGGCCTCCACCGTGGTGCTCGGGGACTACAAGACGGACAAGGACGCCGAGCTTGAACGCCCGCGCACCTTTTCGCTGACGGACACCGCGTCCAATTCCCTGAAACTCATCGACATCGACTACAGCTACTCGTTCCGCTCCCTGGCCCGCAGCGCCTCGGGCGACGCACTGCTGTTGGGCACCGACGGCAAGCTGCACGTCTACGACGTGAAGACGGGCAAGGAAAAGAAGGCCATCGCGGTGGTCGAGGCGTGGGAGGAGCCGGTCGACTGGCAGCAGCCGCGCCCGACGGTGCACGTTTCCGGCCCAATCGCCTACGTCACCGAACCGGAAAGCAAGCAGCTGCACCTCGTGGACCTGAAGACCGGCAAGGTCTCCGGCACCGTCGACCTGCCCGAGGTGCCCAACGAGATCACCTCGACCGAGGGATAACCGGCACCCGGGCGCTGGCGGAAACCAAGAGCCGCGGGCCGGTGCCGATCCCCTCGATCGGCACCGGCCCGCGGCCGGATCATGGTGGCGCTAGCTTGCGGTGACCAATTCGACGCTCACCGGCGTCGGGTTGGTGAAGATGTCCAGAACCGGGCAGTGCTCGTCCACGGCAGCCTGGAGCTCTTCGTAGCGCTCGCGGGTTTCCGGGCCCTGGATCTTCACGGTGAGGCGGACCTCGCCGAAGCCGGGGCGGACGGTCTTCTCGATGCCGAACAGCCCGCGCACATCCAGGTCCGCATCGGCGTTGATTTCCAGCGAGTCGATCTTCAGGCCCAGCTGGTGCGCGTAGAGACGGTAGACCACAACCTGGCAGGAGATCAGCGCGCCCAAGGCGAACTCGACGGGGCTGGCTGCAACGTCGTCCCCGGCCAATGCCTCGGGCTCGTCGACGATGAAGCGGTGCTTGCCGGCGGTGATCTCGCTGGAGACCGATCCGGTGGACACGCCGCTGGCCTTGAAGGTCAGGGCAGCGCTGGTGGTGTTCTGCGAGATGCGCTCGCCCCAGGCGGTGCCGGCTGCGGTGAGCTTCTTTGCGCGAACGGAGTCCAGGGTGTTTTCGATCAGGGTTTCGGACATGGGAAACGGATCCTTTCGTGGTTGGCGCATGCGCTCGCACGGCGCCATACTTACGCCGGCCCGGTCGGGCGGCGTCGAATCTTCACCTGGAGCACCCCGCTATGACGAAGAGGGTTGCCGTCCCGCCGACCAGGGTCGTGAATGGCGGGAACTCGTGATTCTGCTGATGAGTCTTCCCGAAGCCGCACCACGGAGGCAAGGTGGGTGCTTAACAAATCGTCACGACAAAATCGCCTTTCGTCGAACAAGTGTCCGCTGAGGCCGCGACATGAGGCTGTTGGGCGAATGGGAATGGCCGCTTCAATCGAGATGTACGAATAATCTTCGAACTGCTGGACGGCCTGGTGTGCCGGAGGCTCCGGCTTTGATGCACGTGTGGTCCTCGGTACCAAGCGGGCGCCCCTGGCGCCGGGCATGAAAGAGGCCCCGGCCCTTCGGTGTGAAGGGCCGGGGCCGGGAACTCCATGGAGCCAAGTTATTTGCGGTGTTGGGGCTGGTCGTTCGCATTGAGCCGGGCCAGCAGGTCGGAGAAGCGCTTGATTTCCTCGGGTTCCCAGGAAATCAGCCTGTTGCGCAGCAGCTGGCGCGAGGCGGCGCTCGAGGCTGTCACGCCGGCCCGCGCCGCGTCTGTGATGCTGACCAGCATGGCCCGTCCGTCATTCGGGTCCGGTACACGGGTCACCAGTTCCTTGGCCTCGAGCCACTTGATCATCCGGCTCATTGTGGCCTTGTCCACCTGGAGTTCCTCGGCCAGGATGATCTGCTGCTGGGCCTGTTCGCGGGCCAGGATGGAGAGCACCTTGTAGCCCAGGGGCTGGAGCTCCGGGTGGATGGAGGCGGCGCGCCTGCGGATGGCCTGGCGCGCCTTGACGACCATCATGGAGAACTCTTTTTCCACATCCTCGATCAGCGGATCGAGTGCGGTGGAGTCGGTGGCCGATCCCGGGTCGGGACGGGAATCGGAAAACGGTGAAGTCATGTCATTCATTTTAGTTGCGATCTTCCGCTTCGACATCCTGGTTGCCGCGGGATTTCCCGGGGTGCGGCATCGGCGCGGCCGTTGCCAAGCCCTGCTTCGAAGCGGGCGGGGCCGCGGCACCATTCGCCCCTGCCCGTTTCCCGGCGGATACCCGGCAAACATCCGCCCGCAAGGGTTCCGGGGAGCGGGTGTGCCGGGCAGAATTGCTAGTTGTTGAACCCCGCCAAACGATGGAGAACACCATGGCCACGATCCTCAACCCCTACATCAGCTTCCGCGACACGGCGCGTCCCGCGCTCGAGTTCTACCAGTCGGTCTTCGGTGGCGAGCTGGACCTTCGTCCCTTCGCGGACTTCGAGTTCGCCAAGACGGACTACCCGGACGACGACAACAACAAGATCATGCACGGGCACCTGCGTGCACCCAACGGCTTGAACCTGATGGCCGCCGACACCCCCGCTTCCATGGAATGGAAGGGAGGAACCGCCATCTCCGTCACCCTCAGCGGCGACGACAAGGAAGAATTGACAAATTACTGGGAGAAGCTCATCGACGGAGCCAAGATCGGAGAGCAACTCGCTCAGGCCCCGTGGGGCGACTGGTTCGGCATGCTCACCGACAAGTTCGGCGTCGACTGGATGGTCAATATCGCCGGAGCGGACAGCGCCGGGCAATAGCGAACGCATGCTTGGCGCGCCGGCATCGGGCGTGCCAAGGCACGGAGCTGTGGGGTCAGGCCGTGTCGGCCGGGCCCCATAGGTCTTCCTCCGGGGTTTCTAGGCCTTGCGCACCAGTTGCAGGCGCCAGGCCTCCGGCCCCTCTTCGAGGTAGCTGATCTCGAATGCGCCGGGCGCCCGGCTTTCGAGCTGGTCCAGCAGCGGCAGGGGGTTGTGCGGCGCCACCAGGACCAGGCCGGCACCCGCGGCAAGGGAATCCAGGGCTCCAAAGATCGTGGCGTGGCGGATCGCGTGTGGGATGGACCGGGCGTCAAGCTCCGGAAGTTCGGCATCATGATCGCCGCAGGCGCACTCGTGGGCCGCGGGTTGGGTCTGCTTCTCGGCTTCTTCCTTGCTGGAGGAGATAACAATGTCAGCCATGATGGGGTTCCTTTGATCAAGTGGGGTCTCGGTTTCCAGCGTCGACTGGTAACCTTCGAATCATTTTATTACAGTTAACTACGTGGAAAACAATCGTAGTCGCCGTCGCCTGTCATTTGCCGCCTTGGCCACCCCGTGACCGGTCCCTCGGATCGTTCACCGGCCCGGACCAGACGCACGTCTTTCGGGCGCCCGCTCTCGCCCACGCGCCTGCGGATCCTTGAGCTGTTGGAAGCGCAATCGGCCCCCGCCACGATCGCTGCCATCACGCGCGCCTGTGGGCTGCATGAAAACACCGTCCGGGCTCATCTCGAGGATCTGTTGCGCGACGGCTACCTGAGCCGCGAGCGCGCCGTCTCGGAAGGCCGTGGCCGTCCCGCATGGCTCTGGGAAGCCAAGAAACCCATCGAGCATTCGCCCTATGCCTCCCTGGCCTCCGCCCTGGCCACCGTGTTGCATGAAACAAGTGCGCATCCGGTCCAGGATGCGGTGGGTGCAGGCAAGGTTTGGGGCAGGGAACTGACGCTCAAGCAACAAGGCGAGCACCATGGCGACCGCCCGGCGGAGGCGGCCCGGTCCCACCTGGTCGACATGCTTGAAGAAGTCGGATTCGCCCCTGAACCCGATGCCTCCAACGAACACGTGGTGCTGACCCGCTGTCCGCTCATTGAAGCGGCCAGCAAGCACCCGGACATCGTCTGTGGCGTCCACCTGGGGATCATCCAGGGGGCCTTCGCCGAGATGGGACTCGACGGCTCCTCCAGCACCCTGTTGCCGTTTTCGGCCCCCGGCCAGTGCGCCCTGCACCTGCGCGCCGCAGCCAGCGAAACCCTCTCCGAATGAATGCCGCCCGAAAATCCATCCAAGCCAAGCCCCGGCCGATCCCGGCACGCACCCTGTTCATGGTGCCCGCTGCCGCGAGCCTGCTGGCCGGGCTGAACGCAGCCTTGCTTCTCCTGGATTTGCCCGCTCCGCTGAACGCAGCCCACTGGAGCGAGGTCCACGGCATGGTGCTGGCCCTGGGGTTCGTGGGAACCTTGGTCGCTCTTGAACGCGCGGTGGCCCTGGGTCGGCGCGCCGGCTACCTCAGCCCGTTGCTGCTGGGGGTCGGATCTCTCCTGCTGCTTTCCAACGTGCCGCGTTACGCCGGAAAGCTGGGCCTGCTCGCCGGGATGGCGGCTCTTGTGTGGGTCTACCTGCCGCTCTGGCGCCGACAGCGCGACCACTCCGTGCTCATCCAGCTGCTGGGTGCTGCACTGGGCACAGGTGCCGCGATCCTGTGGCTCGGCGGGGTGGAAATGGCCCTGTTGCTGCCCTGGCTGGCAGCCTTCCTGGTGCTGAGCATCGCGGGCGAGCGCGTGGAACTGGCACGCATCTCCATGGGTCCGCTGGCCGGAACCCGGGCGCTCCAGCTGTCCTGGCTGCTCACCTTCGCGGTAGCGGCCTCGTTGCTGAACCCGGCGTGGGGATCAGTCGGGTTCGGCCTGGTCCTTGCCGTGCTGGTGTTGTGGCTGGCCGCCCACGACGTTGCCCGCCGCACCATCCGCGCCACCGGAGCCACCCGGTTCATGGCCACTTGCATGCTCGCCGGCTACGGATGGCTGCTGGTTGCCGCTATCACCTGGTGCTTCGGATTCCCCGCAACCCGGGCCGCCTACGACACGGTCATCCACGCAGTGTTCCTGGGATTCACGATCTCGATGGTCATTGCACACTCCTCGAGCATCCTTCCCGCGATCCTGCGCCGCCCCTTGCCCTATCGCCCGATGATGTGGGTCCCGGCGACCTTGCTGTGGGCGGGGTTGGCGTTGCGGCTGTGGATCGGCAACGGACTTGGATACGACTGGGCCTGGCGCGCCGGGGGCGCGGCCAACGTCCTGGCTCTGCTGCTTTTCCTGGTCCTGGCCGTCGCCTCCGTGCTGATGGGCGAGCCCCGGCCGAAGACTGTGGCACCAGCGCCGCCTGCCGCTGAGCCTCCCGGACCCGGCAAATCCTTGCTTGCGCCCAAGTTGCTGGGCATCGGCCCGCCGGAGGTGGCAAGACCATTGCCCGACACCAACCCCGCAGCGCAACCTCCGCGCTCCGGCCTACCGATAACGCTACGGAAGCCAGAATGATGAGCAAGAACCCGTCCAGGGGCTTCTGGCCCATGCGCGATCTGCCGGTGGCCCTCTGGCTGGTTCTCCTCGTGGCTGCCACGCTGGTCCACCGCCAGATCCCCGCGCCCCGCTGGCTCATGATCCACCTGCTGCTGCTCGGCGCGATCTCCCACGCGATCCTGGTCTGGTCCCAGTACTTTGCCATCGCCCTGCTGCGCACCCCGGCTCGGACCCATGACCGGGCCACCCAGAACTGGCGGCTTCTCATGCTCAACGCCGGCACCGTCGTGGTGGTCACCGGGGTGCTGTCCAGCTTCTGGCCCGTCACCGCGACCGGGGCCGCACTGGTGGCAGGGGCCGTGTTCTGGCACGGGGTGGACCTGCTCGCCCGCATGCAGCGCGCCCTGCCTTCCCGCTTTGGCGCAACCGTGAAGTACTACATCGCCGCGGCCGCCTTCCTGCCCGTCGGGGCGGTGCTGGGCACCGTGCTGGCCCATGGCACCGGCTCGCCGACCCATGAGCAGGTCACCCTGGCCCACGCGTTCCTCAACGTCCTGGGATGGGTGGGCCTGACGGTGGCGGGAACCCTGGTCACGCTCTGGCCCACCATGCTGCGCACCAGGATCGCCGACCAGGCCGCGGCCAATTCCCGGCGGGCCCTGCCGGTGCTCATTGCCTCTGCCCTGGCCGCGGGGCTCGGCGCCGGATTCGGTCTCCTGCCTGTGGCCGCGGCGGGCCTGCTCGGCTACATTGCGGGCCTCGGGATGATGGCGTCCTCCTTCATCCAGGTCGCTCGGAACAAGCCGCCGAAGACCTTCTCCACGCTCTCGGTGCTGGGCGCTGTCAGCTGGTGGATCGGGTGCCTGGTGGCCCTGGTCGTTTCCCTGCTGGGCACCGGCGACTGGCAGGTGGTCGGCCGCCAGTTCGCCTCCATCACCCCGTTCCTGGTGGCCGGGTTCGCCGCGCAGGTGCTGCTCGGTGCGCTGTCCTACCTGGTGCCGGTGGTCCTGGGTGGCGGTCCGGCCCCGGTCAGGGCCGCGACCACGGTGCTGGACCGCGGGGCGGTGCTGCGCGTGTCCACCGCGAATGCCGCGCTGCTGGTGTGTGCGCTGCCGGTTCCCTCGCTGGTTCGGGTGCTGTGCTCGGGGCTGTACCTGGTGTCCATGGCAAGCTTCCTCCCGCTGCTCTTTATGGCCCTGCGGGCCCACCGCGGTGCCAAGGTCAAGGCGGCCGCAGGCATCAAGGCCCTGGGCTTGCCCGCCGGAACCCCGGCCGCACGGGTGCGCCTGGAACCGGAAGGGGAGCGCCCCGCGGGCCAGCGTGCTGGCCAGGCCATGGCCGGACTCGTCGCCGTGGTGCTGGCCATCGCGGTGGGAGTGGCCATCGACCTGGCGGCCTCCGGCATCGCCGCACCGCCCGCCCCTCCCGAAGCCGGCACAGCGGCACCGGCAACCACGGCCGAAACCATGACAGTGGAGGTCCAGGCCGCCGACATGCGCTTCACCCCCTCCAGCATCGAGGTTCCCGCCGGCACGCATCTGGTCATCGAGCTGACCAACACCGATGCCACCGAAACGCACGACCTGGTGCTGGCAACCGGGGCAAACAGCGGTCGGCTGGCCCCGGGCCAAAGCGCCACCGTGGACGCCGGAGTCATCACCTCCGATGTCTCGGCCTGGTGTTCGATCGTGGGCCACAGGCAAATGGGCATGGTGCTGGACATCAAGGCCACCGGCACGCCCGCGGCACCCGGCGTCGATCCCGGAGCGGCTGACCCGGGCCACGGGTCCTTGCACCAGCCGGCGTCCCAGGCCCCGTCGGCCCCAGGCGCCCCGCTAGACTTGATGGAAGAACCCGATGCGTCCTTCACCGCGCATGACGCGTCGCTGCCCGTGCTTCCGCCACGGCCGAAGGACGGCAAGCCCGTTGTCCACCAGGCCACGTTCACCGCGCAGGAAGCAATTGCCGAGGTCTCCCCGGGAGTGCGGCAAAAACTCTGGACCTTCAACGGCACCGCGCCGGGCCCGCTGCTGCACGGCCGGGTCGGCGACAGATTCGAGATCACGCTGGTCAACGACGGAACCATGGGCCACTCCATCGACTTCCATGCCGGTGCGCTGGCACCGGACGAGCCCATGCGCACCATCCAGCCCGGCCAATCGCTGCGCTACGCGTTCACCGCCACCCGGGCGGGGATCTGGATGTACCACTGCTCGACCATGCCCATGAGCGCGCACATCGCCAACGGCATGTTCGGCACCGTGGTGATCGAGCCCGAGGGATTGCCCGAGGTGGACCGCTCCTACGTGCTGGCCCAGTCCGAGTTCTATCTGGGCGCCCAGGGCGCTGAGGTCGACACCGCGAAGCTGGCCGCGGAGAAGCCGGACCTGGTGGTCTTCAACGGCTACGCGAAGCAATACGTGCACCGGCCGCTGCCGGCCAGGGTCGGGGAACGCGTGCGGATCTGGCTGCTGGATGTCGGGCCCAACCGGGCCTCCTCCTTCCACGTGATCGGCGGGCAATTCGACACCACCTGGCTCGAGGGAAACTACCTGCTCGATGACCGCGAGGGTGGGGGCGGCGGAAGCCAGGCCCTTGCGCTCGGCGTGGCGCAGGGCGGATTCGTGGAACTGCAGTTCCCCGAGGCAGGAAACTATCCCTTCGTATCCCACGTGATGGTCGATGCCGAACGCGGTGCCCAAGGCGTGTTCAAGGTGGCCGAATAGAGGTCAGCATTTCAACGGCTTGGGAGCAGCGTTTCAACGGGTTGACTGTGAAGAACCCTGGTTTCTTGACCGCCCGCACCGCGGCGGAGCACACTCGAGTCTAGTCAACACGATAATTCCCGAAGCAAGGACGGCTTGATGGAATACGAACTGGATCTGATTGTCATCGGCTGGGGCAAGGGCGGAAAGACCCTGGCCGGGACCATGGCCCGCGCCGGGCAACGCGTGGCCATCGTCGAGGCCTCGGACCGGATGTATGGCGGCACCTGCATCAACATCGGCTGCGTTCCCACCAAGGCCCTGATCCACGACGCGGAGACCCGCACCGGCAACGGGTTCGATCCCGGCTACTTCGACACGGCCGTGCAGCGCCGGGACAAGCTCACCGCCGCCATGCGGGCCAAGAACTTCTCCATGCTCGATGACCTTGATTCGGTCATGACCATCACCGGGCGGGCCGCCTTCATCGGCCCGCGCCGCATCAGGATCCAGGCCGGCGACGAGACCCTGGAGCTGGGCGCCAAACGGATCATCATCAACACCGGAGCAGTTCCGCAGGTCCCGGACCTCGGCGGCGTGCGCATCGGCGGGCGGATCCACGACTCCACGACGCTGCAGCACGCGCCGTTGCCCAAATCCCTGGTGGTGGTCGGCGGCGGATACGTCGGCACGGAGTTCGCATCCATGTTCGCGCACTTCGGATCGAAGGTCACGGTGCTGGATCGCGGGCCCCGGGCGCTGAAAAAGGAAGACGAAGACGTGGCCGCCGAGGTCATCGGCGCGCTTGGGGATGTGGGCGTCGAGGTCCGCACCGGCGCCAGCGTGCAGGGCATCGGACAGGACGCCGGCAGCGCCCGGGTTTCCTACGTGCAAGACGGCCAGACACACGAGATCGAGGCCGACGCCGTACTCATCGCCCTGGGCCGTACCCCGGCCACCGACGGGTTGGACCTGGCCTCCGCGGGAATCGAGCGCACGGATTCCGGGGCCATCAAGGTGGACGACTACCTCCGCACGACCGCCGAGGGCGTGTACGCGCTGGGCGACGTGAACGGCGGACCCCAGTTCACCTACGTTTCCCTGGATGACAACAGGATCGTCGCCGATGCGATCCTGGGCGCCGGAGCACGTTCCACCGCCGACCGCGTGGCGGTTCCCTCCACCATCTTCACCACCCCGCCGTTGGCGCGCGTCGGGCTCAGCGAGGAAGCGGCCCGTGCCCGGGGACTGGACATCAAGGTCGCCGTCAAGAAGGTCGCCGAGATCGCCGCGATGCCGCGGCCCAAGATTGTGGGCGATCCCCGCGGCATCATCAAGTTCGTGGTCGATGCCAACACGGACCTGGTCCTTGGCGCTGCCCTGATGCATGTGGATTCGCAGGAGGTCATCAACCTGGTCGCCCTGGCCATGCGCCAGGGCGTCACCTCGGCCACGCTGCGCGATTCGATCTTCACGCACCCCTCGTCCACCGAGGCGCTGAACGAGGTGCTCGGGACCTTCAGCAGGTAGGTCCGCCGGGTTGCGTCGGCAACCCGATACTGTGCCGGGAAGCTCCAGACCATAAGATGGGAACGTGCAAGACCTGCTGACCAGCCTGGGCCCGGCACTCGACCTCATTGGGTGGGTGGCGCTGATTGCCGCGGCCGGATTCTATGGCTTCGCGTTGGCCGAACGCCGCCGGGATGCAGGATGGAAGACCGCCGACTATGAGATTGCGGTGCTCGAGGGCCAGGAATGCCTGGTCTTCCACACTTCCGACGGCACCGTCCGCAGCGAACTGCTGGTGCTGGAAAGCCCCCGGGCGCCCGACGGCCACGCCCTGGTGTATTACCGGGACGACAAGACCGGCTCCTGGCAGCTGGAAAAGCCCCGTTCACAGGTGCGCTTCCTGTACTGGACCGCCGCGGCACTGGTGGCCGGCTTCATCCTCAGCAAGGTCTTGGGCATCGTTGCCCACCTGTAACTAGGCGACGGGAAGCTCAAGGGCGATGATCCTCGAGTCCTCGCCCTCGTTGGTCGCCACCCACAATTCATCCCCGACCACCAGCACGTCGCGCAGCCGGCCTTCCTGGCCGGACAGCAAAGCACGGGCTCCCGGCAGTGTTCCGCCGGCGGGCGGATCACCGTCCGGCAGCGGCAACTCCCACAGCCTCTCTCCGCGCAGGCAGGCCACATAGGCAATGTCCCCGGCAACGGCCAGCGCGCTCGGTGAGGCGTCGGCGGGGCTGGGCCACACATGGATCGGGTCGACGAAACGCTCATCGTCAGCCACCCCTGTGGCCTCCGGCCACCCGTAGTTCTTGCCAGGCTCGATCAGGTTCACCTCGTCGTTTTTCTCCGGGCCCAGCTCACTGGCCCACAGCCTGCCCCTCGAATCCCAGCCGAGCCCCTGGACATTGCGGTGCCCGTAGGAATAGACCGGGGAACCGGCAAAGGGGTTGGCCCCGGGGATGCTTCCGTCGGGATTGATGCGCAGGATCTTGCCGTTGAGCCGGGACGGGTCCTGGGCCGCCTGCTGGTCGGTGGCGTCCCCGGTGCCGATGTAGAGCAGGCCGTCCGGGCCCTTCTTGAGGCGCCCGCCATTGTGGATGTTGGCCCGGGGGATGCCGGTGAGGATGTCTTCGGCAGGTCCGACGCCGGAGCCGCGCAACTCCAGGCGCACCACACGGTTGTCGGTTTCGGTGCCCAGATAGGCGTATAGCCATTCAGCCTCGCCGGATGCGGCGAAGATCTCGAGCCCCAGCAGCCCCGCTTCGCCACCGGCGACCACCTGGGGCAGATGCACCAGGGGCGCGAGGGCGCCGTCGGGAGAGAGCGCCAGGATTCGGGCGGTGTCGCGCTCGGAGACCAGGATGCGCCCGTCCGCGGTGCGGACCAAGGACCAGGGTGTGTCAAGGCCGCTGGCCTTGAGCATTCGCCGGGGATCTGTGCCGGTGGGCACGGGGCCGGGCGTGGCTGTACCGATGGGATTTTGCGGATGGGAACATCCGGCCACGGCGGCCAGGCCGAGGGCTCCGCCAAGGGCCAATACCGTGCGGCGATCCATCCGGGGGCCGGCCGCAGGCCAATGAGCCGTCATGGCCCGAGTCTAGTGCCCACCTTCGGCCGCGCGGAAGGACCGGACGGAGACGGCGAAGGGCCCGGGCCTTCCAAGGACACCGCGGTGTTGGGCGGTGTCCCGGACGGCCCGGGCCCCTGGAGCAGGTGCTGCGCGGCTACTTCTTCGCGGTCAGCGAATCGACCCATTCCTGGTTTTCGCCGATCCACTTCTCGACGATCGGACCGTAGTCCTGGGTTTCGTCCTGGTTGAACATGGCGTTTTCCAGGGAGAAGAGCTTCTCGTCATCCATCTTGAAGTCCTTCATCCAGCCCGCAACGGTGGGGAAGTCGTCCTTGAAGGTCAGGCTGCCGTAGGTGCTGATGTGCTCGGCTGCACCCAAGGCGCCCTTGGGGTCTTCGAGGTCCTTGATCGGGAACGCGTCATAGGCCCAGTGCGGACGCCACAGCGTCACCGCGATGTTGTCCCCGTCGGTGGTTGCCTTCTTCAGCTGGGTCAGCATTGCCGTGGTCGAGGATGTCACGAATTCCATCTTGTCCAGGCCGTATTCCGGGATGACACGGTCCTTCATGGCGGCGGTCAACCCCGCACCCGGGTCGATGCCCACGATTCGGTTGTCGAACATGTCGGCCTTGCTGGCGAGCTCGTCCAGGGACGTGATGTCGGCGTCCTTGTTCACGGCCACTGTCAGCTTGGCGTTTTCGTTCCAGGTGCCCAGTTCCTGCATCTTGTCGCCGTACTTTTCCAGGTACGTTTTGTGGGTGTCCGGAAGCCAGACATCCATGGTCATGTCGAAGTCGC
This sequence comes from Arthrobacter sp. UCD-GKA, assembly GCF_001863355.1. Taxonomy (NCBI): domain Bacteria; kingdom Bacillati; phylum Actinomycetota; class Actinomycetes; order Micrococcales; family Micrococcaceae; genus Arthrobacter; species Arthrobacter sp. UCD-GKA. The sequence continues at coordinate 201,883 of NZ_MOLR01000004.1, read as the reverse complement.
CGGTGGTGATGCCCGTGAAGACCGGTGCCGCATCGGCGGTGGTCAATGTGACATCGTAGCCTTCCTTGTCGAGGATGCTCTTCCACAGGTTGGACACGGCAATGCCTTCGTCCCAGCCGGCGAACACGCCAATTGTCAGTTCCTTCTTGTCTCCGCCCGGTGAGCCAGAGGCTTCCGATCCGGCGTCGCCGGATCCGCAGGCGGTCAGGGCCAGTGCCGAGGCGGCAGCCAGGGCCATGAATGATACGAGTTTCTTCTTCATGAAATTTGCCTTTCTTGATGGTCCCCAACTTCGCGGGAGCCGCAAAATGGGGAACTGGTTACGCTGGGACGTGCTTCTTGACGTGGGTCAGCGAAGCGGTGATGCGATCGAGGAAGATCGCCAGGATGACAACGGCGAGGCCGGATTCCACACCGAGCGGCGTGTTCAACCCGGTCAGGGCCGAGTAGACCGCGCCACCGAGGCCGCCGGCACCCACCATGCCGGCAATGACGACCATCGACAGGGAGAGCATGATGATCTGGTTGATGCCCGCCATGATGGTGGGCATCGCCAGCGGGATCTGGATCTGGCGCAGGATGCGCATGGGCGAAGCGCCAAAGGCCTGGCCGGCCTCGACCACTTCACTGTCCACGGAGCGGATGCCCAGTTCCGTGAAACGGGCGCCTGGCGCCAGGGCAAACACGATGGTCGCCACGATGCCGGGAACCGGTCCGATGCCCAGCAACAAAAGCACCGGAATCAGGTAGACGAAGGCCGGCATGGTCTGAAGGAAGTCCATGACAGGCTTGACGACGCTGGAGACGGCCGTGGACTTGGCTGCGGCTATTCCCAAAGGCACGGAGATGATCACTGCCACCAGGGAGGCCACGAGTACCAGGGCCAGCGAATCCATGGCGTTGTCCCATTGGTTCATGCCGTAGATCAGCAGGAACCCGATGATGGTGCCCAAGGACAGTTTCCAGCCCTTGAGCCAGAAGGCCAGAGCCGCGAGAACGACGATGATGGCCCAGAAGGGAGGGGTGGACAGGACCCAGTCCAGTCCGTTGTAGAACTCGGCGAAGAAGGCCTTGACGCCGTCGAAAAAAGCGCCGAGGTTGGCGATGATCCAGTCGAGGGCTGTTTCCGCCCATTTGCCGACGGGAATCCGGAACAAGTCGTCCATTAGAGAGTGCCTCCCTCTTCACCGGATGGCTCCTGGGTGAAAATACCTGGTTTCTGGCTGCCGTCGTCGCTTCCGGCGGTTTGGCCCGGCTCGAGGATCTCCATGGAGCTGGTGGTGGACGGCACGTTGCCCAAGGCCGCCAACAACGTTGCCCGGGCCACGGCACCGACCAGCCGTCCCTGCTCATCGACGACCGGTAGGGGGGTGTTGCTTTCCACTGCGCGGCCAAAGAGGTCGTTGAGCGCGGTGTCGGCGGAAATTGCGTCCTCGGTCCGGGTCAGGATCTCGGTGAGGTCCGATCCGCCGCGGTCGGCAAGGGCCTGGGTCTCACGGTCGGTGACGATGCCGCGGAAGTTGCGGTTGCGGTCGATGACAAACGCGCCGGAGGTCAGCTGCCCACGCATGGTCAACAGGGCAGCGCGTGCTCCGCCGCTGATCGAAACGACTGCGCGCGGATTCTCCATGACAGCGCCGGCCGTGAGCACGCGGGTGCGGTCCACGTCGCGGACGAAGGATGCCACGTAGTCGTTGGCGGGGGAGGTGAGGATCTCGTCGGGGGTGCCGATCTGCACGATTTCCCCGTCGCGCATCACCGCGATGCGGTCCCCGAGGAACATAGCCTCGTTCAGGTCGTGAGTGATGAAGATGATGGTCTTGCCCAGGTCCGCCTGCAGGGAAGCGAGTTGTTCCTGCATGTCGCGGCGGATCAGCGGGTCGAGTGCGGAGAACGCCTCGTCCATCAGCAGGATGTCGGTTTCCGAGCACAAAGCCCGGGCCAAGCCGACGCGCTGCTTCATGCCGCCGGAGAGCTGTCCGGGGTACTTGTCTCCCCAGCCGGTGAGCCCCACCGTATCGAGCATCGCGGTGGCCAGTTCGGTGCGCTTCTTCTTGTCTACGCCTTGGATCTCGAGGGCGTAGGCGGCATTTTCCAGCACGGTGCGGTGCGGGAGCAAGGCGAAGTGCTGGAACACCATCGATATGCTCTTTTGCCGAACCTCACGCAGGCGCTTGCCGGAGATCTTGGAAATGTCTATGTCGCCGATGTGGACCGAGCCGCTGGTCATGGGCCATAGGCCGTTGAGCATCCGGATCAACGTCGACTTGCCCGAGCCGGACAGTCCCATGACGACGAAGATTTCACCCGGCTTGACATCAAACGAGGCGTCAATGACGGCCGCGGTGCCCATCGCGGCCACATCCTTGCGGGTTTTGCCGTCCTTGAGGGCCTTCACCGCTTCTTGGGGTCTACGTCCGAACACCTTGTAGGCATTGGCGACACGTAGGGCCGGTGAAGCCGTCCCTGGTGCTGAGTTCATGCGAGGTTCCATCCACGTGTCGCGCAGAAGAACCGGCAACACGATTTGTGCATTCTTGTTCACGTGGCCGTTGCGCTCGGCTGGTGAGCCTCTCGCAACGGATGAGACTTAGGCCTTCACGCTAACAGCCGTCGCGGGAAAGGAGGAGGGATAAGAGGGTTTTTTCATGATTTGTGACCATGTGGATATCGATTGGCCCGCGTAATCACGGGGCAGAAACGGTGTTACGACATCGTGATACTGGCGGTGGCCGGAAATTGATTTCACATCGGTTATCGTTGCGGATGGCTGCCGTTCTTCGGCCGCCGTTCGTGATGATTGAAAAACATTATCCGTACCTTATGCGGTGTTATCCGAAGATATAAACGTATTTGGGAAATTTGGGTGCAGGATCTTCCCGGCGGACTCACTGAGCCTTGGCGGTTGGGCCGTGGGCCGAAAGGCGGGATGATGGAGCAACATCTTTTCCTATATCCATCGCTTTCGCGCAAGGCGCGGAGGCGACGGGGCACACCAGGAGGCACCCTCATGAGCGAGGCAATAAACATCGGTTCCGTCGACAGCATCGATGAAGGCGAAGCCATCGTGATTCCGTCCGAAGACAACGGCACGAAGGACGACATCGCGGTGTTCCACGCCGAGGACGGGAACTTCTATGCCATCAACGACGAGTGCACCCACGAGACCGCTTCGTTGGCCGACGGTTGGATCGAGGGCACCGAGGTGGAATGCCCGGTCCACGCGGCGAAGTTCTGCCTGAAGTCCGGCACCGCACTCTGCCTGCCGGCTACCGTGGCTGCCCGCACGCACAAGATCGAGGTCCAGGACGGGGAGCTGCTGCTTTACCCCGACACCCCGGCCGTGTAGGCACTGTGGCCCAAGGGGCCCGTCCGGTGGCGCCAGGAATTTGTTCTTGGCTCGATCTGGACGGGCCCTTGCCGTTTGCGGGCGCCGACGGAGGCATGCCGGCCAATCGCGGTGAAGCCGAGATGATTGAACGGTGTTCAATTGGCGTGTAGTGTGATCCGGGAATGATTGAACGGTGTTCAATGGGTTGTTCGGGCTGCCAACGCATGGACCTGTTGCCCTGGCACCGCCGAGAAGCGCCCGACCGGAAGGCCCCGCCATGACCACGACCGATACCATCCCCGCCCCCGCTGCACCTGCCACCACCGCCGGGATCCTGGACGCAGCAGACCTGGCCGCCCGCATCGACGCCGGCCACCGGCTCACCGCCGACGAAGCCCTCGCCGTCCTGCAGACCCAGGACCAGGACACGCTCGGGCTGGTTGCCGCGGCCGGAACCCTGCGCCGCAGGCACTTCGGCAACACCGTGAAGGTCAACTACCTGGTCAACCTCAAATCGGGGCTCTGCCCCGAGGACTGCACCTACTGCTCCCAGCGTCTGGGCTCCAAGGCCGAGATCCTCAAGTACACCTGGCTCAAGCCCGAGGAAGCGGTGCATCAGGCCGGGCTCGGCATCGCCGGCGGAGCCTCGCGCGTGTGCATGGTCGCCTCCGGCAAGGGCCCCAGCGACCGCGACGTGGACCGCGTGGCCACCATGATCGGCCAGATCAAGGACGAGCACCCACAGGTGGAGGTCTGCGCCTGCCTGGGCATCCTCAAGGCCGGGCAGGCCCAACGGCTTGCCGCCTCCGGGGCCGATGCCTACAACCACAACCTGAACACCGCAGAGTCCCTCTACCCGGAGATCTGCTCGACCCACACCTTCGCCGAGCGCGTGGACACCGTCGGGGCGGCCAAGGACGCCGGGCTCTCCCCGTGCTCGGGGCTCATTGTGGGCATGGGCGAGACCCCCGAGCAGCTCGTCGAGGCCGTCTTCGCGCTGCGCGAGCTGGAGGCCGACTCCATCCCGGTGAACTTCCTGATGCCCTTTGACGGCACCCCGCTTGCCGGGACCTGGCACCTGACGCCGATGGCCTGCCTGCGGATCCTCTCCCTGGTCCGTCTCGCCGCCCCGGCCGCCGAGCTGCGCATGGCCGGCGGCCGCGAAATGCACCTGCGCACCCTGCAGGCCACCGCGCTGGCCGTGGCAAACTCCTTGTTCCTCGGCGACTACCTCACGTCCGAGGGCCAGGATGCGCGCCGCGACCTGGAAATGATCTCTGATGCCGGGTTCGTGATCCTGGGCCAGGAGGACACCGACCCGGCGGAGCTTGCCGCACGCCTGCGCCACCGGGCTGACGAAGCCCCTGCCGCAGCGAGCGAACCCGCCGGCTGCGGCAGTGCCTGCGGTTCCGGCTGCGGTGCGGGCGCTTCCCTGGGTTGCGGCCCGGCCCAAGGCGCCGAACCGGTGCTGCGCCGCCGCGGTGCAGGAACCGGCGAAAGCCCCAACGCATGAGCGCCGCAACGTCCTTGGTGAGCCAGGGACAGGACCTGCTGGCACGGGACGCAGGACTGCTCTGGCACCCCTACGCTTCCCTCGATGCAGGCGCCCGCTACGCGGTCACCGGTGCCAGCGGCGTGCGGCTCACCCTCGAGGACGCCAGCGGCAGCCATGAGGTCATCGACGGCATGGGCTCCTGGTGGTCGATGGTGCACGGCTACCGCAACCCGGTGCTGGATGCCGCTGCCCATGCGCAGATCGACTCGTTCAGCCACGTGATGTTCGGCGGGCTGACCCACGCCCCGGCCGTGGAACTGGCCGAGCGGCTCGTGGCCATGGCCCCGGGCGAGCTGGCCCACGTGTTCCTGGCCGACTCCGGCTCGATCTCCGTGGAGGTCTCGCTCAAGGTCGTGCTGCAATACCAGCACGCCCGCGGGCACAGCGGAAAGCAGCGCTTTGCGGCGCTGCGCGGCGGCTACCACGGGGACACCTTCGCGGCGATGGGTGTCTGCGACCCGGTGGACGGCATGCACGCCGCCTTCTCCCGGCCCGGGGCCGAACAGCTCTTCCTGCCCCGGCCGCCGGCCGCCCGGCTGACCGAGGAGGGCAGCTGGGAATTCGACGTGGTCGAATTTGCCGCCTGGGAAACCGAATCCCGCGCGCTGGCCGCGGCCCATGCCCCGGAACTGGCCGGGATCATTGCCGAGCCCCTCCTGCAGGGCGCCGGGGGCATGTACGCCTACGCCCCGGCGGCGCTGCGCGTGCTGCGCGAGATCGCCGACGCACACGACCTGCTGCTGGTGCTCGATGAGATCGCCACCGGCTTCGGGCGCACCGGGAAGCTGTTCGCCAGTGAATGGGCGGGCGTGGTGCCGGACGTGATGTGCGTGGGCAAGGCGCTGACCGGCGGCTACCTGAGCCTGGCCGCGATGCTCTGCACCCCGAAGGTCGCCGGCGCCCTGGACGGGGCGCACGGCAACGGCTCGGCGCTGCTGCACGGGCCCACGTTCATGGGCAACCCGCTGGCCTGCGCGGTGGCCAATGCCTCCCTCGAACTGCTCACCGGCGGAGGCAACCCGCGCGCCGCCGACGCACCCTGGAGCGGCCAGGTTTCCGCACTGTATGCCGGGCTGCGCGAGGCCCTCGCCCCGGCCGCCGTGTTGCCCTGCGTGAAGGACGTGCGGGTGCTGGGCGGGGTCGGCGTCATCCAGCTGCACGAGCAGGTGCGCGTGGCGGAGGTGACCGCGGCCGCGGTGCGCCACGGGGCATGGGTGCGCCCCTTCCGCGATTTGGTCTACGTGATGCCGCCCTACACCAGCGGCGCGGAGGAGATCCGGCTGCTGGGCGCCGCCCTTGTCGCGGCGGTGGACCATGTCCACGGCCCCTAGCCTTGCCCCGGCCGCCGATGCGCCCGCGGCCGTTCCGGAGGCGTGGGGAACGTGGCTGGGCGGGCGGGCACGGGTGCGCGCGGCCCGCGGGCTGCACCGGGTGGAGAGCGATCGCGGGCACCTGGTGGACCTGGCCTCCAACGACTACCTGGGCCTGGGTACGCACCCGGCGGTGCGTGCCGCCTCCGGGGAGGCCGCGGCCCGCCACGGAGCCGGTGCCGCCGCCAGCCGCGTGGCCACCGGCACCGTGGCGGTGCACAGCGCGCTCGAGGAGGCGCTGTGCGCCTACACCGGCAGGAACACCGCGCTGGTCTTTTCCAGCGGCTACACCGCCAACATCGGTGTCCTGCAGGCCCTGGGCGGACCGGGCAGCCACTTCATCCTCGACGCCCATGCCCACGCCAGCCTGATCGACGGCGCCCGCCTCTCCGGGGCCAGGGTGGCCACAGCCGCGCACAACGACCTCGACGCCGCCAGGGCGCTGCTCGAGGCGAACCGCGACTCGCCGGCACCGGCCCCGCGCGTGGCGCTGGTGCTCGAATCCCTCTATTCGGTGCTGGGGGATGCCGCCGACCTGGCCGCCGCGGATGCGCTGTGCGCCGAGTTCGGCGCGCTGCTTCTCGTCGACGAGGCCCACTCGCTGGCCGCCACGCGCAACGGCTCGGCGCTGCGTGCCGCCGGGCTGGCAGGTTCCGGGCACATCATCGCCACCGCCACGCTCTCCAAGGCCCTGGGCTCCCAGGGCGGGGTGGTGCTGCTGGGCGGGGAAACGGCGGGGTTGCTGCGCGAGCACCTGGTGAACACCGCCCGCAGCTTCCTCTTTGACACAGCGCTGGCCCCGGCCGCGGCCGGCGCCGCACTGGCCGCCTTGGAACTGGCCGACGCGCAACTGCTGGGACGGCTGGAACGCAACGCCGCCCTTGTGCACGACACACTGTCCGCGGTGCCGCATCTTTCCGGGCGCATCGAGCGGGGCGCCGGCGCGGTGCACTCGATCACCATGGCCAACGCCGCCACCGCGGTGCGCACCGCCGCGGCCCTGCGCGCCCGCGGCATCTCCGTGGCCTGCTTCCGGCCCCCGTCCGTGCCCGACGGGGTGTCCCGGCTGCGGATCACCGCCCACGCCAACCACCACCGGCGCGAGCTGCTCGCCGCGCTGCACACCATTGCCGCCACCATCCTGGAGGAAGAATCATGAGCTGTCCCTTTGCCGGGTCCACGGCCGTTGCCCCAACGTCCGCGCCGCTGGCCACGGCCCTGCCCGGCACCTACCCCGCGGCGGTCAACAACCGCTACCGCAGCATCGAGGACCCCGCCCTGGTGCGCCGGATCCTGCAGCGCCCCGAGGATTTCACCCCGGCCAACGCCCTGGACACCGCCATCGACCTCGAACCCGCGGCCCTGCGCATCCTGGCCGCCGAACGCTTCTTCCTGCCCCCGGTGCTGGCCAGCGCCGGCGGGGCAGCGCACCTGGCGGTCCGCCGCATCGTGGCACGCTTCTTCAGCCCCGCCAGGGTCGCCGCCCAGGCGGAGCCCATCCGGGCACGCGTGGCCGGGATCTGCGCCGCACTGGCCGCCGACTACCGCAACGGCGCCCGCGTCGACCTGGCCGCGCACCTGGCCGCGGTCATCCCGCCCGAGGTCATGGCCCGGCTCACCGGGATCCCGGTCCCGCCCGCCGCCGACCTCAAGGCCTGGAGCCTCGATTCCCTGGAGCTCTTCTGGGGCTGGCCCGACGCCGCCCGGCAGCGGGAACTTGCCGCCAGCGCCGCCGGATTCCACGCGTGGCTGCGCACCTCGGTCGCGCAGGCCGTGGCCCGCGACGACGGAAACCTCTATGCGGCGCTGCACCAAGGCGGGGTGGACCTGGACCGGATCCGCTCACTGGGCTACTTCCTGACCATTGCCGGACAGGAGACCACGGCGATGCTCATCTCCACGACGCTGGCCGCCGCGCTGCACGGGGGCCGCTGGGATTCCTGCGCGCAGGAATCCGCGGCCGCACAGCTGGTGGCCCGGTCGCTGGCGCGCGCGTCCTCGGTGCCGACCTGGCGCCGGGTGGTGCGGGCCGACATCGAGCTGGATGGTGTGCGCTTTGCCGCCGGGGAGCAGCTGGTGCTCCGGCTCTCGGGCGGTGCCCTGATGGAGGACGGGGACGATGATTCCCTGGCCTTCGGGTTCGGGATCCACCGCTGCCTCGGCGCGGGGCTGGCACGGATGGAAACCGAGGTGGTGCTGCACACCGCGGCCCGCGCGCTGCCGGGGCTCAACCCGGCCGGCGGGGAACCGGACTGGATGCACCTGCTCTCCTTCCAGTGGCCGCGTACCGTGTTCAGCTCGTGGCCGGGTGCGGGGGTGGCGGCATGATCGTCGCCGTCACCGGGACCGACACCGACGTCGGCAAGACCGTCCTCACCGCGGCCCTGGCCGCCGGAGCCCTGGATGCGGGGCATTCGGTGGCCATCTACAAGCCCGCCCAAACCGGCGTGGAACCGGGGCAGGGCGGGGATGTGCACGCGATCGGGTCCTGGCTGGGGAACCCGCCGGAGCTCACCCTGTCGGAGGGAGTGCGGCTGAAAGATCCGATGGCCCCGGTGGATGCCGCGCTGCACGCAGGGGGCCCGGCAGCCGCCGCGGCGCTGCCCACCCTGGCCGACCACCTGCGTCGCGCCCGGGCGCTGGCCAAGTGGCACGATGTGCTGCTCATCGAGGGCGCCGGCGGCCTGCTGGTGCCCTTGACCCTGGCGGGGGAAACCATCGCGGATATTGGCCGCGGGCTGGGTGCCCGGTTGGTGGTGGCCACCCGCCCGGACCTGGGGACGTTGAACCACACGGCGCTGACCCTGGAAGCCGCCGCGGCGCGCGGCTTTGCCCGCGGGGTGCTGGTGCCGGGAAGCTTCCCGGCCGACCCCACCGCACTGCAGCAGCGGAATCGGTCGAATTTGCGCGCGCTGGCCGGGCGCCACGGCTGGGCCTGGGCCGACGGCCCACCAGCCGGAGCCGTGGCCAACCCGGCGCACAGTCAGCTGATCCTGCACGCGGCGGGCCGGAAACTGGCCCCGGTGCTCGTCGAAGCGCCGTTGCACGTTGCCCCGGACACCACGGACGGCCGTCCCCGCTTTGTGGCGGAGCCCGCCCGCGCGGGATGATGGGAGGGCAGCAGTCGGGCACAAACTCGTGCCAGCACGCAGCACTGAACGTCCATGACCACATCCACGGATCGGCACCACACAACCATGAGCATTGAATCCATCCTGATCGTTGGCGGCGGCCTGGCCGGGTTCACCGTCGCGCAGAACCTGCGCACGCGCGGCTTCACCGGGACCATCGACCTCATCGACCCCGCCGGGATTCCCTACGACCGCCCACCGCTGAGCAAGGCCTACCTGCTGGGGGACAAGGACGCCGCGGGCATCGAACTGGCGCCGGCCTCCTGGTTCTCCGAACACCGGGTCGGACTTCTCCGCGCCACGGTGCACGCGCTGGCGATCGAACCGCTGGGCGTGGAACTGCAGGACGGCAGGAAACTGCACGCCGACATCCTGGTGCTGGCCACCGGCGGCTCCGCCCGTCCGTTGCCGGTGGCCGGCGGCGACCTGGACTCGGTGCTGGTGCTGCGCAGCCGCGCCGATGCAGACACGCTGCGCGGCAAGCTCGCCCCGGGCATCCGGCTGGCCATCGTCGGGGCCGGACTCATCGGCGCCGAGGTCGCCTCCTCGGCCCTCGCCCTCGGGGCAGAGGTCACGCTGATCGACCCCGTCGAGACCCCGCTGGTGCCCGCCGTGGGCCCAGAGCTGGCGCGACGCCTGCACGCCATGCACTCCGGTGCGGGCATCACCGTCGTCCACGGCACGCCCGCGGGCATCACGCGAACCGGGGCGGGCCACCGGATCGAGCTGGCCGACGGCCGGGTCCTCGAATGCGACGAGGTGCTCGTGGGCATCGGCATCATCCCCAACACCGCCCTCGCCCAGGGCGCAGGCCTGGCGACCGACAACGGCGTGCTGGTCGACGAGCACCAGCGCACTTCGCACCCGGGGATCTACGCGGTGGGGGACATGGCCCGCACCCGGTCCGTCGACGGGACGCTGCAACGGCGTGGCGAGCACTGGGAACACGCCATGAACACCGGGGCCACCGCGGCCGCGGCGATCCTGGGCCAGGAACCACCGGTGCACGGCGCCTCGTGGTTCTGGTCCGACCGCCACGGCACCCACGTCGAGGGCGTGGGGGACATGAACGCCGAGGGCACCACCATCCTGCGCCTGAAAGAGGGGGAACCGGTGGCCGCCTTCAACGTTGCCGCGGACGGGCGGATGCTCGGGGCCGCGGCGATCGACGGCGGGCTGATGATCCGGGCGGCCCGGCGCATCATCGACCGCGGCATCATTGTTCCGCCCGAAGCGCTTGCCGACCCCGAAGTCCCGCTGAAGAAACTGGCCCGCTGACTCCCGGCCCTTCCTTCGTGCCCCTTGCCCGCCGGTGCGCGGAAGGGCAAGACTGGGGGCAGTGGCGGCCGGTTCTCCCGGGCTGCCCTCCCGACGGAGAGGTGCGCGAATCACATGGACACCGAAAAAAGCCCCGGTTTGCCGGCCGTCGACCTGGGTGGCGAGGACCTGCTCGAACCGGGCACGGCCCTGCTGGTCCCCGCGGAAACCAGCGGATACCCGGAGGACATAGGGCTCTTTCGCGCCGACTCCGGGGTTTACTACGCGCTGGATGATGAATGCCCGCACGAGGTCGCGTCCCTGTCCGAGGGCTGGATCGAGGACGACGAGGTCGAATGCCCCTTGCATTCCTCGCGCTTTTGCCTGCGCGACGGGAAGGTGCTGTGCCTGCCGGCCGTCCGCGATGCCCGCACCCACAAGGTCCAGGTCCTTGCCGGGCGGGTGCTGCTGCATCCGGGAACGGCCGCCGGCGGGAACTAGGACTGCGAGGTGAATCCCCGCACGCGCTCCAGCGCCGCGGCCGTCCCGAGCTCGGCCCGGTCCGCCGGGTTGACCCAGTAATGCTCCAGGGTGCGCATCAGCTGGTCCGGGTTGGCGGTGAGCTCGTGGACCAGGATCACCAGGGACTTGGCCCCGACGGCCTCCCCGGCCCGGGGACGCACCACGATCCAGGCAGGGCCGCGCCTGCCCAGTGGCCGGTGGCGGGCCGGATCGGTTGGCTCGATGCCCTCGAGGTCGTTCCAGTAGATTTCCCGGGTGCCGCGCGAGGAATACAGCACGATGCGGCTGCGGGTGAGGTAGACCCCGGGATCCTGGGATGCGGCGGCAATGCGCGCCATGCGGATCCCGCGGTTCAAGACGTAGACCCCGATCCCGAGCAGGAAGACCGTCAGCAGGACGATCAGTACCATCGGGTCGTAGCTGTGGATGATCAGCAGCCGTGCGCTCAGCGCCACGGTGGCCACCAGGATCACCACGGCCAGGCCCATCACCGCGGCGGCCCACTGCGGGGAGGTCCGGAACATCGGGAAGCACGTGGCTGCCCGCGGTCCCGTGCTGGTTCCGACCGCCGCGGTCGCGGCCGCCTGGTCCTCGGTCGGGCGGCGATAGGCCGCCACCACGCCCATCAGCACGGCCAGGGCGCTGGCCAGCAGCCCGGTGGAGAGCACCGGCCGCTCGTGCAGCAGCGCGTACACCCCGGTGCCCGCCAGAAAGGCCAGCAACACAAAGGACGGCACCAAATGGTGGGCCAGATTCCAGCCGCTGTGGCGCGGTGCCCACAACATTTGCTCGGATCCGCTTTTGCTCATGCCAGTAGCGTAATCTGCCCCGGCCCGAAAGCATGCGCGGTACGCGCAAGACAGGTGTCGTCAAAGGGGCGTTCGGAGCAAAACTCGCCTACGATAAACGCACTATGGAATCGATTCGCAAACGTGTCAAAGTGATCACCTGGCTGCTCATCGGGGCCCTGCTCGTGGGGACCGGAGCCGGCATGCTCTCGGGCATGATCTAGTTGGCGCGCACACCCAACGATCCCACGGCCCTTGCCGGCGGCGGCGAGGCGGGGCTCCCCGAGGCCCTGCGCACGCCGACCAAGGACGTCGCCCGCAGCTGGGTGGCCTCGGTCGTGGCGATCAACATCGGCATCAACATCGTCTTCTTCGCCCCCATCAACGTGTTGCTGGGGCTGCAGGCCACGGCGATCGATGCCGGGTCCAAGGAAGCGATCCTCTCGCTGGTCACCGCCTGCGGCGCCTCGGTGGCACTGGTGGCCAACCCGCTCTTCGGCGCGCTCTCGGACCGCACGGTCTCCAAGATGGGACGCCGCTCGCCGTGGATCCTGGCCGGGGCCATCCTTGGCGCCGCCTCGCTGCTGATGCTCTCCGGGGCCACCACCGTCGCGCTGATGCTGCTGGGCTGGTGCGGGCTGCAGGCCGGCGCCAACGCCGCCTATTCGGCCGTCACCGCCACCATCCCGGACCGCGTTCCGGAGCGCCGGCGCGGAGGCATCGGCGGGCTGGCCGCCATGGGCCAGACCGTGGGCATCCTGCTGGGCGCGGTGGTGGGCTTCGCCATCACCGGGAACATCGCCGTGGGCTACATGATCTGCGCCGCGGCCCTGCTGGTTTCCGTGATCCCCTACGTGCTGCGGTCCAACGACCCGCAGCTGCCACGCGAGTTCCGCCCCGCCTTCAACCTGCTGGAGTTCGCCAAGGGCTTCTGGATCAACCCGCTGACCCACCGCGACTTCGGGTGGGCCTGGTTGACCCGGTTCATGATGAACACCGGCAACCAAATGACCATCGTCTACCTGCTCTTCTTCCTCACCGACGTCGTCAAGCACCCGGATCCCGCCGGCGGGGTGCTGGTGCTGACCGGCATCTACGCGGTCATGGTGATCATCAGCGCAGTGATCCTGGGGCCGATCAGCGACAGGAGCGGGAAGCGGAAGATCTTCGTGATCGTCTCCTCGATCGTGGTGGCCTGCTCCGCACTGATCATTGCCGTGTCGCAGAACTTCACCGGCGCCATCATCGGTGCCGCGGTGCTGGGGCTCGGTTTCGGCGCGTACCTGGCCGTGGACTTTGCGCTGCTGACCCAGGTGCTGCCCTCGGCCAAGTCCCGGGGCAAGGACATGGGCGTGATCAACGTGGCCAACTCCCTGCCCCAGGTCATTGCCCCCGCGCTGGCGTTCGTTTCGGTGAAGGTGCTCGGTGGCTATACGGCCCTGTTCATCGTGGCAGCCATCATCGGCATGTTCGGTGCCTTGCTGGTGCGCAACATCCGCTCGGTTCCCTAGGAAATACGCACTGGCCGTTCGATGTATGGCGGCTCACGAAAGTCCGGCTCCATCACCCGGCGCAGATAGGCTGGGAACCATGGACTGGTTAAAAGACGCACCCTTCGGCTGGGCGTTTGCCTTTCTGTTCCTGCTTTCCATGGCCCGTGCAAACACCACCTATTGGCTGGGCCGCGGCATCGCCGCCGGGGTGAAGCACACCCGGTTCCAGCATGTGCTCACCGGGCCGATCTACCAGCGGGCCGAACGCTTCATCCAGCGCTGGGGCATCTTCGCGATCCCGCTGTCCTTCATGACCGTGGGCATCCAGACCGCGGTCAACGCCAGCGCGGGTGTCGCCCGGATGCCGGTGCTGCGCTACCTCCCGGCGGTCGTCGTCGGCTGCCTGATCTGGGCCACCATCTATTCCACCGTGGGCATGGCCGTGATCTACGCATGGCTGGCCCTCGGCTGGCAGTGGATCGTGGCGGGAGCCTTGGTGCTGGCGATTACGACCCTGGCGTGGATCCGCTACCGCCGGCAAAACTCCTGACGCGCAGGCTCCCGCAATCGGCCCGGCCATGAAGTCCAGTCAAGGAGCTGGCGCACCGTCGTGTTCTTCCTGCGGCGCGTTGGGCGCTTTGGCAAATATTCGTCGGTACGATTCAGGGAACCAATGTTTTAGTGCGAAAGCTGGGTACCGGCATGGCCATCACTCAAAGGAATATTCGCCAGTCCAACCCCGTGGAGCTGGACGACATCGACCGCGGGCTGCTGCGCATGCTCACGGAGAATGCGCGCCGCACCAACAACTCGCTTGCCGAGGAACTGGGCATCGCCCCCTCGACCTGCCTGGCCCGGCTCAACGCCTTGCGCTCGGCGGGCGTCATCCGCCGCTTCACCCTGGAAATCGACCCCGAGGTGCTCGGCCACGCGCTCGAGGCGCTGATCTTCGTGAAGATCCGCCCCGGCGCCCGCCACCTGATGTCCTCCTTTGCCGAAGAAATGCGCGCCAAGCCCGGGGTCACGCAGCTGTTCTTCCTGGGTGGCGCCGACGATTTCCTGATCCACGTGGCGGTGCGCGACTCGAAGGACGTGCGCCAGTTCGTGCTCGACAACCTGTCGGCAAACCCGGCGGTGGCCACCACCCAGACGTCGCTGGTCTTCGAGCACAGCCAGGGAGCGGTGCCCTGGCTGTAGCCTTGGGCTACCAGGACACCTCGCGCGGGCGTCCCTCCTCGTAGCCGGCGGCCGACTGCACCCCGACGATGACGCGCTCGCGGAACTCCGCAATCGAAGCGGCCCCGGCGTAGCTGAAGGACGAGCGGACCCCGGAAACGATCGAATCGATCAGGTCCTCCACGCCCGGACGCTGCGTATCCAGGTACATGCGGGAATGCGAGATCCCCTCCTCGAAGAGCGCGGCGCGGGCACGCTCGAGGGCCGACTGGTGCCGGGTGCGTTGCTGCACCGCGCGCGCCGAGGCCATGCCGAAGCTCTCCTTGTAGAGCCGGCCCTCGCCGTCGGAGGCCAGGTCCCCGGCCGATTCGTAGGTCCCGGCGAACCAGGAACCGATCATCACGGACGCGGCGCCGGCGGCCAGGGCCAGGGCCACGTCGCGCGGGTACTTGACTCCGCCATCGGCCCACACCTCGACGCCGGCCTCCCGCGCGGCGGTGGCGCATTCCAGGACCGCGGAGAATTGCGGACGACCCACCCCGGTCATCATCCGGGTGGTGCACATGGCCCCGGGTCCCACCCCGACCTTCAGGATGTCGGCGCCGGCCGCGGCCAGGTCGCGGGTTCCGGCGGCGGTGACCACGTTTCCGGCAGCAATCTGGATCCGGCGCCCGGTGCGCCGGGCATAGTCGTCGCGGGCGGCGACCGCCAGCGGAAGGGCCTCGATCATCTTTTCCTGGTGCCCGTGGGCGGTGTCCAGCACGATCACATCCACACCGGCCTCGAGAAGTTCCCGGGTCTTGGAGCCGACGTCTCCGTTGATGCCTACGGCCGCACCGACCATGAGCCGGCCGTCCGGGTCCACCGCGGGGGTGTAGAGCCCGGAGCGCAGCACGCCCTTGCGCGTCAGCACGCCGGCCAGGTGCTCGCCGTCGAGCACCGGGACCATGCCCAGGTGCCGGGTGGCCAGGGTGTCGAACACCGAGTCCAGGTCCGCGTCCTTGGCCACCGTGACGATGTCCGGGGTCATGACCTTGTTGATCGGGGTGAAGCGGTCGACCTCGAAACAGTCCTTTTCCGTGACGATGCCCACCGGGCGGTGCCCGTCGAGCACCACCGCCGCGCCATGGGAGCGCTTGCCCAGCAGGGCCAGCGCGGTGGAGACAGAGTCGTTGACGTCCACGGTGATGGGGGTTTCAAAGACGGTGTGTGCTGCCTTGACCTTCGTGACCATGTCGGTGAGGGCGGCCAGCGAAATGTCCTGGGGCAGGATCGTGACCCCGCCGCGGCGGGCGACGGTTTCGGCCATGCGCTTGCCGGCGACGGCCGTCATGTTGGAGACCACCAGCGGAATGGAGGTTCCGACCCCGTCGGGGGTGGCCAGGTCCACCCCAGAGCGGGACACCACCGCCGATCGCGAGGGAACCATGAAGGTGTCGCTGTAGGTCAGGTCATGGGCGGGGCGCACATCGTTGAGAAACTTCACCCTGTCAGGCTACAGCCGCACGCACGTCCCGCGCGTGAGGTGCATCACCGTAGGCGGGGTGCGCGATCGGGATTCGGGCATGTTCCGCGCATGGAATCGCGCCCCGCAATCGTTTACCCGAGGGTAGCGACCCTCCCGATTAGGACCCATAAACAGCACTAATTTCCGGGCACGGTTTGGGGTTACCGTGGTACCTAGAGCGGTTCGAAATCCGCGAGACCGCCGGTTCGAGGAGTGCATCATGACAGTCACCGTGCCCGTTACCGAATGTTCCGTGTCCAATTGCTCGTTCAATGACCACACCCATTGCGGGGCATCCGGCATCACCATCGGCGGAAATGCCGACCACGCGCAATGCGCGACGTTCATCGACACCGGCGTGCACGGCGGCCTGCCCAAGATCCTGGCCTCGGTGGGTGCCTGCCAGCGCATGGAATGCACCCACAATGACCACTTGATGTGTGCGGCGGAATCGGTGCGCGTGGGGCCCGGCGCGGACAATGCGGACTGTCTCACGTACGAGCACGGCGCCTGAGCCGCGGCTGTTTGGGCCCTTCCCTGCGCCGGCGAACCGCGGCGCAGGGAAGGGCCTCGTCGTGTCCGGGTTCGGGTGCAATCCGCGGGTTTCCTTCGGCGTCGGGGGAGGGGATGCCCAGGATAAATTGTTGAACAACCTATTGCCAGGATTGTTCAACAACCTGTAGTGTACTTCTCATCGCTCCCACCTGTGACAGCAGTCACCCGCAACCCGATGGATGGAATCATGGCCACTCCTAGCACGAAACCGAAGCTCAGCACTTCAGCCAGGCGCACCGCAATGCTGGGCGCCATGTTCCTCATGGCCACCAGCGCCATCGGGCCCGGCTTCATCACCCAGACCACCGAATTCACCGTCCAGATCGGCGCCTCCTTCGCCTTCGCGATTGTCGTTTCCATCCTGGTGGACATCGCCGTCCAGCTGAACGTGTGGCGCATCATTGGCGTCTCGGGCCTGCGCGCCCAGGAGCTCGGCAACAAGGTCCTGCCGGGCATCGGCTGGGTCCTGGCCGCCCTGGTCTTCATCGGCGGAATGGTCTTCAACATCGGCAACATCGCCGGCACAGGCCTGGGCATGAACGCCATGATGGGGCTCGATCCCAAGATCGGCGGCATCATCTCCGCCGTCGTGGCGATCCTGATCTTCCTGTCCAAGCGAGCCGGCATGGCACTGGACAAGATCGTGGTGATGCTCGGCGCGATCATGATCCTGTTGATGCTCTACGTGGCCATCGTCGCCGCACCCCCGGTGGGCGAGGCCCTGAAGAACGCCGTCCTTCCGGAAAACATCAGCTTCCTGATCATCACCACGCTGATCGGCGGCACCGTCGGCGGCTACATCACATACGCCGGCGCCCACCGCATGCTCGACTCCGGCGCCGCCGGCATCGAGAACATCAAGGACATCACCAAGACCTCCATCCTGAGCATCATCGTCACCGGCATCATGCGCGTGCTGCTCTTCCTGGCCATCCTTGGAGTCGTCGCCGGCGGAGCCGTGCTGACCACGAACAACAAGGCCGCCGAGGCCTTCGGCATCGCCGCGGGCGATATCGGCATGCGTTCCTTCGGCGTGATCCTCTGGGCCGCGGCCCTGACTTCCGTCATCGGTGCCGCCTACACCTCGGTTTCCTTCATCACGAAGTCCACCACCCCCGAACGCACCCGCAACCTGATCACCGTCGCGTTCATCGCGGTGTGCGCGGTCATCTACCTCTTCCTGGGCCAGGCCCCGCAGACGCTGCTGATCTTCGCCGGCGCCTTCAACGGACTGATCCTGCCCGTCGGCTTCGCGGTCCTGCTCTATGCGGCCTGGCGCCGCCGCGACCTGCTGCAGGGCTACGTGTACCCCAAGTGGCTGCTCGGCATCGGCGTGGCCACCTGGCTGTTGACGCTCTTCCTCGGCTGGAACTCCCTGGCGGGCCTCTCCAAGCTCTGGGCCTAGCCCGAACGCCCCACAGCCCGCCAGCCACATCCACCCCTCCGGAAGGACTCCAGCAACCATGACACCCGCCAATTCGCCAACACCCGGAACCGGGGAACGAGCCGCTCTTTCCCCGGCCCGGGCACGTGAACTGTTCCGCAGCGGGTTGGCCGTGCCGACCGCCGGGTTCTCCCTGGGCTACGCGCAGGCCAACCTGATCATCGTGCCCAGGGACCAGGCCTTCGACGTGTTGCTCTTTGCCCAGCGCAACCCCAAGTCCTGCCCTATCCTGGGCGTGCTGGACGCGGGGGAGACCAGCGGGGAACTGCTGAAAGGCGGGGACATCCGCACCGACGTGCCGAAGTACGTGGTCTACGAAAACGGCTTGAAGGTCGCAGAACCCACCGACCTGTCCGAGTACTGGCGCGATGACCTGGTCACCTTCATCGTGGGCTGCTCGTTCACCTTCGAGACCGCATTGATGGAGGGCGGCATCAAGATCGCCCACATCGACCAGGGCGTGAACGTGCCGATGTACAAGTCGAACATCCGCAGCGCCTCCGCCGGGTCGATGTCCGGACCCATGGTGGTGTCGATGCGCCCGATCCCCGCCTCCCAGGTGTCCGATGCCGTGCGCATCACGTCCCGCTACCCGGCCGTGCACGGGGCCCCGGTGCACATCGGCAACCCCGAGGAACTTGGCATCACCGACCTGTCCAAGCCGGACTTCGGGGATCCGGTGGACATTCCCGCCGGGCACATCCCGGTGTTCTGGGCCTGCGGGGTCACTCCGCAGGCGGCGGTCATGGAATCCAAGCCCGCGCTGGCCATCGGCCACGCGCCCGGGCACATGCTCATCACCGACGCCCGCGACAGCAACTACCTGGTGCCCTAGCAAGGCAGCTCTTCCACGAGCCGGCTCCAGCGGGAGCCAGCCGTGGTCCTCGATCCGCCAGGGAATTTCCTGCTCCCCCATGCAGGGACTTCACTGGTGCCGCAAAGGGCGCCGGAGGCGGCATGCCGCCCCTCCCCATCACCGCCCTTGGGACGCGCGGCCCGGTTCTCCCCCCAGAACCCGACGGCCGCGCATCCCGCGCCCGGGAAGCGACCGTGGTTCCCAGCCGCTCGCTTCCCGGGCGCCCTTAACCGCCCGCTACAGGTGTTCGGCGGCCAGCCAGGCGTCCACCTCGGCGCACAGGCGCGCCTTCGCCGGCTCCTCCAGGAAGGAGGACTCGATCGAGTTCCGGGCCAGCACCGCCTGCTCCTCGCGGCTCAGCTCGAACTGCCCGATGACCGCGGCAAGGTTCGCGTCCAGGTAGCCGCCGAAGTAGGCGGGGTCATCCGAGTGGATCGATACCTTCAGCCCCGCCTCCAGCATCCGCCGCAGCGGATGCTCGGCCATGGTGTCAACCGTTCGCAGCCGCACGTTCGACAGCGGGCACACGGTCAGCGGCATCTGCTCTTTCACCAGCCGTTGAACCAGGGCCGGGTCCTCGAGGCAGCGGATTCCGTGGTCGATGCGCTCGACCTTCAGCAGGTCAAGGGCCTGGACGATGTACTCGGCCGGGCCCTCCTCGCCGGCATGGGCCACGACGTGCAAGCCGTGTTCGCGGGCGTAGGCGAAGACCTCCTGGAAGAGAACGGGAGGATATCCCAGTTCCGAGGAATCCAGCCCGATGCCGTCGATGGCGTGCCTTTCCTGCACCAGGGTGCGCAGGATCTCCATCGCCGATTCGGCGGGGGCATGGCGCCAGAAGCAGGCGATGAGCCGGTGCGTGATGCCCCAGCGGGCCAGGCCCGCGTCGAGGCCCGCCCGGATCCCGGCGATCACCTCGGCAAGTGCCAGGCCGCGCTCGAGGTGGGCCTGGGGATCGAAGAACAGCTCAACGTGCCGCACCCCGGATGCGTGGGCCCGGTGCAGGTAGGCGGTGGTGATCTCCTGGAAGTCCGCAGCGGTGCGCAGCACCGCCATGTTCGCGTAGAACAGGTCCAGGAAGGACTGCAGGTTGCTGAAGTCGTACTGCGCGCGCAGCTCCTGAAGCGAAGGCCAGGGCAGGTCGATGTTGTTCTGCCCGGCCAGGCGCAGGATGGTCTCGGGCTCCAGCGTCCCTTCCAGGTGTATGTGCAGTTCGGCAACGGGCAGTTTCACGGGCGGGCCGCCAATGGTGCATCGGCCAGCGCCAGGGTGCCGCGCATGATCTCCCCGATGGCGTCCCCGGTGGCAGCCAGCACCACGCGGCAGCGAGCGCCCTCCGGCTTGGGGTGGCCCTTGTAGCGTCCGCGCAGATCGCAGATGGTCTGCCCGCGCCCCGGCCCGTCGGTGGCGTCAACGACCACGCGTGCGTACGGGGCGGAGGCCGGCCGCACCTTCCCGATCGCGATGGCCGCGGCCAGCGGGTCGTGCATGACCGAGCAGCGCCGGCCAAAGACGCTGCGGTAGAAGTCGAAATAGTAGCCGAGCATCGTCGCGACGGACTGCACGGCCGGTGACGGGCTGGCCGCCAGGGTCTCGAGGTCGTGTTCCTCCAGCACGTGGTCCATGGTCACATCCAGCGGCACCAGCACGATCTCCCAGCCGGCGGCAAAGACCTCGGCGGCGGCCTCGGGATCATTGTGGATGTTGGCCTCGGACGCGGCGGTGATGTTGCCCGGGGCCAGGGCCGCGCCGCCCATGATGGTCAGTTCCTTCACCAGGGAGGGAAGCTCCGGGTCCAGGCGCAGCGCAGAAGCGATGTTGGTCAGCGGGCCGATGGCGATGACGCGCAATTCTCCGGCGTGCTCCCGGGCCAGCCGCACCAGCATCTCGGGCGCGGACTCGGGCGCAAGCTCCAGGCCCGCGTCGGGAAGCCGGACTTCGCCGATGCCGTTGATCCCGTGTACGTGGGGTGCCCCGCCGCCGTACGGGCGGGCCTGTGCGTCGTGGTGGCCCAGCGCGACAGGGATTTCCGCGTGGCCGGAGAGGGCCAGCAGGTTCTGCGTGTTGACCGCGCCCTGCGCCGCGCTGGTGTTTCCGGAGACCGAGCCGATGCCCACCAGGTTGGCCCCGGCCCCCAGCAGGTAGGCCAGGGCCAGCGCGTCATCGATCCCGGTGTCGCAATCCAGGAAGAACGGTCGCGTGTCGATGCTGCTGTCCATGTATGTTGCCCCTGCTGTTGGTCGGTGGGTTGGCCACGCGCAAGGCTCCCTCGGCCGGGGGTGCGTGGTGCGCCGTTGCCCGGGGGAGCCTTCGCGGAATCAGGTATCAAGCCTACCGGGCACCCGGGCTTCGGCCGACCGCGGGTGCTGGCCGGCGGCGTCCGGGGGCCTTCGGCAACCCGTGGACGAATCCGGGGTCCAGGAACCCGGTTCGCCCGCGCGGTCGGGAGCGATCCCGAGCCGGCGGTCCGTGGTTGTCGCGGTGCACCGAAGGGACCGGGCCGAACCGAACACCGCGATGCCCACCGGGACGGCGATGCACCGGGTCATCAACCCCGTCGATGGCGTGCAACCATGAAACACTGGCCAGCAAGCACTTGTGCCACCACGCCCTGAAGGATCGCGATCACAGCCATGTCCCGCCCAGCCAAGCCCTGGTTCCCCGCAGCACTGAGCCTGATGATGGTCGGTTGGGGCGCCAATCAGTTCGTCTCCCTGCTGGTCTTCTACCGGCAGGAGCACGGGTTCTCCGAGGTCATGGTCACCTCGATGCTGGGCATCTACGTCCTGGGCCTGGTGCCGGCGCTGCTGTTGGGCGGCCGCTATTCGGATCGTACCGGCCGCAAGCACATCACCCTCTTTGCCGTGGCCCTGTCGATGGCCGCCAACGTGGCGATGATGGGCTCGGTCTTTGGGACCCTGCCCCTGTTCACCGGCCGTTTCATGGCGGGTGTTGCCACGGGCCTGGCCATGGCCGCGGCCACCAGTTGGGTTAAGGAACTGTCCCAGGCGCCGTGGGACCTGCACTCGGCCGCCGGCTCGGGAGCCCGTCGCGCCTCGTTGTTGACCAGCGCGGGATTCTGGTTCGGCCCGGTGGTCGGCGGGCTGCTGGCCAACAATGCACCGGCCCCGGCGATCCTCCCGTACGCGGTGCACATTGCCCTGTGCATTCCGGTGCTCTTCGTGGTGGCCAGGCTGCCGGAGACCCGTGCCGCAGAACAAGCCAGCCACTCCGGCGAGGAGGCCCGGGTGGCCCATCCCGAGGCCCGCAAGCGGTTCCGGCTGGTGGTGGCGCCTGCGGCGGTGTGGGTGTTTGCCGCGGGAACCACCGGATTTGCCGTCGTTCCCGCCATCATCCCGGGGCTGGGGGAGGGCCGGCTGGCCTACGCCACGGCAGCGGTGGCCATCACGCTGGGCTGCAGCGTGCTGATCCAGCCGCTGGCCCGCCGGCTGGACACCGTGGTTTCCGCCCGCTCGCTGCTCACCGGCACCGTCGTTGTTTTCGTGGGCCTGTCCGCCTTGCTGGCGGCGATCCTTGTCCCGAGCCCCGCGCTGGGACTGGTGGCATCGGCAGTGCTGGGCTGCGGAAACGGGCTGCTGATGGTCGGCGGGTTGCTGGAGATCCAGCGGCTGGCCGCGGCCCACGAGCTGGGCAAGCTCACCGGGTTCTTCTACACGCTCGCCTACGTGGGCTTCCTGGCCCCGACCGCGGTCGCCGTGGCCGCGCAATGGGCCGACGGCGCCTGGATCATGCTCGCCATGATGATCCTGGCCATGGTGTCCCTGGCCTTCATCGGGACAAACTCGCGCAGGTTCCTGCCTCACACCCTGGAGCGGGTCGAACCGGATCCGGCTGTGAAGGCCCGCGGGCACAGTACCAGCTAGCCTTGGCGGGCACCTGCGGCCGCGAGGCTAGCCGGTCACGCGGACGGCCACATGGGGCGTGGCACAGGCGGCACGCACCGCGCTCAACCCGCTGTCCCTGAAACCGGGATTCTCCACCCGATTGTTGTGTCCGGTGTCGTCGCGCCAGTCCACGGAATCGGGGGCCGCCGAGATGCCGTAGGTGCCTGGTTTCAAGGTAGCCGGGATGTCCAGCACATGGCTGAAGGATCCGTCGTCCGACATCGGGGCGAGCTCGATGAGCAGGACCTCTTGGCGGGCGTCGACCAGATCGATCCGTACTCTTGCTGCCTCGCCATAGCGCGGATTGCACGTGGCTGCCGGAGCCGAAACGCGCAATGTCCCGCCCGGGGCAACGACGAGGGAATCCAACATGTAGCCGGGTGGCATGCAGGGACCGGAGGAATGCAGCATCAACGAACACCCCGGCAGTCCGAGCAGGGCACCCGCCCCCAGGGTGGCCACCAACAGGCCCCGTCTGCAAGCGGCCAATCCAGGAACCGGTGTCTCCATCCATGTCATGGAACCCAGTCTGCGCCCGCGGGACGCAGCGGGACAGGGGACGTGGAACAACGTTGCCTCATCGTTGTGCAGCGCCCGGGGGTGCCTGGAAACGGCCCCTGCCATCCACCGCGCCACCGAGTGTCCAGCGGCCGCCCTGTTTCGCCTGTTAGTGTTCCAAGCATCGATCCAAATGCTGGGAGCTTATGTTGCAGAAAAAGTGGGTTCTTTCCATGGCCCTTGTTGCCTCGTTGTCGTTCATGACCGGGTGCAGTGCCACGGCCGAACCGGAAGCGGCCCCCGCCTCCAGCAGCGCGGCCGCCGAGGCGGCACCGACAGATGCCGCAAGCCCGACCCCTGACCTCGCCGGGGTCCCCGAAATCGTTGCCACCGTCAACGGCGAGGAAATCACCAAGGCCGACTTCACCCGGATCTATGAAGGCCAATTCGCCCAGGTCCTGCAGCAGGCGCAGCTCTCCGGCGAGGAACTCGACCAAGAGCAATTGCGCAAGCAGACGGCAGAAGGCTTGGTGAACACCGAACTGCTGATCCAGCAGGCGGCCAAGAAGAAGGTCTTTGCCACCTCCAAGGACCTTGACGCGGCATTGGGGGACGTGGCCAAGTCCAACGACATGGATACCAAGGAATTCCTGGCGACCATGGATGCCCAGGGCCTGAACGAGGACGCGGTGCGCGCGCAGTTGAAGACCCAGCTCGAGGTCGAGCGGTTGATCTCCAAGGAAGTGGGAGATTTCCGGCCCTCCGAGAAGGAAACCAAGGCCGCGTACCAGGTGGTGCTCGACCAGTTCAAGAAGCAGGCGACCACCGACAAGGACGCGCCCAAGGATGCGCCCAAGGCACCGAGCTACAAGACGATGAAGCCCGAGCTCGAGCAGCAGCTCAAGCTCCAGAAGGAGGCCGCGGCGGTCAAGGACTACGTCGCGGTGCTGCGCAAGGACGCCAAGGTCACCATGAAAATGTAGGCCTGCCCGGCGGGGAGGCTCAGTTTCCTTCGGAGTCGCCCAGATGCGAGAGCAACTCGGCCTCCGCGCGATCCAGGTACCCGCGCATTTCCTCCGCTGCCTGCTCGCGCTTGCCGGATTGCAGCAGTTCCACCAGTGCGGCGTTCAGCTCCACATAGTGCGAGTGGAAGTCGGGGGCGTCCCCCATGGCATGGAAGACCAGGCGCATCTGCGCCAGGACCTTGGTCATGAGTTCCTGCAGGTGCACGCTGCCGGTGGCCCGGACCAGTTCCTCGTGGAAGCACTGGTTGGCATCGGCCATCTTGGCGATGTTTCCCTCCTCCAGCGCGGCACGCGCGTCCACGATGATGGCGGCCAGGGCCGCGACGTCCAGATCCGGCCCCCAGAGCACCGCGGCGGGCTCGATCATCCGGCGCACCGCGTAGATCTCCCGCACGCCCTCGGGCCCGGGGGAGGAGACGAAGACGCCGCGGTTGGGGATCCGGGTGATGACCAGCTCGTGGTCAAGCACCGCGAAGGCCTCGCGCAGCGTGTTGCGCGAAACCCCCATGGCGGCCGAAAGCGCCTGCTCGGAAAGCTTGGCGCCGGGCAGCAGCTGGCCCTCGGCGATCCGCGAGCGCAGCACCGCGGCTACCCACGCACCGGTGTGCGCGTGGGTTGACCCCTCGGCCAGGGGCAGGGACGATAACAAGGCGTTCACTGGCATCCTCTCAATCTAATCGAACCCTTCCGCGGAAACGGCAAGCGTTAAGCGATGCTCCCGAGTGCTTCGCCGCGGGCGATCGCGGTCCCCGGTTCCTGGGTTCCGCGGCCGAATGTGCCGGCTCGGTGGGCGGTGATGTTCGATTCCATCTTCATGGCCTCGAGGACCGCCACGGTGTCGCCCTCGGCCACGGCGGCGCCGTCCTCGGCGACCCACTTGACCAGGTTTCCGTTCATCGGGGCGGCCAAGGTCGATTCGTCGGCCGCCGCCGCGATGTTCTCGGCTGCCGCGTCGAGGGCGGCGCCGGTGCCGCCGTGGCGGATCGAGTCCACCAGCGAGGCCGGAAGGCCGATGTTCATGGCCTTGCCGTCCACCTCGATGGTCAGGGTCTCGCGCGCCGAGCCCGGCTCCGCCGCGGCGATCTCGGGGCTGGAAGCCAGCTCGTCGGCGAACTCGGATTCGATCCAGGTGGTGTAGACCCCGTAGCGCTCGTTGTTGGCGAAATCGGCGTTGCGCACCACCGCACGGTGGAACGGCAGCACCGAGGGAACGCCGGCGATGACCATCTCGTCCAGGGCGACCTTGGCACGGCGCAGCGCCTGGGCGCGGGTGGCGCCGGTGACGATCAGCTTGGCCATCAGCGAGTCGTAGTGCGGGGGGATCACCGAGCCGGTGCGCACGCCCGAATCGACGCGGATGCCCGAGCCGGTGGGCGCCTCGAAGGCGGTGATGCGCCCGGGGCCCGGCAGGAAGCCGCGGGCAGGGTCCTCGGCGTTGAGCCGGAACTCGAAGGAGTGGCCCATGGGGTCCGGATCCTCGGTGATTGACAGGGCATCGCCGGAGGCAATGCGGAACTGCTCGGCCACCAGGTCCACGCCCGTGGTTTCCTCGGTGATCGGGTGCTCGACCTGCAGCCGGGTGTTGACCTCCAGGAAGGAGATCAGCCCGTCCGGGGCCACCAGGTACTCGACGGTTCCGGCGCCGTGGTAGCCGGCCTCGCGGCAGATGGCCTTGGCCGAGGAATGGATGGAGGCGCGCTGCTCATCGGTCAGGAACGGCGCGGGGGCCTCCTCGACGAGCTTCTGGTGGCGGCGCTGCAGCGAGCAGTCGCGGGTGCCGACGACCACGACATTGCCGTGGGTGTCGGCCAGCACCTGGGCCTCGACGTGGCGGGGCTTGTCCAGGAAGCGTTCCACGTAGCACTCGCCGCGGCCGAAGGCCACGATGGCCTCGCGCACGGCGGAGTCGAAGGCATCGTCGATTTCCTCGAAGTTGCGCACGATCTTGATGCCGCGCCCGCCTCCGCCGAAGGCGGCCTTGATGGCCACCGGCAGCCCGAATTCCTCGGCAAAGGCGCGAACCTCGGCGCCCGATGCCACCGGGCCGTCGGTGCCCGGCACCAGCGGGGCGTTGGCGCGCACGGCGATCTCCCGGGCGGTGACCTTGTTGCCCAGTGCGCGGATCGAATCGGGGCTCGGGCCGATCCAGGTCAGCCCGGCGTCCATGACGGCCTGGGCGAAGTCGGCGTTCTCTGCCAGGAAGCCATAGCCCGGGTGCACCGCGTCGGCGCCCGAGCGGGCGGCGACGCCCAGGATCTTGTCGATGTCCAGGTAGGTCTCGGAGCTGGCCGCGCCGTTCAGGGCGTAGGCCTCATCGCTGCGGCGCACGTGCAGGGCGTCGGCGTCGGGGTCCGAATAGACGGCCACGGAAACCAGGGATGCGTCGGCACAGGCGCGGGCAATGCGGACGGCGATTTCCCCGCGGTTGGCGATCAGGACTTTTTTCATGCGTGGTTTCCTTCGTCGGTGGGAGTGCCGGATGGGGTGGGATCAACGAGTTCGAAGCGGATTCTGGCCCCGGGCGGCAGCTGGGCCGCGGCGGGCAGGTCCTCGGCGACGACCCCGGCGATGACCGGGTAGCCGCCGGTGACCGGGTGGTCTGCCAAAAAGAGCACCGGCAGCCCGGAGGGCGGGACCTGCAGGGCGCCGACGGCGACGCCCTCCGAGGCCAGTTCGCCCTCGCGGATGCGCTGGAGCGGTTCGGCGTCCCGGCCCAGGGCCAGGCGGACGCCGACACGGTTGGATTCGGCCGAGACCGTCCAGGCCTGGCCGGTGAGCCGGGCCAGGCCCGCTTCACCGAACCAGTCCCCGCGGGGGCCCTCGCTGATGCGCAGCGTGTAGATGCCCTGGGCGTCGGGAACCGGCAGCGGGGAGGGCTCGGGGTTGCCCACCACATGGGCCCCGTGGATCGCGCCGACCGGCAGCCGGGTGCCCGGCGTGAGCGGGGCCGGGCCGATGCCGGACATCGAGTCGGTGGAGCGCGAGCCGAGCACCGGTGCCACATCGATCCCGCCGCGCACCGCCAGGTAGCTGCGCAGCCCGTTGCCCCCGGGTTCCAGACTCAGCACCTCGCCGTCGAGGAGCGCAAAGGGCGTGTCCATGGGGATTTCGCGCTCTCCATGGAACTCGTCCCCGTCCACCGGGTCCACACGGAGGGTGGCGGTGGCGCCGGAGACCGCAATGACGGCGTCCCCGTGGGCGCGCAGGCTCATGGCACCGAGCAGGTTCTCGATGACGGCCTCGGTGGTGCGGTTGCCCACGAGCCGGTTGGCCTGCGCGGCGGAGGCGGTGTCCGCGGCGCCCGCCGCCGACACGCCCAGCTCGCCGTAGCCGGGGCGGCCCAGGTCCTGGACCAGGGACTGCAGCCCGGGGTCCAGGATTTCGAGCATGTTGCCGGTCTCGGGCGCGGGGACGGCTGCGGGACGCGGCGCGGGGGCCAGCCTCAGGCTGGTGCGGCTCGGGACGAAGCGCACCCGGTCCTGCGGGCGGATCAGCGCGGGATTTTTGCGCTCCAGGTCCCAGAGCACGGCGTCGGTGTGGCCGATCAGCTGCCAGCCGCCGGGGGACCGGCGCGGGTACACCGCCGAGTAGTCCCCGGCCAGCGCGACGGCGCCGGAGGGCACGACCTTGCGCGGGGTGGAACGGCGCGGCACGTTCAGCACCTGGTTCTCGCCCAGCAGGTAGGCGAAGCCCGGGGCGAAGCCGCCAAAGGCAGCCCGCCACAGCTGCTGCGAGTGGGCGTTGACGACGCCCTCGACGCTCAGCCCGGTTAGTTCGGCGACCTCGGCGAGGTCTTCCCCGTCGTAGTGCACGGGCACTTGAACCTCGGTGCCGGCGTTGTCCGGGGCGGCACCGAGTTCCAGGGTGCGCACGGTGGCGGCGATCTTCCGCGCATTGGCCCAGGAGTCGGCCTTGATGAACACGGTGCTTGCCGCGGCCAGCACATCGAGTTGCCCGGGCAGCGGGCTGGCCCCCAGCAGTGCGTCCAGGGCCAGCACCGAATCGAGGTCGGAGAGCTCCACGAGCACCGACCGGGTTCCGGCGAAGCGGGTGGCGATCACGCTCATGCGAAGCTCTTGATGGTGACACCGGCGGATTCCAGTCCCGCACGCACCGCGGCGGCCATGGCAACGGCCCCGGCGGTGTCGCCGTGCACGCAGATGCTCTCGGCGTCCATGGGGATGACCGAGCCGTCGATGGCCACGATGGTCTTCTCGGTGGCCAGGCGGATCATGTTGGCGGTGACGGTTGCCGGGTCGTGCAGCACCGCGTTGGCCTCGCGGCGCGAGACCAGGGTGCCGGCGGGGGTGTAGTTCCGGTCGGCGAAGGCCTCGGCGACCGGGCGCAGGCCCGCTGCCTCGGCCTTGGCCAGGGCGACGGATCCGGGCAACAGCAGCACCGGCAACTCGGAGCCGAAGGCGCGGATGGCGTCGACGACGGCCTGGGCGTGGGCCTCGTGGTGCACGATGGTGTTGTAGAGGGCGCCGTGCGGCTTGACGTACTTGATGGAGGAGCCGGCCGCGCGGGCCAGGGCCTCGAGGGCGCCAAGCTGGTAGAGCACGTCGTCGGCCAGCTCGACGGGGGAGCAGTCCAGGAAGCGGCGGCCGAAGCCGGCCAGGTCCCGGTAGCCCACGTGCGCACCGATGGTCACCCCTGCGGCAACGGCGTCGCGGCAGGTCTGGGCGATGACGCTGGGGTCGCCCGCGTGGAATCCGCAGGCAACGTTTGCCGAGGATACGGAGGTGAAAATGGCGGCGTCGTCGCCCATCACCCAGTTGCCGAAGGATTCCCCGACGTCGGAATTCAGGTCGATGTAAGGCATTTGTGACCCCCGTCTCGTGTTGTGGTTCCCTTAAGGATGCACTATGAACGCGGATTGTTCAACAATCTTCCATTGCTGGTTTTCCCCGCCGCCGCCTTTCGTCCCCGCGTTTCGTCGTGGCACATCCGCCGATATGGCGCCTAGGATGGGAAAACACAGGCAGCGGTGCCACCAAGCGGGCATTGCACCGATCCAAGGGGAGCGGACAGATGAGATTCATTTTCGAAGTCGACATGGGCACCGAGGCGATGAAACTGGACCCCGAGGCGGAAATCTCCCGTGCGCTGCGCTACTGGGCCGGGAACCTCAAGAACTACCCCATGGATCCCGGTGCCGGCGAAGACATCTACGACAGCGAATACAAGCCCGCGGGCAGCTGGGCCATCGTCGACGACTGAGCCGCTTTCCTGCCCCGGGTTCGGCGCGCCCCTCCGTGACGGGCCTGGCGGATGCAAGACTTGCACTTGTGGATATCCAAGTCATCACCACCGTTGTTGCCGGGTTGCTCCTGGCGGTCGCCGTCGTGGGAACCATCGTTCCGGTGCTCCCCGGAAGCCTGTTGGCCATCGGCACGCTGCTGGCCTGGGGCTGGATCCTGGGCAGTCCCGTCGCCTGGTGGTGCGCCGGGATCGGCATGGGCCTGGCGCTCGCCGGCTGGAGCGCCTCGACGGTGCTCACCGGCCGGAACCTCAAGCAGCAGAAGATCCCGCGCGGCTCCATTGCCCTGGCCATCGCGCTGGCCGTGGTGGGCATGTTCGTCATTCCCGTGCTGGGCCTGTTCATCGGCTTCGCACTGGGGCTGGTGCTGGGGGAATACGGGCGGCGCAAGGATTTTCCCGCCGCGTTGCGGGCCTCGGGATCCGCGCTCAAGGCCATGGGGATCGGCGTCCTGGTCGAATTCGGGTGCGCGGCCATGGCCTCGTCGGTGTGGATGATCGGTGTGATCGTGCACTTCACCACGTGCTGAGCCAGGCCTGCCGGGCTCAGGCCGGGTCCGGCCCGGCCAAACGGACCAGCGCCACCGTTATTTCGCCGCCCCCGACGTAGGTGAATTCGGCGCAAATGGAAGCCGTTCTGCCTGCCGCGTGAACGTGCGCCCACCGGAGCACCTCATGGACGTCGTCGGCGCCGACCAACCGCCACTCGTCGCTTGCGCCGTTTTCGTCCCGGAAATCCACCCGGTAGACCGGCTGCGGGTCCTCTTCCGATACGTAGCGCGGGTCGACATTGGTGGCGATCATCGTCCAAGCCTGGCCGCGCGGCAGCGGAGCCGCCGGGGTCCGGTCCGGGGCGTTTGGACGCATTGTGCCGCCCGCCACGGCTTTTGCGCGGCCCAGGCCACAACACCCTGTGAGCTTGCCAACCGAAAGCGCATAATAGCGCACCCGGGCGCAAAAGCGCACGTAATCTTGATGCTACAACGAACGAGTCTTGGGCGGGTGCTGATTTCTTTCCCCGCGAACTGAAAAAGGGGTAGGGAATGCGGTTGCTGCACAAGGCAATGCCACTGGGCGAAGACATCTTGCTGGCACGTCACGGCTCGAACATCGTCGAGATGACCCAGGACCGCAAGAACAACCTGACCCGCGCCCGCCTCGTCGACGGCAGCATCGACACCGCCTCGAACTTCCTGGTGAGCCTCAACGCCATGGCCGCGGTCACCCCGGCCGAGCGTTTCGGCAAGGTTGCCGGCGACTACTCGGCGGACCGGCTTCCGGTCAGCCGCCAGGAAATCCGGTTCATGGCCAAGCTCACCGGCGTCTGGGCCGTTGCCTCGACCGCCTTCATCGGCGCACTGGGCTGGGTCATTTTCAACTACGGTGATCCGGAGTCCCTCGTGGGCATCATGGGCACCTCGTTCTAGGGGCGACCCGCCCTTCCTGCCTGCAGCCCCGTCGCGACGCACCTTCGAAAAGGTGTCGGACCGACGGGGCTTTTTTGCGCCCGAGCAACACCCGGGCAGCGCCTTAGCGCTTGCGGAACGAGAAGCGCCCGATGGCCCAGCCAATGAGCAGCACCGCGCCCAGGGAAATCCACAGCGGTGCGTTCAGATCAAGGAACAGCAGCTCGATGCGGACCCGCTGGCGGTTCTGCAGGATGAAGACCAGCACCGCGACGGCACCTGCGATCGCGATCCAGTTCTTGGCGGTCATCCGCGAAAGGAACCGCACCACGGGGTTCGTTCGGGTTCCAGGGGTTTCGCTCATGGAGCCAGCTTATCGCTTATTCGCGGTTTGACGGGCGGCTATGTGGTCCGGGAAGCTGCCATCAGGCCGTTGACGATGGCGCGCAGCCCGGCGCGGAACGCGGCGTCGGCACTGTTGCGCCCGGTGGCCCGCTGCGCCTCCAGGGCGCCCTCGAAATTCGGGATGCCTCCGGCGTTTTCCCCGGGGTCGAAGATGTCCAGCGGTGCGGTGGCATCGAGGGCCGAGCCGAAGATGAATGATTCCAGGGCCACGATGGCGGGAATGATGTCTTCCTGCTTCCAGCCGGCGCGGGTGAACCCGGCCGCGACCTTTTCATACATTTCCAGCGTGCGCGGGGACCCCGAGACCGGCAGCACCGCGATCAGCGGGATCAGCGGCGCGTGCCCGGCGAAGATGTCGCGGTAGGTCACCGCCCAGGCCGTGAGCGCCTCATCCAGCGGCAGGGTCTCGAACACGGTCGAATCGACCCCGTCCATCACGATTTCCTGGATCCACTGCATGATCTCCTGCTTGGACTCTACGTGGTTGTACAGCGCCGAAGGGGAGACCGACAGCGACTTCGCCAGTGCCGACATGGTCAAGGTGGAGTATCCGCCCGCCACCACGAGCTTCAGCGCCGCCCGCGCAATGAGCTCCCGGTCCAGGACCCCAGACCTCGGGCGCCCGGCGCGGCGGCGCGGCGCGGCCGTGGAAGATGCTGGTTCTTGCTTCAAGTTCCGCTCCTGACGTGGCCCACTTCACAATACTGCACAACATGGCCTACCATGGAACCAGTCTAGTAAATGAACGTCATTCATTTAGAACACCGGAAGAAGTGGACATCATGACAACCCTGGATCGCGACGTCGTCATCATCGGAGCCGGCCCCTCGGGCCTGACCGCAGCCTACGAGCTGCGCAAGGCGGGAAAGACCGTCGCAGTGCTCGAGGCCCGCGACCGTGTCGGCGGCCGCACCTGGAGCCAGGACATGGACGGGGCCACCATCGAGATCGGCGGCCAGTGGATTTCCCCCGACCAGACCGGCCTGTACTCGCTGATCGAGGAACTGGGCATCGAGACCTTCGAGCGCTACAAGGCAGGCGCCTCGGTCTACATGGCGGCCGACGGCACCCGCACCGTCTACACCGGCGCGGACTTCCCGGTGGCCGAATCCACCGTCGCCGAAATGAACAAGCTCATCGCCGAGATGGACCGCCTTACCGCTCAGGTCGACCCGGACGCTCCGTGGGAGCACACGCGGGCCGAAGAACTGGACATGATCTCCTTCCACCACTGGCTGCGCACCCTCTCCGACGACGAGGTGGCCTGCAACAACGTCGGCCTGTTCATCGCCGGCGGCATGCTCACCAAGCCGGCCCACACCTTTTCCGCGCTGCAGGCACTGCTGATGTCATCCTCCGCCGGCTCCTTCACCAACCTGGTCGACGAGGACTTCATCCTCGACCGCCGCATGGTCGGCACCATGCAGGGCGTCTCGATCGCCGTGGCCCAGCGCCTGGGCACCGACGTCTACCTGAACAACCCGGTGCTCAAGCTCGACTGGTCCGAGGAGGGCGTGACCGCCCATGGTGCCGACGTGACCGTCAATGCCAAGAAGGTCATCGTCGCCGTCCCGCCGAACCTGTACTCGCGCATCTCCTACAACCCGCCGCTGCCGCGCCGCCAGCACGTGGCCCACCAGCACCAGTCCATGGGCCTGGTCATCAAGGTCCACGCCGTCTACGAGACCCCGTTCTGGCGCGAAGAGGGCCTCTCGGGCACCTGCTTCGGGCCGACCTCGATCGTGCAGGAAATCTATGACAACACCTACCACGAGGAAAGCACCGGCACCCTGGTCGGCTTCATCTCCGACTTGCAGGCCGACGCGATGTTCGAGCTCTCCGAGGCCGAGCGCAAGGAAACCATCCTCCAGGACATGGCCACGTACCTGGGCCCGAAGGCACTGGAGGCGAAGGTCTTCTACCTCTCCGATTTCGCCGCCGAGGAATGGACCCGCGGCGCCTACGCCACCAGCTACGACCTGGGCGGGCTGTTCCGCTTCGGGCCAGACCAGAACAAGAACGTCGGCCCGATCTACTTCTCCTCCTCGGATCTGGCCGGCGAGGGCTACCAGCACGTGGACGGCGCCGTGCGCATGGGACGGCGCACGGCCGCCCGCATCGTCGCCGCGGTGGACGGCACCGCCGACGACCCGGGGTACGACGGAGTCATCTCCAAGTTCGGCACCCTGACCTCGATGGACGCCTAGGTTCCATGCGCTATCTCGTTGGATACACCGCCGACGCCCGCGGCGCGGAGGCCATCGCGCTCGCCGCGGCGCTGGGCGGGCCCGCGGCCCACCTGGACATCGCCATGGTCCTGCCCGAGGACACCCCGTTCTCGGCCACCTACCCGGGCAGCGACCACGGATACTCCTCCATCCTGGCTGACCAGGTTGACGCCTGGGCCAAGGAAGCGCTCAACCTGGTTCCGGCCGGTCCCACCGCCCGGGTCATCGCCCGCGCGGTCTCCTCCCCGGCCGCCGGATTGATCGCCATGGCCAAGGAAACCGGCGCCCGGGCCATCGTGCTCGGCGGGCGCAAGCGCCACGTGGCAGGGTTCTTTGTCCCGGGCTCGGTGGCCAGCTCGCTGCTGCACGCCTCGCCGTTCCCGGTGGCCATGAGCACCCCCGGTGCCGTCGCGTCCCTGGAAAGGGCCGGGGGCAAGCTCAGCCGGATCACCGCATTCGTCGGCACCCGCCCCGGTGCCCGCGCCGTGGTGCAGGCCGCAGCAACGGCGGCAAGCAACCAGGAACTGGCGCTGCGCGTGGTGTCCCTGGTGGCCCAGGACCATGCCACGGCCGGTTCCGCGGAAGCGGTCGACTCCATAGAGCGCACCCGGGCCGCGGCCGCCGCCATCGTGGAGGAACTCGGCCTCACGGCCGAGATCACCGTGGCCTCCGGCACGGGCATCGACGACGCCATCGCCGAACTCGACTGGGTGGACGGCGAAATCGCCGTCGTCGGCTCGAGCCGCCTGGCGCGCAAGCGCCGGCTCTTCCTGGGCACCACCGCCCAACGCATGCTGCGGACCCTCCCGGTCCCGCTGGTTGTGGTTCCCAAGAACCACAAGCCCGAAACGGCCCGCTCCTAGCACCAACTCCCCGCATGAGGGTGCCGCGCTTTCCCCTGCCCGCCAGGCGGGAAGCGCGGCACCGCCTGGATGAAGGAATACAACCATGAGTCGTGACACAGCGACCGAATCCCGCGCCACACCGGCGGCCGAATCAGGCCTGGGCGACAAGGGCCTGTCCAAGGGCACCGTCGGCGTGCTTGGTGCCGTGGTCATCGGCATCTCCTGCATTGCCCCCGCCTACACCCTGACCGCTGCCCTGGGTCCGACGGTCGCCGAGGTCGGCACCCAGTTGCCGGCGATCTTCCTGGCCGGTTTCCTGCCGATGCTGCTGGTGGCCCTGGGCTACCGCGAGCTGAACTCCGCGATGCCGGACTCCGGCACCTCCTTCACCTGGGCCACCCGCGCCTTCGGCCCCTGGATCGGCTGGATGGGTGGCTGGGGCCTGATCGCCGCGACCATCATCGTGCTCTCCAACCTGGCCGCGGTCGCGGTGGACTTCTTCTACCTGCTGATCGCCCAGCTCACCGGCAACGACGCCATCGCGGAGCTGACGCGCAACCTGTGGGTCAACATCCCCACGACGCTGGTGTTCATCGCCGCCGCCTGCTGGATCTCCTACCGCGGCATGCAGACCACCAAGGCCTTCCAATACGCGCTGGTCGCCTTCCAGCTCGTGGTGCTCACCTGGTTCGCCGTGGCAGCGTTCAGCCACGTGAACAACGGCACCGCCTTCGACCCGACCCCGATCGCGCTGGACTGGTTCAACCCGATGGCCGTGCATTCCTTCGCGGCCTTCGCCGCCGGCGTCTCGCTGTCGATCTTCATCTTCTGGGGCTGGGACGTTACCCTGACGATGAACGAGGAAACCACGAACCCCGCCAAGGTCCCGGGCCGCGCCGCCACGCTGACGATCCTGATCATCATGGGCATCTACATGGTGATCTCGCTGGCCGTGATCTCCTACGCGGGCATCGGCGAAACCGGCCTGGGTGCCGGCAACCCGGAGAACCAGGAATCGATCTTCGCGGTGCTGGCCGGACCGATCATGGGCCCGTTTGCGATCCTGATGTCGCTGGCGATCCTGTCCTCCTCGGCGGCTTCGCTGCAGTCCACCCTGGTGTCCCCGGCCCGCACCATCCTGGCCATGGGCTACTACAAGGCGCTGCCCGAGCGCTTCGGCAAGGTTTCCCCGCGCTTCATGTCCCCGTCCACGGCCACCATCACCGCCGGCTCGGCGGCCGCGGTGTTCTACGTGGTCACCCGGTTGCTGAGCGAAAACGCGCTGTGGGACACCATCACGGCCCTGGGCCTGATGATCTGCTTCTACTACGGAGTCACCGCACTGGCCTGCGTCTGGTACTTCCGCCGCGAGGCGTTCGACACCGTGCGCGGCTTCTTCTTCAAGTTCCTGGCCCCGCTGGTGGGCGGGGTGATCCTGCTGGTGATGTTCGCGAGCACCGCACGCGATTCCATGGACCCGGACTACGGCTCGGGCTCCAACATCGCAGGGCTGGGCATGGTGTTCATCCTGGGCATGGGCGTGCTGGTCCTGGGCGTGGCCGTGATGTTGTACATGCGCATCCGCCAACCCGGGTTCTTCAAGGGCGAGACGCTCAAGCGCATGCTGTAGGCGTTGGCCCGGCAAGACCCCTGGTGGCTGCCGGTTTGGCGGGAGACATGTTCCCCGCCAAACCGGCAGCCGCCCCGTTAAGCCCGAAATGCGGCCATGATCCGGTCCCGTGCGGGCATGGGATGATTGAGGCTGAGGGGCATGGCCCCGCCACCTTCGAAGAAAGAGAGTCATGAGCGAGGAACTTGTGGTGTTGTTGGCCAACGACGGCACCCGCATCGGAACGGCATCCAAGGCGCTCGTGCACACCGCACACACGCCCTTGCACCTGGCCTTCTCCTGCCACCTCTACGATGGCCAGGGCCGGATCCTGATGACCCGGCGCGCCCTGTCCAAGAAAACCTGGGCAGGGGTGTGGACCAACTCGTTCTGCGGGCACCCGGGGGAGGGGGAATCCTTTCCCGAGGCCATCGCCAGGCGCGCCGAGCAGGAACTGGGCACCACCATCTCCTCGATCGCCCCGCTGCTTCCGGACTTCGCCTACCGGGCCGTGGACGCCTCGGGAATCGTCGAGAACGAGATCTGCCCGGTCTTCTCCGCGCTGATCACCTCCGAGCTGGCCCCCAACCCGGAGGAGGTCGCCGAGTACGCGTGGGTCGAGCCCCAGGCGCTGAAGACCGCCGCGCTGGCCGCGCCCTTCGCCTTCTCCCCGTGGCTGCTGGAACAGATCGCCCAGGGCTCGCTGTCGGAGGGTCGGCCCTAGGTGCGTGGGTCAGTATCGCTTTGACGGTCGGCACTGTGTCTTCGGGAAACCTGGCCGCGGATGGCTTGATTGGGGTGTCTGGCGACCAGCGGTGAAGTATTCCGGTTTCCGGGGTTCCTTTGGTCCGGATCGGGGTCTGGTGGGGGCCTGCGCGCAGCACAGGCCCCCACGCCTCGTTCCCGCTACCTGGCCGGATTGCCCCGGTAACCATGCAGCTTCATCAGGTTGTGGCAGGCGGCCAGCAACTTCCACTCCAAGGCCGCCTTCCCCAGCCCGCGCAGCAACGAGTGCTTGCCCTGCCGCGTGTGGACCTGCCCGAACACCGGCTCGACGATGGCCTTGCGCCTCGAATAGACCTTCTTCCCGACCTTGGTTTTCAGCTTCCGGGCCATCCGCTCTCCCACGGTGGCGTTCGCCGGGATCCGGCCCCTGGGTGCCTGAGGGATCGGGGTCGAATGCTTCATGCGGCCGGTGGAAATGAAGAACTCGGTGCCATGCGCCGTTTCAAGGTCCCGCGCGATCGCGAGGTTCGCCTTTGAGCAGTATCCGGTGTCCGCCAGCCACTTCCTGGGCATCCGCCCGAGGTTTTCCATGGCCTTGTCGACCATGGGAACCAGCTGCCCGTAGTCGTTGGCTGCCTGGTTCAGTTCCGCCGCAACGATGACCTGACGGTATTCATCTACGACGGCCTGGCCGTTGTAGCAAGTAGGAGAAGGCACCGGAGGCCTGCTTCATGATCCGTGCGTCGGGATCGGTGAAGTTCCGCTGCGCCTTGGGCTTCGGCACCGCATTCTTGGCCGCCTTGTCCCCGGCGGCGGTGATGCCCTCGTCGTCGTCCCCGCGGTCCCGGGCCTTCTCCTCGGCCTCGGCCCGCGCCTTCTCGGCGGCCTCCGCCTCGATGGAGGCCCGAGCGATGGTCATCGCCTCGGCGCGTGCCTGCCGGCTGGCCAACTCCGCCGGCAGCTTGTCCGCGCGCTTGACCGGCCCGAACTTCGCGTCCTCCGTTGCATCCACGGTCTTGGCCTCCGCCAGCAGGCCGCAGACTTCCCGGGCCAGGACCTTCTGCTTTTCGGTGAGCCGCTCATAGGACATGGCCTTGTGCTTGGAGGCATTGGCCCGGACCTTGGTCCCGTCCAGGGCCACCTTCCCCAGCTTCACCATCCCCGCAGCCCGGCAGAGTTCCAAGGCCTGGAGGAACACGTTGGCGAAGGCCGCCAAATGGCGATCGCGGAAGCGGGCAATGGACCGGAAATCCGGGGCCTGCTGCGCCGCCGGCCCGCGGAACGACACCACATTGGTGTAGGCCCGCTCAAGCTCGCGGGAGGAACGGACCCCGGTGCAGTACCCGTAGAGCAGGATCCGCAGCATCAGCCGCGGATCGTACGGAGGCTGGCCCTTCGCCTTCCGGTAGGAGGCATAGAAGCGGTCCAGGTCCAGCTCGTTCGCCACCAGCTCGGCGATGAACCGGGCCAGGTGACCCTCGGGCAGCCATTCGTCCAGGGACGGCGGCACCAACATCACGGCATCCGGATCGAAGGCCCTGAACCGCTTCTTCGCCCCGCCCTTCAGGTCGATCCGGTCATCGGAGGCGACCTCCACCCGCTCCACCAGGGACTCGTCAAACAAACCATCCTGCGGCAGCGAAGAAGTGGTATCCATACCCCCAATTACCCCAGTGTTGGCGCTGAAACCCGGTTAATCCCCCGGCGCTTTAAGGATTCCCCGGATCACCGTTTCCCACTACTGACCCACGCACCTAGAAGGAATACGCCTGCTTGGTTGGTTGGCTGTCCAACGCGGCCCTACCCCAAATCTTGAATCGTTTCTCCAGACCTTCAACGGCCCAGACACTTACGCCAAGTCTTGAGGATACCGCGCGCCGCCCGAAACCTTCCTCGAAAAGATCGACGGCGGCCAACCGCTGCTCGGCGGTTAAGGAGCTATGTTGATTCATGAAAAATTCCCCGAAAGTATGGATCTGGTTTAGTCAGTCCAACTTTCGGGGAGCAGTTCAAAGATCACCGGCGGCCCTTCGTGCGTCAGCGGCCGGATGCCGAGCCCTACCTACTAATCGTCCATCGGCACCAAGGCGGGCACAGGACTCATGGTGCTCGACAAACGGTTTTGCGCGGAGGCTGCTGCCTGACGGACAAATCCCTTGAGTATGTTGAGTTGTTCATCGCTTGTTTTCCAGAGAACCTCTGGATGCCATTGAACTGCGACAACGGGCTCGTTTGGCATCTCAAAAGCTTCAATTAGCCCGTCGTCGGCATAGGCGACTTCTAAAGTTCCCGCCGGGAGCCTTTTGATTCCCTGATGATGCAGGCTGTTGACCGATATCTTCGACATCCCTCCGAGCCATTCAGAGAGCTGGCTGCTCCCGGCCACCGAGATGTCATGAACCGTCGTGACCAAAGCTTCCTCCGTATATCGATGCTTCACGAGCTCTCCCCGATCCCGGGGAAGATCCATATACAGATCCCCTCCAAGTTCAGCAGTCAATAGCTGAGCCCCACGACAGATAGCAAGAACTGGGATGCCTCGCGAACGCGCCGATCGCCAAGCTCGAAGTTCGTTTTCGTCACGGGCGACGTTCACTCCACGTAGAGTCGGATCCTGACGGTCCCCCTGATATTGCATTGGATCGATGTCACCGCCGCCGCTCAGAATAAGTCCGTCTACCCGACCGGTGATCTCATCGATTCCGAATACTTCCGCCTGACAATCAACAGCGAGAGGTACCGCGCCAGCTTCGACGATACCTTCAAACATTTGCCGCCAATGAGTGAAATCCTCAAGTTCTCGCGAGGAGTAAGTAATGGCAATGATTGGACGAGGCACAGATACTCCTTATTTCATTTTTGAACAAGAATCTAATGAACTGCACGCATACTCGACATACCAAGTGCGCGCTGAACCCGCTCCTACTACTGGACTTGCTGCACATCAAATTCGAGCGCGTTGACCTTTGCCTGTTCAATGAGCTGCAGGTACATTTCCGGGCCATCCGGCCACTGCGAAACGATTTTTCCCGTTTTTGACTGGAAGTAGTTTCGCGTTTCGCCCCACACCGTGAGACCCAACCGATCCTGCAACCAGGTGTTGTAGGACTCGAATTGCTTTCGTGAAACATCGACCGTGGACGCACCGCGATCGTCCATGCTGGAAATAACCGAAGCGATAAAGGCCGCCTGTGCCTCATAGAAAGTAACGAGGGGTATTGAATTGGTATTCGGTCCATACATCATGAAGAAGTTAGGGAAATCCGGGACCATCATTCCGAGGAACGCTGATGGCTCGCCCGCCCAAGCTTCATGGAGATCCCTCCCGTCGCGCCCTCGGACGGTCATCCCGCCGAG
Source organism: Arthrobacter sp. UCD-GKA (assembly GCF_001863355.1). Taxonomy (NCBI): domain Bacteria; kingdom Bacillati; phylum Actinomycetota; class Actinomycetes; order Micrococcales; family Micrococcaceae; genus Arthrobacter; species Arthrobacter sp. UCD-GKA. The sequence continues at coordinate 161,635 of NZ_MOLR01000004.1, read as the reverse complement.
GTAGTTTGCCGCGTCAAATCCGGTCGCAAAGACAACGACGTCGAGTTCGTGCTCCTCCCCGTTTGAGTCCCGGATTCCTTGTTCGGTGAGTTCCTGGGCTCCAAACGGCACGATCCGAACCTTCGGATCTTGAATTGCTTGGTAGTAGGAGTCGCTATTGACGGTACGACGAGATTCGAATGGAAATTTGGGGGTGACGAGCTCAATAAGGTCCGGACGGGCTGCCAGCTCTCCCTGAAGATAGTCCAGCGCGCGCTGTGCCCGCAACTGATTCCAATGGCCATCCCTCTTGGCGTGGCTTGAGCCCCGCTGCATCTCGTCGTACCAGTCATACAGACGTTGCCTCTCTGCAAAATAGGTGTCGCTGCACGAGTACGCCTTGCGTTCTTCCTCGGTGAAGTCGCGCGCCTCCTTCGGGACTATCCAGTTCGGCTCCAACTGGAAGATCGTGACGCTTTGTGCGGTCTTGGTCGCTTCGGTCACGATCTGGACGCCAGACGACCCCGTCCCAAGTATTCCCACGCGTTTGTTTTCCAGCGAAAGACCTTCCGACCAGCGGGAAGTGTGGCAAATCGGGCCTGGGAAAGGATGATCGCCTCGAGCAAAAGGTGGAATCAATGGAATATTCAGAAAGCCAACACCACTGATAACGGCATCGAAGGCCCCGTAGTTAGTCCCGCTTGATAGTTCGATTGAATAAGTTTGGGATTCGTCATCCCAAATAACTGAGTCAACCCTCTCGTTCAATCGAATGCGACGCCCCAGATCCCACTTTTGAGCGACGTGGTTCAAGTAAGCGAGAATCTCGTGCCACTCAGCGTGAGTGCGGGACCAGTCGTACTGCTCAAATGAAAATGAGTAGATGTGCGATTCGAGGTCGACCTCAGCGCCTGGATAGCGGTTGTGCCACCATGTACCGCCAAGCCCCGGAGCCGACTCGAACATGGTGAAGTTTTCGACACCATCCCGAATCAACGCAGTGGCGGCCGCGATTCCACTGAATCCCGCACCGATAATAGCCACCCGAGCATTTCGGGAGATTGATTGTTGGGCCATCTCGCACACCTTTCCTAGAACCTGAACATGCCGTAAGAGCGAAGCCCTCACTTAATTTATAGTCCAAAAAAGTCTATTGGTCTAGTCAATGAACCATAGAACTTTCAGCGGTCACTTCCCGCAAACCGCTCCTGCCTTGTAGGTTGTATCCATTTGCCGACCGCCGAAACTCCAAAATGGCTCAATTTCCGCAGATTTTCCTCGTTCGCAGAGAGGTAGGCCCTCTGGTCTAGACGTCCCTGATCGCGGCAGATTGCGAGGAAGCCTGCCACCTTGCGACACGAAACATTGGGCAGCCCTGCCCCTTGAGTGAAAATAGCCCTTCAGAAATTTGGTAACTTGCGTTGCGAATCGGCTATGATCCCCCTCCGTGAGGGTGGCGTAGATTCGCGATTTTCGAGATCTGCCGGGAAGTTCCTTCCGGTCATCCATCACCAATTCCAGAGGTCAGCCAACCGGATTCGACATCACACTGGTATGGCAAATGGGTGTCACTGCTAGCCGATCGTCAACTTGATTTGCCGCAACAATCGGCATGGCGCATCCAAGGATTCCCGCCCTCTTCAGGCCACTCGAACGTGATGCCGCGACGCTGCGCCCCGAAGGGGATTTGCTGCTCGCTTGACAAAAGGGGAGCTTGGATTCTCTGCGGCATGCCGTCGTGAGCCAGTGAAGTATCGAAGGAAAAATGGCCAGGTGGCAAGCAAAGCAGCCCCTAGCGCCCCGTAGTCGCTGCCACTCCATCCAGAACGGCCGTTGTGGCGCCTCGAAATTTCAGAGATCCCCGCAAGAGTTTCAGGTGTTCACTCCGACCGGAGACTCGGCTCACTCACCCAACGATGGGCGGAGACATCCAACTCGCGACCGCACCGACCTCTTACCGGACCTTGCGTGAGACTGACCGAACAACTGGTGTTTAGTCCATAAATCGGCTCAACCGTTTACCGCTTCAGCCAAGATTCGATTGTCCTGCGCGTATCACGGATATGCGCCTCCATCAGTTCGGCAGCAAGAACATCGCTTTTCGCCTCAATAGCCCTCAATATTTCATCATGCAGGTCATTCGCATTCTCCTCAATGCGACCAAAGAGCGACCCCACCGGGGCCCACATCTGCCGGCGGGCATGACCGACCGCTTCGAGCAGCTGTGGATTCTGCGCTGCCGCCGCAATTCCCAAGTGAAAAGCCGAATCCAGCGCCTGGAAACGGGCCGTATGCTCAGCATTCTGGTCCGCGAGGCAGACCTGCAGGCTTGTATCCATACTTTCTAGTAGCGCGCGGAGCATAGCCACATCCGACCCTGTTCGTCGGGTGGCCGCAAGCCCCGTCGCCGCGGACTCGACGATAGAACGAAAGTCAAAGGCGTCACGGATTTCCTGCTGGTTCTTCCGCATCATCAAGCGGGCAAGCTCTGGATCAAGAGGTGGCGTCTGGACGACAAACCCGCCGCCTCGCCCACGCCGCACCGTCAACATCCCTTCGCGCTCGAGGACGGTGACCGCAGCGCGAACGGTCGTGCGAGACACGTCCAACTGCTCAGCCATTTCCCGCTCAGAGGGGAGCCTGTCGCCAGGCCTAAATTGACCCGCCTCAATAGAACGCCGAATCTGATCAAGCACAAGCTCATGGGCTGCGACTTGTCGGACGGGCTTCAAAGCACTCTCATTACGCATGTGCGGTTCCTTCCTTCGGGGTCATAAGGCCCAGATTTAGTTTGAGCATATCTGTGAATAGAGTGCCAAGAGAAAAATAAATGGTCTAGTTACTTGACCTATGGCCCTTTAGTGCTGAATGATGAGCGTTATGTCAGTCACACTCACAGATGGGAAAGAGAACTTGAGCTCAAAAGTTATTGTCACGGGTGGAGCCGGAGTTATTGGCCAAGCGATCTGTTTGAGGCTCAAGGCCGAGGGGTATACGCCCGTTGCATTTGATCTTTCATCCGCTGTATCTTCAGGGTTCCGAGAGGGCCTAGAGGGCATCCAGGCCGTGGACGTCGATATCACTGATCAGTCGAGCGTGGACCGCGGGATTCTTGAGACACTTGGTAACGGAGAGAAACTCGCCGGTCTCGTCAATTGTGCCGGCATCCTGCGTGAAACAAGTCTTGGCGGTCTCAAAGCTGAGGATATGGAGCTCATGTTCCAGGTGAACATTGCGGGTATGGCTCGGATGACGGAGGCCTGCTCCCCTCATCTGCACGATGGTCAGGCCGCTATCGTCAATATTGGCAGTTTGACGGGGCACTTCGGTCGATTCCGCGGAGCGTCAGTCTACGGAGCCACGAAAGCTGGGGTTTCCACCTATACACGCTACCTCGCCGAAGAACTGGCTGAACGAGGGATACGTGTGAACAATGTAGCCCCCGGCGTTATCCGCGCCCCGATGAGCCCTTCCATGGCAGCGGTTTCCGGAGGAGAAGAGGTATCCGCCAGCTATGCAATGCTCAAGCGGATCGGAGAGCCGGAGGAGGTCGCCGAGGCGGTCGCCTTCCTGATCTCTCCCAAGGCCTCATTCATCACGGCGCAAACCCTCCTTGTCGATGGAGGCGTTGTCGCATGGTAACCACGATTCAGAAGAGCACAAACGAAGAAAGTCTTGCACGTCTCGCCAACGACGAAAGTTTCGAGCGTCTAGATGCAGCTGACCCCTGGGTCATCGACGTGAAGCCCGCGGGTGAGGTCATTCCAGGCTTCCACAGTCGCCTGGTACTTACCTCTGGCGCACCGATGCCTTGGAGCGAATACACCGGAGGGCAGCGCGAAGCACTGATCGGGGGCGCTCTCTTCGAGGGACTCGCAGCAGATCGGGCTGGTGCCATAGCAGGTTTCGAATCAGGCGACATTGAGGTCGGCGGTTGCCAAGACTATGCCGCAGTGGGCTCCCTGGCCGGCATTTACACAGCTTCAATGCCGGTCTTCATCGTTCAGAACCGAGCACACGGCAACCTGGGATTCTGCAATTTTTACGAAGGCAAAGAGCCACGAAGGCTGAACTACGGCTGCTATGACGAGGGCGTGCATGAACGCCTGCTTCATGTGAACACGGTACTGGCCCCCGTGGTCGGCGAAGCGATCCGTCGACTCGGAGGAATCGCGCTGAAACCTCTTATCGCAAAGGCTTTGCGCATGGGGGACGAAGTCCACAGCAGAAATGCCGCTGCCTCAGTCCTCTTCAGCCGCGAGATCCTGCCAAGCGCACTGGACATGGTGCAGGAAGACTTCCCAGGCGTCCGGGAAACAATGCTTCATCTGGCAGAAAACGACTACTTCTTTCTAAGGCTCTCAATGGCCGCGGCCAAAGCCAGCGCTGACGCCATGCACGTTCAGGGCTCCTCCCTCGTCAGCGCGATGGCCTTCAGCTGCCGGGGTTTTGCAATAAAAGTTGCTGGTCTGGACGGCTGGTTTGAAGGTCCACCGCCGCTCCACGAGGGAAAGCTCTTTGCCGGCCACGACGAAGGAGAAATCACCTGGATGGGTGGCGAAAGCCCGATCACCGAGACCATCGGGCTCGGCGGATTCGCCCAAGCCTGTGCTCTCTCGTTGCAGAACTACCAAGGTGGCTCTGCTGCTGCCATGATCGACCGGAACACCGAGATGTATCAGATCGTCCATGGCGAAAACGGAAGCTACAAGATTCCGCTCTTTGACTTCCGCGGAACGCCAACCGGTATCGACATTTTCAAGGTTCTTGAAACGGACATTTTGCCCGTGATGGATGTTGGTCTGGCCGGCCGCGATGGCGGACAGATTGGGGCCGGTGTGATCCGAGCTCCCCGCGAGTGCTTTGAGCTGGCTGCGGCAGCATGGATGGAAAGGTACGGGGTGTGACCGTCACGAGCCGAGGTTTCGAGCTCACCTTTCAGGGCACAACTGCCCTCGTCACAGGGGCAGCTTCCGGGATTGGGAAAGCAACGGTTGAACGTTTTCTCGACTGTGGCATTGAGGTATTGGCCCTCGACCGAAGTGTTTCACCGGCCGTAACACGGAACGGGGTTTCTTCGTTTCCGTTTGCTGCGGACGTGCGAAATACCGACCAGTTGAAACTGGCAATAGCCGAATTTGGCCGGGCCCCTAATTATGTGGTCAATTGTGCCGGAATCCTTGATCCCACGGGGTTCAACAATGTCGACCGTGAAGCCTTCATGAAGGTGCTCGACGTCAACCTTGTCGGTGCTTACCAGGTGATTGACCTCGTGCGCGATGCAGGAGCGCTCCTTTCGGTCGTCAACGTCACCTCGATCGAAGCGACTCGTGTCGTTGCTTTGTCGGATCCAGACCCACACCCGGCCTACTCGGCGTCGAAAGCTGCGTTAACGATGCTTACCAAAACTGCGGCTCGGGCACTGGCGCCACTGGGTGTCCGTGTAAATTCCGTGGCTCCGGGTTTTGTGCTGACGCCAATGGCTCAGGAACATGGTGGACAGGAGAGCTTGCCTCCCGTTCTTGGACACCGAGTGCCTCTGGGCACGTACGCAGAGGCCAGTCAGATTGCCGACTCGATCGCTTTCCTATCCAGCGATCAGGCCAGCTACATTACCGGATCAGAACTAGTTGTAGACGGCGGCTTCCGGCAAACTTAGAAGATTGTTGAACCCGAAGTGCACTTTCCCACATTCTCTCGATTGATCGTTACGAACCATAGGAGATACGTTGCTTTCCTCAGTTGAATTTTCCACCCTTGGCCTTGAGACCTATCTGGAGCTCATCGAAACCGGTGAAATAGACACCGTCATGTGCGCAACTCCCGATCCGTATGGCCGCCTCGTTGGCAAGAGACTAACAGTGCAGGCGTTTCAGGCCCTGTGCCTCGACGGACATGGAGTCCACGCAACCAGCCATATGTTTGCCACAGATATAGAGCTCAATTCCCTCGAACTCCCGGTATCGAACTCCGCGAACGGCTGGGCTGATATTCGGCTGGTGCCCGATCTGACGACCTTACGACGCATTCCGTGGGAAAAGAACACACTGCTGGCACTGTGCGACGTCTACGAATCGGATTCTGATGACTTGCTCGCAGTCGCACCCCGAAGCATCCTGAAGGCCCAGATCGAACGTGCCCGCCAGGCAGGAATTCGGCTGAAGTTTGCCTCCGAGCTTGAGTTCTACCTATCGAGGACTCCTCACAAAGAAGCCTGGAAGACCGGGTACCGGGATGTCGAGATGCTGTCGAGCTACCGCTCTGATTACCAGATGCTTCAGTCGAGCCGCGATGAATGGTTTATTCATCAGATCCGGACGATGATGCCTGAATTCGGGATCTCTGTTGAGTCGTCAAAGCCCGAATGGGGCCTCGGGCAGCATGAGATCACCCTCGATTACTGCGACGCCCTGGAGATGGCGGACCGGCACGTTCTGTTCAAGCACGGGATCAAGGAACTCGCGTATAAGGCGGATCTGACCCCAACCTTTATGGCAAAACCCTCGATAAACGATGTGGGCTCGTCATGTCACCTCCACGTCAGTATCTGGGATGAGAACACCGGCTCCCCCTTATGCTGGGGAGACAACGGAATGTCCACGACTTTTGGGAGTTTTGTCGCTGGTCAGATGAAGCATGCAGTAGAGCTTGGGCTTCTCTTCGCGCCGACGGTGAATTCTTACAAAAGGTTCCTGCCCAACCAGTTTGCAGGAGGGGCCATCGCACTCGGACTTGACAACCGTTCCTGTGCCTTCCGACTTGTAGGTGCGGAACAGTCCTTCCGCGTTGAGAATCGGATTCCCGGTGCTGACGTCAATCCCTATTACGCCTACAGCGCGACAATTATGGCGGGGTTGGACGGCATTGAATGGAACCTCCCGGCACCTGCCATTTTCAAGGGAAACGCGTGGGAGGGACCGCAAATGGAGTTCATGACAACTTCGCTGCACAGCTCCATTGACCGCTTCGCCCAGAGTTCACTCGCCCGCTCAGCCTTCGGCGACGACGTCTACGAGCACATTTTGGCATCTTCCCGAAGTGAACTTCTTGCTTTTGACTCAGGCGTCGTCACCGATTGGGAAACCAAGCGCTACTACGAACGCGTCTAACCATCCACCCTGCAAACCACATGAAAGGAACCACAGTGACTCGACTCGACCCAATTGCACAGCAAATGATTGACGAAACCCGATCATCGGGCCAAATAAATGCGCATCTGCTGCCAGTGGCCGATGCTCGTCTACGGTTTGAGGCCGCTTTTGCGTCTCTCCAGAAGCCGGAGCTCGCTTCGGTTCGTGACGTGACTATTCCGACACGCGACAATCAGGCGATTCGGGGGCGCCTTTACCTTCCCGATGGCCGTACGGCACCCGGTCTGGTCCTCTATTTCCATGGAGGAGGTTGGCTACTGGGGAGCATTGACTCGCATGACGTAACGGCCCGAAAGCTCGCGGAATCCTCCGGATGCCCCGTCCTTTCCGTGGACTATCGGCGAGGCCCGGAGTCTCCATTCCCCACGGCCGTTAACGACGCCCTCGATGCGCTCGCCTGGGCAAGTTCCCCAGAGAATCCTCTCACCATCGAAAACAACAACAGAGTCGTGGTGGCGGGCGATAGCGCGGGTGGCAACCTCGCTGCTGCCGTCGCCAATGAAAGTCGTGATGAGGGGACTGTCATTCACCAGCTCCTCGTATATCCGGTGACCACGTGGGATCTGGACCGCGGAATGGACCCCGAGTTTGATGGCATCATGCTGGAGCGCGATGAGCTCCAATGGCACCAAGACAACTATCTTGCCTTCGAAGAAGACCGGTCGGACCGACGAGTGAATGTGCTATCTGCCGATCTTCGGGGCGTGCCTGAAGCAACAGTTATTCTGGCCGAATGCGACCCTATCCGCCCGCAGGGCGAGCTCTACGTTGAAGCTCTGCGAGAAGCCGGGGTCACTCTTGAAGTTCAACAATATACCGGGATGATCCACGGGTTCTTCGGTCTCGACGAAGTGTTCCCTGTTGCTGCAGAAGCGATGGAATTCGCGGGTCAGCGGGTTTCGGAGGCATTCCGATGAGCGACACAGGCTCAGTCACCCTCGTCACTGGAGCAACAGGTGGCATTGGAAAAGCGATCGTCTCCGAGCTTGTACGAGGAGGGCACCACGTCATAGCAACAGATCTCCGGGAGCCGGCCGCGAAGGACCGGGTGCCGGGCGCCCAATACGTTGCTTCAAATCTCTTGGACGATGCAGGGATTGAACGGCTGATCTCTGCGGTTCCGGGAGGGCTGCTAACAGGCTTGGTCAATGCCGCAGGCGTTGCCTTTTTTGATACTGATGGTTCCGTATTCGATATCGCAGAACCGGTGTGGGCGCAGACTATTGGGGTGAATCTAGACGGGCTGCGAAAGGTTACCAAGGCCGCGCTTCCCCTCCTTCGTGCAGGAAACCAGGCATCAATCGTAAATATCGCAAGCACTGCGGGTCTCCGAGGTATGGACGATCCTCTTGATGCATACCAAGTCTCTAAAGCTGCAGTGGTTTCGCTCTCCCAGTCAATCGCGCTTCAGCTTGGTCCCGAAGGTATTCGATGCAATACCGTCTGTCCCGGGGCCATTCTTACCCCGATGATATCTTCCCTCTATGACGAGTCTCCTGAACGCCGTCAAGACATGGAGAGGCGCACGCCGCTGCGTAGACTTGGTCTGCCTGAAGATGTCGCTTCCGCAGTTTCCTTCCTTCTGTCGGACAATGCATCATTCGTGACAGGAACGAACCTTGTCGTCGATGGTGGCTGGACGGCGCAAATCAAATAAAACATTAGTAACCACAAACTGTATGGGTCTCGATAGCGGGAGTTTCCTAGCTAATTACTCCGAGACTCATACCCTGCCTAGTCAGCCATTATATTAATATCAGGAAATGTATGACCTAACTTTTCTTCGGGGCCAGCTTCCCGAGGTTGAAGATCGCGGCAAGGTTGGCGTGGGTGTCGATTTCTTCGGTGAGCATGCGCCGGGCCTTGGGCCGGCCTCCGGTGGAGGGGTACATCATCACGGTTTCCTGGATGCTGCCTTGCCGTTCGAGCAGGTCGTGCACCGAGTGGTGTTCGCCGGCTTGTTCGGCTTCGCGGCGCATCAGGTGGGCCATCTACAGGGCCAGGACGCAGGTGAAGGTGTGGATGCGGATGTTGTGTTCGGTCCAATGGTTCATCGGTGAGAAGGAAACCACCTGGGTGTCCTTGAGTTGCCGGAACCCGAATTCGGCATCCGACTGGGCCCGATAGGCCTCCACCACCTCGCCGATGGGCCAGTGCTCGTGGGTGGTGACTAGGATCCGCTACCGAAGACCTCGTCCTCGAAATCCCGACGGGCTGCCTCATCGATGCTCACGCTCAGGCGGTGGGCGGCGGGCGTGGTGCCGGTGACCTCGCAACGCAGGATGCGCTGGAGCCAGGTGTCGCGGGTAATCGAGGCGATGTGTTCGGTAAGTTCGGTGGTGGTGCAGCGGGTCTTGCCGCGTTCCAGTGTGTCGGTGAGGTCCGCGAACCTCGCCTGGGTGTTGACCATTGCGTAATTCGACGATGAAGCCGTCACCGGATCTGACGACGAACCAGCTATGAAAACACCCCGCCACGATATTCCTGGCGGGGTGTCCATGGTCATGGTGGTGGCGTGATCGTCAGTGGTGCCGCGGGGTTATTCACTGGAAAACAAGGGATCTGACCGGCCGGCGAACCCGAGGTTCCCCTTGAGGTAGCAGGTGGTGTCCTCCAAACCCATGGGACCGATGGTGAATCGGGTGCCGATGCGCTGGTCCAGGGCAGACCTGACCGCCAGTTTCAACCGCCTGCGCAGGGTCGGTTGGCCGATGAGCAGCAACGAGTATTCTACGCTTTGGGAGCCACTGATATTGCCGTTGGGGGCCGGTACCTCCCCGGGTGGGAGCCACCGGCCTCCCGCGGGCCTATCCGTTCCTGAACGGCGCCGATCTTCTCGCGTCATGTGTACGTTCGGCCCGGATCCGGATGGGTGGTGGACGTCCCGGTCAGTGTCCACCTCGGCGTGGACGCCGGTGCCGGCCCACCTGCGGACTGCTCGTGCAGGACATGCAGTGTGCCGGGCCGCAACGACGTTCCCTGGGCGCGCGTCGTCTACGGAGGGGCTTCGCTGCAGGGTCCTCGCCGGACAGCAGCTCCGCTATCGCCGCCAGGATGGAGTCCGCCGTGTACTTCCCGTGGTTGGCGGTGCCCGGCAGCCTGCAGAGGCGACCGGTCCAGACCGGACCTGCTCACGTCGCGGCGTCGCCCACCACCCCGCCGGCCAAGTGGCTCCCGGCAATGCCCTTGGTGGCTCCCATGGAGAAAATTTGCGCTTTCCCGCGGTGGTCCCCACGCGCAATATTGCTGGCTCCCATACGAGCCAATATTCAATCAGTCACTACAGCGAGGACCGCGCCGGCTCCCCTGTATTCTTTCTGTATGCTCGCCGCCCACCTCGCATGGTGCCTGTGCACCGCCCGGGCACAGCTGAGCTTCACCGATGAAAACTGTCCCGTCCCCCCAAAGACCCAGTCGCCAGCTGGGAACTCCCCACCCATGGGTGAATCCGGCCCCGCAGCACCATCCGGATCCAGGGCGGCCGGAAGACCCTCAAGTTGCTCATCATGCCCACCGCCCGCCGGTAACGGGTCATGAGCCTCATGGGACAGCATGCCGAAGTCCACAGAAAGTAGCCAGACGCCCTGAACCCAAAAACGGCAGAATTCCCAACCGGGGATCCTGCCGTTTTTGTACGCCCAGCATGGGCATTTGCTTGGAGGTGAAAGTCCTCTGAAGGAGAAGGTGGTTTAACTTCTAGCCAATGGCAACTGCGTCACCGCGAGGTGGGGTGGGAAGGAAGCCGGAGGCAAAACCCTGCACCGAGGAACACGAACCGCATAGAAGGCATGCCGGTTGGGGTAAGCCGGCAAACGACGGTGAAGCCCGTCCCACCAAAACGGCCAGCGTGTAAATGCGGCGGCGGCAGGGGGAAAGTAAATGTTCTTATCTGGGGAGATCTGCTCCAGTGCGTCACCAGCAGTCGGGGTGGAGCGGCTCGGCCTTAAGGGTCGTGGCTGATGGGGCAGAAGTCAGCAGACGCCATAGTACCCACCGGGATCTTGTAGGTGGTGGGGAAGGGCCGAACGCTGGGAATTGATGATTGGAAGCGATATTTCTCGTGACTCATTGGCATCGTAGTAAATCCGTGGAGAGCGGAGCAGATGGCTTGTTGGAGGTACCGGTGAATCCGGGAGGGCCCCTGTCTGTGCGTAGTAGTGGGATTCCGGCGGGTATCGGGGACAACGTCAGGGGTGAGCAGGATCTATGGGAAAGTGTCTTTTCCCAAGGGAACCTGCTGGCCGCGTTGAAACGCGTTGAGCGCAACAAGGGCGCTGCCGGTGTTGACGGGTTGGGCACGGGGGATCTCCGCGGCTGGCTTCGGGAGCACTGGGTGGCGACTCGGGAGGCGTTGGACGTTGGCACGTATGCTCCGTTGCCGGTGCGTCAGGTGATGATTCCGAAACCTGACGGCGGCCAACGGATGCTGGGGGTGCCGTCCGTGCTGGATCGATTGATCCAGCAAGCTCTCGCGCAGGTCCTGGCCCCGGTCTTTGAGTCGGGGTTCGTGCCGGTCTCCTACGGATTCCGGCCGGGCAAAAGCGCCCACGATGCCGTGAAGGTCGCCCAAACGGTGATCTCCCAGGGGTATCGATGGGTGGTTGAGGTTGACCTAGATGCGTTCTTTGATCGGGTGAACCACGACATGCTGATGGCCAGGGTTGCGCGGAAAGTGAAAGACAAACGGGTCTTGAAATTGGTCCGCCGCTATCTCGAGGCGGGGATCATGGCCAACGGTATTCGACGGGACACGACGGAGGGAACCCCTCAGGGTTCTCCCTTGTCGCCGTTGCTTTCGAACGTCATGCTTGACGATTTTGACCAGGAGTTCTGGGGTCGGGGGCATCGCTTCGTGCGGTACGCCGACGATATCCGGTTGTTCCTGAAATCAAAGAGGGCCGCGGTCCGGGTGCTCGACCAAGCGACGAGAGTCCTTGAGCGGCGCCTGTCGCTTCGGGTGAACCAAGAAAAGTCCACGATCAACCCAGCGAACAAAGCTACCTTGCTGGGTTTCGGGTTCTACTTCGCCAAGGGCGGGGTCAAGATCAGGATCGCCCCAAAGGCGTTCACGCGCATGAAGGAGAAGATCCGTGCCCTGACCTCGCGGAAGTGGAGCGTGTCCATGGGGTACCGCATCGAACAATTGAATCGCTATGTGCGGGGTTGGATGGGCTATTTTCGGCTGTCTGAGACACCGAAGAAGTTCTCCGAGCTGGATAAGTGGTTTAGGCGTCGGATGCGGCAGATCCGGTGGAAGGAATGGAAAAGAACGCATACGCGGGTCGCGAACTTGCGCAGGCTCGGGATACGCCATGATTTGGCGTATCAATGGGGCATGGCAAGTCGTGCGTACTGGCGTGTTGCGGGATCTCCGATTCTTACTCGGGCGCTGCCCAATGCTTATTGGGCGGATCAAGGCTTGGTGTTGTTTCGCCAGAGTTGGGACAGGTTTCAAACGACCTAGCGAACCGCCGTATGCGAGGTCCGCACGTACGGTGGTGTGAGAGGTGGGAGGCAAACCCTCCCACCTACTCGATTGCCGTCGTAATTCTACAAACTTAGGCGTTCGTCGCGGGCCTGGAGGTCACCCCTCAGTTGACCACGGCAGGTGTACTCTGGCCGAGCCGCTCCGATTTGCTCAAGGTCCGCTTTCCGAACACGAGGTTCTTGAATTGCATCAATTAGTGGTGTTCCAGATGCCGTGAACGCTCCCAGCTCGTGATGTTAGTACGGAGCCATTGCTCATACTCTCGGATTTCCGTGCGCTGGAGCTGGTGCACTGCACCAACAAAAATTTCGCCCAGGAGTTCCTTCGCGATCGGGGAATTCGCGAACTTTTCGGTGGCCTCGGAAAGTTCCGTTGGTAGTGGCGCTCCGGTTTTGGCGGTTTCGTCAAGGTCCAAACTATTTTCGATTCCGTGTATACCGCCAGCTAGCACCCCAAGAGCAGAGAAATACGGGCTGGTGTCGGCGCCAGAAATGCGATGTTCCACCCTGGCAGCACTCACGTTTGATGTCAGTGTCCGGCAGGCAACGCTTCGGTCATCGTTTCCCCAGCTGGGGCGGTTGGCCACATACATATCCGGGGCAAATCGTTTGTAGGAGTTGACATATGGCGCGAAAAGGGCCGTGAAGTCAGACATTGTCGCAAGCAACCCGGCTAGATATTGTCGTGCGGTTTCGGACAGCCTGCCAGGCTCTTCCGCAAAGATATTCCGACCACCGGCCATAAGACTTGAATGGATATGACCTCCGGCACCGGACTCGCCACCAAAGGGCTTCGCCATGAACGATGCGGCAAGTCCTCGTTCTGCACAGAGTTCACGCATGTACTGTTTCGCTCGGGCAGCATTATCTGCCGCTCGAAGTGCTGGTTGCGGTGACAGAGTGAATTCAAAGAGACCTGGGCCAAGTTCTGAGTGGAATGTCTCTACTTCAATGCCGATGTGTTGCATACGCGCCACAAACTCTTCGATGAGATCGGCGGCGCCAGCGATTCTGCTCAAGCTGTATGCGTTTTTGACTCGACCAAGTCCCTCAGTCTCGCCGTCTCGCCTTCCACGATCCTCGTCATGAAATATCCAGAATTCAAACTCATAGCCGAGGACTGGGGTGAGTCCACGTTTTAGGTACCGTTCAACGACTCGCTGCAGTGCTCCACGCGGCGAGGCGCCGAATGGTTCGCCATCGTTCGTCACTAGGTCCGCGATGACGGCTTCGGTTTCATCACGCCAGGGAAGGGTTACACGCGTTTCTTCATCAATACGAAGTGATGAATCTGGGTATCCATTCGTTGCGTTGCTAAACGCATTGTCCGTGACGCTGTCCGGCAGCGAAAGCCCATACAAGATTGAGCTGAAGTTCGACAGGGAATCCGGTCGCGTCTTTTCAGACCTCAGCATTTTCCCGCGTATCCCGAGGGCGTAATCCGGAATTTCGAGTCGGGTCAGTGGCACCCTTGGCGTTGAATAGGTCATTCCCGTTCCTTCAAGAAGTACTCGTTGGGCGACTTGGCCGACTGTCAGCCGTTCTTCCGACACGTGTGTAAATTTCATCTGGGATAAGAGAGGGATGTCGATAGACCCACCAGGTACAGGCCGTGGGACCATCGCCGTTGTTCCAAACGGGGGGATCGATTACCCTGGTCGGATACCCTAGCCGATCGATGGGCATCACTTCGTTGAGCAGACAGCAGTGCACACAGTATGAACAAACGCCTGTCTGGTTCCAAGCCCAGTCGTGTGGCTCTGTGGTCACAGCAAAATCAAAGGGGTGCCCAGAACGAGGTTGGCCGCTCGTTATGGTGGCGTCCACGGCCCGTCCTCCAGAACCGCACGGAGCAAAGCGAAAACCTATGCGGTCGTCCTCATAGATCACTTCTATGTCTCCCTGACGATCGACTCCGGCCAAATGGGCATGAAAACCGTCAACGATGCTGATCATGAGTTGGTGGGCTGAGGTTTCCCACGGCTGATGCTCAAGGCTGTATCGACGGGCATGTATTTCATACCAGTCGGACAGGAGATAGTCCCACAGCAGAACGAGGTTTTCCTCTCCAAGAAGCCTCACGGCGATATCAATCAGACCAGCGACTCGATCGACCGCGTCATCGTGCATTGCGAGCCAGGTGGCTCGTGCTTCTTCAATGAGAATCGTCGTTTCGGCGTCGGCGTTCTTACAGGCAGCAAGTACACGCCGGACTGAGTTTTCGTAATTCGGCCATGCAGCCTCAATCCCCCGCATGGCGCGCTCTCCAAGTACCTGGTGAAGTCGGCCTTGCTCGCGTTCGATATCGGATTCGAGTGCCCCTTGGCCGCGGACCCAACTGATGATCGCCTGCGGCCAATCCTCATAAATTTCCCGCAGTTCCTGGGCTTCGAGCAGGCTTACATCCACGAGATCCGCTGCGTCGTGCCATCGAAGTTCCTGGGCTGCACGCGTTGCCTCCCGGAATGTCCCATTCGAAAGTTCGTCCCAGCTTCCGGTCCGTGTACGCCTGCCCAGAAACCCAATGAATGTTGTAGTTCCGGAGTTCGGGCCCTGAACTCCCGAGCCGGGAAACAAAACGGATCCAGTCATCGCTGAACTTCGGGAAGCGTTTGGCCGCCGTCGACAACTATGCTTTGTCCGGTTATGAATGAGGCATCGCGAGATCCAAGGAAACTCACCGTAGCGGCAATATCTTCTGGAAGCCCTATTCGACCGACGGGGATTCGCGAGACAACATCCTGAAGTGCGTCTTCCTCCGAATAGAGGAGCTTAAGATTCTCGGTCAGGATAGTTCCGGGGGCGACCGAGTTCACTGTGATGCCTGCCTGAGCCAGTTCCACGGCTGCCGAGCGAACGAGTGCTTCCAAGCCCCCTTTTGATGCCGCGTAATGTGTCAGATTGGAAATGCCTGTGCGAGGACCTGTGATCGAACTGATCATGATAAATCGGCCGTACTCCGATCTGGTTAGGTCAGGGATCGTTTCCCGCATTAACAACATCGCAGCTGTGAGATTGAGGTTCATGACCTGGTCCCACGCATCACGAGTCATTTCGCGGAGCGGTTGCTCCGGATATATTCCCGCTGCATGGCACAACAGGTCAATATCTCCGAAGAGATGGGACCGCGCCTGAGACAGAAACTGGGGAATGAGTTCGAGATCCAGGAGGTCGCCTTGGACAAAGAACGCCCTCCCTCCGCTTTCTTCAATAGTGTGACAGGTTTCCTCACCGGCGTGCTTGTCGCGGCCCACTACTGCAACGCATGCGCCTTCCGATGCAAATCGTCGCGCGATAGCTTGACCAATGCCTCGTGTCGCCCCGGTAACGACTACTCGCCTGTCCTCATGCAATTTATTCATCGTTCTTCGTATTCCATTCTGTTGTCAATGGCTCCCGCAGGGGTCACTGACAATGGCTCTTCCAAGTGAACCTCATAGACAGTCGATCCGATTCGGGCGTACGTTGCCGGCTTTGCCTGCCGCCAGTAGAGCGCTAGCAAGATGCCCAAGGTGAAGACGGTCACGACTGCCCACGGCACCAACCGTCCCACCATTGTCGTCGCAGCTGGCCCTGCAGCGACATCGTAGTTGGTGAGAAGCAGCCAGATGACAACCGCCATCCCGCCACCGCCGACGATGGGCGAGAGGAAGGTACGCCACCAACTGGCCGTCTCGGGGTGGTTTCCCCGAACATGGAAGTAGCTGATTGCGGCCATGCTGGTCAGAATCTGGGCTGTGAGGAAAGAAATTGTTGCGAAGAAGGCGACCAGCACGAACAGCTCACCGTAAGGGTCGACACCAGCAAAGAAGCTAACAATCAGGAGAACTGCTGCAAAGCAGCTCTGCACCATCGACGCGATGTGGGGAGACTGGTGGACCGGGTGAGGCTTCCCGAGCGCACGAGGAAGGATTCCGTCTCGCCCGATGGCGTAGAGATAACGGGTTGCAGAATTGTGGATTGCTAGTGCGCATGCGAATGAACCAAGGATCATGAACCATTCCATGGCAAACACACTCCAAGAGCCTAAGTAGGTCTTCATCGGATAGTAGAGCAGATCGAATGGGTTGGCCCCGGTGGCACGTTCGACCGCCCCGGTTGCACCGTTGCCGGCCACCATGGCCCACGAAATGAACGCGTAGAAGAGACCAATGCCGACAACAGCAATAAGAGTGGCTGCCGGGATCACGCGCTTTGGGTCACGGGATTCTTCGCCGTAAATAGCGGTGGATTCGAACCCGACCCAGGACCAGAATGCGAAGAGCAAGCCCACGCCGACAGAACCACCGACCAATCCGTTTGTGCTGAACGCGTTGATCGGGTTCAGCGACTCAGGCATGAGGCCGTTCGGTCCGCCTCCGTGAAAGAGCACCGAGAACGCCATTGCAGACAGCAATGCGATCTCGCCGATGAGCACCACTGCAAGAATTTTTGATGCGAGACTAATGTCTCTATATGAAAGCAGACTCATGATGGCAACCACGCTGACTGCATAGACAATCCAGGGAAGGTCGATGCCCAACTGATTCTTGAACGTCTGCTGGCTAAACGCAGAGAAAATCCCCACGAGGCCTGCTTCCATTACCATGTAGCTCAGCATGCTCAGAAAGCCGGCGCTAAGGCCGAATGGCTTGCCGAGCCCTCGCGAAACAAAGGTGTAGAAGGCTCCGGCGGAGGTGATGTGCTTCGCAAGGGCTGTAAAACCGAAGCTAAAGATGGTGAGCACGATGGTGGCAACGAGGAAGCCCGCTGGCGCGCCTGTTCCGTTCCCGACTCCCACCGCGACCGGTACGTTTCCAGACATTGCGGTTACTGGCGCAGAAAACGCCACCACCATAAAGACCACGCCGACAAGGCCAATCGTGTTGGGTTTGAGTTTGCCCTGCGAGACCGGAGGACGTTCAGTTGACTTAGACAAGGGTGCTCCTAGTTGCAATTTGCAATAAGTGATGTCTGCAGAGTAATGAAGATAAGTGCCCGAGCAGACTCCGTGGAACTTCTGTCCTCAAACTACTTAGAACTATTGCCCCAGTCAATAGTCCTTTTAGACTTTTTCGAAGAAACCTAGGGTGAACGCTAGTTCTCTTCTCCCGGCCCATTGCCCCTGGATGAAGACGAAAAGAAGGGCGACGTCACTTTTCTGGGATCAGCTTTCCGCCGTGGCATGCCTTGTTCTCCCCCTAGGCGTGTGGGTCGGTAGTGAAAAATGGCTGTGGAATCCTACAGCGAGAACCCACTATTTAGTTCAAAATTGATGTATCTGCTGTAGGTTACCTACATACAAAATGGGTCAAAATCGACTACTGACCCACGCACCTAGCAGGGGCGGAAGCCCGGTACGGAAAACCAGGTTAATGGGTTCGCGTCCGACATTGCCAACCTTGACGCGAACGCCAATGAATCCCCGCCCGTCGGATCGCGCCGTCCGCGGAAGTGATGGCCATTGCTTGGAACCCGGTGCGTCTCACTGCAGCAAATCCACGACGAGTGGGCCGACGAATTCCATACCGACCCCAAGCCCGCCCATGAACCCTGCCAGTATCGCCACGGCGATGAGCGCCAAAAGCGCCAGCATGCCGATCTGGGCCCATGTCTCCCGTGCCTTCGATACATTCCGCTTTGCCCGTGGCTCTGCGCGGGTCCCGTTACGGTTACGTGGGTTCCCGGGTCGATGGCCTTGGGTTTTGGCTGTCGTGACATGTCCGCCATGAGCCACGAATACGACAACCAAGTGAAGAGCACCAGCAGGAGCACGCTCACCAACAGCCGGATCGACGAGGCCGCGGTCGGCGATAGGCGATTGAATATCATCGTCGGCTGGTTGGTGGAGGGGCTTGTGGGGTTGTACGTCACCGCTCTTGTTGAGCCGGCTTCTACCGTGTTCCACAGATCCGAAGGCAATTCCACGCCGGTGGCGTGTTCTTCCGCCAGGTGACCAGGCGTGAAGGTGTAGTCAATCAGGGAGTACACACTCTTGGTTCTGCTGCTTGGCGCGGTTTTCTTGTAGTGCTTGCTGACAGTGGCCGATGCATGGACTCCCGACTGTGTCAGCTCTTGTTTTCCGGCGATGGAGATCACCAGCGTGCTGCCGCCCCACACCGGGCCGGCCAGCAACGCGGCTTTGGAAACTAGCAGCGGAACCGAGTTCATGAAGCTCTTTTTCCGGGCCTTCGACAGGCGGCTTTTCTGCTTCGGCCTGGATGGCGCGCGGTGCTTGGCGGTCATCGTGGGGGGGCATCGATCCAATCTCCGGGGATGCTCCGGAGGTGCTCCAACACGCTGTGGAGCGGGCCGCCGACGGTGGGACAAGGCTTTCATCTCCAAACGACTTTACGTCGGAACAGGCCAGTCTCCGTAAATGGTCGAATATGGGTGCAGAGGACCAGAGCAAACGGAAGATCCTTCGTGGCTGCCGACCTAATCCGTATTTCCTTGGGTTCGTGCCAAGCCCGTGGCACCGCGGTGGTTCCGTGTTCCGTCTCGGATCGCTGGGAACGCATGTCGCCCGCGGGCCAAGATATCCGCACGCTGCTGCTCGAATGCATGTTCCGTGGCGGAAGCCGCCGTCATCGCAATTTAGTAGGAAGACCTAGTAAATTTTGGCCCTTCCCAGTAGAGTCGCGAATGAGTGAACGACACGGCACCCGGGAAGGGAATACGGATGAAGATCGCGGTTTTGATCAAGCAGGTTCCGGACACCGCCGAGGAACGGATCCTGGATCCGGGCAGCGGACGGGTGGACCGGGAGGCAAGCGACCCGGTGATCGACGAGATCACCGAGCGCGCCCTGGAACTGGCCCTGACGGTCAAGGACCAGGACAAGACCACCGAGGTGGTGGTCGTGTCCATGGGGCCGGCCGACACCGCCAAGTCCATCCGCAAGGCCCTGTCGATGGGCGCCGACTCCGGGATCCACGTGCTGGACGACGCCCTGGCCGGGGCCGACCTGGTGCTCACCGCCAGGATGCTGGCCGCCACCCTGCGCGACACCGGTGCGGACCTGGTCATCGCCGGCAACGAGTCCACCGACGGGCGCGCCGGAATGCTCCCGGCCATGGTCGCCGAGCACCTTTCCCTGCCCATGCTCGGCTCCCTGGTTTCAGCGGACATCGGCAGCGACTCGGTCAGCGGCCGTCGGCAGAACGAATCCGGCACCCAGGAGGTCGTCGCGAGCTACCCGGCCATCATCACCGTGACCGAACGCTTCGACGAGGCCCGCTTCCCCAACTTCAAGGGCATCCTGGGCGCCAAGCGCAAGCCCGTGGAAACCCTGTCCGCCACCGATCTCGGCGGGGAGACCAATGCGGCCAGCACCGTGCTTGATGTCGCCCAGCGCCCGGCCCGAACCGCGGGGGCCAAGATCACCGACGACGGGAACGCCGCCGCCGAACTCGTCGACTTCCTCGCCTCCCGGCGCCTGATCTAGCGAAGGACCATTCCATGGCAAACATCCTGGCACTGGTTGAACTGACCCACACCGGACACCTGGCCGCCTCGGCCCGCGGCATGCTGGCCGTCGCCGCCCGGCTCGGCACCCCCGTGGCCGTCACCGCCTCCGAGACCGCCTTGGACCCGGCCACCGCGGCGCAGCTGGCCGACCTCGGCGCCGCCGTGATCCACGCGGTCCAGGTTCCCGGGGCCAACGGCACACTCATCACCCCGCTGGTCGACGCCCTTGCCGACGCCGTGGCCGCCCACGCACCGGCCGCGGTGCTCGTGGCAGCCTCCGTCGACGGGCGCGAGGCCGCCGCACGCCTGGCCGTGCGCACCGGCGGCGGCCTGCTGGCCGACGTCGTGGACGCAGCACCCACGGATGCCGGCATCGTCACCGAGCACTCGGTCTTCGGCGGCGGATACACCGTCCACGCCCAGGTCTCCGGCGCCCTGCCCATCATCACGTTGCGCTCCGGGGCCATCGACGAGTCCGCGGCCCCGGCCGCCGGAACGCTCAACGCGGTGGTCCTGGAGCCGCCTGCCACCCGCAGCGCCACCGTGACCGCATTTGCCGATGCCCCGGAAGACTCCGCGCGGCCCGAACTGCGCGGGGCCGCCACCGTGGTCTCCGGCGGGCGCGGCCTGGGCTCGGCGGAAAACTTCGTGCTGGTCGAACAGCTAGCCGACGCACTTGGCGGCGCCGTGGGCGCCTCCCGGGCCGCGGTCGACGCCGGCTACATCGCCCAGACCTCGCAGGTCGGGCAGACCGGCGTATCCGTCTCCCCGCAGCTCTACGTGGCACTGGGCATCTCCGGGGCCATCCAGCACCGCGCCGGGATGCAGACGGCCAAGACCATCGTGGCGATCAACAAGGACGAGGACGCCCCGATCTTTGACATCGCCGACTTGGGGATCGTCGGAGATGTCTTTACGCTGGTTCCGCAGGTGATTGAGCTGCTCAAGTCCCGGACCTAGCACCCGGGACGCACCCCGATGACGATCCCAACCACGAACGCGAGGCACCATAAATGACGGCCCGGTCCACCCCCAAAAAGCAGGCCACCAACAAATGGGCACGAGCCGGCATCATCGCCGGGTCCCTGGTCGTCCTGCTGGTTATCGCCGTCTTCGTGGCCCGTTGGCTGGTCAGCCTCGAATCGGTCAAGACCTGGATGGACACCTACACCGGGCACTCGGCGCTGCCCGACGGCGCCCCGGTCGGGTTCCCCGCCTGGCTGGGCTGGCAGCACTTCCTGAACGTGTTCTTCCTGGTGCTGATCGTGCGCACCGGCTGGCAGGTGCGCACCAATACCCGGCCCGCCGCCCACTGGGTGCGCAACAACAAGGGCCTGATCCGCACCAAGGGCGCCCCGGCGCGGATCAGCCTGGACCTCTGGTTCCACCTGACCCTCGATGCCCTGTGGGTGCTTAACGGCCTCATCTTCATCATCGTGCTCTTTATTTCCGGGCAGTGGGTGAGGATCGTGCCCACCAGCTGGGACATCTTCCCCAACGCCTTGTCCGCCGGGCTGCAGTACCTGTCCCTGGACTGGCCGACCGAAACCGGCTGGGTCAACTACAACGCCCTGCAGGTGCTGACCTACTTCGTGACCGTCTTCATCGCCGCCCCGCTGGCGATCGCCACCGGGCTGCGCATGTCCGGTGCCTGGCCCAAGAAGGCCGCCGCACTGAACAAGGCATACCCGATGGAACTGGCCCGCGCCCTGCACTTCCCGGTCATGATCTACTTCGTGGCCTTCACCGTGGTGCACGTGGCCCTGGTGCTGGCCACCGGCGTGCTGCGCAACCTGAACCACATGTATGCAGCCAACGACTCCACTTCCTGGACCGGACTCATCATCTTCGCGGTGTCCATCGTGGTGATCGTGGGCGTCTGGTTCCTGGCCCAACCGGTCTTCCTGCGTCCCCTGGCCTCGCTGACCGGCAAGGTCGGGAAATAGCCAGGCAACACTTCCGACCATCCGCCCGCCCGCCATCGACGACCCAGGAGCCGAGAATGTTTGAACTCACCGAAGACCAAAAGGCCATTGTCGAGATGGTGGCCGACTTCGCCGCCGAGAACATCGCACCGCATGCCGCGGCCTGGGACCGGGACCACCATTTCCCCGTCGATGTGCTGGCACAGGCCGGGGAACTGGGGATGGGCGGGATCTATGTCCGCGAGGACTTCGGGGGATCGGGCATGAGCCGGCTGGATGCCGCACTGATCTTCGAGGAGCTGTCCAAGTCCGACCCGACGATCGCCGCCTACATCTCCATCCACAACATGGTCGCGTGGATGATCGACCGCTTCGGCAACGACGAGCAGCGTGCGGCCTGGGTTCCGCAGCTGTGCACCATGGAGATGCTGGGCAGCTACTGCCTGACCGAACCCGGGGCGGGCTCCGACGCCGCGGCGCTGAGCACCCGGGCCGTGCTCGACGGCGAACACTACGTGCTCAACGGGACCAAGCAGTTCATCTCCGGAGCGGGGGCCTCGGGCATGTACCTGGTGATGGCCCGCACCGCCGACACCGGCGGTGCCGGGATCACCGCGTTCATCGTCCCGGGCGAATCCGCGGGGCTGTCCTTCGGCGCGTTGGAGGCGAAGATGGGCTGGAACGCGCAGCCCACCCGCCAGGTGGTCATGGAAGACGTCCGGGTTCCCGTGGGCAACCGGCTGGGCGAGGAGGGCACCGGCTTCGGTATCGCCATGAAGGGCCTGAACGGGGGCCGGGTGAACATCGGGGCGTGCTCGGTCGGTGGCGGCCAGGCGGCGCTGGACAAGTCCATCGCCTACCTGAAGGAGCGCGAGGCCTTCGGGGCACCGCTGATCGGGCAGCAGGCGCTGCTCTTTGCGATCGCTGATATGGAAACCGAACTCGAAATCGCCCGGACCATGATCTGGCGCGCCGCGGACGCCTTGGAACGCGGCACCAAGGACACCGTCCGGCTGTGCGCGATGGCCAAGCTGGTGGCCACCGACGCCGGCTTCAACGCCGCAAACACTGCCCTGCAACTGCACGGCGGATATGGTTACTTGTCCGAATACGGGATCGAGAAGATCGTCCGTGACCTGCGAGTGCACCAGATCCTTGAAGGCAGCAACGAGATCATGCGCCTGATCATCGGGCGCCTGGCTGTGGAGAAGTAGGCTCCCCGCGCGGCATGGGCCGAGCCGGGCCGCCGGGGCCGGGATCGGTGGGGTCGTGACGCTTGTGCCCTCGGGTACCGCGTTTCCCCGAGTGCGCCGGGGACACGACGGACCGGTTCCAACCAGTGGTTGGGGTCGGTCCTTCGCTTCCCTGCAGGTTCATGTTCTGCGGGTGCCTAGTTGCCCGCCCAGGCGGTGGCCTGAACCTCGACCAACAGCTCGGGAGCGAGCAGCGGCGCAACGATGGTGGCACGCGAGGAACGGTGGCTGCCGAAGGTGTCGACCCAGGCACGGTTGTATTCCCCGGCCATGGCCGCGTCGTTGATGTAGACCGTGGCGGTGGCGACCGCGTCCAGACCGAGACCATGGGCGGCCAGCACGGTGTGCAGGTTTTTGAGCGTCTGGACCGTTTGCGCGTAGATGTCTCCGGCTCCGACCAAGACCTTGTTTTCGTCCTTGGCGACCATGCCGGAAACGAAAACCAGGTCTCCGGCGCGGGTGGCGCTCGGAAACGGGCTGGCCCCGGTGGTGATGCCTGCAACGTCGATGTTCGTAAGTCCCGAAGTGCCCATGATGCTCCTCAACCAAATATGGTGCGGACGGCAAAACACCGCCCGGAAAAAGACTAGGGCATCAAGGGCAAGGTCAATGGAACCCTTGCCGGGCATGTTTCGGCCGGTCAGCTCAGGTGGTCGAGCAGCGCGGTGGTGCGGTAGGGGATCACGTCGCGCAGGATCATCGAGGTGGAGGTCCGGGTTATCCCCGGGCACAGCCGGATTTCCTCGCTGACCCGATAGAGGTCATCCGGATCGGTGGCAACTGCCCGGATCAGCAGGTCGGTGTCCCCGGCCGGGGCCACGCATTCCAGGACCTCGGGAATGAGGCTCAACGCCGCGATGGCCTCATCCAGGTGCGACTGGTCCAGCTCGGCGCTGACGACGGCCGATACGCCGCGTCCAACCGAGGCGGGCTTCACGCGGCTCGAATTCGGGCGCAAGGCGCCGGAACTGGCCAGGCGCTCCATGCGTGTCTGGACGGTTCCTCGAGCCAGCCCCAGGCGCTGCGCCAGCATCATGGTGGGAACGCGGGGATCCTCGTCCAAGGCCAAGAGAATGCGCCTGTCCGTATCATCCAGTTGGTACGATTCCGGCGTCATTCCGGCTCCTTCGCCTAGGTTCGGTCAGACTGACCAAGTTGTTCGGTAGCTACCACTCCATGTTAGTCAAAATGATCAGTGATACCCAACTGTGTTGCACGGTATGCCCGGTTGTTGCTTTAGTGGTTGTTAGAAGCTCAACCAAGGTCACAAGCTACGGGGAGCAGACCCTTGCAGCGGGACTGGATCCAGGCCGCGCTACAGGCCGGCCCACAAGGCCCCTGGTCGAAACGTCAGAGTGGTCCGCAAAGATTCCAAAACTTGGAGTCACCGCGGACCACTCTAGTTTTTTGCCCCCGGGAGGTCCCGAGCCCAGTGAAACCAGCATCCGTTATCCACAGAAGCGACCTGGACCGCCTCGGTGAACCCGGAAACGGGTAGCCTTCAATACATGAGGTTCATGCGTCTAGAAGATGTCGCCGACGAGTTGAATGTAAACCTGCCGCAGGTGCGATCATTGGTACGCAGCGGGGACCTGCCGGCCATCAAGATCGGCGGTCGCGGAGTCTGGCGGGTGGAGCGCAGCGAACTTGAAGCCTACATCCAGCGCCAGTACACCGTGGCGCGCGAATCCATCGAGGCGGGGGCCGCCGACGGCGACGAGGAATAGGCGCCTGGAGAGAATCGATTTTGCATGCGGGTCGCCACGGGTTTAGGCTGAAAATGTTGCGGCTCCAAGCCATGACACGGGGCATTAGCTCAGTTGGTAGAGCGCTTCGTTCGCATCGAAGAGGTCAGCGGTTCGATTCCGCTATGCTCCACACATCGGCACCCGCCGGAACCCTAGGGGTTTTGGCGGGTGTTGTCCTTAGTGCCGGCTGGATCCGTGACGAGTTCCCAAGCGGTGACCGACACGGCACCGCCGTCGATGATGTCCAGGTCCACCGGCGAACTATGGCGCAAAGTCCCTGCGTAGGGTGCGACCAGCATGGTCCCGGTGCGCACGTCGCCCGCTGCCGCCATGGCGTTCCAGCCCAGGAAGGCCCGCGCGCTTTGACCGGGCAACAGGGTGATGGCCGAGACCCCGGCATCATCGGTCATGAACGAACCGCCATGGACCAATAGCACGTCGATGGCCCACCCTTCGGCGTTGTTGAAGGCGATGTCTGGGTAGGACTCCACGACGCAAGGACCGGTCCCGGTATTCGTCAGGTCGAAGCCCATCCCTCGGTGTCCCGTGGCCCCTTCCGGTTCATGCCATGAGATGGACACGCCTTCGCCCGGACACCAGTTTTCCCCGGCCGGTTGGAAGGCGTCCGACCGATCCGGCCAGCCGTACGGGGTTGGCGAGGGCGCGTCGGGCGGCGGGGGCGCGGCCAGCGGGGTTTGGGTTTCCGCGGTGTCGTTGTGGGCGGCGGGGATCGTGACGACAAGTATCACCGCGAGCAGTCCGGACACCAACAACGGCATGGCATCGGGCTGCCGCCGCGCGGCCTTCGGGCCGGGGAGCTGCTTGGGGGATCTCATGGCCAGGGTTCCCGCCAGCGCGGGCAGCCAACCCCAGATGATTCCCCAGTAGCCGGCTGCAAGCAACGCGGGCTGGACACCGTCCAGCAACCACGCCAACCGTGCCGGCGGCCAGGAGGCAATGACGTAGCCGAGGGAGGCAAAAGCGGCCGCGGCGAAACCGGCAAGCACGATGGACATCCACGCGGCAAGGAATCCGATGGGTTGATCTCCGGCTTGCTTGCCCGCACGCATGCCGGCTCACCGCAGCAGCAGGAGCGTAAAGGCCATCAATGCCAGGACGGAAAACAGGGAAAGCAGGATCGGCCACGGCTGGGCCGATTGCCAGGTTCGCATGGCGATCGTCTCGGGAAAAAGCATCCGGGTGAACTGGGCAGGCAGGCGGACCTGGTGGGCGAGCATCCATCCGTTCAGCGCGCCGCTGAACAGCCAGAGGATTCCTGCCCCGGCAACGATCCATGCGGTGCCGATGGCTGTTTTTCCGTGTTGTCCCATGCCACCGAGCCTATCCGAGCTGGCTCGGGGTGCGGCTCCACCGGCGGGTCAGCCGCGGGCCGAGCGCGGCGACCAGTCTTCGGGAAAGGCCCCGGAACCTAGGAAATCGCCCAAGGCCGAGGACGCGGTTTCGTCCAACAGCTCATCGGCCTGGGCGTAAATGACCTTTTCCTCCATGGCGTTGTGCTTGTCTAGAAGCCCGAGCAACTCGGCGCAAGCGGTGCGGGTGCCGGGGGCGTCTTCGTGTTCGATCAAGCTGTCGATTTCGGCCATGGTGTTCCACAGCTGGCCGTGTTCGCGTTCCATGGCGAAGATCGGCCCCATCAACCCGCGCCTCTTCATCGGCGGGAAGAGGAACTCTTCCTCCAGGTAGATGTGGCGGCGAAGTCCGGCCAGGGAGCGCATCAGTGTCTCGGACTGATCCTGCGCGGTTCCGGTCGCGGCCAGATACGCCTCGATCCCGCCATCGATTTCGCGGTGCTCCGCCTCGAGCGCTGCACCCAGTGTCTGTTGTTCCACGACGTCTCCTTGCCCGAATCCACGATGGGATCCCCAGCATAGGCACGTTCGTCCTCCCGAGGATCCCTGGGAACATGCGCTTGTGCCGGCAGAAAAACGCGAATCGATGGGTAAACCGCGTGTAGCATGTATCGGTGGACCAGGCACTGCAAGGGCCGCCGCCTCATCCCCAGACCCAGGGAAAGATTCATTACATGCCCCTGCCCCGCAGGTACGACCCCACGATCGAGGATCCCCGGATCCCCGATGCCAACGAATTCCAGCACATGGCACTCGGATTCGTGGAACGGCGCATCCGGATCTTCCACTTCATGCTTTACGGCGCGGGGCTCTTCCTGGCTTCGGCAGCCGCTTTGCTGGTGCGTCGGCTCACCGACGTGGATCCGTGGGGAACAGCCGTGCTGACCGGTCTGGGCATCGTGGTCCTGCTCATTTCCGGGGCTGTCGCCGGATTGGCGGCACTGCGCCCGGCCAAGCCATCGGTGGCCTTTACCGTGGCAGACCAGTCGATCCGGGGAGACAAGGCTGCCGCCATCGGGATTGCGGTGGCCGGTGCGGTCTTCACCGTGATTGCCGCCTTCATGGCCGGTGACCACGACATCGCCCGGGTATCGAGCATCCTGGTGGGGATGTGGGTGGCCATCGCCTTGGCGATCCATGGCCTGCTCCACGCCCGCAAACTGCGCATGGAGCGCGACAAGGTCTACGCCGCGCACCTGGCCAAGAACGGGGCCTCGCCGCAACCCGACCGGCGGGTGGTTCGCGAAGTCGCGCCCGGTCCGCAGGTCTTCGACAGCGAGCCCACCGAATTCGAACGGGAAGCCGCTGCCTATGCCGGGACCCGGGCCCGTGCCTGGGCCTGGATGCTTTTCGGTCCGCTCTTTGTGTACTTTCTTGCCCCGGTGCTGGTGATGAGTTGGGCCATGGGGTTCGACTACGAAATGTGGATCGTGCCGGTGCTTGTCGCCCTGGGCTTCGCGCTGGCGTGCTTTGTCCACGGCTTCTTGAAGCTGAAAAGAGAACGCCCCGGAAAGGTGCGGTACAGGCGGTGGTACGGGCGCAACATGTACCAATCGGTGGGCAGCAATCGCAGGACGGGCATCGCGTACTACAGCATGGCGGTGGGCATTTTCATCACGGGGTCGCTGCTTGCGGGGATTGCCGCCAGTCCCGAATTCGTGCTCTATCCAACGGCATTCGCCATCATGATTGCCGCGATGGCCCCGCTGATGTTCATCGCCAGCAGGATCCTGCACCGGCGCCGCGAACTCTACACCGCATGGCTGCTGCGCAACGGCATGCCAATCGAGGTCACTCCGAGCGGGCAGTCCGATAATCCACGGGGGAGCGCAGGTAACACGGGCCGAACCTGAGTGCCCGGATCGCAGCCCGGTGTTGGAACCAGGCGAACCGCCGGATGCGCGCCCGCATGCCCAGGCCTTCGGGCGGGGGACACCGGGCCGATGGTTGCTGCAGCCCCCTCGCCGGCTTCGGCCGTTGGGTCCTTTGCTGTTGACGCGGGCGCAGGTTGCCGCACGCTTGAACCCGACCATGGGTTGGTTGCGGAAGACCATCGGTTCAGGCCGTGGCGCATCCAAGCAGGGCAGCCGGCGTGGGCCGGGGTGCGCCCATGTTCCAGTGGATCCCGTAGTGGTTTTTGGCGCGGTCCCTGGCTGTTCCGCAGAGGCAAGAATTCATTCCGAGTTTAGTTTCCGGTGGTCAACCGTCCGTTCGACGTTCCTATGGTTGCTGCGGGGCAACCTGCATCTGCCTCAGCCTTCCACCTATCGTTTTGCCGCCCGGCAGGCCCATGACGTGGCGCCGCCAGACGGACATTTCCAGCGGAAAGAATCCTGAACCAATGAACAACAGACGAATCCTCGCCCCGCTCTCGGTGGGTGCACTTGGCCTGTCCTTGCTCCTGGGCGGTACCTCGGCAGCAGCCGCCCCGATTGAGGGAACGGTTACGGCCTCGTATTCCCACATGGTGCTCAACGTCGGTGCCACCGATCTCGACCGCAACTTCGCCTGGTACTCGGATGCCGCCGGCGCCCAGCAGCTTAAACTGGCAGTCAAGGGAGCCGAGGCGGACACCACTCGTATCCTGGAGCCCACAGCGTCCGGCACATCGAATGAGCAGCCCGGCCTGTCCTGGCAGCATGCCGCAGCCACGGGCCTGACGCCGGGGGCCACCTACGTTTGGCAGGTGGGATCCGACGCACTGGGCTGGTCGGATCTGCAGGAGTTCAGCATCCAGTCGGACGAGAAGCTGGACGTGCTTGTCTATGGCGACACGCAGATCGGCTCCGGCGGCGGGGTTCCCAGCGACGTCGGTGCGTGGCAGGAAACTCTCGACGCGTCGCTCCAGTCCGTTCCCGACCCAGACTTTTTGCTCTCGGTCGGCGACCAGGTGGACGACCACGACTCGGATTCCCAGTACGACGACTACCTGTCGCCGAGCCAGCTGCGCCAGCACTCCCTGGCCACCAACATCGGCAACCACGACGACGGCTCCGTTTCATACGCCGAGCACTTCAACATGCCCAACGAACACGATCTCTCCGGCTGGGACGCCGGCCTGGGCAACTACTGGTACATCCAGAATGACGTTCTCTTCGTCTCCCTGAACTCCAACGAGCAGGACCCCGCGGCACACACTGCGTGGGTACGCGACATCGTCGAACAGCACGGTACCGGCGTGGACTGGAAGGTAGCCACCTGGCACCACGGGCTCTACTCCACGGCATCGCACGCCACCGACGGCGATATTGAGAAGCGGCGAGAATGGATGCCCCAGCTGATGTCGGAACTGAACTTCGACTTGGTCCTCTCCGGGCACGACCACGTGTACACCCGCTCGCACCTGCTCAACCAGGGCCACGCCGTCGGCAACCTCGATGCCCCGGCCGAACTGGCCAAGCAGGACGGCGAAGTGCTTTACCTGACGATGAACTCCTCCACGGGATCGAAGTACTACTCGATCCAGGAGGACATCGACTTCACGTTCAACGCGGTGGAGAGCCAGAACCGGAAGACGTCCTACTCGCATCTTCAGGCCGACGGTGATTCGCTCCGCGTCACCACCCGCCAGGTCGACGGCACCGTCCTGGACGACGTCACACTCACCCGCGCCGCGGAAGACGCCGTCCCGAACCCGGTACCGGACCACCCGGCGCAGACCGTGTTCGAGGGCCCCGGATACGTTGACAAGCCCATTGAAAACGTGGTCAACCCCGACACCGGTGAGGTCTCCGTGGAGGCTCGGGTGCTCTCCGCCAACGACGACGTCGAAGAGTACGTCGCCAACGGCAGGATCTACCTTGATTCCTCGGACCTGGAAATCACCCAGGAATCTCCCGGCAGCGAGGATCCCGAGACCCAAAACATCGGCATCCGCTTCGACCAGGTCGCGATCCCCGCGGGTGCCACCGTCACCGGTGCCTACCTGCAGTTCACCACCGACGAGCCGAACAAAAATGCCGATCCCTTCGATGTCGCGATCTCCCAGGAGAACACCGGGCACGCGGCACGATACACGGAGGACGCCTACAACGTCTCCAACCGCGAATTCCTTGACGACACTGTCGCATGGAGTGGCATTCCCAGCTGGACGACAGCGGGCGAGGCCGGCGAGGCCCAGCGCACCCCGGACGTCACCGGTCTGGTGCAGTCCGTCGTTGACCGCGAGGATTGGGCCAGCGGGGCTGCCATGGCCTTCAAATTGACCGGAACCGGAACCCGGACCGCCGAGGCCTATGAAGGCGGCACGGGCGAGGAAGCTCCGAAGCTCATGGTCACCTACACCCTTGACGGCGCCACGGAAATTGCCGCCACTATCGATGACGCACGTGACGACGTCGAACAGTACTCCGCCTCCGGGAAGATGGACCACGGTTCCTCCGACTTGGAAATCGTTGACGAAAAGGAATCGCAGATCATCGGCCTGCGCTACGCCGGACTTCAGATTCCCGCCGGCGCTGAGATCCTGTCCGCCCGCGTGCAGTTCACCACGGATGAAGAAGACAAGAACACCGATCCGTTCAACATCAGCATCGCTGGCGAGGCGGCAGGTTCATCGGCAGCTTTCGGCGACACCGACTTCGAACTGGCCGGCCGTGAACTGACCACGGCGCGCGCGACATGGGCCGATATTGCACCATGGCTCATCGAGCACGAAGCGGGCGCGGACCAGCGCACCGTTGATCTCTCCAACATCGTGCAGGAAATCGTGGACCGCGAGGACTGGGCTGCAGGCAACGCCCTGTCGTTCCTGCTTTCCGGCACGGGCCTGCGCAGCGCGGAATCGGCAGACGGCGAGCCGACCATGGCACCGAAGCTCAACATCGTTTTCCGCGCAGGCGAGACCGTCGAACCCAAGCCGGGCAAGCCGGATCACGCGGGCCAAAAGGGCAAGCCGGATCACGCGGGTCAAAAGGGCAAGCCGGATCACGCCGCCGATCCGTCCAAGCCCGTCCAGCCGACGACGTCTTCGGAAAACTAGCCGCCACCGTGGACGGCGCCCCGGGCCGCAACCGGGACGCCGTCGAAGCGAACGTGGTGACCAAAGGGCACCGATGAACCACCCGAGGACCTCCGGTATCGAATTTCGACCATCCGGGGGTCCTCGTGCATCACGCCGCCAAGCGCGACCGGTCCCGCCGTATCGGCAGCCGGACCGGCCAAGGGCCGAGTGCCACCCGCTCGCGTCCCCGCGCGTCACATGGCGACGCCCTTGACCAGGAATACTTGTCTCCCGGCAGGCCACCCGGGGCCACGTCGGACACGGGATGAACGCCCAATCCCACCCCGACAACGAGCACCGGCCCGGGGACCTCGGGGACCAATGCCAGGACTTTTCGGACGCCGGGGATGCCGACCCGTGTACCGTGAGCCTCATGGGGCAGGTCATTTTGGCATGCTCCACACAGGAAGAGAACACGAAGAATGGGCTTTACGAACGAACTTTCACTGGGTGTCATAGCCACTTCCAGCAAGGTGGACGAGCAACGTTTGCCGATCCACCCGTCTCACTTTGAACGTATTGACGAGCGCTTCCGAGACCGCATCACGGTCGAATCCGGCTACGGCGTGGCCTGCGGAATGGACGATGAAGACCTCGCGCCGTTCGTGGGAAATTTTGCCACTCGCGAAGAAATCATGGCCGGCAGCGACATCGTTCTCTTGCCCAAGCCCCAGGCCTCGGATCTGGTGCAGATGCACGAGGGCCAGACACTGTGGGGCTGGCCGCACTGTGTCCAGGACACTGCGCTGACGCAGCTGGCCATTGACAAGAAACTCAACATCATCGCCTTCGAGGCCATGAACCACTGGGGCACGGACGGCAGCTTCGGGCTGCATGTGTTCCACAAGAACAACGAGTTGGCGGGCTACTCATCGGTCATCCACGCCCTGCAGCTTTGCGGCAACACGGGTGACTACGGGCGCAGGCTCTCGGCCACCGTGATCGGCTTCGGCGCAACCGCCCGTGGAGCTGTCACCGCCCTGCGCGCCCACGGGATCCACGACGTGCGTGTCCTGACCGGACGCTCCGTCGCGGCCGTCGCTTCGCCCATCCACGCCGTCCAAATGGT
Organism: Arthrobacter sp. UCD-GKA; assembly: GCF_001863355.1. Lineage (NCBI taxonomy): Bacteria > Bacillati > Actinomycetota > Actinomycetes > Micrococcales > Micrococcaceae > Arthrobacter > Arthrobacter sp. UCD-GKA. Next base: position 129,202 of record NZ_MOLR01000004.1, on the reverse strand, counting down.
CCAGTTCGACCACGACGGCGGACCGCACCTGAGCGAGGTCATCACGGACGAGGGACGCTTGCCGCTGGCACCGTTCCTGGCCGAAAGCGACATCGTGGTGAACTGCACCCTGCAGGACCCCAACGCGCCGTTGATGTACCTGAGCTCCCAGGACCTCGACGCATTCGCCCCGGGCAGCCTGATCATCGATGTTTCCTGCGACGAGGGCATGGGATTCGAGTGGGCCAAGCCCACCACCTTCGCCGACCCGATGTTCACCGTTGGCCGGAACATCAACTACTACGCGGTCGACCACAGCCCCTCATACCTGTGGAACTCCGCCAGCTGGGAAATCAGCGAAGCACTCCTGCCCTTCCTGGATGTGGTGCTGGACGGGCCCGCCGCCTGGAAGGAAAATGAGACGATAGCCCGCGCCATCGAGATCCGGGACGGCGTGATCGTGAATCCGGCCATTCTCGAATTCCAGAACCGGACCGCTGCCTACCCGCACGACATCAACGCCGGCTGACACCGGCGCGGTTTCGTGTCCCGGGGGCCAGGGGGCGCGGAACCGAACCGACAGGAAGGACCCCCGACCCATGGACGCGCTCTTTTCCGACAGCTTCCTGGGCCGTCCCCGGCGGGAGCTGGCACCCGGGGCCCACTGGGTTCCGGACTGGCTGGACCTGGAGGAACAGCGCTGGATCGTGGCCCGCTTCCACGAGTGGGGGCGGGGCCCGGTGCCGCCGCGCGCGGCCAGGATCGGTGCACACGAGATGTCGGTGCAGACCGTGTGCCTCGGGTGGCACTGGCGGCCCTATGCCTATTCCCGCGAGGCCGTCGACGTCAACGGCAACCGGGTGCTGGAGTTTCCCGACTGGATGGTGCGACTGGGACGCAAGGCCTTGTTGGCCGCCACCGGGGACCAGTCAGCGGCCAAGGCCTACACGCCCGACACCGCCCTGGTGAACTACTACGGTGCCGACTCCAAAATGGGCATGCACCAGGATCGCGACGAACGGTCGGTGGCCCCGGTGGTCTCGATTTCCATCGGGGACACCTGCACCTTCCGCTTCGGCAACACCCTGAACCGCAGCAAGCCCTATCAAGACATCGCGTTGGCCTCCGGGGACCTGTTCGTCTTCGGCGGCCCGGTGCGACTTGCATACCACGGCGTCACCAAGGTCCTGCCCGGAACCGCTCCCGCCGGTTGCGGGCTGGAAACCGGACGCATCAACATCACCATGAGGGTCACCGGACTGGAGGGATGAACCCCAGCGATCGGCGGTCCCGGATCAATCCCCGGGCAGGTTCACCGTGGCCCGGACGGCCAGGTGGTCGCTGAGCCCGGCTTCGACATTGCTGTTCGAGGTGACCTCCAGCCCGCGCACCAGCACATGGTCAAGGCGCATCATGGCAAAGGGAGCCCGCGGCCAGGTGAACCCGAACAGCCCGTCGTCCTGGTTGGGCTCATCGAGCACCGTGGACATCTGCGCGAACGCCCGGTCGGTGCTGGTGGCATTGAAGTCGCCCACGGCCATGACGTTTTGGCGCGGGTCGGCCCGCACCGCGGCGGCCAGCTGCCCGAGCATCACGTCGCGGTCGACGTGGTCGTTGGGCCGGGCCGAGGCCGCATGGATGACATAGAGCGAAACCTCTCCCTGCCCCGTGGCCACCCGAGTCGACAGGGCCCGCTTCCACCCCAAGCCCAGGTCCAGGGAACGGGACCCCTCAAGCGGATACTTGCTCCAGACCCCGACGGTGCCCACCACGAAATGGTGCGGATAGGCGGCGCCCAGGGCCTCGGTGACTCGTGAGGCGCTGCCGGCGTCGAGCTCCTGCAGGGCAACGACGTCGCTGCCGCTTGCCGCCAGCTCCCGCGCGGACTGCGCAGCCGCCCCGGTTCCGGCCTTGGTGTTCTGGCTGGAGACCGTCAATGTGTGGGTCGCGGACGCCGGCGCCGTCCAGGACAGCGGAACTATGGCCGGGCCAAAGGCCAGGATCCAGGTCAATGCGGGCACCAACAGGACCACCAGCGAGGTGCGGCTGCGTGAGGACAGCGCCACCAGCAGCAACAGCGGAACCACGAGCCCCAGCCAGGGGGCGGCGTTGTCCAGCAGCAGGCCCAGGCCCAGGGCATCCGGGATGCGGGTGTGGAAAGCGATCAGCAGCGCGGTTCCCAGCGCGCCGAGAAACACCAGGAACCGCAGGAAACGCTGGGCGCGCGAGGGAGGCCGACGGGTACGTTTCGCAGCGCGTGGCCGGGGCGGGTAAACAGACATCGTTACCAAGAATCGCACATCGGCCTGTTCGATGCATCGACGGCGGCTGTGATTCCGCCCAGAGACCTGTCACGTGATTCCCAGCCGGAATGCTGCTGTTCTTCGGCTCCCATCCATCGGCCATGGCCGAACCCTCGACTCTTGCCACGCCAAGTGACATTCTGAAGAGAGGAATACACACGGTCACCACCACTTTCCCGAAAACCCCGAATCACGGCGGTGGCACCATCCTGGCAGGAGACGAAAACCATGAGTGAAGCGGCGACGACGCAAGCGGAAGCGCAAGGAGAATTTGGGACGGTGGTGATCGGCGGCGGACTTGCCGCGGCCCATTGCATCCACGAATTGCGCGAGGGCGGCTACTCCAGGCCCATCACACTCATCGCCTCCGAAAACGAAGTTCCCTACGAACGCCCCCCGCTGTCCAAGGAATTCCTCCAGGGCAGCAAGCCCGCCCTGGAACTCGAGCCCTTCCCCGGAAGCTGGTACACCGGAGCGGACGTTGCGATGCGCCTGGGCACCACGGCCGAAGCCATCGACACGGCAGCCAAGACCGTCTCCCTGTCGGACTCCTCGACCCTGGGCTACGAAAACCTCGTGATCGCCACCGGATGCCGTTCCCGGCTCGGCGGCCGCAACGCCAACATGACCGGGTGGGACCTGCCCGGCGTCTACACGCTGCGGTCGCTGGACGACTCGAAGGCCATCAAGGAGCAACTCGTGTCCGGCCGGCACCTGGTCATCATCGGCGCCGGGTGGATCGGGATGGAGGTCGGGGCCTCGGCACGCTCGGCCGGCCTCGAGGTCACGGTGCTGACTCCGGACCAGGTTCCCCTCGCGACGGCCATGGGCACCGAATTCGGGTCGCATGTGGCGCAGCTGCACATCGCCAACGGCGTCCAGTGCCGCTTCGGTACCGGGGTCACCGGAATCGCCGCGGACCCCCAAAAGGGGTTGGTGGTGCAGACCCCGACCGGGGACATTCCCGCGGACATCGTCCTGCTGGCCATCGGGGCGGTGCCCAACAACGAGCTGGCCGTCGCCGCGGGCCTCGAGGTCGGCAGCGGGGTCGTGGTCGATGAGCACCTGCGCAGCAGCGACAAGAACATCCTGGCGATCGGCGACATCGCCGAGGCCTACAACACCGCGCTGGGCCGGAACATGCGGGTCGAGCACTGGGACAACGCGATCCGCCAGGGCAAGCTCGCCGCCGCCACCATCCTGGGACGCGATCAATCCTATGACTGGTTCCCGTACTTCTTCACCGACCAGTTCGACTTGGGCATGGAATACGTCGGGGACCGGCAGGCCGAGGACGAGGCGGTGGTGCGCGGGGACATGGCCTCGGGGGAGTTCATCATCTTCTGGTTGCGCCACGGCGTGGTCACCGCCGCCATGAACGTGAACATCTGGGACGTCAACGACCACCTGCGCTCGATGATCGGCAAGAGCATCCCGGTGGCGACGCTCCAGGACACGGGCAACGACCTGATGGCCCTCTAGGGCCGGCACCACAGGTCCCGGAACAACGCGAGGCACCCTGATCCGTACCGGTTGTGGGGGTGCTCACCAAGGCTCCCCGCGGTGCTTGTAGCCACGTAGGCTGGAGTCTGCGGCGGCAGGAACGCAAGCGTTTGCCCGCCGTCGACTCCGCACCGTACCTCGAAAAGAGACCCGTGAATTCCGACGCCACCGCCCCGGGCAGCACCAACCTGAAACGCTCCACCCAACTATCGGGGCGCGCACTGATGCTGGCGGTCGTGGCCCTGGCCATGGGCGGGTTCGGCATCGGCACCACCGAATTCGCCATCATGGGCCTGCTCCAGGAAGGCGCCGCGGACCTGGGCGTCAGCAACGCCCGGATGGGCCTGCTGATCTCCGCCTACGCCTTGGGCGTCGTGGTGGGGGCACCGATCCTCACGGCACTGGGCGCCCGGGTCGCCCGCAAGACCATGGTCCTGTGGCTCATGGCGTTCTTCACGCTGGCCAACCTCAGCTCCCTGTTCGCCGCGAACTACGAGTGGATGCTCGTGTCCCGCTTCCTGGCCGGGCTGCCGCACGGCGCGTACTTCGGCATCGCCGCGATCCTGGCAGGCACCCTGGTGCCCGCGTCGATGCGCGGACGCGCCATCGCCTGGGTGATGCTGGGGCTCTCGGTTGCCAACGTGCTTGGCGTGCCCGCGGTGACGTTCCTGGGGCAGAGTTTCGGCTGGCGCTGGATGTTTGCCGTGGTCGGCCTCGTCGGGGCACTGACCTGGGTTGCCATCCGCATTTTCGTGCCATTCTCCCCGGTGCACGAGGGAGCCAGCATCCGCAGGGAACTGTCCGCGCTGCGCAGCGGACAGGTGTGGATGGCGATGCTCACAGGCATCGTCGGCTTCGGCGGGTTCTTCGCCGTGTATTCCTACATCAGCCCGATCCTCACCGATGTCACCGGGCTGCCGATCCGGGCCGTGCCGCTGGTGCTGGGACTCTACGGCATCGGCATGGTGGTCGGCTCGCTGATTGGCGGAAGACTGGCCGACTGGTCAGTTCTTGGCGCCATCTACGTCGCGACCTCCGCCATGGTGCTCTTCATGGCGCTGTTCGGCGTGGTGGCGACCCACATGGTGCCGACCTTGGTGCTGGTCTTCATCCTCGGCGGCACCGGCTCGCTGCTGGTGCCGGCGCTGCAGGCGTTGCTCATGGATTCGGCCCCCCACGCGCAGTCTTTGGCCGCCTCGCTGAACCACTCGGCACTGAATGTCGCCAACGCGCTGGGCGCGGCCCTGGGCGCGGCGGTCATCACCGCCGGGCTCGGGTACCGGGCGCCCGCGTTCCTCGGTGCGGGCCTGGCACTCCTCGGGCTGCTGCTGGCGCTGGCCACGGGATTCCGGGCCAAGCGACTGGCGGCAGCCGCGTCGAGGTAGCGGCACCGGCGGGCGCGGTGGCGCGTTACTCGGAAGTCGCCGCCAGGCGCCCCAGCTTCTTGTCCATGGCATCGTGCGTCTGGGACATCAGTTCCTGCATGGTGCCCACGACATCGATGCTGCGGTCCACCAGCCACTGAAGCTGCAGGCCATCGGCCGCAGCCAGGACCAAGCGCGTCATGGTGCGGAAATACTCGAGTTCCTCGGCCGACGGCGTGGCCTTGCCGGCGTAGTAGGAGTCTTCGGAAATCTTCAGCAACCGGGCATTGCGTTCCTGGAAGTAGGCCGCCGCGGGATGCTCCGGGTTCGCGGCCGCCGCGGCCATCGTCACGTACAGGGCAATCAGGCCGGGCTCGCTGGGTGCCTGCCCCAAGACATCGGCAAACTGGTCTTCTTGCTGCTCCAGGGTGCCGGTGATTTCGTTGCGGGCGTCGCGCCTGCGCAGGATCTGGACGAGAAGGTCTTCCTTGGAGTCGAAGTAATGCATCACCCCGGCCAGGGACAAGTTGCACAGGCTCGCGACCTTGCGCAGGGATGTTCCCCGGTAGCCTTCAAGTGCAAACACCTCCAGCGCCACATCTAGAATCTCGGCACGCTTTGCTATGCCCTTTGCGTATGAACCACGTATTGCCATGTTGCTAGAGTAGCGAGATTTTGGGCCATCTCTTACTAACCTGACACCCAGCGGTATTAGGTGTGTCACCTGACCTGTGAAGACTCGCAGGAAGCGGATTCCGTGCCGCAGGAGCGGACAGCTGGCTGTGTTGGGGTCCGAAGCCCGCGGGCACCGCGGTGCCGCGTCCCGCACGTCGTCCGGAAGGCCGCTGTGAGCGACGTCATGTTTGGGTTCGCGGTGCTGGTTTTGCCGCGGGTTTTTGCGCTTTCCTGCGTCCGGCGGTGCGGTTCGGCCGGGCGTGCGGGGCAAGTGGAACCGGGTCGATTGGCGTTTGGGTGCCGGGGTGCTGTAGATTGTTATCTCGGTTCGGCAGCCCTTCGGGAAAGCCTGAAACCAATCCTTTTCGGGGGTATGGCGCAGTTGGTAGCGCGTCTGCATGGCATGCAGAAGGTCAGGGGTTCGAATCCCCTTACCTCCACGAAATACGGAAGGCCTCAAACATCATGTTTGGGGCCTTTCGTGTATGTCGCGTGGTGCGGTTCAACCGATGGCCCGGTATCCCGAATAGCCGATCATGGCGCGCAACCACGTCACCAGCGGTTCAATCCCGGCATGCGGGAGGTCGCTGCCTCCGGCCGTGAACACGGGCACTTCCCCGCGCATGTGCTTGGGCAGCAGGCGCAGGATGCGGTCGCTGTCGCCGGAACCGGTCAGCAACAGGGCAACGGGCCTGAACCCGAACACGGCCTTGACCAACGCCAGTCCGTGCATGCGTGAAAAGCGCAGCGGGCCCACCAGGACCACGCCGTCGAAATAGATGAGTTCGTGCGCCGATGAACTGGTGACTTCAAGGATTTCGGAGCGCAGCTCATGGGCGTGCAATTGCTCGGCAAGCTCGGTGGAACGCAGCTTGGCAAGTGCATCACGTTGGTAGTAGACGATGGCAACGCGATCCATGCGAATCCCTCATTCCTGCAACGAACGCAGCGCGCGGGCAGGACCCGCGCGTCATTCCCTCCCACAGTATGCGCATTTGCAGGGAAATGGCTAGGAGTGCGGTGCCCGCGGGGCACACCCCAAGACGTTATCCAACGGACGCGAATGCATCGTGTTGCGCACAATTAGGGCACAACATGGAATATCGATTGCGGGTGGCGGCCTGCGGCCCCATACTGGCGGCAACAGTCTTCTGGGGGGAAGCAATCAGGGGGGAATTTTCGATGTTGGGGTCTTGGGGACAATACAGTTCAGTGAAGGGGGCCTGCGGGCTCCTGGTGGCCGCGGCGCTGCTGGTTTCGTCGGTTCCGACGATGGCTGCCGGGGTCTCCGAGGTGCCCGCCGCTGCGGCCTCGGCGTCCGTGACGGTGGCGGCGGCGCTTCCGGCGTCGGTGCGCACCACCGCGAACCTGAACCTGCGCACGGGTCCGAGCACCGGGTACCGGATCCTGCTGACCATTCCGAAGGGCACCACGGTCAAGGTGCTCTCGCGTGCCTCCAACGGCTGGTACAAGGTCAGCTACGCCGGCCGCACCGGATGGGTCAGCAACTACTACGTCACCGCCGTGGCTTCCTCGTCCCCGGGGGCGTTGCCGGCGTCGGTGCGCACCACCGCGAACCTGAACCTGCGCACTGGTCCGAGCACCGGCTACCGGATCCTGCTGACCATTCCGAATGGCACCACGGTGAAGGTCTTCGACCGGGCCTCCAACGGCTGGTACAAGGTCGGCTACGCCGGTCGCACCGGCTGGGTTTCCAATGCGTACGTCACCACCGGCAGCGGAACCTCCACGCCATCGGCACCCGGCACGCCCCGGTCCACCGGACCGAACCGCACCTCGCGCGTGGTGCTGACCTTCGACGACTGCCCGCGCACGCTCAGCGCCTTCACCGCGACCATCGACTACGCGGCAAGCCACAACATGGGCCTGGTCATCGCACCGACCGGCAACTGCCTGTCCTCGTTCAAGTCGCGTTACGGCGTCGACCTGGCGGCGCGGGCCCGGGCCAAGGGGCAATGGGTCATCAACCACTCGGTGAGCCACCCGGACCTGCGCCCGCTGAGTTGTTCGGCCGCCGCCGCCCAGCTCGGCGGCACAGGTGTGCACACCAATTTCGGCCGGCCCCCGTACGGTGCGGTCGACGCCAGCGTCGTGTGCGCCTACGACCGGGTGGGCATGGCGATCTGGACCTGGTCGCGCGACACCCTTGACTGGAGCACCAAGTCGAAGGCGACCACGGTGGCCCGGGCTTCGGCCGCCAGGGCCGGGGACACCGTGCTGATGCACATGCAGTGGCAGGGCTTCGCCCCCGACTCGCTGCGGCAGATCAAGGCCAATCTGGCCGGCCGCGGGCTGGGCGTGTGCCGCGCCTACCGCGGTGCCGACGGGGCCGGAGCCGTTCTCAGGACGCCCGTGCTGCTTCCTTCGTCGCTGCCCTGCTGACTACAGCTGCCGGGCGCCGGGCCCGGGGACCACGGAGAAGATTTCCGGGGCGATGTATTGGGCCGCGGCAAAGGCCTCCTGCACCGCGGCCGAGACCTGACCGGCGCGCGAGACCTCAACCAAGGCGATCGCCGAGCCGCCGAAGCCGCCGCCGGTCATCCGGGAACCGATGGCGCCCGCGGCGATTGCGGTGTCCACGGCCAGGTCCAGCTCGACGCTGGAGATCCCGAAGTCGTCGCGCATCGAGGCGTGGCTGGCCACCAGCAGCTCGCCGATGGCCGCCGGCCCCTGGCTTTCCAACAGCTCGACGGTCCGAAGCACCCGCTGGTTCTCGGTGACAATGTGCTTGACCCGCCGATAGATCGCCGGGGCCAGGCTGGCCTCGGCCTCGGCCAGGCGTTCGATCCCCACATCGCGCAGGGCCTTGACTCCCAGTTCCTCCGCCCCGCGGGTGCAGGCAGCCACCAGCTCCTTGTAGCCGCCCGAATCGTGGGCGTGGCTGACCCGGGTATCGATCACCAGCATCACCAGGCCTGCGGCCGCCAACGGCAGGGCCACCTGGCGCCCCTGGCGGGTGCGGCAGTCAAGGAACAGGGCGTGGTCGGGGGTGCTTAGCAGCGAGGCCGACTGGTCCAGGATCCCGGTCGGTGCCCCGACGAAGTCGTTTTCGGCCGACTGGCACACCAGCACCAGTTCCTCGCGGGAAAGGCCCAGGCCCAACTGCTCGTTCAGGCCAAAGGCCACGGCGCATTCGAGGGCGGCCGAGGAGGACAGGCCCGCCCCGATCGGCACCGAGGAATCCACCAGGATGTCGGTGCCGGGCAGGGTGAAACCGCGTTGTTCCAGCGCCCAGAAGACCCCGGCGACGTAGCGGGCCCACGGGGCCACCGCCTGGGGGACCAGCGCATCCAGCTCGGCCTCGACGACCGGGCCGCCCCGGGTCGAGGCGACGCGCAGCAACCGCCCGGATCCCTCCGGGCGGATCCGCAGCCCGACTCCCGCGGCCCGGTCGATGGCGAAGGGCAGCACGAAGCCCTCGTTGTAGTCGGTGTGCTCGCCGATGAGGTTCACCCGGCCGGGCGCGGCAAAGCACGCGTCGGGGGAGGAGCCATACAAGGCGGTGAAGAAAGCGGGCAAGGCATCGAAGGCGGTGGGCAGGGCGGTCATGGCATAGTCTTTCACAGGGCGGGAATGGTGTTCGCCAAGCGGGCGGCGGACGCGCGCAGCGCCGCGGCGGCGGCCTCGGGTGTGACATCCCCGATGAACGCGCCCATGGCAGCCTCGGAGCCGGCCAGGTACTTGAGCTTGTTCTCGGCGCGGCGCGGGGAAGTCAGCTGCAGGTGCAGCCAGGCCTCGGACCGGTGCTCGTGCGTCTGCGGAGCCTGGAACCAGCCGGCGATGTACGGGGTGGGGGTGGAGTACAACCCGTCCACGGTGAGCAGCAGCCGGTGGTACATGGCAGCCAGCTCGTCGCGCTCCTCGCCGGTCAGCTCGCCCAGGTCCGCGACCTGGCGGTGGGGCACCAGGTGCACCTCGACGGGCATGCGCGCGGCATAGGGCACGAAGGTGGTGAAGTGGGTGCCGCGTTCCAGCACGCGCCGTCCGTCGGCGACCTCGAAGTCCAGGATGTCGGCCATGAGGTTGTTCCCGGTGCGCGCCTTGTGAGCGGCGGCCCGCGCCAGTTGGTTCTCGGTGCGCGGGGTGGTGTACGGGTAGGCGTAGACCTGCCCGTGCGGGTGGTGCAGCGTCACCCCGATCTCGGCTCCCCGGTTCTCGAACGGGAAGACCTGCCCGATGCCCTCAAGCGCGCCCAGTTCCGTGGTGCGCTGGGCCCACGCCTCGATCACGGTGCGGATGCGGCGCTCGCCGAGCGTGGTGAGCGATTCGGTGTGCCCGGGGCCGAAGGCAATGACTTCGCAGCGGCCATGGGACGGGCGCACCGCGCCGAGCTCGGCCTCCACGTGCGAGGCATGCTGCCCGGGCCCGAAGGAAGGGAAGCGGTTCTCGAAGACCACGACGTCGTAGGTGTCCGCCGGAATCTCACTGGCCATGTCCGGTCGCGTGGGGCACAGCGGGCATTCGCTGGCCGCCGGCAGGTGCGTACGGCCCTGGCGGTGGGCGGCGAAGGAGATCCAGTCCCCTGCCAGTGCGTCGTAGCGCAGTTGCGAGGTTGCCGGGCGGGCAGGCAGCTCGCGGGTGTCGGCCGGGGCGGTGAAGCCGGCCGGGACCGCGGCCTCGTCGAAGAAATAGAGCAGTTCCCGTCCGTCGGCCAGGGTGCTGCGTACCGGTTCGCTCGGGCTGGGGTTCTGGTCCACTGCTGCTCCTTGGCGAGATATGTCATCAATCCAAATCAAACAATTCCGATCAAATTCTATCAGAAGGCAACGTAAGGCGGAAGGAGGGGAACATGCTCCCAAGGGCCCGTCGCCGGACGTCCCCATCATTGGCGGATGTGGGCGCGGGGAAATCCCGGGCAGGGGCTGGCGGATCCGTTCCGCGCAACTTCGAACACCAAACGACGATTTGTGTTCGTTTTTTCGCTACGATGGATTACTGAACCAGATGCCCAACCGAACGGATCGCCATGACCGAGATGCTGGCCAGTGCCCGGCAACAACGCATTCTCGATGCCCTGCGAGAACGCGAGCAGGTGCGCGTGACGTCCCTGGCCGCCGAGCTGGGCGTCTCGGAGATGACGGTGCGGCGCGACCTGAACGCGCTGGCCGAGCGCGGCGCGCTGGTCAAGGTCCACGGAGGGGCCACGCTGGATGCCGCCCCGACCAGCAGCGAACCGGGCTTCACGCACAAGCTCGCACTGGAATCCGGCGAAAAGCAGGCCATTGCCCAGGCCGCCGTGAAGCTGATCAAGCCCGGCATGTCGATCGCGCTGAACTCGGGCACCACCACCTACGCCCTGGCCTCGCAGTGCACCGGGATCAAGGACCTGACCGTGGTGACCAACTCCCCGCGGATCGCCGAGATCTTCTATGCCGCGGCCAACCCGAGCCAGAACATCATCCTGACCGGCGGGATCCGCACCGTCTCCGACGCCTTGGTCGGACCGCTGGCACTCTCGGCGCTGGGCCAGTTGCACGTGGACGTGCTCTTTTTGGGTGTGCACGGCATGACCTCCGAGGACGGGTTCACCACCCCGAACATGCTCGAGGCGCAGACCAACCAGGCCTTCATCAAGGCGGCGGCACGGCAGATCATCGTGGCCGACCACACCAAGTGGGGCGTGACCGGGCTGTGCCAGATCGTCCCGCTGTCCCAGGTCGACGCGCTGATCACCGGACCGCGTCTGGACGAGGAAGCCAAGGTCCTGCTGCGCCAGGCCCTGGACACGTTGATCCTGGCCTGAGCCGCGTCCGAGCTTTCCTAGAACAGGGTTGCCTCGGGCGGCGGCTCGATGCCTTCGAGGCGCAGCAGGAACAGCTTGGCCCCCAGCCCTCCGGCGTATCCGGTCAGCGAACCGTCCGCACCGATGACCCGATGGCACGGAACGATGATCGAGATCGGGTTGCGCCCGTTGGCGGTGCCCACCGCGCGCGTCAGCTTCTCATCGCCCAGCGCCAGGGCCAGCTGTCCGTAGCTGCGGGACGTGCCGAATTCAATGCGTGCCAATTGCTCCCAGACCCGCTTCTGGAACTCGGTTCCCTGCGCATCCAGCGGCACCCCGAAGGCGGTCCGGGTGCCGGCGAAGTATTCGGCAAGCTCGCTCGCGCAGTGGGCGATGAACGGGTCGTCGGCCACCGAGCCCAGCAATTGCCCGAGCTTCTCGGGGTCCGGCGGGTGGGAGTGGTTTTCCATGTAGATCCCGGCGATCCCGCGCGTCGAGGCCACGATCCGCAGCTCGCCGAGGGGCGAGTCCATGACGGCGTGGCGCAGCCGGCGATCCTCAGCCAAGGATCTGCCCCAGCGCCGCCTCGAAGTCCGGATAGGCAAACTCGAACCCGGCATCGGCCAGCACCCTGGAAGTCACGTGCCGTCCGGTGGTGCCCAGTGCCGGGTCGGTGTGCAGCAGCACTGCGCCTGCGGAGAGGATCGGCCTGGGGGTGGGCAGCGAGAACCTGCGCAGGGGCCCGGGCGCCACGCGGGCACGCAGCGCGGCCATCATTTGGCTGTTGCGCACCGGATGCGGGGCCGCGAGGTGGATGGTCCCGGCCGGGAGGGCGAGGTTTTCCTCCAGCCCCAGGGCCGCCCGGACGATGCGCAGCCAGTCGGCCAGGTGGATCCAGCTGACCCATTGGTCCCCGCCGGCCACCGGGCCGCCCAGGCCGACCCGGGCCAGCAGCGACAGTCGGTCCACCAACGGGCTCTCCTGCTCGAAGACCAGGGAGGTGCGCAGGATGTTCAGCCGCTTCGTATGCGCCCCGGCCGCCGCATCCTCCCAGGGCTTGGCCACCCCGGTCATCTGCGCCAGCGCGGCCGCGCCGGTGGGCAGGGAGGAATCCTCGGTGAGGTGCCGTTCTCCGGCGTCGGCGAAGATCGCGGTGGTGCTGGCCTGCAGGAACGCGGACAGCGGCTCCGGGGCGGCATTCGAGGCGTCCACCAGTGCGCGGGTGGAATCCACGCGCGAGGAGCGCAGGCGCGCGATGTTGGCCTCGGTTGGCGGCAGGTCCACCAGTTCCCCGGCCAGGTTCAGCACCGCGGTGTCTGCTCCGGCGCGGTAGAGGACGGTGGACCAGGGGCCCTGGTTCTTCCCGTCCCACAGGACCTGGGTGTAGGGGCTCTCGGGACGGATGGTGCGGGTGAGGATGGTGACCTCGTGCCCGCGGCAGTACAGGTCCGCCGCGGCGCGGGAGCCGAGGAACCCGTGGCCCCCGGCGATGACGATGCGCAACTCGTGCGTGGCGGTTCCCCCGGCCAGCGCATAGAGCCGGGCGCAGTTCTCGGCGAAGTGTGCCGCGATCGGCTTGGCCGCGGTCTGCGCGAACACGACGGAGGCCGGGCCTGCGACCGTGACCGACTGGGTCAGTTCGGTGCCCCCGGGAACCTCTCGCAGCGACCAGTCCACCAGCAGGTGCCCGCCGGGCTGCGGCTGGCGCCAGGCGATGGAGCTGCCCTCGTCGAACCGGGTGACGGTTGCCGCTGGTGCGGTGGCCGAATGGATCGGCCCGATGAGCTTCCCCGCGGGGGCCAGGTCCAGCTCGGTCCCGGCGGCCACCGGCACCTCGTGCGGTTCCAGGCGCGCAATGGCCCGGTTCCATTGGGGGACCCGGGATGGGTCGCGCAGCACCTCCCACACCGCGGCGGTGGGACGTGCGAGGAAGTGGGTTTGCGTGCGCTGCCAGGCCATGGTCCCAGCTTAGCCACCCGGACTGCGGCGCTACACCCCCGTGACGAACCCGGCCAGTGCGGCCAGCTGCGTGGTGCGCACGGCCGGGTCCAGGTACATCATGTGCCCGGCCGCGTAGTAGTGGTGGCTGAACCGTTCCCTGGCCGCCGGCGGCACGTCCAGGTGCGCCCAGACGTACTCGGCTGCATAGTGCGGGGTCGCGCCGTCGTGGTAGCCGTAGTCCACGTGCACGCGCAGCTCCGGGATGTCGATGAGCAGGCGCTCGAGGTCCCCGGTGACGTCGATGGGCTTGCCTTCGAAGGTGTCGTAGCTCCAGGGGTTCACCCGGCCGGTGAGCACCTCGTAGGGCAGGTCCGATTCGTAGCCCAGCTCGGCGCGCACGTAGTGGTTGATGGCCGCGGAGAAGGGGCCGGTGATGGCGCGCATCGAGGGGTCGTCCCAGGTGTGGGATTCCTGCAGGCGCGGGGGGACCCCGGTGAAGCGCCCGTCGATGCGCCCGACCATCAGCCCGTTTTCGCGCAGCAGCTCGGTGGCGAATTCCATGTAGTCCCAGCGCAGGTTGGTGCGCCGGATGAAGGACTCGGAGAGCGTGGTGAGCTCGGCCAGGTGCTTGACCACCCCGTCGTACTTGCGCTTGGAGAGCCGGTTGCCCAGGTGCAGGGCCACCACGTAGTCGCCCGAGGCGTAGTCCTCGGCATCGCGCACGATCTCTTCCAGCGGGCGGTTGCCGTGGCGGCCGTGGTAGTGGGCGATCGCCGCGTAGGTGGGCAGGTGCAGGGCGTAGGGGGTGTCGTTGCCCGGGGCGAAGTCCAGGGTGGACATGTTCAGCACCGTGGAGATCAGCCCCAGCCCGTTCACCGCCATGCCGTGGGCCTCCTGCAGGCGCCGGGCCACGGCCACCGCGCGCATGGTGCCGTAGGACTCGCCGATGAGGTACTTGGGGGAGAGCCAGCGCTGGTTGCGGGTGACCCAAAGCCGGATGACCTCGGCGACCAGGTCGCGGTCGGCGGTGAAGGAATGGAATTCGTCGGTGGTCCCGCCCTCAACGACGCGGGAGAACCCGGTGTTCACCGGGTCGATCATCACCACATCGGCGTGCTCGAGCAGCGACTCGGGGTTGTCGATGACCCCGTACGGTGCCGGGGTCATGTTTCCCACGTCCCCGGAATCGACGATGCGCGGTCCCAGCAGGCCCATGTGCAGCCAGAGGCTGGCCGAGCCGGGGCCGCCGTTGAATGCGAACACCACCGGGCGCCGGTTGGCCGCCGTTGGTCCGGACGGCTTCTTGGCGCGGGACTTGGTCCCGTTCCCGGTTGCGGGTGCTTCCTCGGTCTCGGCGGTGTAGGCGACCAGGAAGATCTCCGCCTTGGCGTTGAAGCCCTCGGTCTTGCCCTCGGTGTCTTCTTCCTTGCGCAGCACCATCCGGCCGGTGGTGCTGGTGTAGCGCAACCCGGAAGCGGTGCGGTGGCTGCGGGTGACAAAATCGTCCACGACCTCGGGCTTGGGCGTGGTCTCGGGCGCGTTCGGGGAGGGTACGGAGACATCAGGCATGCCAAGATCTTACCGTCGAAAACCGGTTCTCTGTGGGTCCGTGCGCGCTCGCCGGGGGAGGGGAAAACGGAACCGGCGGTGGATTCGCGGGGCCGCTAGGGTTTTCCCGTGAATCCACCGCCGGTTTTGCCGTGGCCGGTGGAGCGGCTAGGCCTGCGGCCCATTCCCGTAGGGGTTGGCCGGAGGTGCCGGCGGGCCTGCGGGGCCGCCGAACGAGGGGCCCGTGCCTCCCGGGTAGGTGCCGGGTGCGGGCTGGTTGGAGCCTGCGGCATTGCCGCCGGCCAGGCGCACCAGTTCGCCGGTGTTCTGCGCGGTGCGGATCGTGGCGATCAGCGATTCCAGGCCCATGCGTGCCAACGCCAGGTAGATCAGCACCACCAGGGGGCCGATGATGATCAGCGCCAGGAAGCCGAAGGCCACCTGCCTGGTGGCGAACGCGGAAATCACGATGCCCAGGTACAGGATGCCCAGGCCGACGGTGATCAAGATGTAGACGATCTTGACGACCTTGGGGGTGACGAAGCTGTCGAAATTGAAATCGAAAAGTTCCTTCATGCGACTTTCCTCCCTCTCAGGGGCTCTTTGTATAAGCGAGTGACTATTTGTCGTTCCAAGTCAAGCACGACTCTGCCCCCTCGCCGAAACATGGCGAGGGGGCAGGGTCACATCCAGGGGTTGGCTACGGAACGACGGGTGCCTCGACGTAGGGTGCGTTCTCCTCGATTTCCGCTTCCATCGCGGAGAACTCCTCCTCGATGGCGGCGTTGTGCTTGTAGGTGGCCCGGGAGACCAGCACGGCAACCAAGAGGTTGAGCACGAAGCCCGGAACGATCTCGTACATGGCACTGGACAGCACATCGATGTTGCCCCAGACGAAGACCGTCACGGCACCGGTGAGCATGCCCGCCAGGGCGCCGGTGGAGGTCAGCTTGCGCCAGTACAGGCTCAACAGCACGATCGGTCCGAAGGCAGCGCCGAAGCCGGCCCAGGCGAAGGAGACCAGCTCCAGGATGCTGGAATCCCGGTTCAGGGCCAGCGCCGCGGCAACAACGGCCACGACCAGCACACCGGTGCGCCCGAGCATGACCTCGCGCTTGGGGGTCAGCTTCTTGCCGGCGATGTTGTACAAGTCCTCGACCAGGGCCGAGGAGCAGACGATCAGCTGCGAGGACATGGTGGACATGATGGCCGCCAACACCGCGGCGAGCACCAGCCCCGCCACGAACGGGTGGAAGAAGATCTGGCTCAGCAGCAGGAAGACCGTCTCCGGGTCGGTGATCTCCTTTTCCGGGCTGCCGGCAAAGTAGGCGATGCCGACCAGGGCGGTGACGATCGCGCCCAGTGCCGTGAGCATCAT
Organism: Arthrobacter sp. UCD-GKA; assembly: GCF_001863355.1. Lineage (NCBI taxonomy): Bacteria > Bacillati > Actinomycetota > Actinomycetes > Micrococcales > Micrococcaceae > Arthrobacter > Arthrobacter sp. UCD-GKA. Next base: position 112,768 of record NZ_MOLR01000004.1, on the reverse strand, counting down.
CCAGCCGATGCCGATGCGTCGGGCCGTCTTGGCCTCGGACGGGGAGCGCAGCGCCATGAAGCGCACGATGATGTGCGGCTGGCCGAAGTAGCCCAGGCCCCAGGCCGCGGTGGAGAAGATGGCGACGGCGGCCAGGAATCCGTTGGTCGTGTTGAAGGACGAGAACAGGTTCAGCGCATCCGGGTTGACCTGCGTGATCTTGTCACCGATCTGCCCGATGTTGCCCATCTGGAAGATGGCCACGATCGGGACGGCAATGAGTGCGGCAAACATCAGCAGGCCCTGGGCGACGTCGGTGAGGGTTGCGCCCAGGAATCCGCCGAAAAGGGTGTAGAGCAGGGTGACGCCGGCGACCACGAACAGGCCGGTGAGGTAGTTCCAGCCGAAGGAGGACTCGAAGAACTTGCCCGCGGCCACCATGCCGGAGGAAACGTAGAAGGTGAAGAACGCCAGGATGATGACCGAGGCGGCGATGCGCAGGAAGTGGCTGTTGTCCTTCAGCCGCTTCTCGAAGAAGCTGGGGATGGTGATCGCGTTCTGCGCCACCGCCGTGTAGGAGCGCAGGCGCGGGGCGACGAACTTCCAGTTCAGCCATGCGCCGATGGTCAGGCCGATGGCGATCCAGGCCTCGATGAGGCCGTTGAGGTAGATCGCGCCGGGCAGGCCCATCAGCAGCCAGCCGGACATGTCGGAGGCACCGGCGGAGAGCGCTGCGACCCCGGGCTTCAGCCCGCGGCCCGCGAGCATGTAGTCGTCGATGTTGTTGGTGCGCTTGAAAGCGAAGTAGCCGATGCCCAGCATGGCGGCAAGGTACACCGCGATGGCTATCAGCTGGAATGTTGAATCGGACATGATGGGTCCTCATGAAGGTTGGGGCGTCCCGGGGAAGGGTGATCCCCGGGGTCTTTCGTTGCCGGCGGCACGGTTGCACTGCCGCACCGGCACGTGCCTGTGGAACGCAACCGGTCTCGAGTATGACAGCAAAGTTCGCCGGTTTGTGGCGGCTCTCACGGCGCCGTTACCCGTTTGTGACCTAAGTAACTGTACCGTCACCGACCGCATGCGGTCCGGGGAGCGCCACCGCCTGCTCGTGCAGCGCCTTGCGCACGGCCACCAATCCGGGGTGCTGCGCGGAGGAGTGCCGCATGGCGGTGAAGATGGTCCGGTGCGGGGCTCCGGGCAGGTCGACCACGCGCAGGTCCCGGGCCCGGTAGGCCCAAACCAAATCCGGCAGCAGGGCCACGGCGTTGCCGGATTCGACCAATCGCACGTGGGCCTGCAGGTCTGCGGTCTCGTAGCGCACATCCGGCTCGAAGCCCGCGGTGCGGCAGGCCTGCTCGGCCCAATGCCGGGAGGCCGCACCGCGCGGCTCCATGACCCACGGGAGGCCCGCCGCGGCCTCGATGGAGGAGACGTGCCGGAACTCCAGGGGCATCTCGTCGTTGTTTCCCGGCAGCGCCAGGCGGATGGCGTCGTGGGCCAGGATCTTGCGGTCCAGGGCCGCGTAGTGCGGGGCCGCATGACCGGGGTACTGCTCGGCGACGACCAGGTCGAAATCCCGCGCCCACGTCTCATGCAGGGCGGTTTCCGGCTCGTGCTGCACCATCTCCACCCGCAGGTGCGGGTACTGGCGCCGCAGCTCGCGCAGCACCGGGGGAATCAGCGAGAGCACCGCGGTCTGGAACACCGCCAGGCGCACCGTGCCGGCAATCGCCGGCTGGGTCGAGGCGAGGTCGGCCTCGGCACGTTCCATGGAGTCGAGCAGCTCGTCGGTGTGGGCTACCAGGACCTCGGCCTGCGGGGTCAGCTGCAGGCGCCGGCCGACCTTGCGCAGCAGCTTCACCCCGGTCTCCTTTTCCAGCAGCGAAAGCTGCTGGGAGACGGAGGAAGGACTGTAGCTGAGGGCGTCGGAAACCTCGGCAATGGTGCCGCGGATGCTCAGCTCCCGCAGCAGCCGCAGGCGGCGGATTTCAAGCATGGTTTGCTCCCTGGGATGCTCGGTGGCGCGGCCGGATAGCGGCCTTTGTCGACACCCCAACGATACATTGGAAAAGCCGAAGTAAATCGTTCGGCTTTGTTCACTTTTGCCGAAGTGATGGTTGGGTCCATACTGACTGGTGAACCCGCCTATCAAAGCGACACCTTTCGTGCGCAAGATGGGTAGCGGTAGCCCCTTTTTTAGCCACCCCTTTCCTCCAAGGAGAAGCAGCCGTGTCCCTTACGACCCCGCACGTGCGTGTAGTCCCGCCGGCCCTCGCCGCCGACGGCACCGCTCTGGTCCGCCCCCAGGACCTTGCAGACGAAGCCATCAAGCTGGTGCGCCACTGGCTCACCGAAGGCTCGAAGGTTCCCGTGGATGCCTCCGCCGCGCAGCTTGCCGGTGTGCTCAAGGACCCCAACGGCCTGGACTTCACCGTCGGCTTCGTCGACGGCGTGATCCGCCCCGAGGACCTGAAGGTCGCCGCCCGCAACCTCAAGGCCCTGGCCCCGAAGGTCCCCTCCTTCCTGCCCTGGTACATGAAGTCGGCCGTGGCCCTGGGCGGCACCATGGCCCCGATCCTGCCGGGCATCGTGGTTCCGGCGGCCCGCCGCGTGCTGCGCGAGATGGTCGGCCACCTGATCATCGACGCCACCGACGCCAAGCTCGGCGCCTCGATCTCCAAGATCAAGAAGGAGGGCATCGACCTCAACGTCAACCTCCTGGGCGAAGCGATCCTCGGCGAGGGCGAAGCCGCCCGCCGCCTCGAGGGAACCCACAAGCTGCTGGCCCGCGACGATGTCGACTACGTGTCCATCAAGGTCTCCTCCACCGTGGCCCCGCACAACCACTGGGCCTTCGACGAGGCCGTCGAGCACATCATCGAAAAGCTCATCCCGCTCTACCGCCTGGCCGCCACCTCCGCGCCCAAGAAGAAGTTCATCAACCTGGACATGGAGGAGTACAAGGACCTGGACCTGACCATTGCGGTCTTCACCCGGATCCTCGACCTCCCCGAATTCCGCGACCTGGAGGCCGGCATCGTGCTGCAGGCCTACCTGCCCGATGCCCTCTCGGCCATGATCCACCTGCAGGAATGGTCCGCCAAGCGCGTGGGCGCCGGCGGGGCACCGATCAAGGTCCGCGTCGTGAAGGGCGCCAACCTGCCGATGGAGCAGGTCGAGGCAAACCTGCACGGATGGCCGGTTGCCACCTGGAACACCAAGCAGGACTCGGACACCTCCTACAAGTCGGTGCTGGACTACGCCCTGCGCCCGGGCCACGTGGAAAACGTGCGCATCGGCATCGCCGGCCACAACCTCTTCGACGTGGCCCTGGCCTGGCTGCTGGCCCAGGGCCGTTCCGTCACCGAGGGCATCGAATTCGAGATGCTGCTGGGCATGGCCACCGGCCAGGCCGAGGCCGTCCGCAAGGATGTCGGGCGCCTGCTGCTCTACACGCCGGTCGTGCACCCGGGCGAGTTCGACGTGGCCATCGCCTACCTGATCCGCCGTCTCGAAGAGGGCGCCAGCCAGGAAAACTTCATGTCCGCGGTCTTCGAGCTGGACAAGAACGAGGCACTGTTCGAGCGCGAAAAGCAGCGCTTCCTCGCCTCCCTGGCGGACCTGGATGACAGCATCCCGGCCCCGCACCGCATCCAGGACCGCAACATCGTGGACCCCGCGGCGATCGAGGCCAAGCTGGCCGCGCTGGCCGACGGCACCTCCGACTTCACCAACACCCCGGACACCGACCCGGACCTGCCGGGCAACCGCGCCTGGGGCCGGGAGATCGTGAACAAGATGGTCGGCTCGACCCTGGGCAAGGATTCCGTGGCGAAGGCCATGATCCACACCGAGGACGAGCTGAACCAGGTCGTCGAGACCGCCGTTGCGGCCTCGGCATCCTGGCAGGCCATGGGCGCCGCCGCCCGCGCAGCCATCCTGCACCGCGCCGGTGCCGCCCTGGAGGCGCACCGCGCCGACCTGCTCGAGGTCATGGGCTCCGAATGCGGCAAGACCCTGGACCAGGGCGACCCCGAGGTCTCCGAGGCCATCGACTTCGCCCACTACTACGCCCAGCGCGGCCTGGAGCTGGAAAACGTCGACGGCGCCACCTTCGTGCCCTCGAAGCTCACCGTGGTCACCCCGCCGTGGAACTTCCCGGTCGCCATCCCTGCCGGCTCCACCCTCTCGGCCCTGGCCTCGGGTTCCTCGGTCATCATCAAGCCCGCGGGCCAGGCGGCACGCTCCGGCGCCGTCATGGTCGAGGCGCTGTGGGAAGCCGGGGTGCCGCGCGATGTCCTGCAGCTGGTCCAGCTCTCCGAGCGGTCCCTGGGCACCGAGCTGGTGTCCCACCCGAGCGTTGACCGGTTGATCCTCACCGGCGGCTACGAGACCGCCCAGCTCTTCCGTTCCTTCCGCAAGGACCTGCCGCTGCTGGCGGAAACCTCGGGCAAGAACGCCGTGATCGTCACCCCGCACGCCGACCTGGACCTGGCCGCCAAGGACGTCGCGGCCTCGGCCTTCGGCCACGCCGGCCAGAAGTGCTCGGCCGCCTCGCTGGTGATCCTGGTGGGATCGGCTGCTGACTCCAAGCGCTTCCACAACCAGCTCATCGACGACATCCGCTCGCTGAAGGTCGGCTACCCGCAGGACCCGCAGACCCAGATGGGCCCGGTCATCGAGCCGGCGCAGGGCAAGCTGCTGCGTGGCCTGACCACCCTGGGCGAGGGCGAGAAATGGGTGCTTGAGCCCAAGAAGCTCGACGAGACCGGCAAGCTGTGGAGCCCGGGCGTCCGCTCCGGGGTCAAGCGCGGTTCCGAGTACCACCTCACCGAGTACTTTGGCCCGATCCTCGGCGTCATGACGGCGGAGACCCTCGAAGAGGCTGTCTCGATCGTCAACGACATCGACTACGGCCTGACTTCGGGCCTGCACTCGCTGGATTCGGATGAGATGGGCTACTGGCTGGAGAACATCCAGGCCGGCAACCTCTACATCAACCGCGGCATCACCGGTGCCATCGTGCAGCGCCAGCCCTTCGGCGGCTGGAAGAAGTCGGCCATCGGCGCGGGCACCAAGGCCGGCGGACCGAACTACCTGGTTGGCATGGGTTCCTGGGAAGACGCCCCGGTCGCACAAACCGGTGCGCTCTCGGCAACCTCCGCCGCATTGCTGAAGGCGGCCGGCGAGTCCGGCCTCGAGGCCGCGGACCTGTCCTGGCTCGAAGGCGCGCTGGCCTCCGATGCCACCGCGTGGACCAACGAGTTCAACACCGCCAAGGACGTCTCCGGCCTGCACGCCGAGCGCAACGTGTTCCGCTACCGCGCCCTGCCGGTGACCGTGCGCTTCGAGAACGAGACCTCTGGCCACGGCATCGCCGAGCTGGTTCGCGTCGTTGCCGCGGGCATCGCCGCCGGGTCCCGCGTCACGGTGTCCTCCGCCGTCGAAGTTCCTGCGGCAATCCGCGCGGTGCTCACCGAATCCTCGGCCACCGTCGTGGTTGAGGACGCCCAGGGCTTCGGCGCCCGCGCCGCGCGCCTGGCCGCCAAGACCGGTCCGGACTCCGCAGCCCGCATCCGCCTGATCGGCGGCTCGGTCATGGATGTTGCCGAGGCAACCAATGGCAAGCCCGATGTTGCCATCTACGGCAACAACGTGGTTTCCGCAGGACGGGTGGAAATGCTGACCTTCCTGCACGAGCAGGCGGTCTCCATCACCGCGCACCGCTTCGGCACCCCGAACCACCTGAGCGACGCGGTTATCTAACCACGGACCTCGTCCACGCAATGGCCCGCAGCACCTCCCCTGACGGGGAAGGAGCTGTGGGCCTTTTGCTGGTATTTCAATGGTGATTATCGCGTTGAATAATTTATGGATTCTGCAGTGGGAACCAAATCGCAGCGCCGATCATAGCTGCGCAAACCACGAATGTCACCACGCCGCAGATTTGCCACAGGTTCTTGGTGTGACCATTGGGCGCCTTGACTATGGCCAGAGTGGCGGATGCCAAGAGGGCAAGCCCTACGGGCAAGAAAACCCAAATCTTGGGCATGCTGTCTAGTGGAAGGATAGTTGTCGCGCTATACAAGGCGAGGAAAAGTGCTGGAACACCGAGCCCGATGGACAGCAGTGCGACCAGAAGGTTGAACCGTGTTTGTGCGTCGGCTTCGCGAGAACTGGAAATGCTTGTTGCCGATGAGATCAATGCTTGAATGGCGGTGGATTCGTTTTCCAGCTGAAGCTGGAGCTGGATGCATTGGCGGATTGCGGCATCATGGATTCTCATCCAGGGGCGCATGGCCGTATTCGCAGGGATAGCGTCGTTCACGATAGAGGGATCTTGAAGTTTTCGGTATGAGTGGTAGGCCGGGCTGTCAACAATGAACAGCCATAGGCCTTCGCGATGAGCTTCACGGGCCTGATCTGCTGCACGTCCACAGATCACATTGAGCTGCAGCAGGTGTGCCACGATTTGGGTGTATGCCTCTGACCCGCTCGTTCCGTGGCTCGACTTGGCGAGCATCGTCTCGAAGTTGTAGCGCAGGTCCCGGACTTTGGAAATCGTGTTACGTGACATCTCACAAAGTATTTTCGCAACTTTTGGAACTTCATGATCGGAACGTGTTTCTAGCTGTGGGAGTACCGATGCCAGAATAGCTTTCGAAATTTCGGAACATACGAACTCGGTGTCTTTCACTTCGCCAGAGCCATTTACGTGTCGAAACGAATTAATGACTGGCGCCTGTATCCGGCTGGTCATGTCGGAGATCGTTTCTTCCAGAACCCACGAGTCGACTAACGTCACATTCACCAGGACTTCATCGGTGATGGTTTGCATGATGAGACAGTGTCCGACACCTATGACGCGTTTTGAACTGGTGGCGTCCACAGAAATCAACAATGGAGCAACACGAATGTCCTTGACACCGTTCGGCCGTTTTGCTTCCCCGTCTGCGAATAGTTCATGCAGTTCGGTCGAAGAGACCTGCGAATCACCGAACCTGACAATTGGAGCCAGCAGCGTGTCCATTAAGAATTAAACTCCTAGTGAAGGACGGTTATTTTCGCCAAGTATACGTCTTGGATCCTTGAGAGATTGAAATGGCTCAGATTTAGCTGCGGCCAAATGCAGAGCTCCATAAACGATTCATTGCTAGTCCTCGAGCTTCAGCGCCTTGTGCCACGACAAGGCACTGCCGGTCTGCATGATCGCCCGGCGGTAGATCTTCTCGCCGAACAGCACCATGGCCCAGGCCGCCGCGACGGCAACGGCCAGCGAGGCGAACGGCTCCCACAGCGGAACATCGCTGCTCAGCAACCGGATGGGCATGGCCACCGAGGAGATCACCGGAACATAGGACGCGACGACCAACAACGTGCCCTTGGCGTAGATCCCGGTGAACAACACCGCCACCAGCACCATGATCACGGGGCCCGTGGACTGCTGCAGGTCCTCGGTGCGCGAGGCCATCGCACCCAGCGCCGCCCACACCGCGGCCAGGATCAGGAAGCCGGCCAGGAAGAAGGCCAGGAACCAGCCGGCGGTGGCGAACACCACCGAAACGAACGGGACCGGGGTGGGCATCATGTTCAAGGCAAGCAGGCCGATCCCCACGAACAGGCACAGCTGACCCATGGCCAGGATCATGTTCCCCAGGATCTTGCCCGCGAGCAACTGGCGGATCGGGATGGCGGTGGCCAGGATCTCCACCACCCGGTTCTGCTTCTCCTCCACCACCGAGTTGGCGATCGGCATCCCGAAGATCATCGCGGACATGTAGAAGAGGAACGAGAAGATGAAGCCCATGACCATGGCCATCGAGTTGCGTTCCGAGTCCCCGTCAAGCAGCACCGGGCTCACGGTGGAACCCGCGGTCAGCGTCTCGGGGGAGACCCCCAGCTTCCCTGCGTTGAATTCCAGTGCCTGGGCGCTTGCCGCATCACCGAGCAGCGACTGGACCGGGCCGGGTACCTCGTTCAGTGCGGTGAGGCTGTAGCCATCCGGGGTGGGCGCGAGCACCAGGTCGGCGTCCTTGGCGCGCAGGGCATCGAGCGCCGCGGTCCCTGACGACAACGGATGGGAAACCAATTCGACCTTCTGGTCGTTGGCAAGCGCCAGCTCGTTGGCCGAGGCCACCAAGGCGGCGGTCCTGCCGTTTTGCTCGAAGGCGATCGTTGCGGTGGTGGTCTTGTCTCCCATGATCCCGGCGAACAGCACCGAACCCACGATGAGCGCGAGGGTGATCAGCGTGGTGATGATGAACGACTTGTCCCGGACCTTCACCGTGACCTCGCGCAGGGTCACGATCAGCCAGGGCGCGCTTGGCTGTCCGGAAGATGCGGACCGGGCCGGTGCGTCGGTGGGCCTGGTGCGGTGATCGGTGATGCTCATCGGATGACCTCCCGGTAGATTTCTGCCAACGACGGACGTTGCGGGGCGAATTCGGTCACGGCCCCGCGATCCACCGCGATGCGCAGCACGCGCTGGGCAGCGGCGTCATCGGTGAACTCCACCAGGGCCCGCGGGCCCGCGACATCCAGCACCCGCACCCCGGGCTGCTCGCGCAGCCACCCGGCATCGGGCGGGGTCACCACCACGTGCTTGGCGCTGGCCCGCGCCCGCAGATCCTCGGCGCTGCCGGAGGCCACGATCTTGCCTCCTGCCAGCACCACGAGGTTGTCGCAGAGCTGGTCGATCAGATCCAGTTGGTGGCTGGAGAAGAGGATCGGCACCCCGGTGGCGGCCCGCTCGGCCAACAGCTTGGTCATGGAGTCCACGGCCAGCGGGTCCAACCCGGAGAACGGCTCGTCCAGGACCAACGCGGTGGGGTGGTGCATCAGCGAGGCAGCGACCTGCACGCGCTGCTGGTTGCCCAGCGAGAGGGATTCGAGCTTGTCCTTGGTCCGGTCGGCAATGCCGAAGCGGTCCAGCAGGTCCAGGGCCTCGCTGCGGGCATCGGTGCGGCTCATGCCGTGCAGCTGGCCCAGGTACTGGAGCTGGTCCAGCACCTGCTGCTTGGGGTACAGCCCGCGTTCCTCGGGCATGTAGCCGAAGCGGGCCCGGTCGGTGTCGGTGATCTGCGTGCCGTTGAAATACACCGACCCGGAATGGGACTTGAGCACTCCCATGATGATGCGCATGGTGGTGGTCTTGCCGGCGCCGTTGGCCCCGACGAACCCGGTCATACCGTCGGCGGGGACGGAAAACGACACCTCGTCAAGCACCGTCCGGTCACCGAATCGCCGGGTGAGACCTTGTACCTCTAACACGGTGGGACATTCCTTTGGTTGGCGGGTGTTCTCCTGCCTTCCAATCTATGTGCCGGGCCCGCCGCGGCGGATCGTTCGAAGGAATGAAATTCGCCTGTGGGGACCCTGCGCCCCCGCCTCAGGCCTCCGTCGAAGGGATGAGCCCGACCCGGTAGGCGAAGACGACGGCCTGCACCCTGTCCCGCACCCCGGCCTTGGCCAAGACGTTGGACAGGTGCGTCTTTACGGTTGCCTCCGAGACATACAGGGCAGCGGCGATCTCCGCGTTGGACAGGCCCGAGGCCAGCCTGGTGAGCACTTCGCGTTCCCGGTTGGTCAGCTCGTCCAGCACCCGCCGGTCATCCGGGTCAAGCGCTGCCGTCGGCGCCGCGGCCGTGCCCGGTGCCGAAGCGGCAGTGCCGCGCTGGATGATGCGCAGCGTGACCTCGGGGGAGAGCAGCGCCTGGCCGCCGGCCGCCGCATGCACCGCCTGGATGATCATTTCCGGTTCGGTGTTCTTCAGCAGGAATCCGCTGGCCCCGGCATCGATCGCGGCAAAGAGGTAGTCGTCGCGGTCGAAGGTGGTCAGCACGACGACCTTGGCGTTGGTTGCCGAGGTGATCTGCGCGGTGGCGCCGACCCCGTCGAGCACCGGCATCTGGATGTCCATGAGCACCACGTCCGGGTGCAGGTCCAGGGCCGCGGCGACAGCCTCCTGCCCGTCGGCGGCCGTGCCCACGACCACGAGGGACTCGTCGGTGCCCAGGATCAGGGCCAGGGAGGAGCGGATCAGCGACTGGTCGTCGCAGACAAGGATGCGGATGGGGCTCATGGGGTTCCTTCAACGGTGTCGGGCGTGTGCAGGGTGCGCAGCCGGGCGCGGGTGCGCCACCCGGCCGGGGAGCGCGGGCCGATGTCCACCAGCCCGTGGTGCAGCGCCGCACGTTCCTTGATGCCGCGCAGGCCGTAGCCGCTGCCGGCGGTTCCCGGGCGCGGGGTTCCGTCATCGATGACCTCGACCTCCACCCAGTCGCCGTTCCCGTCGCTGCCGCTGCGCAGCGAGAGCACCGCCGAGCGTGCGGTGGAGTGCTCGCGCACGTTGGCCAGGGACTCTGCGGCGATCCGGTACAGCGCCAGGCCCAGCCCGGGGCCGACCTCGCCCAGGAAACCCGGCCGGTGTTCGACGGTGATCAGCTGCACCGCGACCCCGGCGCGGGCCGACTGCTCCACCAGCCCCGGCAGCTGCCCCAGCGAGGGTTCCGGGGAACGGTCGGTTGCGCCTTCCCCGTCCGGTTCCCCGTGGCGCAGCACCCGCAGCAGCGAGCGGGTCTCGCCCACCGCCTGGCGGGCCGAGTCCTCGATGCCGAGCATCAGCGCGGCCGAGCGTTCCGGGTCCCGCGGCTGGACCATGCGGGCGGCTGCCGCCTGCACCCCGACGGCCGAGATGTGGTGTGCCACCACGTCGTGCAGTTCCCGGGCAATGCGCAGGCGTTCGTCGACCACCGCGCGGCGGGCCAGCTCCTTGGCCTGCTCCCGCAGCTGTGCGGCCTGTTCCACCACGACCTCGTGCCGCCAGGCGCTGCGCCAGGACGTCTCTCCCAGGAAGATGGCCCCGCCGAAGTAGAAGAGGTTGACCAGGAAGTTGTACCCGGCGTAGGCGATGACCGGGTCGATGAAGCCGGAGGTCTCGATGGCGATGGGCAGTTCCAGCTCTGTGCCGTAGAACAGCTTCGCGTTGGTGATGGCCACCAGCAGCCACACGGCCATGGCCAGGATGACGCCGCCCAGTGCCAGCCTCAGGCCGCGCCGGTCGCGCGCCCAGGTGACCGCCGAATAGAGCCCGACGAAGTAGGCGATCTGCGGTGCCAGCTGCATCATGACAGTCGGGAGCCAGGTGCCGAAGCCGATGAACTGCGCCGAGAGCACCAGCATCGAGGCGATCGGGAAGCGCCGGCGCACCGCCAGCGGGGCAATCATCGCGCACATGGCCAGGTAGGCCGGGACTCGGTCGGGGGCGTCTTCCGCCGGCGCGAAGCTAAGGATCATTTCCATGCCCAGCAGCGCCGCGGCCATGAGCAGCAGCGTCACCCAGGCATCGCGCCGCAACTGCTGATCGCTCGGTTGCCGGCGTTCCCATTCCTCGGGCGGAAAATCGCCGGGCAGGAAGCGTTGGCGCAAGGCCAGGAATTTCATGGTCCATCCTTTAGTTGCGCAGCTGTCGTCATCATTCCCACACACGAACCTATCGCACCGGGAACCTGCGGAGCGTCTTTCGTTGCGGCACCGGAACCCAAATTCCCTTGTCTGGGAGCGGCAAATGAGATTGGGTGGGGCCATGGGCACTTTCATCGAGGACTATGCGTTGCTTTCGGACCAGCGCACCGCGGCACTGGTCTCCCGGCTGGGCTCGGTGGACTGGCTGTGTTTCCCGCGCTTCGACTCGGGATCCGTCTTCGCCTCGCTGCTGGGCGGCCAGGAGAACGGCCGCTGGCTGCTGGCGCCGCTGCAGGGCGAAGTGGTGAGCCGCAACTACCTCGACGCCTCCTTCGTGCTGCGCACCCTGTGGGCCAGCGACACCGGACAGATCCTGGTCACCGACTTCATGCCGACGGGCAATGGACACTCCGGCATCATGCGGCGCGTGGAGGGGCTTTCGGGAACCATGCGGGTGGAACACGAACTGGTCATCAGGTACAACTACGGGGCGGTGCTGCCGTGGGTGCGGCGCAGCTTCGACCCGGTCAAGGGCACCGAGTCGCTGGTGACTGTTGCCGGCCCGCACGCCGCGGTGCTGCATGCCGCCCGGCTTCCCAAGGCCAGGCACCACACCCACCGCGACGAATTCGACGTGCGGGCCGGGGACGTGTTCGACTTCGAGTTCGCCTGCTATCCCGGGCATGCGGCGACCCCCGAGCCCAGCGACGTGGGCCTGGCCATGACCCAGACCGCGAAACACTGGCACGACTGGGCCGCGAAGATCCCGCGGCACGAGGCCCACGACGCGCTGGTGCGCCGCTCGCTGCTGGTGCTCAAGGCGCTGACCCACCGCGAGACCGGCGGGATCGTCGCCGCGCCGACCACCTCTTTGCCGGAGTTCTTCGGCGGGGAACGCAATTGGGACTACCGCTACTGCTGGTTGCGCGACGCCGCGCTGACGCTGCAGGTGATGATGACCCACGGCTACGAGCAGGAGGCGCTGCATTGGCGCGACTGGCTTTTGCGTGCCATCGCCGGGGACCACAACAACCTGCAGATCATGTACGGGGTCGGCGGGGAACGCGAGCTGCCCGAGCGCGTCTTGCAGCACTTGCCCGGGTACGGGGGAGCCAAGCCGGTGCGGGTGGGCAACGCCGCGGTGCACCAGTACCAGGGGGATGTGGTCGGCGAGGTCATGGTCGCGCTCGACGAGCTGCGCACCATGGGCGGGCGCGAGGACCACTTCTCCTGGCCGCTGCAAAAGGCGCTGATCGACTACGTGATTGCCAACCTGAAACGCAAGGACCACGGCTTGTGGGAAATGCGGGGGAACCCGGAGTACTTCACGCACTCGCGGGTCATGATGTGGGCGGCCCTGGATGCCGGGGTCCGGGCGGTGACGCACCACGGGCTGACCGGCGACGTGCTGGCGTGGGAGTCCGTCCGCGACAAGCTGCGTGCCGAGATCATCGAAAAGGGCTTCAACGCGGATTTGGACTCGTTCACGCAGACCTACGCCACCACCGAGGTTGACGCCTCGCTGCTGGTCCTGGCCCAGGTCGGCTTCGTCGACTACCAGGACCCCCGGATGCTGGGGACCGTGGCACGGCTGGAGAAGGACCTGCTCGACGCGAACGGGTTCATCCGCCGATACCGCACCGAGGCCGCGGGAGACGGGCTGCCGCCGGGGGAGTACACCTTCTTGGTGTGCACCTGTTGGCTGGTGGAGCAGTATGCCCACTCCGGGCGCCTCGACGATGCCCGGGCCCTGTTCGAGAAGCTCGCCGAAACCGTCAACGACCTGGGGTTGGTGGCCGAGGAATTCGATCCGGTCTCGGGGCACATGGCCGGGAACTTCCCGCAGGCGCTCTCGCACCTGGGGCTGATCCGTGCCGCCGACGCCATCGCGGAGGCCGAGGGGACGCGTCCGTTCCGGCCGCGCCGCGGACCGAAGTAGGACCGCGGGAACCTCGGCCTCCGACCGGCTACCGGCCCCCGGGCAGCGGCAGCGGTTCTGCCAGCGGCTGGCGGGCGGCATCCAGGTCGATCCCGTAGTCCTTGGCGAAGACCGTGCGGGTGGAGGTGTAGATGTCCTTGGCGTTCTCGTCGAGCTCGAAGACGCGGGCACCGCGCAGGTTGTGCTGTTGCGCCCCGCCCAAGCCGTAGGGGCCGAAGCCGGTGCCCGGGCCGTATCCCAGCTCGATGCCGAAGTAGTTGCCCATGTAGGTGTTGATGTGGTCGTGGCCGCAATAGGCGCCACGCACGTCCCCGCGCTCCAGCATCGCGGTGAACAACCCCGAGTTGAACGCGCCGACGTAGACGTCCTCGTTCTTCTCTCCCACGATGCCGTGCTTCTTCGCCGCCTTGGCGTGGTCGGCGTCGTTGGAGGTGAACTGGGAACCGAACCACATGTGGTGGTGTTCCCACAGCGGGATGTGGAAGAACATCAGCGACGGGACCTTGCCGAAGCGCTGTTCTGTGGCCTTTGAAGCCGCGCTGTACCAGGCAACCTGCTCGGGCCGGATCCAGTCGTAGGACTTCAAGCCGGCAAAGTCCTGTCCGCCGACCTTGTCGTCGGCGTAGCGTCCCGAGTCGAGCAGCCAGATGCCGAACACCGGCTTGTTGCCGCGCGAGGAGGAGATCAGCAACTGGGAATTCGAGGACCCGAACACCGCGTCGTCCTTGGTGTTCACGTTGTACTTGTAACCGCGCACGAACTCGAGCATTTTTGTCTCGGTCATCCCGGTGCCATGCACCAGGGAATCCTCGTCGTGGTTGCCAAAGGTCAGGGCCCAAGGGATCTTCCGGGATTCCATGGGCATCACGACGTTGTTGATGGCCTGCTTGACCTCGGTGGCGGTGGTGGGCTTGCCGTCAATGACATCCCCGTTGATCACCACGAAGCCAGGCTTCTCGGCATCCAGCACCGCCTCCATGAGTTCCAGTGTGCGCTTGTCGGTCAAATGGCCGTCCTGCGTATCGTTGAATTGGACGATTTTGAACTTGCCCTCTGGCCCGAACCTCAGCTTGCCGTCGGGTGAGGCCACCGGCTGCCCGGGAGTGGGGGTGGTTGCTGCACTGGCCGGGGCGGTTCCGGCGGCAAGCGCGCCGGAGATTGCCGCGGCGGTGCCGCCGAGCAGGATGCCTCGGCGGGGAACGGACGAGGGAGTTTTCACGTGATGCCTTTCGGTGGTTGCGCCTCGGGGGACGATCGAACGCGATGGTGCGAGGGCGCGAACAAGACCTTAGAAAGGTTTGGTGACCAACGGGTTAATGCGTGGTTGACGTGGGATTCCGGTGAGTGAAGTCGAAGGTGGGAGCTTTCGGGGTGCGGGCTGCGCTCGCCGAACACGACCTTGCGGCGAGCACCGTTACCTGCAAGAATTCTTGATGCGCCCCAGATGGGCCGAGCTTCCAGGAGGTCAAGGCAACTCACGTCGTTGCCACAATGCAGCGGTTCACGGACCGCCATGCACCGTGGTGACGGTCTTGCGTTCAGCAAGAGCCCCTCCGTATCCGGCGCACACACTTTTCCACACTGCCTGTCGACATGGGCCATGTGTTGCCTGCATCCTTCGGATCCACCAATTCGAGAAACAGGAAAAACCATGAGCATTTCTTTCAACCACACCATAATTGCCGCGAAGGACCGCGAAGCCTCGGCGCAGTTCTACGTCGACCTCGCCGAGGCCCACCGCATCGAAAGCTGGGGCCCGTTCACCAATCTCCAGTTGGACGACGGGGTCATGCTGCAGTTCGCCGAACCGCCCATCGACTTCCCGCCCCAGCACTACGCGTTTCTCGTCGATGACGAGCACTTTGAGCGCACCTACGCGCGCATCCAGGAACGCGGGATCGAGCATTGGGCCGATCCGCAGCGAACCCGCCCGGGCCAGACGAACACCGAACATGGTGGGCACGGGGTGTATCTCCTGGACCCGGCGGGGCACTACATCGAGTTCATTACCCGGCCCTACCTGTAACGGGAATGTGCAGCCCGTTGTCCGTTGCGCAGAAATCGCGGGAGTCCTCAGCGTAGCTACTTGTCGAACAGGGAAGCGCAGCCCGGTGCGTGGGGGTTCCGGGTGCAGTTTTCGGCGACCAGGATCTTCCTGGTCCGCCACACGCTCATCGTGACCTGTTCGCTGGGCACGTTGGCGACGCCCGGGATCGGGGTCCAGGGGCCGCCCTCGGTCGAGTATTCACCGCGGAACCGGGTGGTCAGGCCGACCCTGAAGTCGCCGGTGTCCTGGTAGACGTGGCTGGTGCTGGTGGCCTCGTCGAAGCCGCGCTCGGCCACGGGGCCGCCGGGGAATGCGAGCGTCCGGGAGGTTCCGTCGCCGTAGGTCCACAGGTATGAAACGGGGATCGCCCGCACCCGGATGTCCTGGTCGTACAGGGTGATGTTGAAGTCCTGGGGTTCGGACTCCGCATACATGTGAGCGTGTCCGTTGCGCAGCGAGAAGTTCTCGGGCTGGCTGACAATGGTCGAAGCCAAGATCGGCAGCCTTCGGAAGTCGCTGAGGCCAACCTTTGCGATGTCGTCTTCCGCGCCCGGGATGGTGGTCGGCGGTTCAACTTGGCAGTATTGCGTAACGGAAACTACTTGGCCAGCTCGAGGACCGTTGACTGCCCGAATGGTCCGCACGATTCGATAGCCGCCACCCGGGCAAGTTGGATCAGAGATTGCGTTGCAGCCTCGAGCCAGAGTGAGATCCGGGGTGCATTCGCTGAAGTATTCCACGTCGTATCGAAGCTTAGGTCCGTTTGAAACGGTCTTTGATTTCCCTGGGAGGTGGGCGAAATTGCTGGAGTTCTCAACATTTTTCGGTGGACACGTCACTTCGATGGTCATGTGACGACCGCCCACCTTCGTGTATTCAACGCATCCTGTTTGCGCATTCGCCGGTGCTGCAAGGGCAATGCATGCGATCAACAACGAGAGAACAGCAACAAGTGTTCTGCTGCAGATGCGGCCGGACATGTCATTTCACGTCTAGGTATTCGAGAGTCTCCACCGACCATCCGTCATCCCAGCTGAGGAGCATGGTGGCCGGAAATGGCTTGTCGCTCGCAGGGAAAACTCCTTGTCTTGTCCCGTCGCTCATGTACGCCACCATTTCGCTTTGGGTGGATGTGTAGAGCACTACTCCGTTCTTGGGCTGCAGGATGCTTTTGGTGACGGTGATTTCAAAGTCCGCACCAGCCAGCCACGATCCTGCCTTCCTGTTGTTGTCGAACGGATCAATGAAACCGCTGGCACATTCGACACAGGTACGTTCTGTCACCTGTTTGATTGGTTTCGTGTCGTTCGTTTGGATCGTGTACTCAACGAGTTCGTAGTAGTACTCGGCAAAAGCCTTGATCCCAGCCTCGTTCTTTTTCTTCGCAGCCTCGGGCATCTCCGGAATCGGCCAGTTCTTTGCGGGGCCTTTGGAACTTCCCGCAACCGGTGTGGGAGTTGGCTTCGCGCTGGGGGTCGGCGATGGCGTCGGAGGGGAACTCGTTGCGGTTGCTTCAGGCGTCGGAGGCGACTTGGTTGGCTCGAGCGGTTCGGCGCTTCCTCCGCATCCCGCCGCAGTGAGCACGAGCGCGCCGGAGCAGAATACGAGCATGACCTTCTTGAATTTCGCAAACATGCCAACGGCCTACGATTCGGTTGGAGTCAAGTAGCAGACATCCTAACCCCGTTGCCAAATGTTTGGGAGAGGTTTTCCACAGGCACACCATCCGGGGCCCGTCTGTTGTCCCGGGCCATGTTGCGGAACACGGCCCGGGACAACTCAGGCATCGGCCTGCTGCGGAGCATCCGCCCGGTCGAGCGGATGATCGATCTCGTCCCGGTACATGCGCCCTGCAAACCAAGCCAGGACGCCGATCACCGGTGAAGCCACACCCGCCACCACGAAGATGATCCACAGCGGCATGATTGCGCCCAGCGGGCCGGCAAGCGCCATCGACACGGGCATGAGAGCCAGCGAGACGAAGAAGTCCAACGAGGACACCCGCCCGAGCATGTGGGTCGGCACCCGGCGCTGCAACAGCGTTCCCCAGATGACCTGCCCGAGTCCTCCGGTGATTCCCACGACGACCAACAGCGCGGCCAGCTGCCATGGGGAGCGGGTCAACCCGATGAACGCCAAAGGGATCGTGCCAAAGGCCCAGAACGCCATCATGAAGGTCAGGTAGCGCCGCGGCAGGGGAAGCGATGCGGTGACCATCGAGCCCAGCGCACTGCCGATGCCGAATGCCGCCAGCATGAAGCCGAAGGTCTTTGCATTGCCGTTGAGCTGGTCCTCCACCACGAAGGGCAGCAGAACCTCGATCGGGCCAATGAAACTGAGCACGGCGACAACGGCAAACAACAGGGTCCACAGCAGCCACGGGGTGCCCAGCGTGTAGCTGACCGCCTCGCGGAGGTCGGCCAGGACGCTGGGGCGCTTCTGGTCTGGTTCCAGGTGCGCGTCGTAGGCGCGGTGGTGGCCAAGAAGGTTCAACACCACGAAGGCCACCAGGTGGCAGGCGGCAATTCCGACAATAGCCATCGAGGGCGCAAAGGATGCGACGAGCACGCCGGCGATGGCGGGACCCGCGGCCTGCTGCAGCACCGGGCGAAACATTCCCTCCATGCCGTTTGCGGCCAATAGGTCCTCGGCCGGCAGGATCCGGGGAAGCAGAGCCGAGTATGCGGGGAAGAAGAATGCGGCACCGGCGCCCTGGATGAAACCTGCCACGGCGAGGTGCCAGAGCTGGATGGAACCGGTGAGTGCCAGGACCGACAGGGTGCTCATCACCGAGAGCGAGACGGCCTCGACGGCGATGATGATTTTCCGGCAGCTGACCCGGTCCGCAGTGATGCCACCAATGAGCACGAAGCCAAGCAGGCCGAGCGAGGTTGCGGTGGCCACCACCGAAAGCTGGGCCGGGCCGCCGCCCAGGTGCTTGACCTGGTAGACCATGGCCACGGCCCACATTCCATGGGCAAAGACGCTGATGGCCATGGCAATGAGCAGGATGCGGTAATCGCGATGGGCGAAGGGTCGAAGCGCGCGCGGGGCCATGGTGGGGGTCCTGAAGATGGATGCGATGTCCGGAAGCACGGTGGTGTCCGGGTTCCATCTTGAATCAACTCATTGATATAAGTCAATCACTAGCGCGCGACAAAATGGGCGACAGGTAAGTTACCCATGAGTAGGATGGGGTTCATGCATGCTCTCTTTCGCCTCCTGATCCTGCTTGCCACTGCCGGCAAGCGCCCCAAGCTGTCCATGTTCGACACCTCGTCGGTGCCGATGCGGGCGCTGCTCACCGACATCGACGTGGCCGGACACATCAACAACGGCATGTACTTCTCGCTCTTCGACCTTGGCCGGTTCGATCTCATGGTCCGCGCCGGGGTGTGGAACGTGATGAAGAAGAACAAGTGGACCCCGGTGGTCCAGGCCGAGACCATTTCCTTCCGCAAGTCCGTGATCTTCAACCAGAAGTTCACGCAGGAAACCCGCATCCTGGGCATGGACGACAAGTGCATCTACTTTGAGCAGCGGATGGTCGCGGACGGTGAGATCTACGTGCACGCAACGATGGCCACCCGGTTGCTCTCCAGGAAGGGCCCGGTGTCCAACGAAGAGATCCTCGCCGCGGTGGGGCTGGAAGTTCCAGCGGACCTGGTGCTGCCCGATTGGGTGGCGCGCTGGCGCGAGGACACCGCGTTGCCCGGCGCCCGAAGGCCGGCGCCGCACCTCTGGGGCTAGCCGGCCGGGGCGTTGAAGTCCGCGAGCTGGCCGCGGATCCCGTCGAAGTGGCAGGCGAGCAGCGAGCTGGCCAGCGGCTTGTCGCCGGACTTCACTGCCTCGAAAAGTTCGCGGTGCGAATGCGCGGTTTCGGCAAGATGCGCGCGGGTGCTGTCCTTGGCATCGATGCTCTGGTGGATGGTGCGGTACACATCCCAGAAGACGCCCAGGAGGTTGCTCAGCAGTTGGTTGTTCAGCGGCTCGAACAGGATCCGGTGGAAATTCCTGTCGGCGTCGATGAAGCTGTGGCCTTCGGCTGCGAGCCGCTCCATGTCCACCACGGTGGCTTCGAGTTCGGCCAGGTGGTGCTCGGTGATCGCCGACATGGCCGTCCCCACGAGCCCGGCCTCGAGCGCCTGGCGCACGTCCACGAGCTCATTGGCCTCGTGCCCCTTGTGGCGCAGCGACATCTGCCCGCGGAAGGTCAGCGAGTCGGACAGGGCCACGAGGTTCTCCTCGGCCACGAACATGCCGAAGCCGTGGCGGATTTCCACCACGCCCAGGGCCTGCAGGACCTTGATGGCCTCGCGCAGGGTGTTGCGCCCCACGCCCAGTTCCGCCATGAGCTCCTGCTCGGTGGGCATGGCATCTCCCGGCAATAGGCCGCGGTCCAGGATCAGGTCGGTGATGTCGGAGGTGAGCGCACGCAGCCTGGCGTGGGCATCGAGACGAGGTGGTCGCGAGACGATCATGAGCGGCTGATTCCCCTTTCGGATGGGCGGTGAAGATTCCCTGCTGAATCAATGATGATGCAAGGTTTCCAATGTGACGCGGTTGACGTGTGGTGGTGATGGCGCTTACAGTCTATCTCACAGCATAGGACGTCCTACGTCCGACTTTCACCGTCTTGGAAATGAAAGAGATTAGATATGACCATCAAGGATTTGGCCAGCAAGCCCCGTGGCCGTCGTGAATTTCTCAAGATGACCGGCATGCTTGGTGCAGCAGCTGCCTTCTCGGCAACGGTTGCGGCCTGCTCGAGCCCAGGGACCGCAACCGGCGGCAGCGCCGCCGCCACGGGTGCCGCCACCCACCTGGAAGCCGGCATTTCCTACGCCCTGTCCACCGGTTTCGACCCGATGACTTCCTCCGGCGCCACCCCGTTCGCCGCCAACATGCACATCTTCGAGGGGCTGGTCGACCTGCACCCGGCAACCCGCGAGCCGTACCTGGCGCTGGCCGCCGCCGACCCGAAGCAGCTGACCGACACCAGCTGGGAAGTCAAGCTTCGCTCCGGCGCCAAGTTCCACAACGGCGACCCGGTCACCGTGGAGGACGTCGTCTACTCCTTCGATCGAGTCACCGACACCAAGAACGCCTCGCTGTTCGCACAGTTCGTCCCGTTCATCAAGTCCGTCAAGGCCAAGGGCGAAGACACCGTCGTGTTCACCCTGAACTACGCCTTCCCGCTCTTCGCCACCCGCATCTCCGTGGTCAAGATCGTTCTGAAGAAGGTTGCCTCCGCGGACCAGGCGGCATTCGACGCAGCCCCGGTCGGCTCGGGCCCGTACAAGCTGGTCTCCGCCACCAAGGACGACAAGATCGTCTTCGAGAAGTTCGCCGACTACAACGGCGCCTACGCGGCCAAGGCGGACACCATGACCTGGTACCTGCTCTCGGACGCCGCAGCCCGCGTCACCGCCGCCGAATCCGGCCGCGTCGCGGCCATCGAGGACGTCCCGTACCTGGACGTCGACCGCCTCAAGTCCAAGACGAATGTCGAATCCGTGCAGTCCTTCGGCCTGCTCTTCCTGATGTTCAACTGCGAGTCCGGCCCGTTCGCCGACAAGCGCGTGCGCCAGGCATTCCACTACGCCACCGACACGCAGACCATCATCGACCGCGCATTGCTGGGCAACGCCAAGCCGGCCACCTCCTACGTGCAGGAAACCCACCCGCAGTACGTCAAGGCCGCCAACGTCTACGGCTACGACGCCGCCAAGGCCGAGGCCCTGCTCAAGGAAGCCGGCGTCACCAACCTCGAGATCGAGTTGCTGACCACCGACACCTCCTGGGTCAAGGACATCGCCCCGCTGCTGCTCGAATCCTGGAACAAGCTCCCGGGCGTCAAGGTCACCATGCAGAACCTGCAGTCCGGTGCCCTGTACACCGAGCGCGTCGACACCGGAAAGTTCACCATCGTGGCCGCCCCGGGCGACCCCTCGGTCTTCGGCAACGACCTGGATCTGCTGCTGAGCTGGTTCTACCGCGGCGATGTCTGGCCGACCAAACGCTTCCGCTGGTCCAAGGCCGCCGAATACAAGGCGCTGCAGGGCATGCTCGATGCGGCAGTGAAGTCCAAGGACGAGGCCGGTGCCGTCAAGGCCTGGACCGAGGCCATCAACCTGCTCTCCGACCAGGTCCCGCTGTACCCGGTGCTGCACCGCCAGCTGCCGACCGCCTGGGACGAGAAGAAGCTCGAGGGCTTCAAGCCGCTTCCGACCACCGGCATCTCCTTCGTCGGCGTGGCCCCCAAGGCCTAGCCCTCGATTGTTCCGGTTGCGCCGCCGATTCTCCCAAGTCGGCGGCGCAACCGCCCCCCTCCTGCAACACCCCTTGCCAACTCATTGCCTACCCATCGGAGTTCTTGCGTGGGAACCCTCCTACGGCTGCTGCTACGCCGCCTCGCCGCCCTGCCCCTGATGATCCTGGGAGTCACCTTCCTGGTCTTCATCATCCTTAAACTTGCACCCGGTGACGAGGCCACCTCCGCCCTGGGCGAAGGCGCCAGCGCGGCGGCCAAGGACGCCTACCGCGAGGAGCGCGGGCTCAACGACCCGCTGGTCATCCAGTACGTCTCCTTCCTGGCCCGGCTGATCCGCCTGGACTTCGGCACCACCACCCCGCCGGCCCGCCCGGTCGGCGAAATGATCGCCAACGCGTTCCCGCTGACCCTGCAGCTGACCTTCTTCGGCGTGGTGATCGCCGTGGTTCTTTCCCTTCTCTTCGGCGTGCTCGGCGCCCTCTACCGCGACCGCTGGCCCGACCAGCTGGTCCGCGTCTTCTCGATTGCCGCGATCGCCACCCCGTCCTTCTGGCTGGGCATCCTGTTGATCCAGTGGCTCGCCCTGGGCGCCAACCCGCTCTTCCCCTCCGGCGGCGCGGCCGCCGCGGGCACCGGGCTCGGCGGCTGGCTGGCCCACATGACCCTTCCCGCACTCGCGCTGGCCATCCCGGTCTCCGCCTCGCTGATCCGCGTGGTGCGCACCTCGATGGTCGAGGAACTGGACAAGGACTACGTCCGCACGGCCATCGGCAACGGCGTGCCGCGCGGCGAGGTGCTGACCCGCAACGTGCTGCGCAACGCGCTGGTCACCCCGGTCACCGTGCTGGGCCTGCGCATCGGGTACCTGCTCGGCGGCGCCGTGGTGATCGAGATGATCTTCTCGCTGCCCGGCATGGGCCAACTGATCATGAACGGCATCACCAACTCCGACGTGAACCTGGTCCAGGGCGTGGTGCTGGCCATCGCGGTCACCTTCGTGCTGGTCAACATCGCCGTGGACCTGCTCTACCTGCTCATCAACCCGCGCATCAGGACGGTGTAACTTCATGGCTCTCCTCGCCCCCCGCAACGGACTTGTTGCCCGCCTGAGCGCCGGCGGCACGCGCTTCACCGCGCTGCCGCTGGGCTCCAAGATTTCCCTGGCCTTCCTGGTGCTGGTCGCCCTCGCGGCGCTCCTTGCACCCATGCTGGCCCCGCAGGACCCGCTCGCCTCCGGCATCCCCGCCCAGGGCCCCAGCGGCGAAAATCCCTTCGGCACCGACCGGCTGGGCCGCGACATCCTCTCGCGCCTGCTCTTCGGCGCCCAGGCCTCGCTGCTGGTCGGCCTGGGCTCGGTGGCCCTGGCCCTGGTGATGGGCGGGCTGCTCGGCGCGCTTGCCGCCACCAGCGCCAAGTGGGCCAACGAGACCATCATGCGCATCATGGACATGCTCATGGCCTTCCCGGGCATTGCCCTGGCCGCCGCGCTGCTGGCCTCGCTGGGCAACTCGCTGCCGGTGATCATCCTGTCGATCGCGATCATCTACACCCCGCAGATCGCCCGCGTGGTCCGCGCCAACGTGCTGGCCCAATGGGGCGAGGACTACGTGCGCGCCGAACGCGTCATCGGCGCCGGCCGCTTCTACATCCTGGGCACCCACGTGCTGCGCAACTGCGCCGCTCCGGTGCTGGTCTTCGCCACCATCATGGTCGCCGACGCCATCATCCTCGAGGCCTCGCTGTCCTTCCTGGGCGCGGGCATCCAGGACCCGGCGCCCAGCTGGGGCAACGTGATCTCCTACGGCCGCACCCTGGTGCTCAACGGTGCCTGGTGGGCCACCACCTTTGCCGGCGTGACCATCCTGCTCACGGTGCTGGCGCTGAACATCCTGGCCGAGGGCATGACCGACGCGCTGGTGAACCCCAAGTCCACCCGGAAGTCGGCCTCCACCTCGGAGCGGGCCGCGGCCAAGGCCGCCAAGCCGGCCGTCGACACCGCCGCGCTGGCCCGCCTGCGCGCCGAGCTCGAGCTGCTCGCGGCCACCGAGGCCAGGCGCACCGACCGCCTGGTGCTCGATTCCTCGACCGGGGAACCGAAGACCATCCTGGAGGTCAGGGACCTCTCGATCCGCTTCCCGGCCCGCTTCGGCGAGACCCGGATCGTGGACAACGTCTCCTTCACCGTCCGCGAGGGCGAGACCATGGCGCTGGTCGGGGAATCGGGCTGCGGCAAGTCGATCACCTCGCTGGCCATCATGGGACTGCTGCCGGACACCGCCGTGGTCACCGGCTCCATCAAGTTCGGGGACAAGGAACTGCTGCCCGTCGGTCCCGGCGGAAACCACATCGCCGGGGACGACAAGGTTTACAGGGGCCTGCGCGGCGAGCAGATCGCGATGGTCTACCAGGATGCGCTTTCCTCGCTGAACCCCTCGATGCTGGTCGGCGACCAGCTGCGCCAGCTCACCAAGCGCGGCGGGCGCACCAGCCCCGCCGAACTGCTGCGCCTGGTCAAGCTCGACCCGGTGCGCACGCTGCGCTCCTACCCGCACGAGCTTTCCGGCGGGCAGCGCCAGCGCGTGCTCATCGCCATGGCCTTGAGCCGCAAGCCCAAGCTCGTGGTCTG
Source organism: Arthrobacter sp. UCD-GKA (assembly GCF_001863355.1). Classification (NCBI taxonomy): domain Bacteria; kingdom Bacillati; phylum Actinomycetota; class Actinomycetes; order Micrococcales; family Micrococcaceae; genus Arthrobacter; species Arthrobacter sp. UCD-GKA. The sequence goes on along the minus strand of NZ_MOLR01000004.1, from coordinate 88,437 downwards.
CGACGAGCCGACCACCGCGCTGGATGTCACGGTGCAGAAGCAGGTCGTGGACCTGCTCAACGAACTGCGCGAAACACTGGGCTTCGCGATGGTCTTCGTCAGCCACGACCTGGCACTGGTCGCCTCGCTGGCACACCGCGTGACGGTGATGTACGCCGGGCAGGTCGTCGAATCCGGCCCGGTCCCGGCGGTGCTCGCCGCCCCGGCGCACGAGTACACCCAGGGCCTGCTCGGCGCGGTGCTCTCGATCGAATCCGGCGCCGCGCGCCTGCACCAGATCCCCGGCACGGTGCCCTCCCCGTACTCGTTCGCGCCGGGGGACCGGTTCGCCGAACGCTCCCAGCGGGCCGCCGCGGATCCGAACCGTCCCACCGACTTCGTCCCGGCCGGGGAGCACCCGGAACACTTCTGGGCCAGCCACGAACCAGTTTCCCCAGGAGTATCGCGATGAGCAACGCATCCAGCACCCCCGTCGTCCAGCTGCGCGACATCCACGTGCACCACCGGGCCCGCGGCGGCAAGCTCTTCAGGCCGAACATCGTCCGTGCGGTCAACGGGGTCGACTTCTCCGTCTCGCGCGGGGAAACCGTGGGCATCGTCGGGGAATCCGGCTGCGGCAAGTCCACCCTCGCCTCGGTGCTGGTGGGCCTGCAGGAACCGACCAGCGGCCAGGTGCTCTTCCGCGGCAAGGACGCTTCCAAGCGCAACGCCGCGGGACGCAAGGAATTCGGCCGCTCGGTGGCCGTGGTCTTCCAGGACCCCTCCACCGCGCTGAACCCGCGCATGAGCATCTCCGACATCCTCACCGACCCGCTGAAGATCCACGGCATCGGCACCCCCGCCAGCCGAGCGGCCAAGGTCGCGGACCTGCTCTCGGTGGTCGGGCTGCCGGCCTCGGCGGCCTCGGCGATGCCCAACCAGGTCTCCGGCGGCCAGCGCCAGCGCGTGGCCATCGCCCGCGCCCTGGCCCTGGACCCGGATATCATCGTCGCCGACGAGCCGACCAGCGCGCTGGATGTCTCGGTGCGCGCCCAGGTGCTGAACCTGCTCACCGACCTGAAGGCCACGCTGAACCTCGGCATGGTGTTCATCTCCCACGACATCCAGACCGTGCGCTACATCTCGGACCGGATCTGCGTGATGAACGCGGGCAAGATCGTCGAATCCGGCACCGCGGCCCAGGTCTTCGAGAACCCGACCGACCCCTACACCCGCACGCTGCTCGGCGCGGCCCCCACGCTGCTGCAGCTCTAGACCCGGCGGGCGGGAACGCGTCACCACACATCCGCGCCCCCGCCCGCCACCTTCCCCACCCCAAGCACCACCCCCTAAAGAAAGATTTTCTCGTGGCATTCGCTAACAACCCCAAGTACTCCGGCGTCATCCCCCCGGTCGTGACCCCGCGCACCGCGGAGGGGGCCATCGATGTGGCGGGCCTGCGGGCTGTCGTCGAACACCTCATTTCCGGAGGGGTCACCGGCCTGTTCGTGCTCGGTTCCTCCGGCGAGGTCCCGTACCTGACCAACACCGAGCGCGAGCTCGTGGTCACCACCATCGCCGCCGCCAACGCCGGACGCGTCCCGCTGGTCGTGGGCGCCAACGAGCAGACCACCAACCGCGTCATCGAGGAAGGCCGCAAGATGGTCGACCTCGGCGCCGACGCCCTGGTCGTCACCACCCCGTACTACGCGCTGTCCAACGCCGCCGAGGTCGAGGCGCACTTCCGCGCCATCCACGCCGCGCTGGGCGTGGACATCTTCGCCTACGACGTGCCGGTGCGCACCCACGTCAAGCTGTCGGTGGCCACCGCCGTGGCGCTGGCCACCGACGGGGTCATCGTCGGGGTCAAGGATTCCTCGGGCGACGACGTCTCCTTCCGCCAGCTGCTGCTGGCCACCAAGGACATCGAGGGCTTTTCCGTGTTCACCGGGCACGAGGTCGTCGTCGACGGCGCGCTGCTGGGCGGCGCCCACGGCGTGGTCCCGGGCCTGGGCAACGTCGACCCGGCCGGCTACCGCCGCCTCTTCGACGCCGCGGTGGCCGGCGACTTCGCCACCGCCGCCAAGGAACAGGACCGCCTGGCCCGCGTCTTCGACATCGTCTACACCCCGGACTCCGCACGCGTCTCCGGCGGCGCCGCGGGCCTGGGCGCCTTCAAGACCGCACTGGTCGCCCAGGGGATCATCGGCTGCAACAAGATGAGCGTCCCGATGGTGGACCTGAACGAGTCCGAGGCAGCCGCGATCACCGCGATCCTCGCCGAGACCGGCCTGCTCTAGGCGTCCATGGACAACGCAACAGCATTGGTGCGCCCCGGGAATCCGGGGCGCACCGCCGCGTTCGGCATCGACCTGGGCGGCACCAAGATCGCCGCCGGCCTGGTTGACGCCGCCGGCACCGTGCTGGCCACCGCCTCGGCCCCGACCCTCGCCACCGCCGGGGCCCGCGCCGTGCTCGACACCGTGGCCACGCTGGTTGCCGAGCTCTCGGCCACCGAAGCCGCGGCGAACCTGCAGCTGATCGGACTGGGCCTGGGCGCGGCCGGGGTCATCGACCCGGGAACCGCCCGGGTGCTCTCGGCCACCGACACCATTGCCCGCTGGGCCGGCACCGACCTGGCCGCCGAGCTGTACACCCGCACCAACCTGCCCGTGCGCGCGGTCAACGACGTGCACGCCCACGGACTGGGCGAGGCCTGGTGCGGCGCCGCCGCGGGCCGGGCCAACGTGCTGCTGCTGGCCGTGGGCACCGGGGTGGGCGGCTCGCACCTGCTGCACGGGGTGCCGCAGACCGGCGCGCACCACGTCGGCGGGCACATGGGGCACTTCGCCTCCCCGCTGGCCACGTCCGTGCCCTGCTCCTGCGGGCGCACCGGCCACCTGGAGGCCATCGCCGCGGGCCCCGGCATCCACCGGAACTACCTGCGCCTGGGCGGGGATCCGTCCGTTCCCGACACCCGCGAACTGACCGCCCGCGCCTATGCGGGGGATGCGTTGGCCCGCCAGGCGCTGCGCACCGGGGCGCTGGCCGCCGGGATCGCCGCCGGTTCGCTGGCCAACATCCTGGACCCGGAGGCCATCGTGCTCTCCGGGGGCATGAGCGGGGCCGGAACCCTGTGGTGGGATGGTGTGCGGGAGGGCTTCGCCGCCGAGGCCATCGACCCGCTGGCGCACCTGGAACTGCTTCCCGCGGCCCTGGGCAACGATGCGGCGCTGATCGGCGCCGCCGGACTCTTCCTGGCCCCGACCGATTCGAAGGAACCGATATGCTCTTGACCCCCGCCGACCTCGAGGCCCTGCGCGGCCGGTTGATCGTCTCCGCGCAGGCCTATCCGGGCGAACCCATGCGCACCCCCACCACCATGGCGCAGGTCGCCGCCTCCGCCGTCATCGGGGGAGCGGCGGCCATCCGCGTCCAGGGCATCGCGGACGTGCAATTCACCCGCAGCGCCGTGGAGGTTCCGGTGATCGGGCTCTGGAAGGACGGGCACGAGGGCGTGTTCATCACCCCCACGGCCCGCCACGCGCTGGCCGTGGCCCACGCCGGGGCGCACATCGTCGCCCTGGACGGCACCCGCCGCGGGCGCCCGGACGGATTGTCGCTGCAGCAGACCATCGAGCTGGTCCACGCCGAGTCCCACGCCCTGGTCATGGCGGACTGCGGGTCGCTTCAGGACGCATTGGCCGCGGCCGAGGCCGGGGCGGACCTGGTCGGGACCACGCTGGCGGGCTACTCCGGGGAACGGCCCAAGACCCAGGGCCCGGACCTGGAACTGCTGGAGGCGATCGCCGCCGCGGGCCTGTCGGTGCCGCTGGTCGCCGAGGGCCGCATCCACACCCCGGCCCAGGCCCGCGCGGCCCTGGACGCCGGGGCGTTTGCCGTGGTCGTGGGCACCGCGATCACCCATCCGGCCACGATCACCGGCTGGTTCGACGCCGCGCTGCGCTAGCGGCGATCCTCGTGGGTGACCAGTGACTCGGCGGTGTTCACGACCTGCTGGGCATGCAGGCGCGCAATGAAGTCCATGGGCCGCTCCTCGTCCAGCGCACGGTTGGGGGACATCAGCCAGTCGACGGCCGCCTGCGGGTCCTCCAGCGACTGCAGGGTCAGCCAGACCCGGTAGCCCAGGCGCAGCCGCTGCTCCGTCATGGTGTCCGGTTCCGTGCTGTCCGGGTGGGCCCAGCGGTGCGGTGCGGTGGCGTCATGGGTGCCGGCCAGCTGCTGCACCGCGGGCGCGCCGATGGCATCGACCAGGGTGCGGACGATGTCGTGGATGTCCGTCCGTGTTGCTTCGACATACACGGCGCTGTGGTTCAACTCTTTCATGCCCTAAGCATCGTCCTGCCGGGCCCGAAAATCCATGGGCTTCGCGGTCTTTTTGCCCAGATGGGGACACGGTTCTTGGCTTGCTGTACCCGGGGGCCGATTCAGTGGTGGAATGGAGGCATGATCATCGTTCCCCCGCCGCTGGCCGTCACCGGGTCCACTGGAAGCCTTGGCAGCCGGGTCGCTGCCGGGCTTTCCGCGGCCGGCGTGAAGCAGCGCCTGCTGGCCAGGACCCCGCGCAAGGCCCCGCCAGTGGACGGCGCCACGGTGTTGCAGGCCGCGTACGAGAACACCTCAGCCACGCGCACGGCGCTGGCCGGGGCCGAAACGGTGTTCATGGTCTCGGCCTCCGAATCGCTGGAGCGCCTGGAGCAGCATTGCGACTTCGTCGATGCGGCCCTCGAGGCCGGGGTCCGCCACCTGGTGTATGTCTCGTTTGTCGGGGCCGCCCAGGACGCGGTGTTCACCCTGGCCCGGGACCACTTCGCCACCGAGGAATACATCCGGGCCTCGGGCCTGGACTTCACCTTCCTGCGCGACAACCTCTACGCAGACTTCCTGCCCGGGCTCGTGGGAGCCGACGGGGCCATCCGGGGGCCCGCAGGTTCGGGCAGGGTCGCGGTGGTGGCCCAGCACGACATCGCGCGCACCGCCGTGGCGATCCTGCAGGATCCGGAACGCCATGCCGGGGCAACCTACGAGTTGACCGGCCCCGAGGCGCTGTCGCTCACCGAGGTTGCCCGACAGCTCGGTGAGGCCCGCGGGGAACCGGTCAGCTACGTGGACGAGAACGTCGAGGAGGCCTACGCCTCGAGGGAACCGTACCGGGCCCCGAGATGGCAGGTGGATGCCTGGGTGTCCACCTACCTTTCGATTGCCTCCGGGGCCATGGAACGGGTCAGCGGGGACATCGAGGCGATCACCGGGGTGCCGCCGATGACGCTGGCGCAGCTGCTGGAAACCCTGCCGGCCGGTCGCTCCTAGGACACCAGGGATGAATCCCCGGCGGGTTCCTCCACGCTCCCGGAGGGCGAGATGAATTCGCCGCGCACCACGCGCGCCAGCACCTCGGAGAGCAGGTCCACGCCGGCAAGCATGTCCGCGTCACTGGTCAGCTCGCGCTCGTTGTGGCTGATGCCTTCGACGCTGGGCACGAAGAGCATGATGGTCGGGACGATGTCCTTCATGTTCGTCGAGTCGTGGCCCGCCAGGGTGCGCACCACCCCGTGGCTCAGGCCCAGCGACCCGGCGGCCCGCGCCGCCAGCTCCAGCCCGGCCTGGTCATAGGCCTTGGCGCCCCAGGCGTGCTCCTTGCCGCGCTCGATCCGCACGTTGGCCAGCTGCTCGATCTTCGCGATGCGGGCGTGCAGGTCCGCATCCGCGGCGGCCAGCACGTCGGGATCCGTGGAGCGCACGTCCACCAGCAGGTTCACGCGGCTTGCCACCACCACCGGGGAGTTGGGGAAGACGGTGAACTCGCCGCAGGAGGTGATGACCATGTGCTCATCGGTGGAGTGCTCCAGGGCGATCTCGCGGGCGGCCACCACCAGCGCGGAGGCACCCAGCAGCGCGTCCCGGCGGTCGGCGATGACCGTGGCGCCGGTGTGCGCCTGGTCGCCGTGCACCGTGAACTCGTACTTGTTCGCGCCCCAGGTCGACTCGACCAGGCCGATGGTGAGGTCCCGGTCCTCCAGGGAGCGGCCCTGCTCGATGTGGATCTCCACGTAGGCGGCCACGGGCAGCTCGAAGTCGCCGATGGTCCCGATGGCCTCGAGCGCCTCGCGCACCGTGGTGCCGGCCGGGTCGGTGGTTTCCAGCACCTGGTTGGCGGGCAGCTTGCCGGTGTACACGGAGCTGCCCATCATCGAGGGCTTGAACCTGCAGCCCTCCTCGTTGAACCAGTTGATGACCACGATGTTGAACCTGGCGGTGCCGGGGTCCCCGTCCAGGGATTCCCTCACGCGCAGGGCCGCATGCGCCCCGGCCAGCACGCCGTAGGCGCCGTCGAAGCGGCCGCCCAGCGGCTGGGAATCCAGGTGCGATCCCACGGCGATCCACGGGGCGCCGGGAACCAGCTCGAGCATCGAATACTGGTTGCCGACCGCGTCGTAGCGCACGGTGAAGCCGTGGCCCTCCACCAGTCCGCGGAACCAGTTGCGGGTCTGCCCGTCGGCCACGGTGGCGGCCTGGCGGTCCACGCCGCCGCCGGCGGTGGCGCCGTGGCTGCTCATCGAGGTGAAGTCGGCAAGGAAGGGGTTGTGGTCGGGGGTCATGGTCTCTCCTGCAAGGTGGTGGGGGCGGGGATCAGGCGGTGGCGGGAACCGCGGCGGCGGAGCGTGAGTAGCTGGACCTGCCGCCGACGAAGGTGCCCAGGATCTCGAGCGCGGCAATGTCGTCGGCGTGCAGCGGGGACTCGGAGAGCACCACGAAATCGGCGAGCTTGCCTCGGGCCAGGGACCCGCGGTCGGCGAACAGGCCGGTGGCCTGGGCGGCGTTGATGGTGTAGAGGCGCAGCGCCTCAAGCGGGCTCAGGCATTCCGCCGCACCGCCGAGCACCGTGCCGTTCTCGGTCCTGCGGTCCACGGCCGAGGCCATGGCCCGGCGCACGTTGTTGTCGGCCACCGGCAAGTCCGAGCTGCCGGCGGCCAGGACCCCGGCGGCCAGCAACGATTGGCCCCGGTAGAGCCAGCCCTCGCGCTCTGGACCCACGAGCTTGGCGAACTGGTCGCCGAGCGGGCCGATGAAGGAGGCCTGCGGGGTCACCGCGATGCCGTGCCTGGCCACCGCCGCGACCTGGTCGGGGCGGGCGATGCCGAAGTGCTCGATGCGGTTGGGCAGCGCGTTGCGGCCGTGCTTTTCCTGCAGCCCGGAGATGATCTCGATGGCCAGGTCGATGGCCGCGTCCCCGATGGCGTGCAGCGCCACGGGCCAGCCGGAGCGGTAGGTGGCGGCGATCCGGTCCCGGTACGCCTGCGCGTCGTCGAGCAGGTAGCCGGTGTTGTGCAGGTGCCCGCAATAGTCCTCGGTCACCGCGGCGGTGGCGCCCAGCAGCGAGCCGTCCATGAACACCTTCACCGGGCCCAGCGAAAGGTGCTCGTTGCCGAACCCTGCCGTGATGCCCAGGTCCAGCCCCAGCCCGGTGCCGGTGCCGTGGGCATCGGAGGGGTGGGATTCCTGCTCGCGCAGCGCGTCTAGCGTCGGCATCAGCTGGGCGCGGGCGTGCAACTTCCCGGCGGCCAGCGCCCTTTGGTAGGCGGTGACCTCCACGGGGGAGTGGCCGATCCAACCGCCGCCGATGCCCGCCTCGGTGAAGGAGGTGATGCCCTCGGCGGCGTAGCGGGCGGTCGCGGCATCCAGGGCGCCGACGATCTGCTCCACCGAGTAGGGCAGCAGCATCTTCTGGATGATCCCCTGGGCCGATTCCTCGACCAGCCCGGTGGGGGCACCCTGCGCGTCGCGCACCACGGCGCCGCCCACGGGGTCGGCGAAGCCCGGTTCCAGGGCCCCGGCCAGGGCGAGGGTGGCGGTGTTGGTGATCGAGGCGTGCCCCGAGACGTGGCGCAGGTACATCGGGCGGTCCCCGGTGATCGCATCGAGCCGCACGATGTCCGGGAACAAGCCGCCGTGGTTCTTGTGGTTGAAGCCGGTGCCGTTGAGCCACACGACGGGGGTGTCGGCCAGCCGGTCCATCTCGGCTTCGAGCAGGGCGTAGAGCTCCTCGAGTCCGCGGGCCCCGGAGAGGTCCAGGGCGGCGAGCCCCAGCCCCCACCAGGTGGTGTGGCAGTGGGCGTCGATGAAGCCGGGGGTGATGGTCGCCTCGCCGAAGTCCTCGGTGCGTTCCGCGGTGCATCCGGCCAGTTCCTCGTCGAAGCCGACGATGCGCCCGCCGATGATCCCCATCTCGCGGGCCGTGGGGCGCGCCTCGTCCATGGTCAGGATGGTGCCGGCGCGCACCAGCAGATCGAGCCTCATGCGTGGGCCTCCGCACCGCTTGCCACGGATCCGTGCGCGACGGTGCCCGGGCCCATGGTGGCCGGGTCGGTCTTCAGGTGCAGCACCGCCGGCAGGCCGCTGGACAGGGCCCGTTCGAGTGCCGGGGCGAATTCCGCGGTGGTGGCGATGAATTCGCCGTGCCCGCCGAAGGATTCGATCCACTGTGCGAAGTTCGGGTTTTCCATCGCCGTGCCCGAGGGTCGCTGCGGGTAGTGCCGTTGCTGGTGGTCCACGATGGTGCCGAAGATCCCGTTGTCCGCCACGACGATGAGCGGGGTCCCGCCGTGGGCGAAGGAGACGGCAAGTTCCTGGGCGTTCATGAAGAAGTCCCCGTCCCCGCAGATGGCCACGACGTGGCGGCCCGGGTGCATGATGCTTGCGGCCACGGCGGCCGGAACCGAAAGCCCCATGGCGCCGTTGCGCGGTCCGGCCAGGGACTTCGGGCCGTGGTGGGACAGGTAGCGGTGTCCCCAGAGCGTGGCGTTGCCCGCGCCGTAGGTGATGATGCGGTCGGCATCAAGGGCGGCCTCGAGGGATTCGAAGGCGATGCCCAGGTCCACGCCGGTGCCGCCGTCTGGCCCGGGGACCGTGAAGTCCAGCTGTTCGGCGCGCAGCCTCTCCATCCATTCCGGACCGCGCGTGCCACGCAGCGAGTCGCCGGAGGGAAGGGCGGAAAGGAATTGCGCCGGGCCGATGCCCAGGTGCGCGTCGATGCGTCCGGCGTGGCCCGTCAGCCCGGCGTCGGGGGACACCACGATGGTCGGGGTGTCCAGCGCCGCTTGGTAGCCCTCGGAGAGCACATCGCCGCGGGTGCAGCCGATGAAGACCAACAGGTCGGCATCGTTCAGCGCCTGCACGGTGCGTTCGGCCCGGCCGTAGCCCAGCCAGCCCGCGTAGGCCGGGGAGTCGTGGTCGATCGCGTCATAGGCGCGCCAGTCGGCCAGCACCGGCACGCGGGCGGCCTCGGCGAAATCGGCAAGCCTTGCCGAGGTGGCCGGATCCCAGCCGTCCCCGCCCACAATGATCGTCGGCTGCATCGCCCGCCCGAGCATGGTGGAGAGTGATTCAAGGGCGGCTGCACTTGGTGCGGCATCGGGCAACGGAAGCACCGCGGGCACGGGGGAGGAGGTCATGCGGACCAGGACGTCCTCGGGCAGCCCGACCACGACCGGTCCGGGGCGTCCGGTGGAGGCCAGGCGCATGGCCCGTGCCACCACGTCGCCGGCCTGGTGCTCGTCATCGAGGACAAAGACCGCCTTGGCGGTGGTGGAGAACCAACCTTCCAGGCTGAATTCCTGGAAGGAGTCCCGTCCGCGGTCCGCCAGCGGAATCAGCCCGACGAACAGCACCATCGCGGTGGCGTCCTGCCAGGCGGTGTGGATCGCGATCATGGCGTTCGCTGCACCGGGGCCCCGGGTGACCATGGCAATGCCGGGGCTCTCGCCGAGCCGGCCCTCCGCCAGGGCCATGAAGCCGGCACCGCCCTCGTGGCGGGTGACGACGGTGTGGATCGGGGAATCGTGAAGCCCGTCGAGCACATCGAGGTAGCTTTCACCCGGAACCGCATAGATGCGCTCCACGCCGTGGGCTTCGAGGGTCTTGACGATGAGGTGGCCGGCTGACAGGGTCATGAGCGGTCGTGGTCCTTTGTTGTCGAGCGTAAAAAAAGAAGAGGGAGGCACCCGGTGTGCACCGCAGGAGTTGGGGCTCCTGCGGTGCGTGCCGGAGGGCCGCTAGTGCTTGAAGCCGGGCAGGTCGACGCTGAGCTTCGGAGCGATGACGCCCGCAACCGCGGTGAACAGCGACAGGAAGATGAGCATGGCGGCGGCGGGCCACCAGTGGTTGGACGCGGCGGCGACCAGGGCGGTGGCGGCCAGCGGGATGAACCCGGAGATCATGCCGGCGGTGTTCTGCGCGAAGCCGACGCCGGTGTAGCGGGTCTTGGCCGGGAACAGCCCGGTGAGCACCGTGCCGGAGGCGGCGTAGGGCAGCGAGAGCGCCGCGACGGCCAGGGTCATGCCGGCGATGACCAGCACGTCGTTGCCCGAATCGATGAGCATGAAGGCGGGCCAGGCAATGATCGCGGAGAAGATTCCGCCATAGGTGATGACCTTGGAGGAGCCAAAGCGCTCGCCGAGGCGTCCGCCAATGATCAACACGGGGATTTCCACGAGGGCGGCAATGATGCCGCCAAGCAGCATCAGCGAACGCTCGTATTCCAGGACGTTGACGCCGTACCAGACCACGAATGCGGTGACCAGGTAGAAACCGCCGATGCCGAGCATGCCGGCAGCCATGCCGATGATGATGTGCTTCCAGGATTCCTTGAGCGTGGTGCGGATCGGGGCCTTTTCGGTCTCGCCATTTTCCATCAATTCCTTGAATACCGGGGACTCATCGAGGCGGCTGCGGATGTACAGTGCGACCAGCAGCATCGGGATCGCAGCCAGGAACGGGATGCGCCAGCCCCAGGCGTCGAAGCTTTCCTGGGACAGGAACACGGTCATCAGGAAGAAGCCTCCCGAGGAGAGGATCGTGCCAATGGGGGAGCCGATCTGCGGCAGTGCCGCGTAACGGGCACGACGGTGCAGGGGTGCGTTTTCCACGACGATGGTCATGGCTCCGGACCATTCGCCGCCGACGAACAGGCCCTGGGCGATGCGCAGCAGCACCAGCAGGATCGGGGCCGCGATGCCGATGGCCGCGTAGGTGGGCAGCAAGCCGATCAGGCCGGTGATGATGCCGATGCCGACGATGGTCACCATGAGCGTCTTGCGGCGTCCGATCTTGTCGCCCATGACCCCGAAGATCATTCCGCCGATGGGGCGGGCCACGAGTCCCACGCCGAAGGTGGCGAAGGCTGCCATGGCGGCAGCCGTGGCATTCTGGCTGTCGAAGAACTGGATGTTGAATACCAGCGCGGCGGCAGCGCTGAAGAGGAAGAAGTCGTACCACTCCATGGCCGTGCCAATGAGGGCACCAATGGCAACCTTGGTGGCCTCCTTGTCGGAGATTTCTCGGGTTGCACCAGCTTCGAGTGTTCCAGTGTGGGTCATGGGAATTTTCTGCCTGATCTCAAGGGGAGGGCCGGTGCGTCGCTGCATGCCATCCGGTTTGTGGGGATGATGTTTATCTTGCCAAGGATCCACCGTGATGCACCGCACGTTTCACAACGAGTTCCATGCCACAAACGGTGCAAAAGCACATAATATGGTCGAATGGCATGGAACCAGGGCACCGAAAGCAAGCAAAACATCCAATCTGGCGACGCGGGGCGCTGGAGCGTCCTGCTGGATGGGTTGGACGTTGGGAAGCTGACCGACGAATTCATTGCTCGTCTGGGCGCCATTTCGATCTATGCCCAATCGCCGTTGCCGCTCAGCGAGATCAGGCGCACCGGCAGCGCATCGTTCAAGGCCCTGATCCTCGCCATGAAGGCGGATGACGACGAACCTGGCTACTTGCGTGAACGCGATGCCATCGCGCTGGATGTGGGAGTTTCCAGGGCGCGGGCGGGGGTTCCCATTGAGGCGCTGATGACCGCGATCCGCTTGGACTTTTCGGTGATCTGGGAAGCCATCACTGCCATTGCCGCGCCCGCGGACGCACAAGTGCTGGTCGAGCACACTGCTCGCGTCTGGGAAGTCGTGGACGGCTATGCGGGCGAAACCCAGAGGGCCTATGTCGCCGAGCTGGCCAGGATCCAGGCGGAGGCTGCAAGCAAAAGGCAAGGTTATCTGGCCACGCTTTTTAGCGAGAAAAAATTGACGCCTTCCGCGTTGGAGCGGATAGCAGAGGAACTTGGCCAGGACCCTGACACCGAGTATGTGGTCGTGGTCGCGCTGTGGGACCACATTCCAGCATTGCGACTTGCGTTGGCCAATGTGCAAGCGAGCAACCAGGTGTCGACCTATTCAATGGCGGATGCATTGGTGGTTTTTTATCCGCTCGAGGAGAGTGCCGGCTCGGAGGCCCAGCGGCTCAACGCGAGCCTTGAGCGACTCTCCTGCGGATTGATCGGGGAGGGCTGCGCTTTGGAGCAGGTTCCGCACGCCGCCGCCGTGGCTGCCGCGTTGGCAAGGCTGCTGGAGCCGACGGAAGAAGGTGCCATGACATGGGCTCGGGGATGGGCTCGCATGGCCCGGCGAGAGCTGGAACGGGCGGGCGCTCCAGGGCTGGGCGAGGTGGAGCGCGCATTGGATCAATGCGGCGCGACCGAACGCCGCCGACTGGGCGAAGCGGTGCAGGCCTACCTGCAATCCGGAAGCATTGCACATGCAGCTGAACAGTTGTACTGCCACCGAAACACCTTGATGAACCGACTCAAACGCTTTGCCCAGCTCACCGGCGTGGACCCCACCATTCCCGTCCAGGCGGCGAGACTGGTGGTGGGTTGGTCGTAGGAGCCAGCCGGCTCGGGTCCGGTCGCGGTGGCGGTGGAGCGCCACATCGCGCCGCCATGGCGTTAGTGCATGATCCTGCCCGGCGAGCTGGTGCAATCTGCAAGCGGAGCGGTCCCGAAGTGCATTCGCTAGACGAAGTGGCTTGGGTATTAGGGAAGCCCACGGGGAGTCGGTTTCCCATGTGGTTGAAGTGCTCGGGGAAGCCATTGCCGCGCGGGAACCTGACAAGTCCCCGAAATGGCAGGTCGAAGCAGGACTCCACCTATCTGTAAATTGGCTTCGGGCAATGGAGCATGTCGGTGGCGGCGCCGGGGCCGTCTCCTGGAGTCTCTGCGGCAGGAAGTTCATGGGCTCATAGTGTGTTTGCCGCAGATCGGAGCCGCTCCATACTTTTAGAATATTTTTTCGATAATTTGTCATGGCACCTTCTAACTGTAGATTTTTAGTTTTATAATTAAGGTATGGCAGCGGCGTCATCGAGCAGCAGCAACCCCCTTCATGGGACCGCGATGTCGCTCGCCGGACAGGCCCCCACATATGATGCGCTGGTGCTTGCGGGAGTTGACCTGGACGCGATGGTCGCCGAGCACGTGACACGAACCGGCATTGACGGGATCCGCTGCGTGGCCTCGGCCGTGAACGCTGCCCCGCTGCACGAGGCAACCCACCAGGCGATTGAGTCCTTGGGGGCCTTGGAGGCCCTGAAAACGGCCACATGGGCGAAGCAAGTAGCGCAAGCGGTGGCCTTCGAAGATACGGTAATCGCCAAGCGCGTGGAAACAGGGACGCGGAAGGACAACCCCTCGTGGGGAACCCGCGGTGAAGTGGCCCTGGCCTTGCATGTTTCCCCGGACAACGGGGCCAGCTTCATGAACAGCTCGCGGCTGCTGACCGACGACCTGCCCAGTACCGTTCGGGGCATGCGGTCCGGACTTATCACCTTCGAGCAAGCCATGGTGGTGGTTTCCTGCGTGCGTGACCTGCGGGTCGAAAACCGCCAGCTGATTGATGCGCTGCTGTGGAACGGGCAGCAAACCTGCTTCGAGGCTGGAACCGCCATGTTGCGGCACCGGATCCATTGCTGGGCGCTGGCCCTGGAACCCAAGGGCGCTGCTGATCTGGAGGATCTTGCCACCAAGCGTCGCTACTTCGATGGCTACCAGATCGATGACTACACCGTTAAATTCAGCGGCAGACTTCCCTTGGAACAGGGCCTGCCGATGTTGCAGGCCCTGCGCAACGCCGTGGACAAGCCCCGGAGCGCAGAGGATGACCGATCCCGGGCGCAAGTGGCCGCGGATACCGCGTTCGAGATGTTTTCGGGCACCAAGGCCGGCGACAGCGTTCCCGTGGAGCTCCTGCTGGTGATGAACGCAGAGAACCTGACAGCAGATGCCCAGCACCCGGTGCTGGTTCCCGGCCATGGCTACCTCAGCGCCGCCAAAGGACTCGACCTGTTGGCAGGGAACCCCGAAAATCCTTTGGACACGTGGCTTCGAAACCTATATGTGGCCCCGGAGACGGGGAAGCTGGTGGCCATGGAATCTGCCGGGCGGCTCTTCGCCGGGCAACTCAAGAAATTCATCAAGGTCCGTGACCAATATTGCCGGACACCCTTCTGCAACGGCAGGATCCAGGAACTTGACCACGTGGTGCAGGTGCGTCGCAATGGCAAGACCACCGAGATTAATTCCTCGGGTCGCTGCAAACGCTGCAATATGACCAAGGAAGCGCCCGGCTGGAAGGAATCCCCCCTTGCCGGCGCAGGCCGGCATGCCTTCGAAATCACCACACCCAGCAGCCACACATACATTTCCATTGCACCGGCTCCGATGAATGGAACCGGCCCCCAGTGGCCGCCGAAGCGTCTATAGACACCCACCTCCACAACCACTTCCGGGCTCGGAAGCCATCACCAGGAACACACATGTGCTCCCGGCACAGCCATGGGCTCGAGCCGTTCGAATCGCTGGAATTGTCCTGGGATTCGTGACGGGAACCGGGAGGGCACTAGATTATGGGAATGCCACAAGCAACCCCAATCACCGTATCGATAACCCGGACGGTACTCCCTGAACATCACCGTCGTTTCAATGCCTGGGTACAGGCCGGCCAGGTACTGGCGCGGGAATGGGACGGCTACCTTGGATCCGGATGGATCCGCACCGCTCCCGACTCCAACGAATGGCATGTCCTCTACCGGTTCTCCTCAGCCAAGGCCTTGGCGGCGTGGGACGAATCCGAGGAACGCAGCTGGTGGATCGACAGCGCCGCCGAACTGGTGGAAATCACCAAGGTCGAACACCGCACCGGAATCGAGGGCTGGTTCGAACAGCCCGGGGACATGAACTTCACCATCGCCGAAACCGTGGTGCCGCCGCGCTGGAAGCAAGCGGTCAGCATCTTCCTGCCATTCTTCCCGCTGAGTCTCTTGTCCAACTTCCTGCTCATGCCGCTACTGGGAAGCTGGCCGATTGTGCTCGCGGTGCTGCTCAACATTTGCATTCTCACCCCGCTGATGACGTACATCTTCCTGCCGGTGACCACCCAGCTGCTGAGGCCATGGCTGCAAAAGCCGCGCCGGGACAAACGCCGAAAGTAACCAGACCGGTCGTGGAAAAACGGGTGGGCACGGACCTTGCGGCCCGTACCCACCCGAAGAGCAGAGTCTTGCTGCGGTCTACAGCAGCTCGGCGCGCAGTTGCTCCGGGGACTTCGGGGACAACAAGCCGGGGGCGACGTCGAAGACCGTCTTTGCCCCGATCTGGCCGGACTGGTTCATCTTGTGGACCGCGCGGGCGTAGGCCACCAGCACGCTGGAGGTGAACTCCGGGTTCGACTGCAGGGTCAGCGAGTATTCGATGACCTGGGCGTGTGCATCGGTGGTGTTGCCGCTGCGGAAGACGAAACCGCCGTGCGGCATCGAGGAATGCTCGGAAGCCAGGGTGGCGGCATCGATGAAGTTCACCGTGGTGTCGTACTGGTCGAAGTAGTGCTCCATGGTCACGATGGCCTCGCGGACCGACGCGGCGTCGGCGCCGTCCTCGAGCACCACGAAGCACTCGCGCACGTGCTTCTCACGGGTCTCCAGGCTGGGGCGTTCGCCCGCCCGGACCTTGGTGATGGCCTCGGTGCTGGGGATCGTGTACTGGACGCCGCCTGCAACGCCCGGCACCCGGCGGATGGCGTCGGAGTGGCCCTGGCTCAGACCGCGGCCCCAGAAGGTGTAGGTTTCTCCGTCGGGAAGCAACGCCTCGCCGTAGACGCGGTTGATGGAGAACATTCCCGGGTCCCAGCCGGCGGAGATCAGCGCGGTCTTGCCGGCGGCGGTGGCCGGGGCATCGACGGCGGCGAAGTGCTCGGGGATCTTGGCGTGGGTGTCGAAGCTGTCGACGGTGTTGAACATGGCGGCCAAGGCCGGGCCCTGTTCGGGCAGGTCGGACTTCGAGCCGCCGCACAGGACCAACACGTCGATGTCTTCGGTGTGCTTGGTCAGCTCGTCCATATGGAAGGCCGTAGCACCGCCGGGAAGGGACAACGTTGCCGGGTCGCGGCGGGTGTAGACGCCGACCAGTTCCATGTCGGGGTTCTTGGCAATGGCTGCCTGCACCCCGCGTCCCAGATTTCCATAACCGGCAATGCCAATGCGGATTGATGCTCCCACGAAATTCCTCACTTCAAACTATTCTTGCGACCCCTCACACGCTAGTGCCTGCGGGGCCCGAACGCATAGAACGGTGACGGGCACCCGAACGGAACCCGGTTCGACCCGGTCTGTGTGGGGGACCGGTTCGCTAGCCCGGGAGGTTGGCTTCGATCGCGCGAATGATTTCGGGGTCGTCGGGCACGGTCTTCGGGCGGAACCGCTGGATTTCTCCCGAGGGCATCAGCAGGAACTTCTCGAAGTTCCACGTGATGCGCCCGGCCTTCCCGGTAGCATCCTTTGTCTTCTTCAGCTCGGTGTACAGCGGGTGTTCATGCTTGCCGTTGACCCTGACGCGGTCAAAGACCGGGAAGGTGACGCCGTAGGTGCTCGAGCAGAATTCCGCGATCGCCTCATTGCTGGACAGTTCCTGCAGGAACTGGTTGCTGGGGAATCCGAGCACGGTGAAACCGCGGTTCCCGTAGGTGCGTTGAAGCTGTTCAAGCTGCGCGTACTGCGGGGTGAGCCCGCAGCGTGAGGCGACATTGACCAGGAGGACGACCTGCTCGGCGTAGTCGTCGAGGGTTGTCATTGTTCCATCCATTTTTGCGATGGGAATGGTGTGGATGTTCATGCCAGTTACAGCAACACGGGGGTGCCTTGCATTCCCTGCGATGCACGTTTTCCGAGCTTTCCTCGTTCGCGGTGGTTGATGCGAATGGCAGCAACGGGGAAAGCGCAGGCGGCGCGGCCCCAAACCGGGGCCACGCCACCCGCTCCTGCTTTCATCGCATGGGTGCGATGGGAACCGCGTCCTAGCCGCGCAGGTGCCGGCGGTTGCGGACCATGACCAGCACCGGGATCAGCAACAACGCCAGCGGGATGAGCAGCAGCAGCGCGCTGGGACCGCTGCTGATCTTGGCTGCCGAGACCGCCTGAGTGCTGGCCTCCAACCGCGAGGTTCCGCTGGCCAGTTGCGTGGAACCTTCCGAGAGGGTGGACAGGCCGGTGGCGAGCTGGGAGTTGCCATCGGCCAGCTTCGCCGCACCGTCGTCGAGCTTGGTGGCTCCGGTGGACAAGTCCGAGGAGCCCTTGCGCAGGGCCTCGAGGCCCAACGCCAGTGTTTCGGTGCCGCCCGCGAGCTTCGCCGCACCGGCGTCGAGGTCTTCGGCGCCGTGGGCGAGTTTCGTGTTGCCTGCAGCCAGGTTTCCGGCACCGTTCTTGACCTTGGCTGCACCTGCTGCAGCCGAGTCGGCGCCCTGGGCCAGGGTGGGGGTGTTGGCCGCCAGTTTGGAGGTTCCGGCCTTGAGCTCGCCTGTTCCGGCTGCCAGCTTGCCCGTTCCGGCCGCCAGCTTCTTGCCGCCAGCTGCCAGGTCCTTGGCCCCGGTGTTGAGCTTGGCTGTCCCGGAATCCAGGGCCGAGGTTCCGGCCGCGAGCTTGGTTCCGCCCTGTGCCAGGGCATCGGCGCCGGTGCCGAGCTTGCCAGCCCCTTCTTCCAGTGATGCCGTTCCCCGCGCCAGGGAACCGGCTCCGGTGCTGAGCTTGGTGGTTCCGGCGGCCAAGGAGTCGGTGCCCTCGGCCAGCTGCGAGGCTCCGTTGCCCAGCGAGCCAAGGCCCGCCAGCAGGCCCTTGGAAGAATCGTTGAACCCGGCGTCGAGTTGTCCGAGTCCCGCGTTGAGGTTCTTGGCGCCGGCATCCAGATCGGTGGCCCCGGCCTTCAGCGCGCCGATGCCTTCGCCCAGGGCCTTGGAGCCGTCACTGAGTTTTCCCAGTCCTCCATCGAGCTGCGCGGCACCGGACTTCAGTGCCTGTGCACCATCATCCAGCGCGCCGGTCTGCTGGGGAAGTTCCTTGGTTCCCGCTTTCAGGGCGTCCATGCCCTGCGCAAGTTGCTTGCTTCCGGCGGCAAGTTCCCGGGCACCGGCGGACAGGCTGGTGGTGCCGGAGTTCAGCTTCTTCAGCCCGCCGTTGAGGTCCTGGGAACCCGAGCTCAGGGCGTTGACCTTATCCAGCAACAGGCCCGCCGGCACCGCCGGGTTTTCCTTCATGAATGCCGCCAGATCCGCGAGACCGCCGGAGAGACGCTCGGTTCCGGCTGCCAGTTCTGCGGTCTTTGCATCGGCCGTGGCCAGCCCGTCGGACAGGTTCTTGGCACCGTCCTCGACGCCGGAGGAGCCTTGTTGCGCCGCGACGATCCCGCCGCGCAATTGCGGTGCGGCGGCGGCCAGCGCCTTGGTGCCTGCGGCCAGCTTGGTGCTGCCGGAGGCAAGCTGGCCTGAGCCGTCCTTCAGGCCCGCCACGCCTTCGAGCAGGGCGGGAGCCTTGGCGGCGAGTTCTTCGACGCCGCCAAGCAGCTTGCCGCTTCCGGCGGCCAAGGCCCCGGATCCGGCCGCGGCGCTCGAGGTTCCTTCAGCGAGTTTTTGGGCACCCGCGTTTGCCGCTTGGGTTCCTGCGGCGAGTTTCTGGGCCCCGTCCCGGGTGGCATCGGCGCCGGCGGCGACCTGCTGCGCGCCGGCGGACAGGTCCTGGGCTCCGGCGTTGGCCTGGCCCGTTCCCAGGCCCAGCTTCGCCATTCCCGCGGACAGTTCCAGGGATCCGGTCTTGAGCGACTGCGCCCCGGAGTCCAGGGTCGCGGTGCCCGTGGCCAGCGATTCGGTGCCGGTGGCGAGCTTGGTCGAGCCCGCACTCAGTGCACCTGCACCTGTGTGGGCATCCCGTGCACCGGTGGCCAGCTTGCCTGCACCGGCATCGAGCTTGCCCGCCGCGGCATCGAGTGAAGCGGTTCCCGCGGCTAACTTGTCCACACCTGTTGCCAGGTTGCTGGCCCCGTTGCCCAGCTTGGAGGCGCCGGCCGCGGCATCTTGGGCTCCGAGGGAGAGCTTTGAGGTGCCGGCGTGCAGCGAGTCCGCGCCGTCACCGAGCTTGCCGGCGCCCGCGGCGGCGTCCTGGGCTCCGTCGGCCAGCTTCTGTGCGCCGGCGGACAGGGCACCGGTGCCGTTGGCCAGCTCCGTGGCCCCGGCGGCTGCCGCGCCGGAGCCGTCGGCCAGCTTGGCAACCCCGTCGTTGGCCTTGCCCATGCCGTTGTTCAATTCGGAGGCGCCGGTGGCGACCTGCGAGGAGAACATCGCGTAGAACGCCACGAAGGCGATCAGGAACAGGCCGAGCAGGACCGTGATGACGGCATGCAGCAACGTGTGCCGCTTGGCGGCAATATGTGCATTCAACTGGACTCCTTGGGGGAAAGTGTTGGATGGTGCAGTGGCTTGCCGCAGCGTTTTTGGGCGCACCGAACTACGCCGTGCACTGCGGCACGGTGGAGAGGGGAGGGCCTGCGGCCGGAGGCCGGATGGCCCGAGGTCGAACTGTGATGGGAGTAACAAAGAGGGCTAGACCCATTGAACTTACTCGTCGGTAGGTTTGCAAGGGTTTTGGCGAAAAACTTACCCGACAGTAGGTTGTGACGGTTTCGGCGGCATTCTCCGCGGTCGATCCAAATGCCCTTCAACCGGTGCCGAGTGGAGCCGGGTTCCTGAATCGGCCCACATGGCGCGCGAAGGTTGTAGGCTCGCAGACATGGTGAGATTCCTGATTATCGCGTTGTTGTCGTTGCTCGGCTTCCTCACGATTGTCGCCGCGTCCTTCGGCCGCGATGGATGGTGGGCGATTGCTGCGCTGGCCTTGCTGCTGCTGGGGTTGGGCATCCACGACGTGATCCAGACCAAGCATGCGATCCTGCGAAACTTCCCGGTGCTCGGACGCATGCGCTTCTTGTTCGAGTCCATCCGCCCCGAGATCCAGCAGTACTTCATCGAGCGGAACACCGACGGACGGCCCTTTGACCGCGACACCCGCTCGCTCATCTACGCACGTGCCAAGGGCGCCGACAGCCACAAGGCCTTCGGCACCGAACGCGACGTCAACGAGGTCGGCTACGAGTTCCTGCTGCATTCCACCGCCCCGGTGCCGGTCAGCGGAGAGCAGCACCGGGTGCGGATCGGCGGACCGGACTGCACCCAGCCCTACGACATGTCGCTGATGAACGTCTCCTCCATGAGCTTCGGGGCGCTGTCCAAGAACGCCGTGCTGGCCATGAACAAGGGCGCCGCCATGGGCGGGTTCGTCCAGGAAACCGGAGAGGGCGGTCTGGCCCCGTACCACCTGGAATACGGAGCCGACCTGTTCTGGGAGATCGGCTCGGGCTACTTCGGCTGCCGGAATGCGGATGGAAACTTCGACCCCGTCGTCTTTGCCCAAAAGGCGGCCAACGAACACGTCAAGGGCATCACCATCAAGCTCTCCCAGGGGGCCAAGCCGGGCCTGGGCGGGGTGCTTCCGGCGGCCAAGATCACCCCGGAAATCGCCGCGACCCGCGGGGTTCCGATGGGCGTCGACTGCATTTCCCCTGCATCGCACTCGGCCTTCGGCACCCCGCGCGAACTCATGGAGTTCGTCGCCCAACTACGGGAACTTTCCGGCGGCAAGCCGATCGGCTACAAATTTTGTGTGGGTTCGCGCACCGACGTGCTCGCCATGTGCAAGGCCATGATCGAAACAGGGATCACCCCCGACTTCATCACCATTGACGGTTCCGAGGGAGGCACCGGTGCCGCACCGCTGGAATACGAAGACCATGTGGGCACCCCGCTGACGGAGGGCCTGATGCTGGTGCACAATGCCCTGGTCGGCGCCGGGCTGCGCGGCAGGATCCGGCTGGGGGCGGCCGGAAAGATCGCCACCGGCTCCGACGTGGTCAAGCGACTGATCCAGGGCGCCGACTTCACCTTCAGCGCGCGCGCCATGATGATGGCCACCGGCTGCATCCAGGCGCAGAAGTGCCACACCAACCGCTGCCCCGTCGGCGTGGCCACCCAGGATCCCCGGCTGATGCGGGCACTTGACGTCACGGACAAGGGCAACCGGGTCTACAACTACCACAAGCTCACCGTCCAGGAAGCGGCCCAGCTGATGGCCTCGATGGGCGTGGGGGCTCCGGGCCAGTTGAACCTGCGGATGCTGCGCAGGCGCATCGACCAGTTCACCACGCGCAGTTACGCGGGGCTGCACAACTGGCTGGCGCCGGGGGAACTGCTGGAGAACCCGCAGCGCGGCTGGGCGATGGACTGGGAGGAAGCGGACTCCGGCACCTTCGGCGAGCACGTGCCCCTGCTGTGGTCCAACGACCGCGAACCCGCTCCGGCGGCCGTGGCCGGGACGGTGCCGCCCCAGCGCGTGGAGCCCAAGGATTCAACGCACCACATTGTGGCCCCGGTGCACCCGAATGCCGAACGGCCCGAGGGGCGCCCGGCACCCAAGGCCACGCCCAAGTCAGGCTGACTTCGTCATGAATGCGTAGGCCCGGGCAGGGGCGCGGAATAATCGTCGCCATGGACGCACCCGGAACGGCACCGAAAATCGGATTCCCCTCGGTGCTTGCCCACGCGTTCTTCCTGCAGGGCGCCGTATACCTGGTGCGCCCGGCAACCTCCTACAAGGCGCTCGAGCTGGGGGTGGACCCCGGGCTGCTGGGGCTGGTGGTGGCCAGCTTCTCGATCCTGCCGGTCTTCCTGGCCATTGCGATCGGGCGTGCCACCGACAGGGGACGCGAAAAGCAGGTGCTGCTCGGTGGCGCGGGGCTGATGCTGGTCTCGGGCGCCGGGCTGCTTTTTGCCGCTCCTTCTCTCCCTGCGCTGCTGGGCTGGAACGCGGTCCTGGGCGTGGGCCACCTGATGAGCATCATCGGGGAGCAAGGCCGGCTGGCCTCGGCCAATGCCCGGAACATGGATCGAGTCTTCGGCTTCTACACCATGGTCACAGCGGTGGCGCAGGCCGCGGCCCCGCTGCTGCTGGGGTTCCTGGGCGGGGCGGCGGTGAACCCGGACACCGCGGTGCTGCTGCGTGCCTACCTGTTGGCCGCCTTCGCGATGTTGGTGGCGACCTTGTTCATGGTGCGCCACTCGGTCCCGGTGGCGGCCGGCGGCTCCAAGGCCCCGGTGAAGCTGGGCACCGCGCTGAGGGTCGAACCCGCCGCCCGGAACACGCTCATCGCCTCGATCGGGCTGAGCATGATGGTGCTGTGCAGCATCGACCTGCTGCAGGTCTGCCTGCCGGCGCTGGGCGTCGAACGCGGGATCCCCACCCAAACCATCGGCGCCCTGCTGGCGCTGCGGGCCGCAGCCACGGTGCTTTCCCGGCTGGGCATGGACCGGTTGGTCCGCGCGGTGGGCAGGGCACGGCTGCTGCTGGTGTCCACGGGCGCCTCGGCGCTTCTGGTCGGGTTGCTGGTGCTGGATTTGCCGGTGCCCGCGATGGCGGCGGTGCTGGCGGCGGCCGGGCTGGGCCTGGGCCTGGGGCAGCCGCTGAGCATGACGGTGGTGTCCACCGCGGCGACCGAGGGCACCCGCGGGACCTGGATGTCGATCCGGCTGCTGGGCAACCGGCTGGGCCAGGCGGTGATCCCGGTGGGCGTGGGCGTCTTTGCCACCACCCTGGGCGCCGGGGGAGTGTTCCTGGTTCTGGGCTTGGGCCTGGGAGCGGCGACGCTCGGGTCGATCGCGCCGCTGCGCCCCATGGGGAAATAAGTCCGCTACGGGGCCTCGGCAATGACCGCAGCCACCGCGGCGGTGTCCACCTCTTCCAGCCGGGCCGGCTTCCACGCGGGGTTCCGGTCCTTGTCGATGACCTGGGCGCGGATGCCCTCGGCGAGGTCGGGGCGGTGCATCAGGTAGTCGGCGACCCGCAGCTCGCGGTCCAGCGCCGAGCGCAGGTGGTCCTCGGCGCGCGCGGCACGCACCGCGGCCAGCGCGCATTCAAGCGACGTGGGTGAATTGGCCCGGATCGCCGCAGCGGCCTCGGCAGCGGCGCTGTGGCCCATTGCATCGAGGCGCTCCAGGATCCCGGCCAGGGAAGGTGCGGAAAACGCAGCATCGATCCACGGTTGTGCCGCGGCCAGCCCGGACGCGGCGAAGGACCCGAAAAGTACCTCGAGCCCGGCGGCGATCTCGGGTGCGGGCATCGCCTCGAAGTCCGCCAGCGCGTCGACGAGCTCCTCGAAGCGGCCGGAATCCACCAGCATGTCCGCAAAGCCCAGCTCCACGGCATCGGCACCGCTGAAGGTGGAGGCGGTCAGCACAAGGTATTCGCCCAGGTGCCCCGGGGCGCGGCCCATCAGGTGCGTGCCACCCACATCGGGGCTGTAGCCGATGCGGGTCTCTGGCATCGCGAAGCGCGCCTCGGGGGTGGTGATGCGGATCGAGGCGTGCGAGGCCAGCCCGATCCCGCCGCCCATGCACAAACCGTGGACCAGCGTGACCACCGGCTTGGGGTAGGAAGAGATCGTCTCGTTGAGGTCGAACTCCAGGGACAGCAACTCCAGGAAGCGGGCGTGTTCCGATTCGGTGACCGCGGCGTGGAAGTCCTTGATGTCACCTCCGGCGCAGAAGCCGCGTTCCCCCGCTCCGCGCAGCACGACCATCGAGATCGCGGGGTCCTGCGCCCAGGCGGTGAACACCTCGGTGAGCTCGGCCAGCATTCCACGGGTCAGCGCGTTGATGGCCGCGGGCCGGCGCAGCTCGATGAATCCCAGCGAACCGTTGCGGGCGGAATGGATGAAGGTCTTGATCGGTCTGGTCCTGTCGTTGCGGCTGCGGTGCTGCTGCCAAGATATCGCCGATGCACCCCGGATGCGAAACCGCCCGCTCGGCAACATCGCCGACTTGAACAGCGGGACAGCGCGGCTTCGCCGGTATCCTGAACAGGAATTCACCACACCGGTGCGGCGCGCCGCCGCACCCCAGGGAAACACAGCGCAAGGGAGCACTCCGGGGCCATGGGATCGACCGACGAAAACGACGAACGCGGGTCCATCGCCCGTCGCGTGCTGCCCGGCGGCAAGGAACCCGATCCGCGCTTCACGCTGGCCAACGAGCGCACGTTCCTGGCCTGGATCCGCACCGCCCTGGCCTTCCTGGCCGGAGGCATCGCGCTGGAGGCATTCGCCGCCGACGCGTTCCCGGGCCCGCTGCGCACCGGGATCTCGGTGCTGTTGATCGTGATCGGCATGCTGGTCAGCGCCGGTGCGGCCCTGCGCTGGCGCGGGATCGAGATGTCGATGCGCCATTCGCGGCCCCTGCCCTTGCCGCTGATCGTTCCCATCCTGGGCCTGGGCGCTGCCGTCGCCGCCGCGGTGGTGGCCGTGCTGATCGCCCTGGACCGTTGAGCGCCGGCCCGCGGGAACCCATCCACCAGGATCCCGGGCTGCAGCCCGAACGCACCGTGATGTCCTGGGGCCGGACCACGCTGTCGCTGTGCGTCGCGGCCCTGGTGTTCCTGCGCTGGCTGCCGCATTACGGGGTCGGGATCCTGGCCATGGTCGTGCTGGCGATGGCGGCCGCCGGGGGCATCTACGCCACCCAGCGCCACCGCTACGCACGTTCCTCCCGGGGGATCCGCTCCGAGCTCTTGCACGCCGACGTGGTTGCGGTGCTGTCCGTCAGCGCCCTGGTGCTGGGCCTGGGAGTGATCGGCATCCTGGTGGTGCTGGGCCCGTAGCGGTTGAAATTGGCAGGCCATGGCGGGTACCGGCCGATAAACGGTGGCATATGATCGGTAGTTGATGTTCCGCCGGGAAAACGCCCGGTTTCCCGCCGCACCGAGGTCCAAGGATCAACATGAGAAAAACCGCCCTGGCCGTATCGGCCGTGCTGATTGCCGCACTGCTGGTTCCCGGTGTTCCGGCGCTGGCCGTGGCCCCCGCCGGCGCCGCCGTGGCCCCCGCGAGCATCAACGACACCAACAAGGCCTACCTGGCCAAGGCCGCCAAAACCCTCGGCGGGGCCGACGCGGCTACGGGCAAGCTCAAGGACGGGACGCTGTGGCGTTCGCACCGCGACGGCATCGTGGTGTATTCGAACAAGCGCCGCGCGCTGACGGTGCGCAACGCGATGGCCCGGGCGTGGGCGGACACCGGCTGGGAAAACGGCCGCTTCGGCTACCCAACGGGCGAGCAATACAAATCGGGGGCCGACACCCGGCAAAACTTCGGCGGCGGCGTCATCGGCGTGCGCCCCAACGGAACCTCATACTGGCTGCCCAAGGCCCCGAAGCTTCCCGACTTCACCGTCACCGGGGCCGGCTGGGGACACGGCGTGGGCATGAGCCAATACGGGGCCCGGGCCATGGCCGCCGAGGGCAAGAGCGCCACGGGCATCCTGCAGTACTACTACAACCCCGCCAAGGTCACCGCCGGCAAGAGTGCTCCGGCCGGAGACATCCGGGTGCAGGTGCTCAAGTCCGGCAGCAGCTCCCTGGCCGTTGCCGGCGGGCGCATGCGCGTGACCGACCCGGCGGCCAAGAAGACCTACACCGCTCCGGCCGGCTCAACGCTCACCCTGAAACGCAGCGGCTCCCAGCTGTCCTACGTGCTGAAGAACGCCGCCGGATACGACGTGGTGCCGCGCGATGCGAACAAGGACGGGGCCAGCGACAAGAACCCCAAGGCACAGGAAAACAAGACCAGCAGCAAGCTGCGTATCACCTGGGAGGGCACGCGCGCCTGGGCCTCGTCCAAGCGCGCCACCATTTCCATCCCCAAGGCCAACGCCGAGTCCTCGGCACCGGGGATCTACCGCCACGGATACCTGGAAGCGGGCCTGCTCAAGGACCAGGTGAACCTGGTGACCTCGCTGCGGTTGAACGACGAATACCTCTACGGCCTGGCCGAGGTCCCCTCCTCTTGGCCCTCGGCGGTGCTGCAGGCCCAGGCCATCGCCGGGCGCACCTACGCCATGCGCAAGGTCGGCAGGCTCAAGGAATCCTGCGACTGCAACGTCACCGACGAGGTCCAGGACCAGAAGTTCACCGGCTGGGCAAAGGAAAACGAACAGCCCGGCTACGGGGCCAAATGGAAGGCTGCCGTCAACGCCACCGTCTCGCGCAACGCCGCGGGCGTGCCCACTTCCGGCAAGGTCGTCACCTACGCCGGGCGGCTGGCCGAGACCGTGTACTCCTCCTCGACCGGCGGGGCCACCCGCAACAGCGAGGACGTCTGGGGCGGCGCGGGCCAGCCCTACCTGCGCTCGCGCACCGACCCCTGGTCGTTGAAGGCCAGCGCCAACAACCCCTACCGGTCCTGGACCCAGCGCACGTCCCAGCGGGAGATGGCCAAGGTCTTCGGCCTGGGCGATGTGGTGGGCGTGAAGTTCATCCGCGCCAAGGACCTGACCATCAGCTCGGCTACCGCCACAACCTCCTCCGGGACGGCCAAGACCCTGACCGGGAACGCCTTCCGCTCCTGGGCCTCCGGCATCGGCGCGCACTCGGCCTGGATCACCGGCATCAAGGCCAGCACCACCGTCCCCAAAGCCACGGCCATCAACCCCCGGAACTTCTGCAGCACCACGGTGAAACCCGGGTCGAACCTTGCCAAGGCCGCCTCCAAGGCCCGCGACGGGGCGGTCATTTGCCTGAAGGCCGGAACGCACAAGGCCGGCAACGTGGTGCTCAAGCCGCGGCAAACCCTCATCGGGCACACCCGGTCCAACACCCGGCTCGACGGGACCATCGCGGTCACGACGAAGAAGTCGGGCAAGCTGCACCGGATCGGCACGGCGTGGATACCTTCCAAGGCCCCCACGAAGCTTTCCTGCAACACGTCGAGCCCATGCAACTCCGCCCAGGTGCTCTTCGCCAACGGGGCCCAGCTGACCGCGGTGTCCTCCAAGTCCAAGGTCAAGGGCGGAACGTACTGGATCGACCACAGGAACCGGTCCATCTTCACGTCCAAGGCCAGCAGCAAGAAGTACAAGTACACCCTGGCCACCACGGCGCGCGCGGCAACGCTGGGCACACGGGCGCGGATGGGCAATGTGACTGTGTCCGGCTATGCCAACCCGGGCAACACCGGGGCTGTGTGGCTGCGCGGCGCCCACTCCACGCTGAGCGGCTCGACCGTCACCTGGAACCACGGCATCGGCGTGCAATCCAACGGCCAGGCCACGGCGGTCCTGGACTCCTTCCTCCGGCGCAACGGCCAGGCGGGCATCAGTGCCTCGGGCGGGAAGAACACCGTGGTGCGGGGAACCGAAATCAGCAAGAACGGGTGGGCGGGATTCCGGCCCGCGACGTTCACCGGCGGCATCGCCGCCTCCAACAAGGCCACGGTGAAGGTATCGGCCTCCCGGATCCTGGACAACAGGGGAGCGGGGACCCGCGGGGTGCGCGCCAAGAAGGGCGCCAAGGTCTCCGTCGTTTCAAGCACGGTGCGCGGAAACAAATAGGCGCGCGGCCTGCCAGTGCCGGTGTTGCCGGGTGCCCCCGAGGCGAGGACGGTGTCGCGCCGGCCCCTGAACCACCCGACGATTCCGAGGAGGATCGATGAATCTAGTTCCCCTGACCCAACCTGTTTCCGGCCGGGCGGTCTACAGCCTGGCGGACCAGGCCTTTGAGTTCGTCCCCACCGATCCCGGGGAAGTGGCGGCGCGCAGGGGTTCGTCTGCCTCGCTGGCACTGGACACCGTGCTTATCGAGGTAGGTATGCCCAACGGCATCCTCCTTTACGTTTGGGGATACTCGCCGCGGTCATCGTGGCTCAGTGTCCCGGGTAGGCCCGAGGGTGCTATTGACGGGGTGGTGATGGTCGACGAGCCGGCCTTGGGTCCGAGCGGAAGTGTCTCCATTCGCCGCGACCGCAGTGATCCCGCAGAGGTGTGGTGGACGCAATTCGACCCGGAAAGCGGCTGGTGCCGGATCACCCGTGGCGGCGCCGATGGGCGCCTGACGAGGATTGCGACCGACACGGTGATTGGAACCGACGACACCGGCATCACCTCGATGTGGCTGAAGCCGACGTTCGTCCGCTGAGCAAGCCTCCACTGCCTAGCGTCGCTTGGGACCGATGCTTGTCTCAGCCAGCGCCTTGGTCAGCCGGTCCATGAACACCCCGGTCTTGGGGTTGTCCCGGCCTTCGGGCCGCAGCGCGAAGATGCTGCGGGCCAGGCGGATTTCCGGGGCGTCGATGACCTGGATGCCTTCGGGGGCACGCTGCATGGCCAGCTCGGGGACCAGGGCGGCGCCCAGCCCGGCGGCTGCCATGTGCAGCGAGGCGTTGAAGTCATCGGAGTGGGCGACCACGCGCGGGTGGATGTTGAACGCGGCAAAGAGCCGGGAGATCACCGTCGCGTCGGACGTGCCGGGGTGGTGCATGATCCAGGGCATGTCGGCCAGCTGGGAGGCGGAAAAGACCGAGGAGCCATCGAGCTTCCAGGAAGCGGGGACCACGACGCGGAAGGGGTCGTCGCCCAGCCACTGGCGCTCGAGTTGCGCCGGCCAGGCCAGCCCCGCCTGGCCGACCTGGAAGATCAGGGCCAGGTCCAGTTCCCCGTCCCGGCGCAACCCGGTGATGGTCTGGTGCGGCTCTCCCACGTTCACGCGCAGCGCGATGCCCAACCGGTCCCAATCCTTGGAGCCGAGCAGCCGGGGCAGGGCAAAGGTGGCCAGGGACGGGAAGATCCCGATGCGCAGTTCCTGCAACGGCTTGCCGCTGGGGTCAAGGTCGGGGGTGGAGGTCGCGGCCATGAGCGCATCGATGTCGGTGAGCACGCGCTTGGCGTGGCGCACCATGGTCAGCGCGGCCGGTGTCGGCTCGATGCTCTTGGCGCTGCGGGCAAAGAGCGTGGTTGAGGTGTCGCGTTCCAAGGCGGACATCTGCTGGGAGACCGCCGAGGGCGTGTAGCCCAGGGCCAGGGCGGCGGCGGCGAAGGACTTGTGAGACACCACTTCCAGCAGGGTGCGCAGATGTACCGGATTGACCACGTGGGGAACTCCTGTGCCTGGGGACGGGTTGAGGGCGCGAGACGGTGGGGCTCGCGCCCTCCTCAATCCTAGGCGGGCACGGGAGCTATTCGGTTTCCTCGGCGAGGACTTCCTCTTCGGTCCATTCCTCTTCGACGGTTTCCTCGTCGTCGTCCTGGTCCTGGGCCGTGAGGTCGTCATCGAGCAGGTACAGGTGTTTGCGCAGCGGATCCAGGGCGGTCATGGTCTCCGGGCTGTCGGAGGAACCCTCGTAGGGCTGGCCGTCACGGCCGTCGTCCGGCTCGTACATGTCGTCGTCAATCGGCTCGTCAAAGACGGTGTCGTCAAAGCTGTTGCCCATCATGTCCCTCTTTCCTCGATCGGGCGGGATTTGCGGCTGAACCCCGATTGATTACAGCCTATGTTGACTCGACCCGTATGGGAATGGGCACTTTTTCGCGTGCGGACCAGGGTGCCGGCGCGCGGTATGGTCGATATATGGACAGCGACACCACACCCAGGTTCTTCACCCCGGCCATCAGCCGCACGGCATTGCTTGCCGCCGCCGGAAGGATCCTGGCACCTGCCTTGTGGCTGGGATTGCTGATCGGGATTTCATTCATCGAGACGCCATTGAAGTTCCTGGCCCCGGGCATGACCCTGGGGCTGGGACTGGGGATCGGGCAGCTGGTCTTCACCGCCATGAACATCCTTGAGGTCGTGTTCTTCCTTGTGCTCGCGGCCTCCTGCATCAAGCGCGGCCTGGACAGGGCATTCCTGTGGGTGGTCGCGTCGACCGGCCTGGTGCTGCTGGCGAAGATCGGGCTGATCCGCCCGTTCCTGGCCAAGCGCACCGAGGCGGTGCTGGCAGGCGTCGAGGCCGGCGGATCGAGCTGGCACTACTTCTACATCGCCGCCGACGGGCTGCTGACGATCCTGCTTATCACCCTGCTGGTGATGGGCGTGCGCCGCTGGGTGCTCCCGGGACGCTGAGCCGGGGGCAGCAGGGCACAAGAAGGCCGCGCCGCGCAGAAGCCGGGGAACACACGGGTGTTCCGGGGCCTTCGCGCGACGCGGCCTGTTTGGTTGCGGCGCTAGACGCCTGCCGGTGCCATGGCCTTGGCGGTGATCTTCACCGAGGCCAAGCGCTGGCCGTGGTCGCTGGCACTGTGCACGGTGATCAGCTCGTCGGCCTGCGCGGTGCGCGCGAACTCCTCAAGGTACTGGGCCACGGCCGGGCCGTCGCCGACCGCGGTGTACTTGAGCATGTTCATGATCGAGTCCCCGTGCGGGGAATCCAGCAGCATCTCCACCTCGTCGTCGGTGAACTCGACGGGGCGGTTGCGGCCCAGCATCATCCGGATGCGGTCGCGGCGGACCTGCTCGAAGATGGCATGGGCCTCCGTGTTGGTCTCGGCGGCCACCACGCCGACGCCGGCGATGACCCAGGGCTCGGCGAGGAATTCGGAGGGCCTGAATTCGTTGCGGTACGCGGTGGTTGCCTGGATGAGCGCGTCGGGGGCAAAGTGCGAGGCGAAGGAGTATGGCAGGCCCAGTTGGGCGGCCAGCTTGGCGCCGAACATGCTGGAGCCCAGGATGTAGAGCGGGACGTTGGTGCCGTGGCCGGGGTAGGCATTGATGCCCTCGATGCGTGATTCCTGCCCGAGGTACGCCTGCAGCTCCAGCACGTCGTGCGGAAACGCGTCGGAGGCGGAAGGATCCCGGCGCATCGCCCGGAACGTGGCCTGGTCGGTGCCCGGCGCGCGGCCCAATCCCAGGTCGATGCGGCCCGGGAAGAGCGTTTCCAGGGTGCCGAACTGTTCGGCGATCACCAGAGGGGAGTGGTTGGGCAGCATGACGCCGCCGGCACCCAGCCGGATGGTGTTGGTGTGGTGGGCGACGTGGCCAATAAGCACCGAGGTTGCCGAAGAGGCGATCGAGCTCATGTTGTGGTGTTCGGCGTACCAAACGCGTTTGTAGCCGGTAGCCTCGGCGGTCTGCGCCAATTCGACGCTCTGCGCGAAGGTCTCGGCGGCTGAACCGCCACGGCGGATGGGGGCAAGATCAAGGATTGACATAGGAATGCTCACATAGGCGGCAACCAGCGCCCGCCCGCATTCATTCCCCGGCATCGTGCACACCACACCGCCACCGGATCCGGGCGTAGGCTGTGGGGCATGAGGCGGATTCCGTTGATGCTGGCGCCCGGACTGCTGGCCTGCCTCCTGGGTGCCTGTACCACCCTTGTGCCCGATCCTCCCGAACCGGAACCCTCCACCGAAGCGAACACCCGGCAGCTTCAGCTGCCGGGCGATTGCCCGCAGGCCGACGCCGTCGAACCGGCGAAGGGGATCGAACCAGGGACCGATGCCCAGATAGCCGCGGACCTGCTGGCGGCGGTGGGCCAATGGAGCAATGCCGGATCCGCCATGGTTGTCAACGAACCGGCCTGGATCGGCCCCGGGGTGCCCGGGCATTGCCTGGCGGACCTGGCCGAGTCGCTGGGGCGGATCTACGCACCGGTGCTGTTTGCCGGAAACGCGGATGAGACGCTGGCGGGTTTTCGGGCCGGGATCGTGCAGGAGAACCTGGCGAACCTGAAAACGGCCCGGGCGGAGGGCCGGGGCACGGATGCCAAGCGGGAATTGGCGCTGATCCAGCAATCGTCGCAGTCGGAGTCCGGGACGTTCTTGAATCTTGTCGTGCGCCGGTTCGAGAGCGGATCAATCCAGCCGGCAGGCGTGGAGGAATGGTTCGTCATCGTGGGGCCGCCGGACTCGCGGAACCTCGTGTTTCATCTGGAGATAAAGGCGAGCCCGCACGGATCGTTCAGCTGGTGAGGCGCAAATCGTTAAACAGCAAGGGCGCCACTCCCATAAGGAGTGACGCCCTCGCCTAGTCAGCTAAAAGCCGCAGGTGATGATCCGAAGCTTAGACAGCGCGGATATCGGTGGCCTGCAGGCCCTTCTGGCCCTGGGTAACTTCGAACTCTACGCGCTGGCCCTCTTCGAGCGAGCGGAAGCCGTTCGACTGAATGGCGGAGTAGTGTGCAAAGACATCATCCGAGTTGTCGTCCGGAGCGATGAAGCCGAAGCCCTTTTCGGCGTTGAACCACTTAACGGTACCTGTTGCCATGATGGGTGTGTCCTTTCGAGACTGTCCTGAAATGGGACGTAGGGGAGTGAAATCCACTATGGAATTCACTTGCAGCTACGTGATTCAACGCGGTTCAGAAAGGTACTCGCCCCGGCAACGGGGTATTTGCACTGCTTTACTGCGAGAAAAACTAGAACTACAAGCTCAACGGTACGCTACTTGGCGCCCAGTTACTACCATCGGGGTACTTTCGAGGCAAAGTTAGCCCGAAATACCCCGTTTGTTTACCTTGCGGAGGACTGGTGATACCGGGTGACAACGATATCCACCAGCTCTTTCGGAGGGCGTTGTGTGGAATTCAAAGGGGGACCGCTCAGCACGTCGGTGGCGCATTTGGCCGCCAATCGGGCGAAGCATCCCGGTGCCAGCCGGCAGATGGCCACCACCGTGCGCCGCCCCGGACTGTGTGATCGGGCATAGGCGAGCGCATCGTCCAGGAGGGGATCCTCCGCTGAGACGCAGGCAACAGCCACCTGCACCTGCAAACGGCCCGCAGGCAGCAGCGCCATGGTGCGGCGGTCGTTGACCCCCACCGGATCCGAGGTTCCGGCGCAGGCCATGATCACCGCTTCCCCGGGAACCCAGCCCGCCTGCGGCGGCCTCCGGGGCAGGCCGCCGCAAGGGAAGCATCGGGCCCAAGGGCGCGCACCGTGCGTCTAGGCCTCCGGCTGCTCCTTGACCGAACGCAGCGCGATCGCCACGATCACCGCGGAGGCCAGGGCCAGCACCATGGCGATTGCCGAGGTGTAGACCACGCCCTTGTCGAAGGCGTGCGCGGCGGATTCCAGCAGCCTGCCGGCCGCAGGCTCGCCCAGGGACCTGGCCACCTCGTGCGCGCCGCCCAGGGTCTGCCGGGCCGTCTCGGCCGCGTCCTCGCCCAGCCGCCCGGGGACCTGGATGTTGTTGCGGTACGCGGCATTGAGGATCGAGCCCAGCACTGCCGTGCCGAGCACCGACCCGACCTCGTAGGCGGTTTCGGAGATCGCCGAGGCCGCACCGGCCTGGGCCGGGGGCACCGCGGAAAGCGCCATGTCGTTGGACAGGGTCTCGCTCATGCCCACGCCCGCCCCGAGCACGCCGAAGGCCACCATGAGCATCAGCACCGAGCCGGACTGGCCGGTGAGCATCACGATGCCGTAGGCCAGCGCGTTCAGGCCCAGACCCCACACCATCACGTGCTTCACGGCGAAGCGGCTGGTCAGTCGCACGGCCAGCAGACCGAAGCCAACCGTCAGCGCCAGGCCCGGCAGCATCAGCACCCCGGCCATCATCGGGGTGTAGCCGGCGACCAGCTGCAGGTGCTGGGAGATGAAGTAGATGAAGCCGACCAGCGCAAAGATGCTCAGCAGGTTCACCACCAGGGCCGCGGAGAAGGACGGGTTGGCAAACAGGCGCACATCCAGCATCGGGTTGGCGCGCCCCAGCTGGCGCCGGGTGAAGGTCACCCCGGCGGCGATGCCCACGGCAATGGCCAGGCACGGGAGCACCGGGGATCCGGCGGCGGTCAGTTCCTTGATGCCGTAGACGATCGGCAGCAGGGTCATGATGGCCAGCCCGATCGAGATCGGGTCGATGGCACCGGGGTTCGGGTCGCGGGATTCGGGGACCAGGGCCGGGGCCAGCACCAGCAGCGGCAACAACATCGGCACGGCCAGCAGGAAGACCGACCCCCACCAGTAATGCTCGAGCAGGAAGCCGCCGACAATCGGGCCCAGGGCGGCGCCGCCGGAGAACCCGGCGGCCCAGACGGCGATGGCCTTGCGGCGCTCGAGCGGGTCGGTGAAGATGTTGCGGATCAGCGAGAGCGTGGCGGGCATCAGCATGGCCCCGAAGATGCCCAGCAGCGCGCGGGCGGCAATGAGCTGCTCGGCGCTGGTGGCAAAGGCGGCGGCCGCGGAAACGGCGGCGAATCCGCTGGAGCCGACCAGCAGCAGCCTGCGGCGGCCGAAGCGGTCGCCGAGCGACCCCATGGGAACCAACAGTCCGGCGAGCACCAACGGGTAGATGTCGATGATCCACAGCAACTGGTTTCCGCTGGGGGCCAGCGCCTCCGAGAGTGCGGGAACGGCGAAGCTGAGCACCGTGTTGTCCACCGAGATCAGCAGGACCGGGAACATGAGCACGGCAAGGGCCGCCCAGCGTCGGCGGTGCATGGAACCGGTGTTCGTCTGCGGGGTTTGGCGGCTCAGGCGGGGAGTGCTCATGGGGATCTGTTTCCTGAATGGGTATGTGCGTGCTGACAACAGTAACTGTACCGTCCAGACGGTACAGTTACAATGTGACGATGCCTACGTGAAAGGGATAGGGTTCACTACATGTCTCGACCGCCATTAGCCAAGGAAAAGATCGTCGACGCCTACGCCTCGATGCTCTGCGACGAGGGCGAACGCGCGGCGACCATCGAGGCCACCGCCGCACGCGCCGGCGTCTCCAAGGGCGGGTTGCTGTACCACTTTGCCTCCAAGGAGGCCCTGGCCCAGGCCGTCATCGAGGGGCTGCTCCAGGCACACGCCGATGACCTGGAGCGCATGTCCGCATCCCCGGAGGGCGCTTCGCGCTACTTCGTGCGCACCTCCACCGTCATCGGCAGCGACCTGGACAGGTACTTCCTGGCCGTGCTGCGCCTGGCCCAGTCCGGGCACGAGCCCTCCATCGAGGCGCTGGAACAGGTGCACGCCGGATGGCTCGACCTGATCCACGTCGAGGTGAAGGATAAGTACGTGGCCGAGACCATCATGCTCATCGGCGAGGGGCTGTACTACCAGACCTCCATGCCCGGGCCCTGGTCCAAGGGAACCTTCGCCAAGGACCTGGAGCACCTGCTGATCCAGGTGGAACGACTCAAGAACGGTAACTAAGCCCCATGGCACTGACCCCACCCCGACAAAAGCTGGCCGGCCGGATCGGTGCGTTGCTGGGCATCATCCTGATGGCCCTGTCCCTGCGTGCGGCCGTGGTCTCGGTGCCCCCGCTGCTGGGAAGCATCGGTCCGGAGCTGGGATTCGACTCCTTTTCCACCGGCCTGCTGGCCATGCTGGCCCCCGTTGTCTTTGCCGGGTTCGGGCTGCTGACCCCGCGCCTGATCCGCTGGTGGGGGTTGGAGAAGGTGCTGGTGGGCGCGGTCCTGCTGGCCGTGGCCGGGCAGCTGCTGCGCGCCGCGGTGGGGGACGTGGCAAGCTTCCTGCTGCTCTCGACCATCACCCTGGCCGGGTACGGCATGGGCAACGTGGTGCTTCCGCCGCTGGTGAAGAAGTATTTCCCGGACCGCCTGGCGATCGTCACCTCGGGCTATGTCACGATGCTGGCGGTGGGCACCTGGATGGCCCCGCAATTCTCCGTACCGCTGTCCAACGCCACCGGCAACTGGCGCACCTCCATCGCCGCCTGGGCGCTGCTTTCGGCCGTGGTCCTGGTGCCCTGGGGCATCCAGATCTTCCGGGACCGCAAGACCCCGCGCCCGGACACCCCGCTGGTCAACGGGTTGGTGGCAGCGCCCCCGGCACGGATCAACCCGTGGAAGTCCCCGGTCGCCTGGGGGCTGGCGATCTTCCTGGCCGGAAACTCGGCCCAGACCTACGTCTACTTCACCTGGATGCCGCCCTACCTCTCCGAGCAGGGGCTGGACACCATGGCCGCCGGTTCGATGCTGGCCCTGTTCGCGATCCTGGGCCTTCCGGTGAGCCTGCTGGTGCCCTTGTGGGTGCCGCGCCTGCGCCACCCAATCCTTGCGGTGCTGGTCTTCACGGCCTTCTGGATCACCGGCCACCTGGGCCTGTATCTCTCGCCGACCGAGCACACCGTGCTGTGGGTCGTCTCCGCCGGGCTGGGACAGGGCACCTTCGCCATTGCCCTGCTGATGATGAACCTGCGCTCGCGCAGCACCTACGGCTCCGGCGTGCTGGCCGGCTTCAGCCAGGGGCTGGGATATGCCGGTGCGGCGATCGCCCCGCTGCTCTTTGGCATCGTCAAGGACGCCACCGGCGGCTGGAGCGCCTCGTTCGCGATGCTCGGGGTCTGCCTGATCGTGATGCTCACCGGTGCGGTGATGATCAACGGCCCGCGCAAGATCGAGGACGCCAAGGACGAGCCGGAGCACTACGCCGAGCTCGAGCGCGTCACCTGACCAGCCCGTTCCGCTATTGCAGTTCGATGTCGCGGTGCCAGTGCCCGACGGCCTTGGGCACGTGCCAGCGGAACTTCAGCGAGAGCAGGCGCAGGAGGAAGACGACGGCCGCGACGGCCAGCTCCCACACCCAGCCCCTCACGCCCATGACCCACAGCCCGGCCATGAGTCCGGCACCCAGCATGGCCGGGACCGCATAGATGTCTCGCGGGTCGAAGATCGAGGGGGTCTTGTTGGCAACCACGTCGCGCAGCAACCCGCCGCCCACCGCGGTGGTGACGCCCAGCAGCGTGGCGGCAAAGGGATTCATTCCCGCCTCCAGCGCCTTGATCGTGCCGGAGGTGCAGAACAGGGCCAGGCCGGCGGCATCAAAGACCAGCAGCGGGCGCATGAGCCGTTGCACGCCCGGGGCCACGAAGTAGACCAGCAACGCCGCCAGGGTCGGCGGAATGAAGTAGTACGGGTTCTGGAACGCGGTGGGCACCACGCCCAGGACCAGGTCGCGCACGATGCCGCCGCCGATCCCGGTCAGCCCGGCCAGCAGCAGGGATCCGATGATGTCGAAACCGCGCCGTGCGGCCAGCAGCGACCCGGAGACGCCAAAGAAGAAGACGCCCAGGAGGTCGAAGAGCAGGGGCATGGTCAACGGGTCGTGTCCTCGGGTCTCATGTTCGCGGGCGGTGCGGCACTGGAAGTTCCATTACAACATGGGCGGTGCGGCGGTTTCACCGCCCCAGGGCGCGAAGCGCAACCAGGACCTTGTCGATGGTGTTCATGTTCCGGGTGGTCACCAGCGTGGAGGAAGCGGCCTTGGCGAAGTGCTTGGCCAGGGGCGAGCCCAGGGAATCCCCGCGTGGAACCTCCCAGCAGATGCACGCGCCCAGCTGCGCCACGCGCTCGGAATCCCCGAGGTCCGGGGCGCTGCCCAGGATGGCGGCGGCCTCTTTCTCGCCGGGCGTGAGCACCAGGTAGCGGTGCCGTTGCACACCGTCCTCGGGAGAATCGAAGGGGTAGTGCTCCGTGATCGACTCCAGCTGGTCCCCGTCCTGGACGATCACCCCGATGTCCCGGCCGTAGCGGTCCCGCAGGGCTTGCTCGACGGCGTCCTTCACGCGCGAGGGGGTGGCTTCGGCGGCTCCGACCACCACGTTGCCGCTGGCCAGCAGGGTCTTCACCGGGGCGAAGCCGGACTCCTGCAGCAACGTGGCGAGGTCCTTCATCAGGATCTTGACCCCGCCGACGTTGACCCCGCGCAGGAAGACAGCATAGAAGTTCATGGGGCCAAGTCTGCGCCGAGCGCGCCGGGGTTGTCCATTGCCACCCGGATGCACGAACGGGGCCGCACCCGCGAAAAGCGGATACGGCCCCGTGGGGTTTGGTGCGTTGCACCGAAAGGGAAGTGCTAGCCCTCCCAGAGCGGCGAGACGGCCTTGTACAGCTGTTGGACACCCAGGGAAATGAACAGGGCTGCGGTGATGGCCAGCAGGACGTTGGTGTGGACCTTGTTCGCCCAGACCTTGGGGATCCGCTTGCCGTTGAGCAGGCCCAGCAGGGTCACGGCGAGGAACGGCATGAACAGCGAGCCAAGCACGCCGTAGGCAAGGATCAGGGCGATCGGCTTGTCCAGCAGGAACAGCACCATCGGCGGGAAGGTCAGCCACAGGACGTAGAACTTGAAGTACTTGCCACCCACACGGGTGTCCGGGTGCCCGGATTCCTTGCCGCGGATGTTGCCCCAGAAGTCGGCGAACATCAGCGAGACGCCGTTCCACACCCCGATGATCGAGGAGAAGGACGCGGCCCAGAAACCCACCAGGAACCCGGTGCCGACCACGTTGCCGTACTTCTCGTTCAGCACCGTGGTCAGGTCCAGCAGGCCGGCATCGCCGGCGCTCAGCGAGACGCCTGCGGCGCGCACGACCTCGGCGCCGACGATCAGCATGGCGATCACGAAGATGCCGGTGAGAACGTAGGCCATGGAGTTGTCGATCCGCATGACCTTCATCCACTTGGGCGTGTACCAGCCCTTCTCGCGCAGCCAGTAGCCGTAGGCGGCCAGTGTGATGGTGCCGCCCACGCCGCCGGCGAGCGCCAGGGTGTAGACCACGCCGCCGGAGGGGATCATCGGGATCAGGCCCTTGAACATCTCGGGGATGTTCGGTGCGGCAATCACTGCCAGGCCCACGACGGTGACGAACATGATGCCCACCAGCACCGCGGTGATCTTCTCGAAGAAGGAGTAGCGGCCGAACCAGACCATGGCGAAGCCGGCCAGGCCCATGGCCACGGCGAAGACCTTCAGGTCGACGGCCGGGAACATGGCTGCCAGCGGCATCGCGGCCGAGGACATCGCGGTGGCCCCGTAGACGAAGCCCCAGATCATGATGTAGGGGCCGAAGTACCAGGTGGTCCACTTGCCCAGGGACTTCCAGCCCTCGAAGATGGTCTTGCCGGTGGCCAGGGTGAAGCGCCCGGCGCCCTCGACGAGGATGATCTTCAGTGCGACACCGACGATCACGGCCCAGAGAAGGGCGTAGCCGTAGCGGGATCCTGCCACCAGGGTGGCGACCATGTCGGCGGCGCCGACGCCGGTGGCCGCTACTACCAGGCCGGGGCCGACGATCTTCCATTTGGCGGCCTTGCCGCCGTCGTCGTCGATGCGGTCGGCGTGCAACGCCTTGACCGTCGGGAGGTGTTCTTCTGTTGGCATGGGCCTGTGCTTCCTGATCCTTGTGGTTGCCGTGGGTGCCTGGGATGTCTCCCGCGGGGCGGCACATCCGGCACGATACTTCGCGTCCTGTGGGCCGGCATGCTACCCGTCGGACGTCCTGCGGCGGAAGTCGTCCGCCGGCGGCGCAGGGGGCCGGCCCGATGCCGGAGCGCAACGCTGCGGTTCCATGTGGGCCAAGTCCCGTGCGAGAGTCTTGTCACAGACAAACGTATAGGTGATCGCCCGCACACCGGTGCTTGTCCGCCCATTCCTAACACTTTCTTAGGGAACCGGCCGGTGAGCCGTTTTGGCGTTTCCGCCACCGGGCTGCCTCGCAGCCGCACCGCGGAAGGGTTCAGCCGAGCGTGCGGGAAGGCTAGGATCGCAGCATGACTACGCGTTTGCCCTACGGCTCCTGGCCCTCGCCCATTTCCGCCGCGCAGGTGGCCGCCGGCACCACGCCGGTGGGCGGCGGCGGTTTTGTCGGGGAGGAATTGTGGTGGCTCGAGGGCCGCCCGGCCGAGGGCGGGCGGCTGACCGTCCTGGCCCGGGCCGCCGCATCCGACGCTCCGGCGCGCGAACTCGTGGCCGCCCCCTTCAATGTCCGCAGCCGGGTCAATGAATACGGCGGCGCGTCCTGGGCCGCCATCGGTTCCGGGGACGGGCAGAAGCTGGTGTTCGCGAACTTCCGCGACCAGCGCCTCTACCTCGTCGATGCCCACGGCGGCACCCCGGTTCCCCTGACCCCGGAGTCCTCCGGCGCCGACGGGGATCCGGCCCTGTGCTTCGCCGAGATCATCCAGGGCCCCGCCGGGCACGTGCTGGCCATCTGCGAGGACCACCGCACCGATCTGCGCCGCTACATCGCCGCGATCCCGCTTGATGGCTCCGCCGCACAGGACCCCGGCGCGCTTCTCGAGGTCACGGCGTCCTCGCGCTTTGTCGCGGCCCCGCGGCTGAATCCCTCGGGCACCCGGATCAGCTGGATTTCCTGGGAACACCCGCAGATGCCCTGGGACGGGACCGAACTCCACGTGGCCGACCTGGGGGACCTGGCGGCCGCGAACGACACGGTGCTGGCCGGTTCCACCAGCGAATCGGTGCTGCAGCCCGAATGGCTCGACGATGACCGGCTCGTGTTCATCTCCGACCGCAGCGGCTGGTGGAACCCCTACCTGCACGATGTGCCCTCCTCGACCCAGCGCCCGCTGTGCGAAAGGGAGGAGGAGTTCGCCGGACCGCTGTGGACCGTGGGCCAAACCTGGTACAAGGTCATCGACGCCAACACCCTGCTGGTGACGCACGGCACCCACGGGAGCTCGCTGGCCACGCTGGATGTTGCCAGCGGCAAGCTGCAGCAACTCGTGCTGCCCTTCACCCGCATCTCGCCCACCGGGCTGCGCGGAAGCCTGCTGCTGGCCACCGCCACCTCGCTGGTTCAGGGCGACGGGCTGCGGCTGATCGACCTGGACACGCTGGCGGTACAGAACATCTCCCTGGCCCTGAAGGACCTGCCCGACCCCGAGGCGCTGCCCGGTGCCGAGGCCATTGAATTCACCACGGCCGACGGCTCGCGCGTCTACGCCCACGTGTACGAGCCGAAGCTCGGAATGCTCACCGGGGCCGCGGACGAGCTGCCGCCCTACGTGGCCTTCGTGCACGGCGGGCCCACGTCCCAGGCCTTTGCCCAGCTCTCCTTGTCCATCGCCTACTACACCTCGCGCGGCATCGGGGTGGTGGACGTGAACTACGGGGGATCCACCGGGTTCGGCCGGGCCTACCGCCAGCGGCTGAACGGGCAATGGGGAGTGGTCGATGTCCAGGACACCGTCGCGGTGCTCGAGGGCCTGGCGGCCGCCGGCATGGCCGACCCCAAGCGCCTGGCCATCGAGGGCGGGTCCGCCGGCGGCTGGACCGTGCTGTCTGCGCTGACCACCACCAAGACCTTCTCCGCGGGCATTTCCCGCTACGGGGTCTCGGACCTGGTCGGCCTGGTGCGCGACACCCACGACTTCGAATCCCGCTACATGGATTCGCTGGTCGGCCCCTACCCCGAGGCCGCCGAGCTCTACGCGCAGCGTGCGCCGATCAACCACGTGGCGGACATCAGCTGCCCGGTGCTGTTGCTGCAGGGGGACCAGGACAAGGTGGTGCCCCCGGCCCAGTCCCAGGTGGTCGCCGATGCGCTGGCCGCCAACGGGATCCCGCACGCCTATGTGCTCTACGAAGGTGAGCAGCACGGCTTCCGCCGCGCCGAGACCATCGTCAACGCGCTGGAAACCTCCCTCGGCTTCTATGCCGCGGTGTTCGGCTTCGAATCCGATGTCCCGGTGCTCAAGCTCAGCTAGCGGCCACGCAGCCTTCCGCCCGCACACCCGACCAACGCAAGGACAATCCGTAGAATGACCACCAACGGGAACGTGTCGTTTTGGTATGCCGAAGACGGGCTGCCGGCCCCGCGCCCGGCGCTCGCCGGGGACCTGGAGGTCGATGTCGCGATCGTCGGTGCCGGGTACACCGGGCTGTGGAGCGCCTACTACCTGGCCCGGGCCGACCCGTCGCTGCGCATCGCGGTGCTCGAGTCCCGCTTCGCCGGGTTCGGCGCCTCGGGGCGCAACGGCGGTTGGCTGGCCAACACCATCACCGGCGGACGCGACGGGTACGTCAAAAGCCACGGCCGGGCCTTGGTGGGCGACTTCCAGCGGATGCTCAACGAGACCATCGACGAGGTCATCTCCGTGGCCGCGGCCGAGGGCATCGACGCGCACGTGCACAAGGGCGGGGAACTGCTGGTGGCCCGCAACCGGGCGCAACTTGGCCGGCTCGAGGCCATGGCCGCGGAGCAGCTGAAGTGGCCGGAGGACGATGCGGTGCGGCTCTCGGCCGCCGCGACACGCGAGCGGATCAACGTGGCCGGTGCCCTGGGTTCGATGCACATCCCGCACTGCGCCCGCATCCACCCGGCGAAACTGGTGCGCGGGCTGGCCGCGGCGGTCGAACGCCGCAGCGTCACCATCTACGAGAACACCCTGGTCACCGAGATCAACGCCGGGGCCCACGGGGCACCTGCACACGCGGTGACCGAACGCGGAACCGTGCGTGCCGCGCACATCCTGCGGGCCACCGAGGGGTTCACCGCCAACCTTCCGCAGGCGCACCGCGACTGGCTGCCGATGAATTCCTCGATGATCGTGACCGAGCCGTTGGATGCCGGCGCCTGGGAGGACATCGGCTGGGAGGGGTGCGAGACCCTGGAGGATTTCGCCCACGCGTATGTGTACCTGCAGCGCACGCGGGACGGCCGCATCGCCATCGGCGGTCGCGGGGTGCCCTACCGCTACGGCTCGCGCACCGACATGGACGGGGCCACCGGGCCCAAGACCGTCAAGTCGTTGACCGGGATCCTGCACGAGATGTTCCCGGCAGCGGCGGGGGCCCGGATCGAGCATGCCTGGTCCGGGGTCCTGGGTGTGCCGCGCGACTGGCGGGCGAGCGTGAACTACGACCCGGCCACGGGCCTGGGCTTTGCCGGGGGATACGTCGGCACCGGGGTCACCGCGACCAACCTGGCCGGCCGGACGCTCACGGACCTGGTGCTGGGGCGGGACACCAAGGCCACCGCCATGCCGTGGGTCAACCGCACGGTGCGCCGCTGGGAACCCGAGCCGGTGCGCTGGCTCGCGGTGCAGGGCATGTATGCCATGTACCACCGGGCCGATGCCCAGGAGCGGGGCGGCCGGGCCGCCACCGCCCCGATCGCGCGGTTCGCCGACCTGGTCTCCGGGCGGTAGCCGGACTCAGCCGCCGGAGGCGATGGCCTGCAGCGCGGCCAGATGCCGGGCCCAGGTCTCCCGGCCGGCCTTGGTCAGCGAGAGCCAGGTGCGCGGACGCTTGCCGATGTAGCCCTTGCGGATGCGCACGATGCCGGCGGCCTCCAGGGCGGAGGCCTGGCGGCTGAGCACCGAGTCGCTGACCTGCAGGTGGTCGCGGAGCACCGCGAACTCCGTCTCGTCGGTGGCCGCCAGCGCCGCGGCCATCGAGAAGCGCACCGGGTGCGCGAGGTCCTCGGCCAGCCGGTGGCGGGGGTGCGAGGGGGTCTCCGGCGCGCTCATTTGGAGGCCTCGGTCCAGGCGCCGGCCACGGTGGCGATCGTGATGGCGGCCGCGGTGGCGGCGAAGAACCACAGCTCGCCGGCGAAGAAGTTGAGCCCGACGACGCACCCGATGCCCCACAGCACGGCCCAGATTCCGATGCAGATGCCCCAGCGGGCGGTGAAGCCCTGCTTCGTGGACCTGCCGAAGTACAGCATCACGGCCATGAAGATGCCCAACCAGGCGAGCATCCCGACCATGGGGATCCAGATGAGGGACTCGTCGACCTGGCCGACGAGCCAAAACGCGAGCAGCGACAGCGAAGAGATGGCGCC
This sequence comes from Arthrobacter sp. UCD-GKA, assembly GCF_001863355.1. Taxonomy (NCBI): domain Bacteria; kingdom Bacillati; phylum Actinomycetota; class Actinomycetes; order Micrococcales; family Micrococcaceae; genus Arthrobacter; species Arthrobacter sp. UCD-GKA. The sequence continues at coordinate 44,871 of NZ_MOLR01000004.1, read as the reverse complement.
CATGCCCAGCAGCATCGTGATGTGCGGCCAGCCGGCACCGGAGCGCGAGGCGGCACCGAGCCGGCCCGCCTCGTTGAGCAGGTCCTGTGCCGCTGACGGTGAAAGCTTGTTGTTGTCCATGTCGGTCTCCTTGCGGATGTTGCCGGGGATCTGGCGTTTAACCCATCGTACGCAAGTACTTTCCATATTAGCAAGTACTTTTCACCATGGTTTGTGCGCGTCGGGATGGAGCGCGCGGGGTACAGGCCCTCCCATAGGATGGATCGAGTGTCAGACAGAATCATGCTCGGAGCCGTCGCCATCGTGATTGGCGTCGTCGCGGCGGTGGCCCTCCTCATTCCGTTCATTGCCATCAGCTATCGTCGGCGCGGGCACATCAGCGCGATGTGGCTGCTGGGGTGGATCGCCCTGGCCGTTTACGCCATGTCCCTGTGGACCTATACCCTGATGCCGCTGCCGCAGGACGGCTACCGCTGCGTCGGGATCCAGCTGACGCCGTTCGCCTCGGTGGCCGATGCGCGCGCCTTCCCGCATTCCACACCCGGCCAGATTCTGCGCAACCCCTCGGTCCAGCAGGTCGCGTTCAACATCATGCTTTTCATGCCCCTGGGTTTCCTGCTGCGGACCATGTTCCGGCGCGGGCTGGTTGTCGCCGCATTGGCCGGGGCCGGCATCTCGTTGTTCATCGAGGCCACCCAGCGCACCGGCGTGTGGGGCTTGTTTCCGTGTGCCTACCGCCTGTTCGACGTCGATGACCTGATGGCCAACACCCTCGGGGCAATCGCCGGTTCCGTGGTGGCGGTGCTCTTCGTGCGCCGCCGCGGATCCAGCATCGATCCGTCGCAGCCGCGGGCGGTGACGGCCGGGCGGCGACTGCTGGGAATGCTCTGCGACGTGCTCTTCCTGGCGCTCCTGGGCGGAATGCTCGCCATCGGTTGGCGGGCCTGGCAGATGTATGTCGAGCACATTCCCTTTGAACTGCTCGACCAGGACGTGCAGAGCCTGTTCGCGGTGTGGGTGCCGCTGGCGGTGCAATTGGTGTGGATCCTGGCCAGTGGGCAGAGCATCGGCGAAAGTGCGACACTGCTGCGCGGACACCCGACCCGGATGCCCGCCGTGCTGGCCCGTCCGCTGCGTTTTGTTGCAGGCATCGGCGGGTACGGAATCCTGGCGGCCCTCAGCTTCCCGTTCAGCGGGCTCCTGCTTGCGGTCCTCGTTCTGCTGAGCCTGGTGACGGTGTGGACAAGCCGAAACCATCGCGGATTCGCGGCCATGGTGGCGGGCATGGAACTGGAGGATGCCCGCGTGCGGCACGGGGTGCGGGCCGCAGCCCGCACCTGAAACCACGTTGCGGCTCCGCGCCGATCCCCATGCCCGGATGGCTGCCCGACGTCAAGCGGCAGCTGCGCGGGCATGGGAACCACCCCTATCGAACCGGCCCAGGGGATCTAGTCCAGCACCGCCTCGCGTTCAACGGCTGGCGTTTCGGCGGGTGGCTCGACGACCCGCTTCGGGATCAATGACACCGCGATGGCTGCCACCACGCCGACAATGGCGAAGAAAACAAAGTTGAATTCAAAGCTCAGCCCGGTCGAGGCAATCCACCCACCGATGATCGGTCCGGAGATGGCGCCGATGCGGGCAAAGGACAGCGCCCAGCCTGTGGCTGTGCCGCGCTGTGCCGCGGGGTAGTAGTCGGCGATGTATCCGGTCAGGACCAGTGAGGTCGAAATGGACCCGATGCCGGCGAATGCCACGAAGCACAGGTTCACGAACATGGTGTTGGGGAACATCAGCAACAGGATGCCGCCGGCACCGAGCAGGTAGAAGAGCACCAGGATGGTCTTCTGCCCGTATTTGTCGGCGAGGAAGCCCAGAACCAGGCCGCCGATGGCGGAGGCCAGCGAGAACACGAGCAGGAAGGCCAGGGAAGAGCCCAGGTCGTAGCCCGCCTTGCGCATGATCTGCGGCAGCCACGTGTTCAGGCCATAGACCAGCACCATCCCGCAGAACAGCGAGATCCAGAAGAACACCGTGGAGCGCAGGTACTTGCCCGAGAACATGGCGGCCATGACCTCGCGCCAAGGGATCCTCCGGCCCGGGTTCGCCGGGGCCACCGGCCGGTAGTCGCGCACGTTCAGCTTCTTGGCCAGGGCCTTGGCCTCGGCGATCCTGCCCTTGGCCACCAGGTATTCGAGTGATTCCGGAACGAGCCAGGCGACCACCGGAAGGATCAGGATCGGAAGCGTGCCCACGGCAATCACCCAACGCCAACCTAGCGTTGGCAGCAATGCCATGGCCACCATGGCCGCGGCGACGATGCCCAGCGAATATCCCGAGTACATGATTCCGTAGTTCAGCGACCGCTTCCTGGGTGCCGAGTATTCGATCGTCAGTGCCGCGGCGACCGGGATGATCCCGCCCATGCCCAGGCCGCCCAGGAAGCGGAACAAGCCAAAGATCTCAGGGGTCGGGGCCAGGGCAGCCCCGGCCTGGGTGATGGTGAAGATTGCCATCGATAGCAGGAGCATCCTGCGCCGGCCGATGATGTCGCTGAGGGTTCCGATGAAGAGGGCCCCGAAGAGCATGCCGACCAGCGCATAGGCGCCCAGTCCGCCAAGCTGCAACGGGGTCAGCGACCATTCCTGGTACTCGGCCAACGCCGGCAGGACGGCGCCAAGGACCCCAACGTCGTAGCCCTCCGCCAGGATCGCCAGCCAGCAGGCGAAGAGGACCACCGAGGTGGTGCGTTTGGGGATGTTCCAGTCGGTGCTGGTTTGTGTTGCCGCCATGCTTAGGGCTCCTCATGTGAAGGGGTCAAGTCTTGATGGAGGTGGAACAGCGAATGCTTGTATTATGTCGTTAAAGTGACGTGCGTAACAATGGATGGATGGAGAAAACTTTACGATGATCGGAAAATCGAGTGACAATGGTGGAGTGAAAGCCGCTGCCGTTGCGGATGCGGCAGGGGAATTTCTCGCGTCGGGAGTGGCCGGCAGCGTGTTGGAGCGCCACATCGAATGGATCGACACCGATGCGGCAGGACACCAACACAACTCCGTGGTCATGCGGTTTGTCGAGGCCGCCGAAGCCAGGCTCTTTCGGGAGCTCGGCGTCGTTTCCTACTTCGGAAATGCACCTCGGGTACGACATGAAATCGACTACCGCGCAAAACTCTACTTCGGGCAACGGGTGACCACCGCAGTGGTCATTGAACATGTCGGATCCTCCTCCATGTCCTTTGCCTTCAAGGTCTGGGGACATCCACACGAAGGACGCGATTCCGTGCTCGCGGCCGAAGGCCGCTTTGTAACGGTTTGCGTGCCGGAAGGCGCCGAAAAATCGTCACCCTGGCCGGAGACGGTGCTTGCCGCGCTGAAACAACGATCCACCATCTGAGAAGGGCATGCAGGCGACCACGGTTCGCTGCTAGCCTGACCGGAATCTGCACTCTGGCCACCAACAACATTGGAGACCCATTATGAGCCCCGTCCACAGCTTCCTTTCCTCTCTTGCGGCCGGCACGGTCGAGCTCTTCGACCTGACCGCGCCGCTTTCGGCGCAGACGCCCACGTTGGTGCTGCCCGAGCCGTTCGCCAACCTGATCGATTTCAGCATCGAGGAGGTCTCCGGGTACAACGAGCCCGGCCCGTTCTGGAAGCACCACAATATCCACACCGGCGAACACATCGGCACCCACATCGACGCGCCGATCCACTGGGTCTCCGGGCGCGAGGGCAAGGATGTCTCCCAGCTCGATCCCGAACGCCTCGTCGGCCCCGCGGTGGTCCTGGATTTCAGCGAGCAATCAGCCGCGGACCCCGACTTCCTGATCGACGTCGAGCACCTGGTTGCCTGGCAGGAGGAACACGGGCCCTTCCCGGCCAATTCGTGGTTGCTTTTCCGCACCGGCTGGGATCGTTTTGACCATGACAAGCAGGCATTCCTGAACCTGGATGAGCACGGCTCCCACACCCCGGGCTTCACCGCGGAGTGTGCCAAGTGGATCGCCGAGGAGCTGGACATCTCCGGCGTCGGTGTGGAAACCGTGGGCATCGATGCCGGGAACGCCGGGGCGCTGAACCCGCCGTTCCCGATGCACCACTTCCTGCTGGGTGCCGACAAATACGGCATCACCTCGCTGAAAAACCTTGACAAGCTGCCCACGCACGGAGCCTTGGTCGTGGTGGCCCCGCTGCCGATCGTCGGTGGCACCGGCGCCCCGACGCGCGTGCTGGCCATGGTCGGAAGGAACCGACCATGAACGTTGCACAACTCGTCGGCAAGACCCTGGCCGAGCTCGGCGTCGGCCACTGCTTCGGGGTGGTGGGCTCGGGCAACTTCATGATCACCAACACCCTGGTCGAGCACGGGGTTCCCTTCACCGCCGCCCGGCACGAGGGCGGGGCCGCCACCATGGCCGATGCCTACTCCCGGGCCAGCGGGCAGGTGGCCCTGCTCTCGGTGCACCAGGGCTGCGGGCTGACCAACGCGGCAACCGGGATCGGGGAGGCGGCCAAGTCCCGCACCCCGATGATCGTGCTGGCCGCCGAGGCGGCGCCGTCGGCGGTCTACTCGAACTTCGCCATGGACCAGGACGGCTTCGCCGCCTCGGTCTACGCCATCCCGGAACGGGTCCACAGCGCAGCCAGCGCGGTGGCGGACACGGTGCGTGCCTACCGGCGAGCGGTGAACGACCGCCGCACGGTCGTGTTGAACCTGCCGCTGAACGTCCAGGCGCAAGAAGCCCCGGCCGAGCAGACCCAAGCGACAGCTACCGTGGCCCCGGCAGAACCAATCCGGCCTTCGCGCGCCTCGGTGGAGGCCCTCGCGGAGCTGATCGGCAAGGCCACGCGCCCGGTGTTCGTCGCCGGCCGCGGAGGGCGCGGCGCCAGGGACGAGATCCTGGACCTGGCCCGGCACACGGGTGCCTTGGTGGCGACCTCCGCGGTGGCCAAGGGCCTGTTCAACGAGGACGAATTCAACCTCGGCATCTCCGGCGGGTTCTCCTCGCCGCTGGCGGCCGAGCTGATCACCGACGCGGACCTCATCATCGGCTTCGGCTGCGCGCTGAACATGTGGACCATGCGCCACGGGCACCTGATCGGCACCGGCACCAGGGTCGTCCAGGTCGATGTGGAGGAACAGGCGCTGGGTGCCAACCGGCCCATCGACCTGGGCATCGTGGGGGACTCGGCGCAGTGCGCCGCCGACGTGCTCGAAGAACTTCTTGGCCGAAGCGCCGAAGCCCGCGAGGGCTACCGCACCGCCGCGGTCGCCGCGCGCATCAAGGAATCCATCGACTGGAACCAGGTCGACTTCGATGACCTCTCGGATGCTCGGCTGATCGACCCGCGCGCGCTGACCAAGCGGCTCGACGAGCTCCTGCCGGCCGAACGCATCGTCAGCGTGGATTCCGGGAACTTCATGGGCTACCCCAGCCAGTACCTCTCGGTGCCCGACGAATTTGGCTTCTGCTTCACCCAGGCGTTCCAGTCCATCGGGCTGGGCCTGTACACGGCCATCGGTGCGGGTCTGGCGCAGCCCGGACGCATGCCGGTGCTGGGTACCGGCGACGGCGGTTTCCACATGGCGATCGCCGAGCTGGACACCGCGGTGCGGCTGGGCATGCCGCTGGTTTGCATCGTGTACAACGACGCGGCCTACGGCGCCGAGGTGCACCACTTTGGGACCGGGAACCCGGAAGCGGACATGGGCATCGTGCAATTCCCGGACACCGACTTCGCCGCCATCGGCCGCGGATTCGGCGCCGACGGGATCACTGTGCGCACGCTCGCGGACCTGGACGCGGTGCAGACCTGGCTGGATTCAAGCCCGGGCAGGCCGCTGGTCATCGACGCGAAGATCGCCTCGGACTCGGGTGCCTGGTGGCTCGCGGAGGCCTTCAAGGGGCACTGAGGCACTCGCCCGGAATCACCGGCGCGGAGTGCCGGGTGGGAAACGTCCCCCGCCGGCACTCCGCGCATCTCTGCGTCTTCTGCGTGGCGCCGCTCCGGATCTTGGCGGGAATGCACAGAGGGAGCGGCTCGACCCGCTTCACGCGAATCGAGCCACTCCCTCCCTGCTTCCGATGCTAGACGCTGGGCACCAGGTTCTTGGCTGCCGTGGCCTTGGCCGGGGTCCAACGCAGGTGGACCTTCTCGCCGAGCTCGTCCTCTTTCAGCAGCGACAGGCGCGGGCGGACGGCGTCGGTGCGGGCGCTGGGCGGCTTGCGGCGCCCGGCCTTGAACGGCAGCGGCCAGGTGGCGCCGTCTCCGACGTAGTCCTGCTCGGCGGCCGCCTGCAGCGTCCAGGCCGGGTTGTACAGGTGCGTGCGGCCCAGGGCGACCAGGTCGGCACGTCCCGCCAGCAGGATCGAGTTCACGTCGTCGTAGGAGGAGATCGCACCGACCGCGATGACCGCGACGCCGGCAGCGGCGGCGACCTGGTTCCGGATCTTGTCCGCGAACGGCGTCTGGTAGCTGCGCCCGAACGCCGGGCGCTCGTTGCGCACGATCTGCCCGGAGGACACGTCGATGGACTTGACCCCGTGGTCGATGAACGCGGCGGCGATGGCCAACGCATCGTCCTCGGTGTTCCCGCCCTCGGTCCAGTCGGTGGCGGAGATGCGCACGCCGATCGGCTTGTGGGCCGGCCACGCCGCGCGCACCGCATCGAGCACCTCCAGCGGGTAGCGCAGGCGGTTTTCCAGCGATCCGCCGTACTCGTCGCTGCGCTGGTTGGACAGCGGGGAGAGGAAGGAGGAGAGCAGGTAGCCGTGGGCGGCGTGCAGCTCCAGCAGGTCGAAGCCCGCCGCATCGGCGCGGCGGGCCGCGGCGACAAACTCGTCGCGGACCGTATCCATCGCGGCGCGGTCCATTTCCACCGGCACGTGGCAGCTTTCGCCGTAGGGGATCGCGCTGGGGGCCAGCACCTCCCAGTTTCCCGATTCCAGCGGCTCGTCGATGCCCTCCCACATGAGCCTGGTGGAACCCTTGCGGCCGGAGTGGCCGATCTGCGCGCCGATCTTGGCGTTGGAATTGGAATGTACGTATTCGGTGATGCGCTTCCAGGCGATTGCCTGTTCGTCGTTGTACAGGCCGGTGCAACCGGGGGTGATGCGCCCGTTCTCCGAGACGCAGACCATCTCGGTCATCACCAGTCCGGCCCCGCCCATGGCCTTGGACCCCAGGTGGACCAGGTGGAAGTCGCCCGGCACGCCGTCGACCGCGGAGTACATGTCCATGGGGGAGACCACCACGCGGTTCACCAATTCCAGCTCGCCGATCTTGTAGGGCTGGAACATGGCCGGGGCGGATTCCGCGGAGCCGGACAGTCGGGCGAAGTCGGCGTCGACCTTGGCCGCGAACTCGGTGTCGCGCAGCTTCAGGTTTTCATAGGTGATGCGGCGGGAGCGGGTGAGCAGGTTGAAGCAGAACTGCACCGGGTCCTGGTCCTTGTACTGCCCGATGTTCTCGAACCATTCCAGCGAGGCCTGGGCGGCACGCTGGGTCGAGGCCACCACCGGGCGGCGCTCGGTCTCGTAGGCTTCCAAAGCCGCATCGACGGAGGGGTGTTCGTGCAGGCAGGCGGCCAGGGCCAGGGAGTCCTCCATGGCCAACTTGGTGCCCGAGCCGATGGAGAAGTGCGCGGTGTGCGCGGCGTCACCCAGCAGCACGATATTCCCGTGGCGCCAGTTCTCGTTGCGCACGGTGGTGAAGTTGATCCACTTCGAGTTGTTGGTCAGCACGTTGTAGCCGGCCAGTTCCTCGGCGAAGATCTCCTTCACCTTGGCCACGGCCTTCTCGTCGCTCACCCCGGGGGCGAAGACCTCGTCCTGCGTCTCGTCGAAGCCGGCGGCCCGCCAGACGTCCTCGTGCATTTCCACGATGAAGGTCGAGCCCTCGTCCGAGTACGGGTAGCCGTGGATCTGCATGGTCCCGGCGTCGGTCTCCTTGACGAAGAACTTGAAGGCCTCAAAGACCTGGTCGGTGCCCAGCCACATGTACTTGGAGGTGCGTGCATCCAGGGACGGCTTGAACGAGCCCGCGTAGCGGGTGCGGATCGCGGAGTTCAACCCGTCCGCGGCCAGCACCAGGTCGTAGTTTGCCGACAGCTCTTCCACATCCGGGGCGATGGTGGAGAAGCGCACGTCGACGCCGAGTTCAATGGCGCGGCGCTGCAGCAGTTGCAGCAGTTCCTTGCGGCTCATGGCGGCAAAGCCTTGGCCGCCCACGGTGTGCATCTGCCCGCGGAAGTGGATGTCGATGTCGCTCCAGCGGGCGAAGCGCCGGGACATGTAATCGGCGATGACGGTGTCGGCGTTGCCGATGCCGCCGAGGGTCTCGTCTGAGAAGACCACGCCGAAGCCGAAGGTGTCCGAGGCCGCGTTGCGCTCCCAGACGGTGACCTCGTGGGCCGGGTCGAGCTGCTTCATCAGGGCCGCGAAGTACAGGCCGCCGGGGCCGCCGCCAACAACTGCAATTTTCATGTCTGGGTCCTTATCTGGGGTCGGCAGGGCTGCGGCGGCCGGGGCTGATTCCGGTTCCGTGCGGTGCCGACGGGGGGAAAACTATGGGAAGTGTGGCTAGTGGGCCGGGGATTGGGCCAATGCCTCGCGCAGCTTGAAGTGCTGGAGCTTGCCGCTGGGGTTCCGCGGCAGCTCGTCGACGAAGCGGACCTCGCGCGGGTACTTGTAGGGTGCGATGACGGTCTTGACGAAGTCCTGGATCTCCTTGGCCTTCTCGGCCGAAGCGGTGACCCCGTCCACGAGCACCACGAAGGCACAGACCACCGAGCCGCGGTGTTCGTCGGGGCGTGCGACGACGGCGGTTTCCAAAACGTCGGGGTGCTGGATGATGGCTTCCTCGACCTCGGGCCCGCCGATGTTGTAGCCGGAGGAAATGATCATGTTGTCGCTGCGTGCCTGGTAGGTGAAGTAGCCGTCGGCGTCGCGCACGAAGGTGTCACCGGTGACGTTCCAGCCATTGGAGACGTAGGCGTGCTGGCGCTCGTCATCGAGGTACCGGCAGCCGGTGGGGCCGATGACCGCGAGCCGGCCGACCTCGTCGGGCCCAAGCTCGTTGCCGTCAAGGTCAAGAATGGTTGCGCGGTAGCCGGGGACCGCGGTTCCGGTGGTGCCGGGGCGGATGTCCGCCCCGGCGGCCGAGATGAACACGTGCAGCAGCTCGGTCGAGCCGATTCCGTCGATCAAGTCCAGGCCGGTGGCGTCCTTGACGGCTTCCCAGGTGGCCGCCGGGAGGTGCTCGCCGGCCGAGACGGCGATGCGCAGCGGGCGAAGCAGCTCCGCCTTGCCCTCCTTGAGGATGGCGCGGTAGGCGGTGGGTGCCGTGAAGAGGATCGTGGCACCGGCGTCATGGGAGAACTGCGCCAGCTCCACCGGGGTGGTGCGCTCGGTGAGCAGGGTGCTGGCGCCAAAGCGCAGCGGGAAGACGACCAGTCCGCCCAGCCCAAAGGTGAAGGCCAGCGGAGGGGAGCCGGCGAAGACATCGGAGGCGGTCGGCCGCAGGATGTGCCGGGCGAAGGTGTCCGCGTTGGCCAGGATGTCGCGGTGGAAGTGCATGGTGATCTTCGGGACCCCGGTGGTCCCGGAGGTTGGGCCGAGCAGGGCCACGTCGTCGGCCGCGGTGTCGACGTTGGTGAACTCGCCGGACCTGGCGCCGGCGAGCGCCACCAGATCCGCCGGGTCCTGGGAACCGACTGCCACGACCGGGTAGGAGGAACCAGCAGCGTCGCGGGCGTCATCCAGGAAGCGGTGGTCGCACAGCATCAGGGCGGGCTTGGTCAGCTGGGCCAGCTTGGCGATTTCCGGGGCGCGCAGGGCCGGCATGGTGGTGACTACGACGGCGCCGGCCTTCAGGACCCCGAGCCAGCAGGCCACGAGCCAGGCGTTGTTGGGGGCCCGGAGCATGACCCGGTTTCCGGGGACGATCCCGAAGTCCTCGACCAGCACCTGGGCGACCTGGTTGGAGCGGGTGAGCAGCTCCCCGTAGCTTTGCACCGTTCCGTCGGGGGCCAGCAGGGCCGGGGAACCGGCCCCGAACTTTGCCACGGCGTCGTCGATCAGCACCGTCGCGGCGTTGAGCCTTTCGGGGTACTGCAGCTCGGGCAGCGTGAATTCCAGGGTTGGCCACAACTCGTGCGGCGGCAGGTGGTCGCGCGTGAAGGTGTCTTGATGGGCCGAAAGCGATAATTCCATGAACTTGCCGTCTCTTTCCAGGAGTCGATTTTCAAGATTGCAATGGTGCTTGTGGTGCCTTAGCCGAGCGGTCCGCGGATCATGCCCTCCTGGGCGACGGTGGCCAGCAACTGGCCGCCGCGGGTGTAGAAGCGGCCCAGCGCCAAGCCGCGGTTGTTTTGGCTGGAGATGGCTTCCTGGACGTAGAGCACCCAGTCATCCACGCGACCGCTGCGGTGGAACCACATGGAGTGGTCAAGGCTCGCGGTGACGAGTCCTTCGGTGCTCCAGGACAGGTTCTGGGTCCGCAACAGCGGCTCCAGGATGGTGTAGTCGCACACGTAGGCGAGGGCCGCGCGCTGGGTGATCTGGTCATCGGGGAGTTCGGTGAACGCCTTGACCCAGACCGCCTGGTGGGCCGAGGGCTTCCCGTCGACCTCGAGGTACAGGGCCCCGGGAACGTGGCGCATGTCGAAAGACCGGCCGGTGGACCAGTACTCGGCGGCAGGGCCCTCGGCAGAGGCCAGGACGCTGGCCGCGCTGGCCAGGGTTTCGGGATCCAGGTCCAGGAATTCGGCCGGTGCCGCGGAGGACTGTTCGGGACCGGACTCAGGCACGTGGAAGGATCCCAGGGCGGTGTAGACGGCCTTGCCGTTTTGGAAGCCGCGCACCTGGCGGGTGGAGTAGCCGCGGCCATCGCGCATCAGCTCGACCTCGTAGCGGACCGGAACGTGCATGTCCACGGGGCGCAGGAAGTATGAATGCATCGAGTGCAGTTCCCTGTCCCCGTCCACCGAGCGCATCATGGCCGAGGCGCCCTGGGCCACCATGTCCCCGCCGTAGGCCTTGGGCCACGGAACATATTGGGGGATGGCGGTGAAAGCCGTGTCAAAGACCTCGGCCTCGCAGGCGGTCAAATCGATGGCGTCAAGGAAGATTTGTGAGCTCATGCCCGGCGGTATCCTTCCAGGGTTTCGTCGGCGACTTCTTCGAGGTTCACCACGATGTTTTCCGGGGTGCGGGCGGTGAGCCAGACGAGGTCCTCGGTGATCGACATGTTGGCCTCGACATGCGGCATGAACGGCGGGACAAAGACCCAGTCGCCGGCGGTCATGTCCAGGAACTGCTCGTAGTTCTCGCCGAAGTAGATCCGTCCGTGGCCGCGCAGCACGTAGCCGCCGGTTTCGGCCTCGCCGTGGTGGTGGGGGAGGGACCGGTATCCGGGGGTGTTGGAGACCTGCCCGAACCAGAGCTTGGTGGCCGGGGTGTGCTGAATGCTGACCCCGGAGACGCGGATGCAGTCGCCGGATTGCGCGGTGTTGGTGTCTTCGGCGCCCTTGCGGGTGACCACGGGGACGACGACTCCGTCGGAGTTGGCGTAGACGGTGTTCTCACCCTCGGTGCGGTAGATGGTGGGGGTCGGGTTGTTCATGGGCTTGGCTCCTTGGTCTGTGGCTGGATGCGTGGATGGGGTGGTTAGAGGGAAGCGTTGATTCGCAGGTTGATGCGGTTGGACAGGGTTCCGATTCCGGGGATCTCGGTGACCAGCTCGTCCCCGTCCTTCAAGAAGCGCGGCGGGACCATGCCCATGCCGACCCCGCCGGGGGTTCCGGTGAGGACGACGTCGCCAGGGCGCAGCACGGTGAAGGTGGAGATGTAGGAAAGGAGCTTGGCGGCGGAGAAGACCAGCGTTTTGGTGTTCCCGCGCTGGACCTCTTCGCCATTGAGTGTGCAGATGACCTCGAGGCCGGCCTCCGGATCCAGCGCATCGGCGGTGACCAGCACGGGTCCCAGCGGCGTGGTGCGGTCAAAGGCCTTGCCCTGGAACCACTGCAGGGTGCGGCGCTGCCAGTCGCGCATGGAAATGTCGTTGGCCACGGTGTAGCCGGCGATGGCGCCTGCCGCCTCGTCCTCGGAGGCGTCCTTCAGGGTGGAGCCGACCACCACGGCCAGCTCGGCTTCCCAGTCCAGGTCCACCGATTCGTCGGCGACGATCGGTGCTTCGGGGTCGGTGAGGGTGTCGGCGAACTTGGCGAAGAGCGTGGGGAATGCGGGGAGCTCGCGTCCCATTTCCAGGATGTGCTCGGAGTAGTTCAGGCCGCAGCAAATGACCTTCGCCGGGCTCGGCACCGGATTCAACACTTCGACCTCGGCTGCGGGCAGGACATCCGGACCGCAATGGCCGGAAGCGGCATCCTTGAGGATCGCCTTCCACTCGGGAAGGGCCAGCAGCTCGCTGAGATTGCGTGCCGGCAGCGGCTGGTAGCCGCCTGCCACCACGAGGGCGGCGGTGGTGCGCCCACCATGTCGAACCGTTGCGAGTTTCATTCTGTTGGCTCCTTCGCCATCCATCAAATCTACTGTGTCGACTTTTTGACCGCCGTCACGTATCCTCAATGTAACACGCATCACTAGTCCGGCGCCAGAGCGGAAGACCCGCAACCGCGGCAGAAACCCACAGGAGAGCATGATGACCGAAACCACCCTCATCCAGAACCTCACCATCAACCCCGATTCACTGGGCAAGCCCTCCGGGTTCGCGCACGGCGTGCTCGCGGGAACGACCGTGTACCTGGGCGGGCAGACCGCACTGGACAAGGACATGAAGATCGTTCCGGGCAACATCGTGGACCAGTTCAAGCAGGCGTTCTCCAACGTCCTGGCAACACTCGTCGAGGCCGGCGGAAAGCCCGAGGATCTGGTGTCGGTGACCATCTACCTCACAGACGTTGACGACTACCTGGCCAACGGCCGCGAGATCGGCCGGCTGTGGCGCGAAATGGCAGGCAGCAAGTACCCGGCACTCGCCGGCATCGGGGTCAGCCGCTTGTGGCAGCCCGAGGCGCTCATCGAGATCCAGGGCATTGCGGTGATCCAGGACCGCGCCTAGTTATCCGAGCCGGCAAGAAGGGCAAGAAACCAAGGAAGCCGTGTCGTGCTACCGCATACCCCGCAAGGGAGGGCGGTTGCACGGCACGGCTTCCTGTTGATGTGGGGGAGCGGCTATCCGGTGACGGCGTGGCCGTCGATGGCTCGGTCGGCATGGCGCTGTGCGCGCGGGGCCAGCAAGGTGTGGAGCTGCTGGAAGAGGTGCTCGGCCTCCAGTGCGTTCCAGTTCCGGGGCAGGAACTCGGTGGGCAGCCCCGGGTCGAGGTAGGGCAGGCGTCGCCACTGGGTGACCAGGACCAGGTAGTCGGCAAAGGCCCGGGTGTCGGAGTCTGGATCTGCGTTGAACCCGTCGCGCTGGTCCCATGACTCAAGCAGCCCCCGGTTTTGCTCGAGGAAGTCCGAGTACAGTGCATCAAGCGCCGGCAGGTCCCACCAAGCATCGATGTTCTTGTGCAGGTCGGCGCCGCCGACGTGGTCGGCCATGAAGAACTCGAGGTATTCGTTCAGCCCGCGGGTGTCGAAATAGGCCAACACCGCGTCGCGCAGATGGCCCGGGGCGATCCACAGCCCCGGGGTCACCGAACCGAAGCCCATGCGCACCAGCGAAGAACGGATCTTGTGCCGGATGTTGCGCTGCGACTCGGGAACGGTGAAGGTTGCCAGGAGCCACTGCTCGCCGATCTTGGCCCGCCGGGGGTGGAAGATGCGTTCGTCGCCCTCGATGAAAGTTTCGATGACCGAGGGTGCCAATGCGTACCCGTTGCGGCCGTTGACCTGCACGCTGTCGATGACGCCGCGTTTTTTCAGGCGCGAGATTGAGGATCTGGTTCCAGTGGACTCGACCCCGATGTCACGCATCAAGTCGATGATGGTGGCCACGGCCAGGGCGCCGCCGTGCTGGCGTGCGTACAGGCCAAACAGCGAGACGATGAGCTGGTGGTGCCGCGGGACCGGGGTCTCTCTGGGGCCCTTGTTGTCGCCTACGAGTGTGGTCATGCGCTCACCTTATCGAACCACTCGAGGTAGCCTGTCCGAAGGGGCCCGGTTTTTTGTCGTGTCGTTCTCGTGACGCTGGGAAAAACTACAGATGAGCCGCCCCCCTTTTGTCCCGCCACCCAACGATAGAGGTTCCTCAGTTCCATGCGCCCACAGGTTTTGATTTGCTCGTATCTCCAGGAGGAGCTGGTTGGCCGGCTGATCGATGCCACTCCCGAGGTCGATGTCATCTACCGGCCCGAGTTGCTGCCCGTCCCACAGTTCGGGGCGGACCATTGGGGCAAGCCCCGTGAGCTCACCGGGGGACAACTGGCGGAGTGGCAGGGCCATCTGGGCAATGCGACCATCATGTTTGATTTCGACTGGTGGCAGCCGCGTGATTGGCGGGAACACAGCCCACGGCTTGAATGGATCCAGGCCTCGCAGGCCGGGGTGGGCGCGCGGGCCGAGGCGATGGGGCACATTGATAACAAGGTTCGCATCACCACCGCTGCCGGCGTGCACGCCAAGCCACTGGCGGAATTTGCCCTGGCCGGGCTGCTGCATTTCATCCGCGAAATCCCACGCCTCGAATCCCAGAGAAAGGCACACCGTTGGACAAACGGTGCATCGAAGACCCTGTACGGACTGCGCGCATTGATCATCGGGGCGGGCAGCATCGGGAGCGAAGTTGCCAGGACCTTGAGCTTCATGGGAGTCAGCTGTGACGGGACTACCCGAGCGGGCAGACTGCTGGACAGTCCGTTTGAACGATCCGTCAGCCTGCAGGAATGTCGGCTGGGGGAGTACGACATCGTGGTCCTTGCCTGCCCGCTGACCGATGAAACCGCGGGGCTCATGGACCAGCGGCGACTGTCCGAAATGAAGCAGGGGGCATTTCTCGTAAATCTGGCGCGCGGCCCGGTCATAGACCAGAAGGCCCTTATCGATGCGCTCGCCGGAGGACATCTTGGTGGGGCCGTTCTTGACGTGGCAAATCCGGAGCCGCTACCCGACGGGCACCCCTTGTGGGACGCCCCGAACCTGATTCTCTCCCCTCATACCGCCGCAAACGTGGACGCGGAGAATTCACGTTTGGTGGAACTCTTCACGAAAAACCTGCGCCGCTACTTGGACGGCGAAGCGCTGATCAATGCCTATGACCCGTTCCTGGGGTATTAGTTCAGACCAAAAAATTCAGGCACGGGGTGTTGCATGGCGCATGCGACCGACACCCAGCGGCACAGTCGTGCGCGACTCTTCCAGGAGCCCGGCTTGAACGGCCAAGACCGCGAGCTGGACACGGTTGCTGACGCCCAGCGGTTCCATGATTTTTGCCAGTTGCGCCTTGACCGTGCCTTCACTGACATGCAGCAATGAGGCGATTTGGACGTTGGTAAGGCCTTCTGACAGTGCTTGCAGTATGCGTCGATCGCGAGGTCCGGCCTGACGCAACAGTTGCGATTTCAAGTCATACTTGCTCGCGGAGTGGGGCGGGAACTGGTCCGCATCCGCGGGCTTGGAGAAGATCATGTTTCCCGAGTGGATCATCCGAAGTGCGGCACCCAGGTCGGTTGAAATCGAATTCTTGGCCAGGTAGCTACAGGCACCCGCCGAATGGGCCCTGGCCATGGTCTCGATATCGTGGGTCGCCGAAAGCATCACTACCTTCGTCTCCGGGGCCGCCGACACGATTCGCCGGGTTGCTTCCATGCTGCATATGTTGCTGAGACTGGTTTCCATGAGCACCAAGTCAGGCCTCTTCTCGAGTGCCGCGTCAACGGCGTCGTTGCCGGTGCCGGTAACTTGTTCAAGTTGGACATCCGGGCTTGAGGCCAAGAGGCTCTCCAGACCAAGCCGAAGAAAGTAATCGCCATCAGCAAGATGGACTCGAATTTGGGGCTGCATCGGGGGCTCCTTTAACTTCTGCGAATGCTCGTGAAAGCGCAATAATTCATGCACAGCAACAACGATCAAAGCCCCAAAACTCTATTTCTCGATGTAATTAGATCTCATCGTAGCCAATGTAAATAGCCGATTGGCGATCCCGAGGTCCGAAAGCGTGCACATTACGGTATGAGGTGCCGAACTGTAGCCAAGCGGCCACTTCGTCATGGTGAAGCAGCGCCACCCGTTGGATTTAAGCCTCCTGCTCGATAGCCGTAGGTTCGGCGGAATCTGTCCGTAAAGGGCAATGAAGCATCCGATCGCTTTCCTAAGGTCAATCTCGGGTCACGTTTATTTTTTGGCCCATGATCATTCCACTTTCGCCATGGAGGATGCATTGACAAGGGATATTTCACCACCGGGGAATGGGAAGCGACGCTTCCCAATTGCTCGCAGACTTTTGGCTGGCGCTGTAGCGTCCAGCCTCTTTATCGTTCCGACGACGTCGGCATTTGCCGCGCCCACGGATTCCTCGGAAGCCGAAGGCCGTGTTCTTAGTGGCGGTGGGGCAATCAACCTCAATGGGATTGCGGCCCTAGCCCCGGCATATAGTGCGGATCCCTCGGTACCTGGAGCTAAGAACAGCACGCTGGACCTTTCGGTTCTCAGCGCACTTGGTATTGATTTGGGTGGTGGCATACAGCTCTTCGGTCCCAATGGTGTCGTTGGTGTTGGTGCTCTCGGCCAGTTCGCCGAGTCCACCGCCGGAAACGCATATGCGGCATCCGGCGCAGTAACCGACACCGGTGCAATTTCAGTGGGCGGCAACGGGCAGCAAGACAACGCCTACGTCGACGCAACCGCACTGCTTAACAATGCGGGACTCGGCGGCATTACGGACGGTCTTATTTCCGCGCTTCGCGTCGAGCTTGGTGCAATATCGGCGACAGCATCCAAAGCCGGCGTAATCGAAGCCGAAGGCGAATACCAAGTCGCCGATGGCAATCTGCTCCTAACGAGCCCAGTGGTTGGGGGACTTTCAACGACGTTGACGACAACTCTCGACACACTCAGCGACGACGTCAATGCAATTACGGGCGCTAATGGCGCTTTGAACACGTTGCTCGGAGGCGTCGCGAATGACCTAGTGGGTCCCCTGACTAGCGGACTAGGTGCGGTATCTGGAGGACTCGTTGACGTCAGCAACGTGAAGCTTGCTGCTACGATTGATGCCGATTTGAAGACGGCACTTTCCGCCGTTTTGGAAGAGCCATTGACCAATGCCGAAGAGTCCGTCGTCATTGATCTGAGCACCGGCGAAATCGTTATTGATATCGCTAGGCTCGTGAAGGAAGAGCAAGGCAAGAGCCCGGATGGCTCCTTGAATGACTTGGATCCAAACACCGTCCTTCTATCAAAGCCGGTGTTGGACGCAGCTATTGCCGGAGTCACCGACTTGCTCGATACGCTGCCGGCCACGCTGGTGACTGTTGTGACAGACACTCTGAATTCCACCGAGCTAAATATCGATCTCACCGCGGCTGCAGGCCTCCAGCTGCCATTGGTTCCACGGGTGGACCTTGTGGACATTGACGTCAAGATAAATGGAACTGTTGGTGCTTTCCTCGATGGAGACACTTCGGCGCTTAACATCGATACCTCGGGAACGAGAGCACTCGGGGCCATCCAGATTGGGACGCTCTTGAACCCGATTCTCAGCGTCGTCACAGGCACTCTGATCCCAGCGATAGGCGTGCCACTGCAGACTGCAATCACCGGGGTAGGAATCACTTCGACCGTGTTCGAGCCAGTTCTTAACGTGGCCACCACGGCGCTTTCTCCGCTAATGGAGACTGTGGCGAAGATCGTTTCCATCACAGTGAACGTCCAAGAACGCGACGGATCGTTCACCACGGTCGGTGCGGAGAACGTGGGTTCGTTTACGGAACGGGCAGTAGCAATTTCGCTTTTGCCGGTTCTGTCTACCCCATTGGCTGAGGTTAACCTGGCTTCAGCCACAGTACGTGCCAATGTGGTCCCTGCGACGGTTGTGGTGAATCCGACCTCGGTCGAGGCCGGTAACTCGACCGAGGTGACCGGTGAGAACTGGACCCCGGGCGAGGTAGTTACTGTTCAGCTTGTTGACGCCGAGGGCGCCAACGTGGGCGATCCGGTGACGGCGACTCCTGGCGCTGACGGTTTGTTGACTGTTGAGCTGCCGGTGGGTGCCGGGACTCCTGCTGCCGGTTACACGGTGAAGGCGTCGAACGGGACCCAGTCTGCCGAGACCGCGCTGACGGTGACCGAAGCTGCTGCATCTGAGGCTGATACCGAAGCTGCTATCGATGCGGACGCCGCGACGGACGCTGCTACGGATGCGGACGCTGCGACCGATGCTGACGCCGCGACGGACGCTGCTACGGATGCTGACGCTGCGACGGATGCTGCTACGGATGCTGACGCTGCGACGGACGCTGCGACGGATGCTGCTACGGATGCTGACACTGCGACGGATGCTGCTACGGATGCTGACGCTGCGACGGACGCTGCGACGGATGCTGCTACGGATGCTGACGCTGCGACGGATGCTGACGCTGCTACCGATGCTGCTGCGGATGCTGCTGCGGATGCGGACGCTGCGACCGATGCTGACGCCGCGACGGACGCTGCTACGGATGCTGACGCTGCTACCGATGCTGCTACGGATGCTGCTACGGATGCTGACGCTGCGACGGATGCTGCTACGGATGCTGACGCTGCGACGGACGCTGCGACGGATGCTGCTACGGATGCTGACACTGCGACGGATGCTGCTACGGATGCTGACGCTGCGACGGACGCTGCGACGGATGCTGCTACGGATGCTGACGCTGCGACGGATGCTGACGCTGCTGCGGATGCTGCTGCGGATGCTGCGACGGACGCCGCGACGGACGCTGCGACGGACGCTGCGACGGACGCCGCGACGGACGCTGCGACGGATGCTGCTACGGATGCTGACGCTGCTACCGATGCTGCTGCGGATGCTGCGACCGATGCGGATGCTGCGACGGACGCCGCGACGGACGCTGCGACCGATGCTGACGCTGCTCCCGACGCTGGAGACGAAGACGGCGACGGCCAGGAATCGACTGTGACTGTCGATCCGAAATCGGTTGAGGCCGGAAACTCGACGACGGTGACCGGTGAGAACTGGACTCCGAACGAAGAAGTTACGGTTCAGCTCAAGGATGCTGAAGGCAACAACGTGGGTGATCCGGTAACGGTGACTCCAAATGCCGAAGGTAAGTTCACAGTTGAGCTCCCGGTGGGCGCCAACACTCCTGCCGGCGGTTACGTTGTAGAAGCAACTAACAGCACACAGACCGGTCAAGCTGACCTGACCGTGACGGAAGCCAGTGCTGCTGATGCAGACGCCGCAACCGATTCTGCTGCTGATGCAGACGCCGCAACCGATTCTGCTGCTGATGCAGACGCCGGCTCTGCTGCCGACGCCGATGGATCCAAGTCTGATTCGGGCAAGACCCCGAATGGCGACCTGGCCAACACGGGCTCGAGTGCACTGATCCTGGGTGGCTCAGCATTGCTGCTGCTGCTGGCTGGTGCCGGTGCCTTCCTGTTCTCGCGTAAGCGCTCCATGCGCTAACGCTTGAATTTACGGTGAATGGGCTGGCCGGGACCTTTTGGTCCCGGCTTGCCCTTTCGCCCGATCCAGGGCAACCGGTTGTTGGAGTTCCAACGGCCAGCTGAGCCCAGGCTTGTGGTTTGAAAATCGATCGCGGCCGTTGCCTTTACGGAGATTTGATGAAACGTCCTCTGAACAAACCCCGGATCATGGGGATGCTGTCGGCCCTGGCCGTGGTCACCTATGTATTTGTGAGCCTCGTGCTGGTCTCGCCCAATACGCCTGTGCGCGCTGCGGTATTCTCGGTCGCTTCACCGTATTACACGCAGAAGTGGAACGTCTTTGCTCCCAGCATCATGAAAGTCAATACGGATTTCTCCTTCCAAGCTCAGTGGCGGGATGCCAACGGATCGCTGGTCAAATCGGAATGGGTCAACATCACCGATATCGAGCAAGGCAACTCCCTGGGCAATTGGGCTACATCCAGGATCCATAAACAGTCGTTGAACGCCATGGGTGCCTATCAAGGTAGATACAACAAGCTGACCGCGGCTCAGAAGAAGATCGCCCGGGATACCTTCATTGAACGATCAGGCAACGGCTTTCAGCCGATCGGGAACTCCGAGTTGATTCAAAAACTGGTCGACGCCGGCAATAACCGCAGCTCCGTCATCAGTTTCCTGCGGTTTGATGCTGAACAGCAATTCAAACTTTCAGATCTGGTGTTCGGATGGCGTCAATCGAACGTCACGATCGATGGTGCGGTCGTCAACGAATACGCAGGGGTCATCGAGCGGAATGGCGGAAAGCAATGACCGTGAAGAAGTACTTGGCCACGAGCATCAACTCCGCCGCACAAGGATCGTCGACGTCATCGGATTCGTCGTGGGCGTCACGGCAGATCGATCGATTTGTAGCATGGGCTACCGGGGCTTACCGTGCCACCCGCAGCTTCTCCCTGCTGAGAATCATCTACGCCGTCGGCATGTTGCTGTTTCTCATTCCCAGCTATGGGGACCGCGCCTACCTCTGGGGCTTTGCCTCGACGTGGCTCGAACCGGAAATCAAGCGCCGGGGCTACCCATTCTTTATTGAAAAAATGTTCCCCAAAGACAATACTTTCGTCTTTGACCTGTCCTACTGGAGCCTGATCGTTCTGGTCCTGTTGTTTCTTGTAGGGTACAAGACACGGTTCGTCACCCCGGTGATGCTGCTGTTCTGGATTGGTTTGCAGTCGAACAGCATGCTGGTGACCAACGGTGGCGACACCATTTTCCGCATCACCCTTTCATTCTTGATTTTTGCGAATCTGAGCAAGCATTGGTCGGTCGATGCCTGGCTGCAGAAGCGGCGTGGCCACCGAAAGTCCTATACACAGAAGCACTTCCCGGTTCCCCTGTGGCTGGGGGCGGGCCTCCACAACACCGCCTTGATGCTGTGCTGCTACCAAATCATGCTGGTCTATGTGAACTCGGGCATCTTCAAGCTGATGGGCAAGGAATGGCTCGAGGGCAGTGCCTTGTACTACTCCCTGAACCTGGATGCCTTCCAGGTTGTTCCGCTTCTGAGCGAGCTTGCCTGGCAGATCACGCCGGCCGTGTTGGTGGCAACGTGGGTATCCATCTACTTCCAGCTGCTCTTCCCGGTGCTGCTGCTGTGGAAGTACACCCGCTATCTTTCCCTCGTCCTGCTCCTGGGCATGCACGTCGGGATCGGATTCTTCATGGGGCTTTGGTCGTTCTCCTTGGCGATGATCGCCCTGGACATGCTCTTTGTGCGCGACAGTTCCTGGGAAAAGGCCGGAAATTGGGTCCGTCGCACCAACACCAAGGCCAAACAGATTCTCCGGTCCGAGATTGGCCTGCCCCCTGTGCCAAGGAGCATTCCGCCCAGGCCGGAACAGTTCGCCAACGCGGGCAGCAGCAGCACGGCTTCCGAGTGAACCCAGGGAATTCATCGCCCGTGGTTCTGCAGATTCGTGGGGAATTCGACCGGTGTTGGCAATCGGTAAAGATTGATGCCCGACTTCATTGAGCAATATTGGGCCCGGTTGGAGCAATGATCCTGGAACTTCCCTGCCACCGGTTCTCCGTTGGGAGGCGTGTCCCGGCGAAAAGTATCGTCTGCTGGACATTGCCGTGCTAGGACCGAATTCGATTTTCAAGCCTGGCCGGGCCTTGGCGATCCCCAGATCCCGCCCGCGTCGGAATTGTGGCTACTTGACCCGACGCGTCCGTCCGAATGCCAGATACGCGATGGGCCCGAGGAAATTGATGAACGAGGCCGCGGCCCACGCGCCCTTTGCCCCACGGACCTCGGCCGCCGGACGTTTGACGAGATCGCGCAAGGCAACGAACTGGAGTGCCAACTGCGTGATGCCCAGGATGGCGACGCGCCAGCGTGATACGACAGAAAGTTCGTTCCAGGACTTGTTCCGGCTCATGGTTCTCCTCTGTTGCGACAACGGCTGTGACAGCTTCACTACCGCGTTATTGGCTATCCATTCCCATCGTAGTCGCCGTCTAATGGAACTGGTCCCGGAGTCTTTCCATCTCACGCCGATCTTTCTTCGTGGGCCGGCCTGCGCCCCTGTCCCTCACGGGAACCTGGGGGATGACTTCCTTGGGTCGGACAGGCGTGTGGTCGATGTAGCAACGGGTAGCGATGTCCGCTCCCACCCTTTTGGCGATCACAGCGGTCACTTCCAGGGTGCGGTCGAATCCCGATTGCCTGACCCTGATGGTGTCACCGGGTACAACGATCTGGGCGGCCTTGGCGGGCTTGTCGTTCAACCGCACATGACCGGCACGGCACGCGGTGGTTGCCGCGGAACGGGTCTTGTAGATCCGGATCGACCATAGCCAGGCGTCGATTCTGACAGCCTTTGTTTCCTGCTTCATGCCGCCAGTCTAGTCAGCGCGGGGACTTCGCCGCGGTTGTTGCAACACACCTGTGCCGGCTCAGGCAAGTGCGTTGTCGCAGGCGGTGACGAGCCTGGCCTGGACATCGGCGGGAACCTTGTCGCCTGAGGCCGCCACATCATCGAGTGCACTGACGATTTCCTGGGGCAGGCCACCCTCGCGGACCGCGTCCACCATGGACGAGACGACCTTGAGGTCGGAGGCGTTGATGCTGCCGTCCTTGATCGGTGCACACACCTTCTTGATGAGCTCCTTCTTTGCCCCATCGGCCAGCTGGGTTGCTGCCGAGGACGCCGCGGAGGAAGCGGTGTCGGCGATGGTCGCGCAACCGCTCACGGAGAGCAGCAGGACGGCAGCGGAAAGGAGCAAGGCATTTTTGGAACGTGAAAATCTCATGCGTTCCATCGTAGTGGCTCGAAGGTGGGAGAACGCCGGGAACTCCGAGGCCTCCCACCTGCGGGCACGGGCGATCAGCCCGAAACCGGTACGTTCTCCAGACGTGCAGGCCTGGACAGGCCCAGGGTTTCGCGCAGGGTCCTGCCCGGGTATGACGTGCGGAAAAGGCCACGTGCCTGCAAGATCGGCACCACGAGTGCCACGAAGTCATCTAGCCCCGCCGGGAAGCTGGGGCACATGAGATTGAAGCCGTCGCAGGCACCTGTGGTGAACCACTCCTCGATTTCGTCGGCGACCTCGGTGGGCGTGCCGATCATGGTGGCATGGCCGCCGCCGGCCGCCAGGAATCCCAGCAACTCGCGAAGCGTGGGCTGCTTCGTTTCGATGATGCGTTGCACCGTGAGGTAGCGGCCCTGCGGTCCGGAGAACCCTTCGGCCGGCGGCAGCCCAGGCACCGGCCCATCCAAAGGATGCGAGGTGTAGTCCTGGCCCGTGAACATGTTCAGTTGGGTGATGGCCGAGTCGAGATCCAGGTAGGAATCCAAAGCGGCCTTCTTTTCCCGGGCTTCCTCCCGGCTCGCCCCGATGTAGGTGACCAGCCCGGGAAGGATAGGCACCGAATTCCCGGCCCGCCCCACAAGTTCCAACCGCCTCCGCATGTCCGCGGCATATTCCAGGGCCGATTCCCGGTCCCAGGAAACCGAGTAGATCGCTTCGGCGTACCGGGCGGCAAAGGAACGCCCGGCCTCCGAGGATCCGGCCTGGAAAAGCACCGGACGCCCCTGCGGGCACCGCGGGACGGTCAGCGGGCCGGCAACCGTGAAATGGTTGCCGCGGTGGTTGATCGGGCGGATCTGGGAGGGATCGAGGTATTGGCCGGCCTCACGGTCGACCACCAGTGCCGAATCCGACCACGAATCCCACAGTCCCTGCACCGCGTCCATGAACTCCTCGGCACGTTCGTAGCGTTGTGCGTGCCCCGGCAAGGCATCCATCCCGTGGTTGCGGGCCTCGGCGTCGAACATGGAGGTCACCACGTTGATGCCCGAGCGGCCCGCACTGATGTGGTCGAGGGACGCCAGCAGCCGGGCGACATGGAACGGGGTGTAGAAGCTCGCAGAGATCGTGGTGACCAGACCAATATGCTCGGTGGCCCGCGCCATGGCGCTCAGCGCGGTCACCGGTTCGAGGAACCAGGGGATTCCCGCCGCGTACTCGTGGTTGACGCTTTGCCCGTCGGCAAAGAACACCGCATCCAGGCAACCACGTTCGGCCAGCCGGGCCAGTTCCTCGTAGTAGGCGATGTCGCCGACGCGGTCGGCGCTGGAGTCGGGGTGGCGCCACCCCATGGTGTGGTGGCCGGCACCGTAGATGAAGGCGTTCAGGTGCAGTTGGCGTGTCGAATCCATGGTTTTGCCCTCCTCCTAATTCATCACCAGGCCGCCGTCGACCACCAGGTTCTGCCCGGTCACCGCCCGCGACCAGGGCGAGGCAAAGAGCAGGGCGGCATCGGCGAACTCCGCCGGGGAGGTGACCCGGCGCAGGGGAGTGGAACCGGCAATCAGGTCAAAGACCTCCTCCGGGGTGGCCGCCGAGGCATCGGTGGTGCGCAGCAGGCCTCCGGAGATCATGTTGACGCGGATGTTCTCGGGGCCCAGGTCCGACGCGAACGTGCGGGTCAGCGACAGCAGTGCCGCCTTGGCCGCGGTGTAGTCGTGGTACGGGACCACGGGGTTCTGGAAGAGGTTCGTTCCGATGTTGACGATGTTGCCGAAGCCTGCGGATTTCATGCCCGGCAAGGTCGCCTGGATGGTGTTCAATGCTCCGCCGATGATGCCGGTGAATTGCGCCCCGAATTCCGTGTACCCGATCCCGTCCGCCTTGGAGCGGGCATCGCCGTTGAAGGAAAAGTCCGGCAGGGCATTGTTGATCACCGTGGTGATAGGGGCGCCAAAGTGTTCCTGCGCAGTGGCGACCAGCTCGGCGACCTGTTCGGGTTCCGAGACGTCGGCTCGTATCGCAATCGCGCGATCCTCCCCGAACTCTGCGGCCAGTTCCTGGGCCCCGGCCTCACTGGAGCGGTAGTTCAGCACGAGCCGTGCGCCCTCGCGGGCGAAGGCGCGGGCCAGGTCGGTGCCCAGGCCGCGGCCGGCACCGGTGACAAGTACGATTTGGTCCTTGATGAGCATTCTCTTGCACCTTTCGTTGGAGCGAAAGGATGCCATGGAACTGCCACGAGGTACCCAAAAGCGGGGCGCCACCATGCGTCATGCCGGACCGGCATCCCTTCGCTCGGATTATCGAGATCAGGTTCAACGGGTCTATCTCTCAGCCGCCAGGCGGCACCCCGTGTCGAGTCCTACGGCCAACCTAGCACCGCCCCAAGCCAATCCCCAATCAGCGACGCCGTGCCGGTCGTACTGCTGGTGTTCGCCCCGGTCATGAAGCCGAATGCATGCGCCCGCCCTGGATGATCGTGCGCGGCCGGGACTCGTCATAGAGCACCGAGGCATCCTCGAAGGGATTTCCGTCCAGCAGCAGCGCATCCCCGGCCATGCCCGGGGCCAGGCGTCCAAGTGTCGGTTCCTGCAGCAGCGCGGCGTTCACGCTCGTGGCCGAGCGCAGCGTCTCAAAGACCCCCACGGCCTCGATCTGCAGGGCCAAGCCGTTGAGCTGCTCATCCGCAAGGTCTCCCATCAGGTCCGAGCCGAAGCCCACCGGGATGCCGGCGGCCAGCGCAAGCTTGATGGCCTCGCCGCCGGCGGTGAGGACCTCCAGGTTCTTGGCCTTGGAGACCTCCGACAGGCCGACCTCGTCCCCGCGGCGGTCCATGGCCGCGTAGGCGGCCAGCGTGGGCACCAGATAGGCACCGTGCTCGGCCATCAACGCTGCGGTGCGCGCATCGAGCAGGTTGCCGTGCTCGATCGAACGCACGCCGTTGCGCACCGAGTGGGCAATGGCCGCTGGCGAGTAGGCGTGGGCCGCGACGTAGGAACCCCGGCGGGTTGCCTCGGCGACCACCACGGCGATTTCCTCGTCCGAGTACTGCGGGATGGCCAGCGGGTCTGTCAGCGAGACCACGCCGCCGCTGGCCATCATCTTGATGGCGTGGGCGCCGGTGCGCAGGCGTTCGCGCACGGCCACGCGCAGCGGCTCGATCCCGTCGACGACCTCGCACATGTGGCCGTGGCCGAAGCAGACATCCACGTCCGCCTCGCGCGGGTCGCCGTGCCCGCCGGTCTGGCTCAGCGCCGGGCCGGTGTAGAAGTAGCGCGGGGAGTCCAGCAACCCGGCTTTGATGGCGCTGGACAGGCCGATGTCCCCGCCTGCGACGTCACGCACGGTGGTGAAGCCGCGGGACAGGGCCTCGCCCAGGCGCTTGGCCCCGGCCAGGGCCGCGAAGGAGAGCGGGCCGCGCTCGTTGCGGAATCCGTCAAGGGAGATTGCATAGGCGTGGAAGTGGGCATCGATGAGCCCGGGGACCAGGACCTTGCCGGCGGCGTCGAGCAGCTCACCTTCTTCCTGGGCGCCGATGGCCGTGATAAGTCCATCCTTGAAGGTCACGTTGCCGCGGACGAGCTCAGGATTTTCGCCGTCAAAGACCAGCGCATCGGTGACGGTCAGGACAGATGCGGGGCTCATGCCTTGGCCCCTGCCTGTGCTGCCATCCAGGCTTCGATGCCGTTGGCATCGATCGGCAGCGGGTCCGAAAGGTTCTCGTGGCCGGTGGCGGTGACCAACAGGTCGTCCTCCAGGCGCACGCCCATGCCGCGCAGTTCCGGCGGGACCATTTCGTCGTGCTGGTGGAAATAGAGGCCGGGTTCCACGGTGAGCACCATGTTTTCCTGTAGCACCGCACCTTGGTATTCCTCGTAGGAAGCGGAGGAGCAGTCGTGCACGTCCAGGCCCAGGTGGTGGCCCACCCCGCAGACCAGCCAGCGGCGGTGGTGCTGGCCGGCAGGGGAGAGCGCCTCGTCGACGGAAACCGGGAGCATGTCCCAGTCGCTCAGGCCGTTGGCGATGACCTCCATGATGGAGGTGTGGAAGGCGGTGAAGTCCTTGCCGGGGGTGATCTGGGCCAGGCCGGCGCGGTGCGCCTTTTCCACCAGGTCGTGGACCTCGCGCTGGGCGGTGGTGAAGCGGCCGTTGGCCGGGAAGGTGCGGGTGACATCCGCGGTGTAGAAGCTGTTCTCCTCCACTCCCATGTCCAGCAGCAGCATCTCGGATTCGACGACCGGTCCGTCGCAGCGAACCCAGTGAAGCGTCGGTGCATGGTGGGCGGAACCCACGATGGTGGCATAGCCCGGGCCGTGTCCGTGGTGGCGGGCGACCCGGTCGAAGGTGCCCTGCAACCAGCGTTCCCCGCCGCCGGCGATGGCGGTGGGGATCTGGTTGATGACCTGGGAGAAGCCCTCGATGGTGTGGGTGACGGAGTTGCGCAGCTCGGTGATCTCCCATGCGTCCTTCAGCAGCCGCAGCTCGGCCAGTGTGCGGCGAAGCACCGCCGACGGCTTCAGGGAATGCGTCGCCACCATGGAGGATCCAAGGTTGCCGGCGGCCTCGGCGCCGGAAAGCCGGGCCAGCGCCTCGTCCAGCGCACCGAGCGGGGAGGTTGGAAGGCCCAGGGCCGCTTCCCAGTGGGTGGGACCGTGGGCGGCACCGACCCAGAGTTCGCCGTGCGCGGCGCTGGTGAAGAACGCAGGGTCCCCTGGCAGTGCCGGGGCCGGGACGAAGAGTCGGTAATCGTGGCCGCCGGCTCGCGGGGTGCCCACCAGCACCGCGCCCTCGGCATGGCAGTTGGTCAGCCACAGGAAGTCCGAGTGCGGCCGGTAGTCGTAGAAGCAGTCGTTGCTGCGCACCGGTGCCCATCCCGCAGCGACCACGAAGGCCACCCCGGGCAGCGCGGCCGAAAGCCTGGTGCGGTGGTCCGCTGCGGCGGCCGCGGCATCGGGTGTGGCGGCGGGGGTGCGTTCGGGCTCGGCCCATCCCTGGGACATCCATTGCGTGAAGGCCGGCACCTCGGCCAGCCTTGGCAGTTTCGGATCGGCCTTGGTGGGTGCGGGCATGGAGGCTGTTTTTTGCTCGGAAGTGTTCACGACTGCTCTGGCTTTCGGTTCAAGGGTGCCGATGGTGAAAGGTGGTGTTGGTCTCGACGCACACCCCCATGTCATCCAGCATCACATACCAGTGGAGGTTGGTGGGCCCCGGCACCTTGTCGTCTTGGAGACGAGGTGCCGGGGCGCCTTTGGGAAACATCCACGGCACGCGGCGACGGCGCTGGGGCCAGCCCGCATGGATGCGGCAAACTGGAGGGGTGAGCCAGAGCCGAATAATCCAGACCATTGCCGCAGAACTTTCCACAGCCGGGGCACCCGTTGCCCCATGGCAAGTCAGGGCCGCCATCGAGCTCCTCGATGGCGGATCCACCGTTCCCTTCATTGCCAGGTACCGCAAGGAAGCCACCGGGACCCTTGATGATGCGCAATTGCGCATGCTGGAGGAACGACTGCGTTACCTGCGCGAACTCGAGGAACGGCGGGCCGCAATCCTCAAGGCCATCGCGGAAGCCGGCAAGCTCACCGAGGAGCTGGAATCCGCGATCGGGGCCGCAACGACCAAGGCGGAACTCGAAGACCTCTACCTGCCCTACAAGTCCAAGCGGCGCACCAAGGCCCAGATCGCCCGCGAGGCCGGCCTTGAACCGCTAGCCGATTCGCTCATCAAGGATCCGTCCCAGGATCCGGAGACGCTGGGGGCAACGTTCCTGAACCCGGAGCACGAGATCAACGCCGCCACCGAGGCGCTCGCCGGTGCCCGCGCCATCCTCACCGAGCGGGCCTCCCAGGATGCGGTGCTGGTCTCCGACCTGCGGGAGCGCTTGTGGTCCCGGGGCAAGATCGCCTCGAAGACCGCGGCAGGTGCCCCGGCTGCGGACGCGGCCAAGTTCTCCGACTACGAGGATTTCGTCCAGCCCGTGGCCACCCAGCCCTCGCACCGGATCCTGGCGCTGCTGCGCGGGGAACGCGAGGGCGTGCTGGACCTGGAACTTGCCGAGGCGGACCCGCGCGACGACGCGGCGCTGGCCGAGGCGCGCGCTTCCTACGAGGCTGCGGTCGCCAAGTCCCTGGGCATCACCGCGGCAGCCGATGCACCGGCCGGAAAATGGCTGGCCCAAACCGTGCGGCTGGCCTGGCGCGGCCGGCTGCTGGCCCGACTCGAATCCGACCTGCGCACCCGGCTTTTCGAGGCCGCGGAGGAAGCATCCGTGAAGGTCTTCGCCGCGAACCTGCGCGACGTGCTGCTCGCGGCCCCGGCCGGAAACCGCGCGGTGCTGGGCCTGGACCCGGGGCTGCGCACCGGGGTGAAGGTCGCCGTCGTGGATGCCACCGGGAAGGTCGTGGACATCGCCACGATCTATCCGCATGCCCCGGCGAACAAGTGGAACCAAGCCGTTGACACGCTGGTGGCCCTGGCCGCCAAGCACGGCACCGAGCTCATCGCCGTGGGCAACGGCACCGCCAGCCGGGAAACCGACAAGCTGGCCGGCGAGGTCATCGCCAAGCTGACCAACAAGCCCGCCAAGGTCATCGTCTCCGAGGCGGGCGCCTCGGTGTATTCGGCCTCCGCGCTGGCCAGTGCGGAACTGCCGGAGCTGGACGTGTCAATCCGCGGGGCGGTCTCGATTGCCCGACGCCTGCAGGATCCGCTGGCCGAACTGGTGAAGATCGAACCCAAGTCCATCGGCGTGGGCCAGTACCAGCACGATTTGACCCCGGCGAAGCTCGACCGCTCACTGGATGCGGTGGTCGAGGACTGCGTGAACGCGGTGGGCGTGGACGTGAACACCGCTTCCCCGGCGCTGCTGGCCCGGGTCGCCGGCGTCGGCTCCCTGCTGAGCCGCAACATCGTCGAGCACCGCAACGCCAACGGCCCCTTCGCCACCCGCAAGTCCCTGCTGAAGGTCCCGCGCCTGGGCGCCAAGGCGTTCGAACAGTGCGCCGGATTCCTGCGCATCACCGGCGGCAAGCAGCCGCTGGATGCCTCGGCCGTTCACCCCGAGGCCTACGGCCTGGCCGAGACACTGCTGGCCGCGGCCACCGCCAAGAACCAGTCGGTGGACTCGTTGGATGCCAGGGAATTTGTCACCGAGCAATTCGGCTTGCCCACCGTCAAGGACGTCATTTCCGAACTGGTGCGCCCGGCCCGGGACCCGCGCCCCGACTTCAAGACCGCGAACCTCAAGGAGGGGGTGGAAAAGATCGGAGACCTGCAGGTCGGCATGATCCTGGAAGGCACCGTTTCCAACGTGGCCGCCTTCGGCGCCTTCGTCGACGTGGGCGTCCACCAAGACGGGCTGGTGCACGTCTCGGCCATGAGCAACAAGTTCATTTCCGATCCGCGCGAGGTCGTCACCTCCGGGCAGGTCGTGAAGGTCAAGGTGCTCGAGGTGGATCCGGCGCGCAAGCGCATCTCCCTGACCCTGCGCCTGGACGACGAGCCCGGTGCCAAGGCCGAGAAGCCCGAGCGCGGGCCCCGCGGTCCGCGCAGCGCCGAATCCCGTACCCCGCACGGGGCCCAGGGTGCTCCGCGCGGAAACAAGCCGGCGGCTTCCCGCGAGGCCAAGCCTGCGGGAGGCAACACGGCCATGGCCGAGGCCCTGCGCCGCGCCGGGCTGAGCGGCTAGGGACCGCCAACCGCACCAGCCCCGCGCTGGATGCCCTCCATATAGCGGACCGCCGGCGACTGCCTATCGACGGTCCAAGGACACCGGGTTTCGCCCACATGGCGTAGCGTTGAGTGCAAAAGTCGGCGAGGCACAGGGAGCGAGCCACACCCATGGACGGGGAGAGGATGACCGATTTGATCATGACGGTGTTCATGGTGCTGCTCATGGCGGCACTGGCCTGGATGATGAGGGCCGCTGCCACGGGGCAGATCAAGCGCAACGCATGGGTGGGAATCCGCACCCCCGCCCTGATGCACTGCGAGGAATGCTGGCTGCTGGGACACCACGCCGCCGCCCAGAAGGGCATCATCGGCTGCTGGCTTGCCGCGGCGGTCATGGCGGCCGGCGGCGTCGCCGCGCTGCTGGCCCCGGGCGCGGACTACCTCCAGCCCGCTTCACTGATGATCGGGGTGCTCGTGATGGTCGGCGGCCTGCTGCTGGGCCTGCGCGATGCGAACACCATGCTCGCCAAGATGCACGGCGGCGATCGGGCTGCCCGCCCGTGAGCGAAAACCAGATTGCGGTCCTGCTCTGTGCTGCACTGGCGGTGGCCTTCGCATGGGCCGTGCGCGCCATCAACGGCACGGTCGAGGGCGGGAAACGCGGCATCAACCCGACCTTGGGCATCCGCACCAGCGCCACCATGCACTGCGAGGAATGCTGGGACGCGGGCCACCGTGCCGCGGGGGCCCCGCTGCGCAGGATGCGGCTTCCCGTGGTCTTGCTTGGCCTCGCTGCGCTGCCCGCAGCATTGCTGGAATCGGTGATCGGTCCGGCACCGGCCTGGATCGCGGTGATTGCCGGATGGGCTTGGGCCATGGCCGCGGTCTTCGTCGCGCTGAAGGCGGCCAATGCCGCGGCGCGCGAATTGCACCCGGCAGGTTCGCCGTCCAGGACCCGCAGACCAAGGTGAGCATCACCTTGGTAACCCCTTTCGTTGGCCCGAGGCATGCCATATTTACCGTGAGGTAAGTACGGCCATACTTCGGTGACAAGGCACAAAAGAATCGGTAGCGTGTGTGCCATGGAACTTAACGGAAAGCTTGCAGACGCATTCAACGACCAAATCACCCTGGAACTTGCGGCCTCGACCGTCTACCGCCAGCTGGCGATTGAAATGGACGTACTGAGCCTGCCCGGCGTTGCCGGCTGGTTCCGTGCCCAGGCCGCGGAGGAACTTGTGCACGCGGAAAAGTTCATCACGCACATGACCGACCGCGGCGCACACCCGGCCATCGGCGACATCTCGGCACCCGCCGTGAGCGTCTCCACCGTGGACGGTGCCTTCCAGGCCTCGCTGGACCACGAGAAGAAGGTCTCCGAGTCCATCCGCGACCTCTACCGCCTGGCGCACAACGAGGGCGACATCGACTCGGTGCCGCTGCTGAACTGGTTCATCGAGGAGCAGGTCGAAGAGGAAGCCACCGTTGGCGAGATCCTTGACCGCGTGAAGATGATCAACAACGACGGCAACGGACTGCTGCGCCTCGACAGCGAACTGGCCGCCCGCCAGATTTGACCCCCACGGGACCCCTCGCGCCGCGGCGCCGGGTGCCCCGAAGCTTCGTTGTGACCAAGGCCCCCGGACCTAGACTGGGGGCCTTGGCCGTCTGTGCAATAACATGGGGTGTAGGCATGTCCAAGTGCCCGCATCCCGGCACGAGGTTGTTGCCAACGGTCCGGGTGGGATATCGCTCCGTGCAATGATTTGCCGCCGCGCATGCCAGTCTCCGGTCAACCGCTTTCCCAGTGAGGTCATCCAAACGTGTTCCACGTGTCCGTGCATGCCTCGCCATGGCCGTCCCCGGTGCCGCAACACCGTCGCGCGGTGATGACGGAATGAAGAAATTCGACTTTGCACGCACGGATCCTGCACCGGTGCCGGTGGAGGTTCCCGGACCGACCCACCGCACGACAGCCGAACTCAAGCTGCGCAAGGGTGCCGGCCGGCACTATGCCACCCAGTACCTGATCGCGGAAAACACCCCCGTGTACCTGCTGCGCATCAGCGGCCTGTGGGCCAGCGTGCAGCACGGCCAGACCTTCGGTTGGCTCCCGACCCAATGCCTCGAGCGACTCGAGGCACCCAGGCAACGCCCGCAGGTCCCGGTGCGCCCGGTCGCCAGCCAGGTGGCTGCCACGGCCGGCGGGGCCGACAGTGCCCCGGAAGTCCCCGACGAGGAATTCGTTCCCACGCACCGCAGCACGGCGGACCTGAACCTGCGCAAGGGCTCGGGAACCAACTACCCGGTGCTGCGCGTGCTGGCTGCAAACCTCCAGGTCCGCAAGCTGGAGGAGCTGGGCACATGGGCCAAGGTTTCCACCGGCAAGGACATCGGCTGGGTTCCCAGCGCCTACCTTGCCCGCATCAATGTGCGTCGCCCGGCTACGGGCATCCAGCCCATGGCACCGACCGAGTACACCACCACGGTGCGCCTGAATGTCCGCAAGGACGCCGGGGATCATTTCCCGGTCATGCGCATCATGCAGGCGGGGACCCTGGTGCGGGTCAACGGGAAGTTGGGTCCGTGGTGCAGGATCATGCTGGACCAGGACGCCGGGTGGGTGCCGGCCAGTCAACTGCAATTGCGCTACCTGGCCTCGACGACACCCGTCACGATCGCGGAGACCACCCTGTACCAGGGAGCATCCGCCAACTACCGCGCCGTGGCGCAGCTCGGGGCCGGCCAACAGGTCGAGGTCCTGGCCAGCCGGGGACAATGGACCAAGGTCCGTGCCGGACGGCTTGAAGGCTGGGTCCACAGTACCCACTTGGGCTGACACGCGAAATCATGATTGCCGTTTTCCCCCATGGGGGACGGATTTTGCATAAGGTAGTGACTTGGGGGGCGATGTTTGGGTGATGCTCCCGACCACTCGCACATCTCGTTGCTCCCCTGAGGGGCGACACGCCCCTTAGAGGAAGACCACTGACAATGGCCCTACCGAAATCCCTTCGCGCGCTTTTCTCGGGGGTGTTGGCGGCGGGACTGGTGTTTACGGCTCTGCCCGCCACCTCGCAGATGCGCACCGAGGTTCCAAAGACCAGTCCTGTGCGCGCCGGGGGATTCTCCCTTCCGCTCGTCCCGGAAACCTACCGGATGACCTCGCCCATGGGGCCGAGATGCATGCCGGTGGTGGGCGGATCGACCCACCACCTGGGCCAGGACATGGGCACCAAGGACAACTCCCCGATCTATGCGGTGGCCGACGGCACCGTGCGCAAGATCGTCCGGGGCACCGGGTCGACCTCGGGCCAGGTGATTGTCACCCACCGGTTCGACGGGACGACCTACGAGTCGGCCTACATGCACATGTGGCCCAACGACGTCCTGGTCCGGGAGGGCCAAAAGGTCAAGTCCGGGCAGAAGATCGCGCTGGTGGGCTCCTCGGGTCCCTCGACGGGCCCGCACCTGCACCTGGAGATCTGGAAAGACCGCTTCTACTCCAAGGACGGAAACGTGCGCAATCCTGCGGCGTTCCTCAAAGCCCGCGGGCTAGACCTCGGTTCCCACGCCACCGCCAGCTACTCCGAGTCGCAGAAGACCTGCACGTATTTCGCGCGCGGCAAGGCGGATCTTTTTGCCTCGGCCTCCGACACCTCGAAGGTCCTGGCCAGGCCGTCACGCAGCGCCAAGGTCACCAGCCAGCCCGGAGCCATCAACGGGTTGCTCAACGGGTCTTACATCAAGGTCAAGTACGGCTCCACGACCGGCTGGATGAACCGTTTTGCCGTCACGCCCAACCCGATGGCCGCGGCGCCCGAGTGGGCACTGACGCCCACCGGCACCGTCACCAACGGCGTCCGGGTGCCCTTCGCCAAGTACACCAACCCCAGCGGCCTGAACATGCGTTCCGGGGCCGCCACCTGGTATGCGAAGCTCCTGATGATTCCGGCCGGCGCCACCTTCGAGGCCTATGAGAGCTCCGCCGGCTGGTTGCGGGTGAAGTACAAGGGAACCGAGGGCTGGGTCTCGGCGGGCCTGACGCGCAAGGTCGCCACCGTCAACCAAGCGGCGCTGCCCGCGACGCACGAGATCCTGCGCAACCTGAAGTTGCGTTCCGGAGCCGGAACGACCTACAAGGAAACCCAGGCACTGGGCCGCGGCTCCAAGGTTGCCCTGCGGCAGGTACGGGGCACCTGGTCCCACGTCCAGGCCGGGAAGAACTCGGGCTGGATCAGCTCGGCGGACCTGAAGAAGATCGGTTCCATCACGCCCCAGGCGTCGAAGCCGCCGGTCGCCAAGCCCACGCCGACCAAGCCGACCCATGAGGCCACCGCCAACCTGAACATGCGCAGCGGACCCGGCACCAACACCAGGATCGTCAAGGTCTTGCGCGACGGCACAGACGTCATCGAACTCACGCGCCAAGGCACCTGGAGCCAAGTCAAGGCCGGGAGCTCCACCGGCTGGGTCAGCAACCGCTACCTGCGAGTGGTCAAGGCCGGTGCGGCCCCGGCCAAACCCAAGCCGTCGGCGAAGCCGAAGCCCCCCGTAATCCAGTCGGTGAAGAAGACCACCTACGTCACCAAATCGAAGGTCGTGGCGCGCAAGTCGGCGGATGCGAAGTCGGCTTCGGTGGTGGGCATTGCGGCGAAGAAACAGGTTGTCGTGGATGCCAAGAGCGGGTCGTGGTTGCGCGTTCGCTACGCGGCGAAGACCGGCTGGGTTCCGGCGAACCAGCTCGCCCTCTACAAGGCCCCGGCCAAGCCGAAGCCCCCGGCAATACAGTCGGTAAAGAAGACCACGTACCAAACCAAGTCGAAGGTCGTGGCCCGCAAGTCGGCGGATGCGAAGTCGGCATCGGTGGTGGGCATTGCGGCGAAGAAACAGGTTGTCGTGGATGCCAAAAGCGGGTCCTGGTTGCGCGTGCGCTACGCGGGGAAGACCGGGTGGGTTCCGGCGAAGCAACTTGCCGTGTACAAGGCTCCGGCCAAGGTGAAGACGACCACCGCCCGGCTTAACCTGCGCACCGGAACGAGCACGTCGACACGATCCTTGCTCGTGATTCCCAAGGGCAAGAAGGTCACGGTCAAGGCCACGCGCAGCAGCTGGACGCAAACCAGCTATGCGGGGAAGACCGGCTGGGTCAGCTCGAAGTACCTGCGCTAACTACATTGCATTTCGGGGCGGCGCCCCGACGTGAAACGGGCCGTGGAACCAACCAAAAGGTTGGTTCCACGGCCCGTAATATCTTGGGAAGCTCGCGGTCAGGAACGCTTGGGGCGCAGATCCGGGGACGGGGATCCGGTCTCGCGTTCGGCATCGACATCCTGGGCCCGCTCGGCCGCACCGACCTCGGCATGGGCCAGGACCTGCTCCTCGGTGGGCTCCTGCGCGGCTTCGTCCTTCTTGGAATCGGCACCGGGATCCAATCCCGGAAGATCACGGCCGGACCAGATCTTCACGATTGCCCAGGCAACGGCCGTGAGCGGAACGGCCAATACCGCACCCACCAATCCACCGAGCACCGTGCCGGCGGCCAGCGACAGCAAGATCACCAGCGCGTGCAGGTTCAGGGCGTGGGCCATGACCACGGGCTGCAGGAAGTTTCCTTCCAGCTGGTTCACCACGATCACCGCACCCAGGACAATCAGGGCAACCACCGGGCCATTGGTCACCAGGGCAATCAAGGTCGCCAGGATCCCGGCAAAGGTGGCACCCACCAACGGGATGAAGGAGCTCATGAACACCACGACGCCCAGCGGGATGGCCAGCGGGACCCGCAACACGAGCAAGACCACGGTGATGCCAATCGCATCCACCGCCGCCACGGTGGCGGTGCCGCGCATGTAACCGCCGAGGGTTTCAACGGTGCGTCCACCAGTGGAAAGCCAGCGGTGCATCTGGTGGTCCGGCATCCAGGAGAGGAAGAAAGCCCAGATCTTGTCGCCGTCCTTCAAGAAGAAAAACAGGATCACCAGCAGCAAGGCCAAGCCGGTGAAGAAGTTGCCCGCGGCGGAAAGCCCGTTCAGTGCCCCGGCACCAAATTGGGAGCTGGTCAGGAAACCGGTGACCTGGCTGACTGCCTGGTCGATTTGCTCGTTGGATATGCTCCAGGGCAGCTGATTCAGCATTTCCTGGAGCTTGTTGAAGCCCTCCACACCCTTGTCCACCAGCGTGGACCATTCGGCAAGCACCGAATAGACCAGCGCGGTCCCGATGCCGCCGAGCACCAGCAACGAACCCAGGAACACCGACCATGCCGCCAGCATGGCCGACATGACCTTGCGCAGCAGGCGCACCAGCGGCCACAACGCGCAGGAAAGGATCAAGGCGATCAGGATCGGCAGCGCGATCACGCTCAGGCGCAGGAGACTGAAGACCACGGCCGAGGCCAACACCAGTACCACCAGCAACTGGACCGACCGCGTGGCCACGCGCCCCAAGGGATCGATCCACATCCCGGACACGCTGTGGGCGGGTGGAGCCACGACGGCCGCCGCAATGGGGGCTTCCTCGGGCGGGATCGGGCGCGGCTTTCTCTTGAAACGTAGTTTCGCTGACATCCAGTGACTCCTCGCAATTGGCAACGGCTTTACTCCAGACACGGAACGTGCTGAGCAAGCGCCGGAAAAACCTCTTAGCAAAAAGGTTAGTCTAATAATGCACTAGTGGGCTTCGACCGCCCCTTGTTAGGTATGTCGCGTGAAAGTGGATGGTGGGGGAGCTATGCAGGGCAAAGACACACGGGATGGCCGATGGCCTCCCAACAGGGTTTCTACGGCATTGTTCATGGGAGCAGCGCTTGTGCTGGCCACCCTGAGCCCGGCCCAGGCACAGCAGGCTCCGTCGGCATCCGTGCAGGGTTCGGTCGCGCAGGTTGCCGCGGCCCACCTTGTTTCGCAGCACACGGGCAAGATCGGTGCGGCCGCCGTGAAGAGCGTCCAAGCGACGGCAAACCTGAACCTGCGTTCGAAGCCCTCCACCTCGGGCAAGAAGCTGGCGCTCATTCCCAAGGGCACCAAGCTGAGCGTGGGTTCGACGAAGCCGGGGTGGAGCCAGGTCCGGTACGCCGGGAAAACGGGTTGGGCCTCGAGTGCCTATTTGCGTGCGGTGCCCAAGAATACCTCCAAGGCCATCAAGCGCGGGGACCTTGGCAAGAGCACCGTCGCGCTGAAACTGCGGCGGCAAGCGAATACCACCTCGAAGGCCTTGGCCACGGTGCCCAAGGCCGGCATCTACACGGTCGAGAAGGTCTCGGCGGGATTCAGCCAGATCACCAGCCGGGGAAAAACCGGATGGGTGCAAAGCAAATACCTGAAGGTTGTTGCGAAGAAGCCCGGTCGTGAGATCTACATCGACAAGAAATACACCTCCAACCGTGCCGGCCTGACCGACCGTTATTGGACCAAGGTCTCCGGAAGCGACCTCCATGAGAGCGTGAAGGGCAAGATCCGCATCGGTGACATCCCACGCAACTCGGTGGTGTACCGCGACAAGAAGATGGAAAAAACCGCAGGCTCGGTCAAGGGGTGGATCTTCGTCCGAACACAGGGGATGAGTGGCTGGATGAAGACCAGCCAACTGGCCCGCAAATCCACGGCGACCACCAAGCCCGGAAAATATTCGGCCAAGACGGTGCTGGGACAGAAAAACGGCAAGATCCCGGAACGGATGCTCGTGGCCATCGGATGGGACAAGGAAAAGACCCTCATCGCCGCTCCCGCGCTGAAGGACCTGAACCGGCTCAACACCGCCTTCAAGAAGAAGTTCGGCCACAATCTCGACATCGACCTGGCCTACCGGACCCGCGCGACCCAGGATGCCTACTGGGTCGAACTCGGACCCTATGTCGCGGCGCGCCCCGGGACCTCCAACCACGGTTGGGGCACCGCCATCGACGTGCCCGAGACCTACAACTATTCCTTCCGCGGTAAATACCACAAGTGGTTGAAGGCCAACTCCAAGAAGTTCAACTGGGTGCACCGCAAGATCCTTGAAGAGGGCTCGCCCTATGCCGAAGCCTGGCACTTCGACTACGTAGGGAAGTGAGTGAAGACGAAGCAGATGTCCGCACTCGGCTTGCTGGGGGCGGTCCTGCTGCAGTCCTCCTGCGCTTCCTCCTCGACGGTGGCGCCCGGGCCGGAGGGCAATTGGGGATCCGATGGGCCCGGGCAGCCGAGCCTGGTGCTCGAAGCCGGCGGGAAACTGCACGGCACCGACGGCTGCAACCGCTTGCTGGGCAGCTACGAGGCATCCGGCACGGACATCACCTTCGGCCCCTTGGGAGGAACCAGGATGTTCTGCGAGGGAGTCGACACCTGGCTTTCGCATGCCGCCGGTGCCACGCTCGGGGCCGACACGCTTGAAATCATGGACGCGCAGGGCCAGCGGATCGGCACGCTGGAACGCATGCCTTAACGGGCGTGCTGCAGAAAAAGCGAGGCTTCGTGCGAACCCCTATCCGGGGATCGCACGAAGCCTCGCTTCATGTCACGGTGGTGCGTGTGGTTAGTCGGCCACGTAGAAGAGGCGCTTGTTGACAAACTCCTCCATGCCCAGCGGGCCCAGCTCACGGCCGAAACCGGAGCGCTTCACGCCGCCGAAGGGCATTTCCGCTCCTTCGGCGCTCGGGGCATTCACGTTGGCCATGCCGACCTGAAGGCCAGCGGCAACCTTCGCGGCACGGGCCGGATCGGTGGAGAACACCGCGCCGCCCAAGCCGTACTGGGTGTCGTTGGCCAATTCCAGGGCCTCCTCGTCGGAGGACACCTTGTAGACAATCGCCACCGGGCCGAAGAGCTCCTCGTAGTAGGCACGCATGCCCTTGGTGATCCCGGAGAGGATCGTCGGAGCCAGGTAGGCACCCGGGCCCTCGTGCAGCACGCCGCCGGCGTGCAGCGTTGCACCCTTGTCGATGGCGTCCTGGACCTGTGCGGCCACGCCCTCGGCGGCGCCACGGGTGGAGAGCGGACCGAAGGTGCCTTCCTCCTCCTTGGCCGGGTCGCCCGGAACCAGGTCGACGGCAAGCTTGGTCAGTTCGCCGACGAAGTCATCGAAGATGTCCTCCATGACGATCATGCGCTTGTTGGAGTTGCAGGCCTGGCCGGTGTTTTCCATGCGGGTGGCCCACGCGGTGGCCGCGTCCCCGGCGATGTCCGCCGAGTCGAGGATGACGTACGGGTCCGAACCGCCCAGTTCCAGCACTGCCTTCTTCAGGTTGCGTCCGGCCTGCTCGCCGATGATCGCGCCGGCGCGCTCGGAACCGGTCAGCGAGACGCCCTGGATGCGCGGATCCTCGATGATGGTGGAGATCTGCTCGTGCGAGGCGAAGACGTTGTTGTAGACGCCTGCCGGGACCCCTGCATCGTCCATGATCTGCGCGATGGCCAGGGCCGAACGCGGGCAGGTTTCGGCGTGCTTGAGCACGATGGTGTTGCCGAGCATCAGGTTCGGGGCCACGAAGCGGGCGACCTGGTAGTACGGGTAGTTCCACGGCATGATGCCCAGCAGCGGGCCGACGGGCAGGCGCTGGATGATGGCCTTGCCGCCGCCGATGGTCTTGATCTCCGTGTCCGCGGCCAGCGTCGGGCCCTCGGTGGCGAAGTACTCGAAGATGTCCTTGCAGAACTCGGCCTCGCCCTTGGACTCGGACAGGGGCTTGCCCATTTCCCGGGTGATGATCGCGGCAAGCTCGTCGGCGCGTTCGGCGAAGAGCTCGCCGACGCGGGAGACGATCTTGGCGCGTTCGTTGATGTCGACGTCCTTCCACCCCTGGTAGCCGGCTTCGGCCGCGGCAATGGCGTCCTGGACCTCGGCGTCCGTCGCGGTGGCGAATTCCTCGAGAACTTCGCCGGTGGCGGGGTTGAGGACTCGATATCCGGTGGCGGTTGGCGTCGTCTGGGCGTTGGCGGTCACGGCCATGCTCCTTCTGGTAGTCACTGGGCGGCGAAAATCTGCGTTGCGCGCCACGTACGGTTACATCATGTCGCGAAAACTGCGATTTGTGAAGCCGGTCACGCGGGATCAGTGGTGATATCCGCCGTCAGCGAATTGTCCATCTGCGGTATTAGTTGTTAACGACGAGAAACCCTGCGGAATTCGTCTCCGCAGGGTTTCGGGTCGGGGCGCTTCGGCTACTTAGCTCGTGGCCGCCGCGCGCCAGTGGTCGATTCCGGCATCGCCGGCGGCGATCCTGTCGATCAGTTCCAGCTCCGCGGGGCTGAATGCGGTGTTGCCCAGGGCTCCGAGGTTCTCATCCAGCTGCGCGGTCGAGGACGCCCCGAGCAGCACCGAGGTCACCCCGCCCTC
Source organism: Arthrobacter sp. UCD-GKA (assembly GCF_001863355.1). Classification (NCBI taxonomy): domain Bacteria; kingdom Bacillati; phylum Actinomycetota; class Actinomycetes; order Micrococcales; family Micrococcaceae; genus Arthrobacter; species Arthrobacter sp. UCD-GKA. The sequence continues at coordinate 3,998 of NZ_MOLR01000004.1, read as the reverse complement.
GCGCAGCAGCCAGGCGATGGCCAGCTGGGCCAGGGACTGGCCGCGCGTCTCGGCGACCTTGGACAGGTCGCGGGCCTTGGACAGGTTCTCCTCGGTCAGGTGCCCGGCCAGCGAGTTCCGTCCGCCGGACGGGATGGCCGATTCGTCCTTGAGGTACTTGCCGGTCAGCAGACCCTGGGCCAACGGGGTGAAGGCGATCGAGCCCATGCCGTGTTCCTTGAGGGTGTCCAGCAGCCCGTCTTCCACCCAGCGGTTGAGCATCGAGTAGGAGGGCTGGTGAATGACCAGCGGGGTGCCCATGGCCTTGGCGGCCTGCGCGGCCTGCGCAGTGCGTTCGGGGGAGTAAGAGGAAATGCCCACGTAGAGGGCCTTGCCCTGGCGGACCAGGGTGTCCAGCGCGCCGATGGTCTCCTCGATCGGGGTGTCTGGGTCCGGGCGGTGCGAGTAGAAGATGTCCACGTAGTCAAGGCCCATGCGGGAGAGGGACTCGTCGGCCGAGGCCATGATGTACTTGCGCGAACCCAGGTTGCCGTAGGGGCCCGGCCACATGTCCCAGCCGGCCTTCGACGAGATGATCAGCTCGTTGCGGTAGGCCTTGAAATCGCCGCGCATCATGCGGCCGAAGTTTTCCTCGGCGGAACCGTAGGGCGGGCCGTAGTTGTTGGCCAGGTCGAAGTGCGTGATGCCGTGGTCGAAGGCATGGCGCAACACCTCGCGCTGGGTGTCGAAGGGGCGGTTGTCGCCAAAGTTCCACCACAGGCCCAGGGAAATCGGGGGAAGGACCAAGCCGGAGTTGCCGACGCGCCGGTAGCCGGTGGCCTCGTAGCGATCCGCGGCGGCCACATAGGGTGCGTGGGTTTCGGGGACGGGGGCATAGCGGAGTTCTTCGGCCATGGTGGTGGTGTTCTCCTGAAATTGGTGGGACGGAAAATCTCATGACGCTTTCTGGGCGTCATTCGCATCCATTCTTGTCCCCCGAGGCGCCGATAGTCCACGACGGCGGGCGCGGCACGCTGGGGAGAAGCGAAATCCGCTGCTTTGTGACCCGGGGAGAGGCCCACCTTCGGTGCCGGCGTTCTTAAAGTGAAGAACCGGTCGTGACGGCTAAGGAGGTGAAACTCCGCCGCGACCGGTTCTTCTGATCACTCGCACCTTGAGAAGGTAGCTTCAGCCTAAGAGGCCAAGCTGAGTGTGGGCTGAGGATTGGTTGTCAGTCAGCCGAGAGTCAGTAATTCGACGGGGGGTCGGAGGCGGGGAAGGACTCGTCTTCCCATTCCTCGACCAGCGCCTCGTCGTGGGCGCTGGCAACATGTTCCGGCTCTGCGGCAGCTTCTTCTGCCGTGACATCTTCTTCGTCGCCGATTGGTTTTTCACTCATCACGCGTGCTCCTTGGTCCGTAGATCATGTCGCCCGATTCACCGGCGCGACCGGTATCTTCAGTTTGGTCCGAAGTTCCGACGTTGTCGAGGGGATGCGCCATGCCTCGTCTCGGCGCCGCGCGCCGGGCACCGCCGGGCTTAAATGGTTGAGCACCGGTCGGAAGGCCAGGGGGGAATCTGCCGTGTATCCGACCGGTGCTCTCATCACTCGCACCTTCATGAGGTAGTTATTACTCTAGGATTCCAATCTATGCACAGGCTGTACGGGGCCCGGCAACCACGTGTGAACTCAGGCCCGGAGCACCAGCGCATCGCCCTGCCCGCCACCGCCGCACAGCGAGACGACCCCGGTGCCGCCGCCGCGCCGCGCCAGCTCCATCGCCATGTGCAACACCAGTCGCGCGCCGGAGGCACCCACCGGGTGGCCCAGCGCGATGGCCCCGCCCTCGGTGTTGACCCTGGCCGGATCCACGCCGAGGTCCTTGGCCGATTGCAGCACCACCGAGGCGAAGGCCTCGTTGATCTCGATTGCGTCAAGGTCCCCGGCCTTCAGCCCCTCCTTCTCCAAGGCCGCGAGGATCGAGGTGCTGGGCTGGGAATGCAGTTGCCCGTCCGGCCCCGCGGTTTGTCCGTGAGCCCCGATCTCGCACAGCCAGGACAGCCCCGCACTGCGGGCCGCCCCCTTGGACGCCACGACCAACGCGGCTGCCCCGTCGGAGAGCGGCGAGGAAGAACCCGCCGTGATGGTTGCCCCCGGCTCCTGGGAAAATGCCGGTCCCAATGCGGCCAGTTTCTCCACCGTGGTCTCGGGGCGGATGCCCTCGTCGGTGGAGACAACCAGATCCTCCCCGCGGCGCTGGGGGATGGAGATGGGGGCGATCTCCGCATCAAGGTGCGCCCGGGCGGCGGCCGCGCGCTGGTGCGAGGCCGCGGCGTACGCGTCCTGCTCCGCCCTGCCGATCCCCAGCTTGGCGTTGCCGCGTTCGGTGGTCGAGCCCATGAGCTCGCCGGTGAGCGGGTCGGCCAGGGCATCGTGGTTCAGCGAGTCCTCCAGGCCGCGGTCCCCGATAGCCAGCCCCGTGCGCATGCCGCGGACCAAGTGGGGTGCGTTGGACATGGACTCCTGGCCGGCGGCGACGATGAAGTCGGCTTCCCCGGCCCGGATCATCCGGGCGGCGTCGATGACCGCCGTCAGCCCGGAGAGGCAGAGCTTGTTGATGGTCACCGTGGGCACGTCCCAGCCGATCCCGGCCTTCAAGGAGGCCTGGCGGGCCGGGCCCTGCCCGGTGCCGGCCAGGATCACCTGGCCCATGATGACGTGGTTGATGTCGCTGGCCGGCACCCCGCTGCGTTCCAGGGCCGCCTTGATGGCGTGGGCGCCGAGCTCTGTGGCCGGCAGCGAGGAGATGGCCCCGCGGAACCTCCCAAAGGGCGTGCGCGCCCCGTCAATGATCACGGGAGTCAGATCGTCATTCATTGCTGCATCCTTAGCGCTTGGGAAAATGCCGGTTCGGTGCCATAGGCTCATTCACATGCCCCATGCAGTGAACCCGATTGATGCCCAGACTATCTACTTCGACGCCAGCGACACAGGGGCCCCACCGGTCCTGCTGCTGCACGGTTCGGCTCTCTCCCGTTCCATCTGGCGCGGCCTGGGCTACGTGAGGGCCCTGGAGTCGGAGTTCGACACGATCCGCATGGACCTGCGCGGGCATGGGCGCTCGGGCAAGCCGCACGATCCGGCCGCCTACAACATGGACCTGGTCCTGGCGGACGTCAAGGCGGTGCTGGCGGCCACCGGCCACAAGTCGATCCACATCGTGGGATATTCCTTCGGCTCGCGCGTGGGCCTCTCGCTGGCCACCAAGCACCCGTCGATGGTGCGCTCGCTGACGATGCTCGGCGGAACCCACGCCATCGAGGCCCAACACATCAGCACGCTCTTCTTCGACGGCTATCTCGAGGCGCTCAAGACGGGCGACATGGACGCCTTCATCGCCGGCATGGAAGCCGACGGCGGGAGGCTCGACCCCGCAACACGCCTGGCCTTCGCGTCCAACGACGCGCTGGCGCTGGCGGCGTACTTCGAATCGACCGAGGCAGGAAGCGCGGTGAGCGAGCTGTTGCTGGCGCAGCTGGACACCCCGACGCTGCTGATGACCGGAACCCGGGACAGGCCGCGCATCGAGCACTCGCGCACCATGGCCTCGGTGATGCCCAACGCCCGGCTGGTTGAGCTGGAGGGCCGCACCCACGGAGGCACGCTCTTCCCGCCGCAACCCATCCTGGAGCAGTTGCTGCCGTTCCTGCGGACCAACACCTAGCCCGGCCTTTTCATGAAGCGGGGCGTCATTAAGTGCCTTTAACGTCGAAAAGGTGAGCTGATCTGGGAAAATAGAGGTACCACACCTTTTTATCCACCAGAACAGGGCTCACCTTTTCGATGCTTAACGATACCCGTGTTTTCCCGTCCCTCCCGGCAGCCCCGACCGGCCAGTCGCTGGTTTCCCACGCCGGCCTGAACGTGCTCACCTCCTTCCTGGACGCGACCGGCTTCGGCGCCCTGTGCGAAGAGCAACTGGCCGGGTTCGTTCCCGAGACGGCCACCCACCGCCCGG